>JAQWSN010000007.1 GCA_029243165.1 Flavobacteriaceae bacterium
GCGACAATTTTCTTTTTGCCTATGTGGAGATCATCGAAATAGCCTCTGGCAGTAAGTTGAGCTAAAGCATAAAATTCTCCTGCTAGTCCTTTTTGATTTATGTTCATACTCTAAAGCTAAGGAAATCTAATGAGCCAATAACTGAAGGTAATTAATCTTTAGAATCACTTAGAATACCTAATTGCTTTTTTGCTTGATTTAGGACTTTGTTTGGTGCAATTCTGTTTTTAATTTCTTTTTGGGTTTCAAGTATCAATGGGTGAGCTTTTAAAAAAGATTTCAAAATCTTTTTGTTTAGTTCCTCATACATGGCCTCTTTCTTAGCTTTGAGTTCTTTTAGTTCGTCTGGATAAGTTGCTTCACTAGGAACAACCTCAACGACCTTTCCATTCACTACTTTAAATGAATTTTTACTTAGATCCTCCATTAGTTGTTGATATCTAGTTTCATCTGTTCTACTCCAAATTGTAAGATCGGTTCTTAGCAACATTTCGCCAACTGGGTTATACCCTGATTTAAGATCTTTAAACTCGCCTGTTTTAGAATCTATAGGAATACTGGGAGCTGGGATTTTAGCTAGAAAGTAAAAAGGATCTAAATTAAATGGCACCTCTTTTGAATCTAAAGTTTCAGTTCTTTCTGATTTTTCAAGCATTGGTCCGTTTTCAGTAAAAATCAAATCACCATTTGAATCCAGCTTCTGAATTTCATCAAAAGAATCCATTAGAGTTAATAGAATCTGAATGATTCCAAATTCATTAATAATGTTGATATGATTCACATCCTTAGGAACTTGTTCTGTGACTATGTAGTGTGCAAACGCTCCTTTGACCTTATGACCTAACTGTCTCTTTAATTCGTCACTAGAGATCCCTATTCTAGCCCCTGTAGTTGTAACTGTTTGTCTAGTTAATGCAGTAGTCCCGCCAAACATCTTTTTTTGCTTGTCAGCGAATGTATCAAGCAATTTGATTTGTTTTTTGATTCCCTCTTCATCTGGTTTCCCAGTTTTTGTCAATGTTTTAAAGTTAAAGATTCTAAACCTATCCTTTCCTTTATAGACTAGATCTGGTCTTGTGTGACCTACTATGTAATGCAACCAATCTCTTATAACTAGGGTAGGGAAAAGGTTAACAAGCATTACAATAGGATTCTTTGTTTTTCCTCTCCTAATGTGAACATGTGCTTTCCTTTCATAATCTTTCCAAAAAGGGATAAACTTTGCCTCTGGGTGATAGTGATCTAAGCTCTTATCTGAAACAATACAGGACTCATCAATGTTTAAAATATCCCTTGTATTGATCCCTAAAAGACAAAAGCTATATAGCCACCACAGAAACGATTCTAGGTCCTGTAGCGTATTTATTTTGTTGATCCCTAGCATTAGATCTTTCACTTGAACTAGTCTCGGCATAGGATCTGTTTTCTTTGGCAGCAGTTTCTCACCAACAAAATGCTATTTACAGGACATCCGGCAAGCCGACTTAGATCGTCTAGCATTTCTAAATAGTCTCTCACTGTATTGTTTGATAATGAAGATTGCTTAAGGATTGTAGCTATCTCATTACAAACTGAAACATCTCCAATAGAATCAATTTTGAGCTTTCCTTTTACTAAAAACTTAGCTCCTGTTAAATGCTTGTTTTCTATCGCTGATAAATACTGTTTGTACTTTCTTTTTTGACCAGAGGTTAGTTTGCTGTTATTTTCAATGAAGTCGTCAAGAAGTCCATCAATGGAAATAGTTGGAATCAATATTTCAAATGCTCCGGTGAGGCTTACCTTTTTCTCTCTTAAAAGAACTTGGGCTGATCCAAACTTTTTCTTGATCTCATAGATCTCAGAAATGACCTTTTTGTCGTATTTACTCTCAAAGTCTGTTTTGATAATTTGAAGTTTGTTGTCCCAATGATTTGCAAAAACCATTATTTGAGTCCCTTTCCTTTTAGATTTTCTTTTGTAAGTGTAGCGAATGTATACTTCATTTCTGCCGTCAGCCTTTGGTGGCTGTGCGTCTAGCGTTAGTCTAAGCTTGTGAGATGACATACTCCTTTTCCTTGTTGAAAACTATAAAACAAATTTACTGAAACTTTACTGAAACTTCTTAACAAATAGCATATATTCACATTTGTATTGATTTTACTATATTAATAAGGTATGAATGTAAGTATGAAAAGAACTAAAAAAGTGTATTTTTTCCTTGGTAAGGAAGAGGTCACGAGTTCAAATCTCGTCATTGGCTCTACTGTCTTTCAAAAAATCATGTTATAAAAAATAGATTACTCAACTCGGTTTGCTTCTCTGTGGCTGAACTTTAGTTTTTTCATTTCCTAATATTTTCAAAAGTAAAGCGCAAATCTTTTTCTGTATTTTTCAAATCCTTTCTTAATAGTTAAATTTGTTTCATTTAGTTGTAACTGTTTTTACAATCGCCAAACAAACACTTAGAAATGAAAAAATTTCTTTTACTATTTTTATTTTTCATTATGTTTTCTTGTTTTAAAAGCGAGATAGTGCAATATGAATCTGCAAATCAAGACCCTTTTACCTTTAATAGTGGACAACAACTCACTAGTTTACCCCGAAGCTACACAGATTTTTGTGTTGTCTCAAAAACTTGTAAGTTTTTAGCTAAATATGATGAAACAATCTGGGCAGATGATGAAAATTATTATGGCGACTTTTCAGATATAAAATTTTCAAACAAAATATATTTTATATCCTTCTTAGATATTGAAAATAACACCTCCTATTGTAAAGGATGGAAAAGAGATGAAAATACTTACGATGGAATAAAATGGAATATAAAAATCAAAAAAGATGAGTGGGATGAGTTCTGGTTTGATTATGATTATTATGGGTTTAGTGATGAAATTGAATATTCAACAACCTACAAATACAAAGTAATTGATGGTTTACTTCATTTTTCAAATACTGAAGGTGAATCATTTATTTTTAGTCCATCGGATAAAAATTATTCAAAAGAGTTTCTTGACACAGGCGAAATAATTGAATTAGAAGGATGTATGTTTTTGTAATCAGGATAGGCAAAATCAACTTTTACAAACGTTCACCAAAAAACAATTAGCATAACTCTTTTAGGAATTTTTTAATCTAGAATTAATCCCCATCTTTTACCACGGGACCGAATTGATAAATCCCTCTTTTCTTATTGGAGTCAATACTTTGTAACTTTAATTTTGAACGATCATTTATGATTTCCCATTGTTTCGTATTCAAAAGAATGTAAAATGTATTTTTTGATAGCAGTTTCTCCTCTAACTTTGAATGTTCAATCACTTTGATTTTTCCTTGGGTGTAAAATTGACTTGAATAGGTTTTTCGATCCAATGAGAATACGGGGATCCTAGGTTCCATTTGACCGATCAAAAACTTATCGGTAGTATGTGAATAAAGTGGCTTTGCCAAGCCACTGAGGTGAACTAAAAACAATAATACAGGTAAGCCAAAGGCAATAGAGAAGTATATTTTTTTATTTTTCAATAGTTGCCAATAATGACTAATAATCAGTGCAACTGGAATACAGCTGGGTAGTATGTAGGGATGAATTAAGCTTTTTGAGGAAGTGAAAAAGAAAGGGGTCCAGAGGGTCCAAAGAAGTAAAAATAAAATCCAAGGGTCTTGTCTTAAAGACTTCCATTTCTTAATTAATATTCGGATCAGAGCAACCGTCCAGGGGAGAAGGAAAAGAATTAAAAAGACCCATGCCATTCCCAGGGGCTGCTGTTTTGGGAAACCGTATTTATCTCCTTTCCATTCGGAGTTCAAATAGCGTTCAAAATGTTCTCCAATAATAAAGTAATCAAAAAAGCCGGGAGTACTCAGTTCTGCCAAAACATACCAAGGAATACTGATTCCCAACATTAGTAAGATTCCTCCTACCCAAGGCAGTTTAGAAAAAACTTTTTTTATGTTTTTGTTAAATAATGTCCATAAGAAAATAGGGGGAAGGGTTAAGATTCCAATAATCGGTCCTTTGGCAAGGAGTCCCAAGCCCAAGCTCGTAAAAAACAAATACCCCCAAAAGGCTTTTGCCTGATCTTTTAACGATTCCCAAAATCCAAGCATCGTAAGTGCAATGCTAAAGCACAAAAAGCTATCGGTAGAGACAACTCCAGCATGTAAATAAAATTCAGGAATACTCAATAGGATAATTCCGGGGAGGTAATAGGATTGTTGATTTGGGTTTCGGTACCTTCCTAAGTAAAATGCCATACCCACAAATAAGAGTAAATAAGGAAATCTAACAAAAAATTCAGCAGAACCAAAAAGACGGATAGAAAGAGCAGATGCCCAAGTTGATAAGGGAGGTTTGGCCCAAAACGGCACGCCATAATCTATTTGTGGGGTAATCCAATTTCCCGTTTCACGCATCAATCGAGCAATTTCTCCATAGCGAGCTTCCGTTTTATCCATCAAAGGGAGCACCCCGTTAAAATACATTCGGATGCCTACGAGCGTCCAAAAGAGTAAAGCGTAACGTACAGGGTAAACGTAGTTTTGAATCTTATTTATCATGGGTATTCACGTTTAATTTTTAATAAATCAAACCACATTTTAAACCCGTACGTCCATTTGATTTTCGAGTCTCCTTGATCTTTCCAATTTTTTAGGGGAACTTCTGAGCTAATAGCTTTAAAATTGGCAATACCGAAATGATTTTTCAATCGAAAAAAAACCTCAACATCGAAAAGCCATGAAGAGATAAATGCTCGCTCAAAAGCAAGTTCAGCTGTTTTTCTTGAAAAAAGTTTACACCCACATTGGGTGTCATAAACCGCCAATTGAAGCGCGTTTGAGATCGCTGTTGCAATCATTCTACCAATAAGGAATCGAAACCATTTTCGTTTGATGGTATTATCCATTTTTTTAATTCGTGAACCAAATACAAAGGATGTTTTATTTTGTATCAATTTCGAGAGCTGTGAACATTCCTCTAGTGAGGTGGAAAGATCGGCATCTAAAAAAGCAAAAACATCATGATCTTTATTTTTTAAAGCCCGCTGCATGCCTTGACGAACTGCATTTCCCTTGCCTAAATTCTTGGACAGTTGAATTACCTCAATGTTTGATGAGTGCTTTTCTTTGAAATTTAGTAAAAGCTCTTGGGTTTTGTCAGAAGATCCGTCATTTACGAAGTAAAGGGTTGCATCGAGATTACTTTTGAGGAATTTATCAAAGTCAGATAATGGAATCCTGTTTGCTTCATTGTAGCACGGAATGACAATGCATAAATTCATATTGAAGATCTGTTTTTAAACTCACATTAGCAATGCGAAATCTACGTGTCAAAGTAACAAAAACCTTTTGATAGAAAGCTTAAAAAAAAATAGGGAAACGGTTTCCTTTTTTTTAAAAATAAGCATCTGAATTTGAATAAGATAGAATGTTACGGGGCATGTGATGAGTAACGGATCGACAAATAGTTTAAAATTTATAGAATTTAATTAAAAAAAATGCGTAAAAGAATCAATGGAATAAAAAAAATTAATAAATTTGCGCTCCTAAAAATAACAAAGAAACAACAACAATTATGGCTAAAGAAACATTTGACCGGTCGAAACCCCACTTAAATATTGGAACAATTGGTCACGTAGATCACGGTAAAACGACTCTTACTGCTGCAATCACAAAAGTATTGGCAGACGCAGGATTCTCTGAAGCTAGAAGCTTCGATCAAATCGATAACGCTCCTGAAGAGAAAGAAAGAGGGATTACCATTAACACTTCTCACGTAGAATACCAAACAGGCAATCGTCACTATGCTCACGTAGACTGTCCAGGTCACGCCGACTATGTAAAGAACATGGTTACTGGAGCTGCTCAAATGGACGGTGCTATTCTTGTTGTTGCGGCAACAGATGGTCCCATGCCACAAACTAGAGAACACATCCTTTTAGGACGCCAGGTTGGTGTACCTCGTATTGTTGTTTTCTTGAACAAAGCGGACATGGTTGACGATGAAGAATTATTAGAATTAGTTGAAATGGAAGTAAGAGAATTACTTTCTTTTTATGACTATGATGGTGACAACACACCCGTAGTTTTAGGTTCAGCACTTGGAGCACTCAATGGAGAGCAAAAATGGGTTGATACTGTATTAAAGTTAATGGAAGAAGTTGACACATGGATTGAATTACCAAAGCGTGATGTTGATAAGGATTTCTTAATGCCTGTAGAAGACGTATTTTCTATTACAGGACGTGGTACAGTAGCAACAGGACGAATTGAGACTGGTGTTGCAAATACTGCAGATGAAATTGACATCATCGGTATGGGTGCTGAAAAAATGAAATCTACCATTACTGGAGTAGAAATGTTCCGTAAAATCTTAGACCGTGGCGAAGCTGGAGATAACGTTGGAATCCTTTTAAGAGGAATCGAGAAAACGGACATCAAAAGAGGAATGGTTCTTTGTAAAACAGGTTCAGTAACTCCTCACGCTAAATTCAAAGCAGAGGTGTACATCTTGAAAAAAGAAGAAGGTGGACGTCACACACCATTCCACAACAACTACAGACCTCAGTTTTATGTTAGAACAACTGACGTAACAGGTAATATTTCCCTTCCTGATGGAGTAGAAATGGTTATGCCTGGTGATAACTTAACAATTAACGTTGATTTGATTCAACCAATTGCATTAAGTATCGGACTTCGTTTCGCGATTCGTGAAGGTGGAAGAACGGTAGGAGCTGGTCAGGTAACTGAGATTTTAGACTAGTTAAGATGTTTTTAAAATGACCTGAAGGTGTCCGTCATAAGGCGGATACCTTTTGTGTCAAATAAAAACGGGTTTAGCTCAGTTGGTAGAGCACTGGTCTCCAAAACCAGGTGTCGGGAGTTCGAGCCTCTCAACCCGTGCTAAAAAAGTAAAAGTAGAACATGATTTCATACATTAAAGATTCCTTCGAAGAACTCAAAAATAATGTCTCTTGGACAGAGCGGTCTGAACTTCAACGCCTAGTAGTTATCGTGTTGGTGTTTTCCGTTTTATTTTCTTTAGCCATTTGGGGTGCCGATACCGTATTGTCTCGAGTGATTCAGTTTTACTTTAATCTCATAGGATAACAGATGGCAACTACTGTAAAAGATAAAAAATGGTATGTTGTTCGTGCGGTAAGCGGACAAGAAGCGAAGATTAAAGACTACATCATGTCCGAAGTCAACCGCTTTGGATACGACCACTTGGTTGAAGATATCCTCGTGCCCACAGAAAAAGTAATTCAGATTCGCAATGGAAAAAAAATAAATAAAGAGCGTGTTTATTTTCCAGGATACATCATGGTAAAAGCCAACTTAACAGGAGAGCTTCCTCACATTATTAAATCGGTAACCAACGTTATTGGTTTTCTTGGCGAAACTAAAGGGGGAGACCCGATTCCATTAAGAGAATCAGAAGTTAATCGAATGCTCGGTAAAGTAGATGAATTGGCCTTAACTGCAGAACACGTAGCCATACCCTTTAATATGGGTGAAAACGTCAAAGTAATTGACGGACCTTTTAACGGTTTTACAGGAGCAATAGAAAAAGTGAACGAAGAAAAACGCAAACTCGAAGTCATGGTGAAAATCTTTGGAAGAAAGACCCCACTGGAATTGAGTTACATGCAAGTAGAAAAATTATAAATGTTACACTAATAACTCAGGAAAAAGTGTGCCGCTTCCACGAACACATTTTCCTAAATTAAATGAAACAATGGCAAAAGAAGTAAGTAAAGTTTTAAAACTACAAGTTCGGGGAGGTGCTGCGAATCCGTCGCCACCGGTTGGACCCGCGCTCGGTGCCGCAGGAGTCAATATCATGGAATTTTGCAAACAGTTTAATGCAAGAACCCAAGATAAACCAGGTAAAGTATTACCGGTTGCGATTACTGTGTATGTTGACAAGTCATTTGAATTTGTCATCAAAACACCGCCAGCGGCCGTTCAACTGATGGAAGCAGCCAAAGCTAAAAAAGGCTCCGGAGAACCCAACCGAACAAAAGTGGCAACAGTCACTTGGGATCAGGTAAAACTCATCGCTGAGGATAAAATGCCTGACTTGAATGCATTTACCGTTGAGTCTGCCATGAAAATGGTAGCCGGTACAGCTCGTTCAATGGGATTCAAAATTTCTGGACAAGCTCCTTTTTAATTTATTAAAACCAAGCAATGGCGAGATTAACCAAAAAACAAAAAGAAGCACGGGCTAAAGTGGACCCTAAAAACCTCTACACCCTTAAAGAAGCTTCTGCGTTGGTAAAAGATATTACCAATACAAAATTTGATGCAAGTATTGATATGGCAATTCGGTTGGGTGTTGACCCCAAAAAAGCCAATCAAATGGTTCGTGGTGTAGTAACTCTACCTCATGGAACGGGAAAAAATGTTCGTGTTTTAGCCCTGGTAACTCCAGATAAAGAAGCCGATGCTAAAGAAGCAGGTGCTGACTTTGTAGGATTAGACGAATACCTTCAGAAGATCAAAGACGGTTGGACGGATGTAGACGTGATTGTTACCATGCCCAGTGTTATGGGAAAACTAGGACCTTTAGGACGTGTATTAGGACCTCGTGGTCTAATGCCAAACCCTAAAACAGGAACGGTAACAATGGATGTTAAAAAGGCAGTAGCTGATGTAAAAGGAGGTAAGATCGATTTTAAAGTTGACAAAACCGGGATCATACATGCTGCAATCGGTAAAGCCTCTTTTGCACCGGAAAAGATTTACGAAAATGCAGATGAGTTATTAAAAACCATCATGAAACTGAAACCTTCAACAACAAAAGGGGTTTATGTTAAAAGTGTTTTCATGTCGAGTACCATGAGTCCAAGTATCCCTGTTGATGCAAAATTGGGTTAACGAACAAAATTTAAGCAAATGACTAGACAAGAGAAAAACGACGCAATAGAAAACCTTAAAGAAGCTTTAGCAGGAGTAAAAACTCTTTATTTAGCTGATATTGCAGGACTAGATGCAGCTCAAACCAGTGCGTTACGACGTGCTTGTTTTAAAGAGAACATCAAACTGCAAGTGGTTAAGAATACCTTACTCGCTAAAGCAATGGAAGCTTCCGACCAGAACTTTGGAGAGTTGACGGAGATCCTGAAAGGGAATACTTCGTTAATGTTTTCTGAATCAGGAAACGCACCTGCGAAGGTGATCAAGAACTTTAGAAAAAAGTCTGATAAGCCCATTTTAAAAGGAGCCTTCATCGAAGAATCCGTTTACATTGGAGACGATCAGATTGATGCCTTAGTGGCCATCAAATCTAAAGAAGAATTGATTGGTGATATTATTTCATTGTTACAATCACCAACTAAAAATGTGGTTTCAGCGCTTCAGTCAGGAGGCGGGAAACTTTCTGGAATACTCAAAACACTTTCAGAACGCACATCCTGACCCAAAAAAGTACGCACTCGAATACACATATTAAAAATCAAACAGAAAAATTAATAACATGGCAGATTTAAAAGAATTCGCAGAACAATTAGTCAATTTGACAGTAAAAGAAGTCAATGAATTGGCTGATATTTTAAAAGATGAGTACGGTATAGAGCCCGCAGCAGCAGCTGTTGCTGTAGCTGGACCTGCAGGTGGTGCTGGAGATGCAGCAGCAGAGGAAAAGTCAGAATTTGACGTAATCCTCAAAGCAGCCGGTGGTTCTAAACTTGCTGTAGTAAAATTAGTAAAAGAGTTAACAGGTCTTGGGCTTAAAGAAGCTAAAGAACTTGTTGACAATGCACCAAGCCCTTTGAAAGAAGGTATTGCTAAGGATGAAGCGGAAGCGCTTCAAAAATCATTAGAAGAAGCTGGTGCTGAGGTTGAGCTCAAGTAGTCTCAATCCATACCATTAAGGCATAGGCTTTTGGATTTTTCCAAAGGCCTATACCCTTTTATAGCCGTTACCGCCCCGTTTTAGTAGTTATGACCATTAAAAAATAGTTAGATGCCAAGTTCAAAGAGTCAAAGAATCAATTTCGCAGGAGCACAATACTCTCCAAATTATCCTGATTTTCTCGATATTCAAATCAAGTCATTCCAGGATTTTTTCCAACTCGAAACAAAATCTGACGAACGTAACGAAGAAGGTCTCTTCAATACGTTTAAAGAAAACTTTCCAATTTCAGATACAAGAAATCAATTCGTACTTGAATTTTTAGATTACTTCGTTGATCCGCCACGGTATTCCATACAAGAGTGTATCGAAAGAGGATTGACTTATTCTGTGCCACTAAAAGCACGTCTTAAATTGTATTGTACTGATCCAGAACATGAAGATTTTGAAACAATTGTTCAAGATGTTTTCTTGGGTACGATACCTTACATGACTCCAAGTGGTACTTTTGTGATCAACGGTGCTGAACGTATTGTGGTTTCTCAACTACACCGTTCGCCAGGGGTCTTTTTTGGACAATCTTTCCACGCCAATGGAACCAAATTGTATTCTGCTCGTGTAATTCCATTCAAAGGTTCTTGGATTGAATTTGCTACCGATATCAACAGCGTTATGTACGCTTACATCGATCGTAAGAAAAAATTACCTGTTACCACTCTTTTTAGAGCCATAGGATTTGAGCACGATCGAGATATTTTGGAAATTTTTGATCTGGCTGAAGAAGCAAAAGTTTCAAAAACAGGACTTAAAAAGACATTAGGAAGAAAACTCGCAGCGCGTGTTTTAAAAACTTGGCATGAAGACTTTGTAGATGAAGATACTGGTGAAGTAATCTCTATTGAACGTAATGAAATTATCATTGACCGTGATACAGTCATCGAAAAAGAACACATTGATGAAATTCTAGATGCTGGAGTCAAGACCATACTGCTTCACAAAGTGGATGCACATATGTCAGATTACGCCATCATCTACAATACGTTACAAAAAGATCCAACCAATTCAGAAAAAGAAGCGGTAGAACATATTTACCGTCAGCTGCGAAATGCTGAACCGCCAGATGAGGATACAGCTAGAGGGATTATCGACAAATTATTTTTCTCTGATCAACGTTACAACCTCGGTGAGGTAGGACGATACAGAATGAACAAAAAGTTAGGGTTGGATGTTGAGATGGACAAACAGGTTTTAACCAAACTTGATATTATTACCATCATTAAGTATCTGATTGAATTGATAAACTCTAAAGCAGAGATCGATGATATTGATCACCTTTCTAACCGACGTGTAAGAACGGTTGGGGAACAATTGTCTTCTCAGTTTGGTGTGGGGTTGGCTCGAATGGCTAGAACCATTCGTGAGCGAATGAACGTACGTGACAACGAGGTCTTTACTCCTATTGATTTGATCAATGCAAAGACACTATCGTCCGTGATCAACAGCTTCTTTGGAACCAATCAATTGTCTCAGTTTATGGATCAAACGAATCCACTAGCTGAAATTACACACAAAAGAAGACTTTCTGCATTAGGACCTGGAGGACTCTCTAGAGAACGTGCAGGATTTGAGGTTCGTGATGTACATTACACCCATTACGGAAGATTATGTCCTATTGAAACTCCTGAAGGACCGAATATCGGATTGATTTCGTCCCTTGGTGTTTATGCAAAAGTCAACAACCTTGGCTTTATTGAAACCCCTTACCGAAAAGTAGAAAATGGTGTAATCAACCTGAAAGAGACCATTTATCTAAGTGCAGAGGAGGAAGAAAACCAACTAATTGCTCAAGCCAATATTGATTTTGACAAGTCAGGAAAAATAAAAAGTGAGAAAGTAATTGCGCGTGATCAAGCAGATTTCCCGTTAGTTACTCCAGACAAAGTAAACTACACAGATGTAGCACCCAATCAGATTGCTTCAATTTCAGCATCATTGATTCCCTTTTTGGAACACGATGACGCCAACCGAGCTTTGATGGGATCGAATATGATGCGCCAAGCAGTTCCTCTTTTAAGACCTGAGTCTCCCATTGTTGGAACCGGTTTGGAAAAGCAAGTAGCTTCTGATTCTCGTGTATTGATCAATGCTGAAAATGACGGGATTGTTGAATATGTTGATGCCAACAGAATAGAGATTCGTTACGATTTTTCAGAGAAAGATGAACTGATCAGTTTTGATGGAAATTTAAAATCGTACAATCTGATCAAGTTTAGAAAGACCAACCAAGGAACCTGTATCAATCTTAAGCCGATTGTCAAAAAAGGAGATCGAGTTTCTAAAGGTCAGGTACTATGTCAGGGTTACGCTACCGAAACAGGAGAACTTGCTCTGGGACGTAACATGAAAGTGGCATTTATGCCATGGAAAGGATACAACTTTGAGGATGCAATTGTAATTTCTGAAAAAGTAGTTCGTGAAGATATTTTTACCTCCATTCACATTGATGAATATTCACTGGATGTAAGAGACACCAAATTGGGTACTGAAGAATTAACCAATGACATTCCAAATGTTAGCGAGGAAGCTACAAAAGATTTGGATGAAAATGGAATGATCCGAATTGGTGCCGAAGTAAGTTCAGGAGATATCCTAATCGGAAAGATTACCCCGAAAGGAGAATCTGACCCTACTCCAGAAGAAAAATTATTGCGTGCCATTTTTGGTGATAAGGCAGGTGATGTTAAAGATGCATCTTTAAAAGCACCACCATCACTTCAAGGAGTGGTTATTGACAAAAAACTCTTTACGCGTTCGGTTAAAGACAAACGCAAAAGAAATCAAGACAAACAAGAATTAGAAATTCTTGAAACAGCTTATGACGAAAAGTTTGATGCTTTAAAAGCTGTTTTGGTTGAAAAACTATTTACGATTGTAAACGGTAAAACTTGTCAAAGCGTACAAAATGATCTGGGAGAAGATGTACTTCCAAAAGGGAAAAAATACACACTTAAGATGTTATCTTCAGTAGAGGATTACACGCATCTTACTAAAGGATCTTGGACTACCACTAAAGAAACCAATGAGCTGATTGCTGATTTGATTCACAATTACAAAATCAAAGAAAACGATCTGCAAGGAGCCTTACGTAGAGAGAAATTTACGATCAGTGTTGGGGATGAACTTCCTGCTGGAATTAAGAAACTAGCAAAAGTTTACATTGCCAAAAAACGAAAACTTAAAGTAGGAGATAAGATGGCAGGACGTCACGGAAATAAGGGTATTGTTGCTCGAATTGTACGTGAAGAAGAAATGCCGTTTTTGGAAGATGGAACTCCGGTAGACATCGTTTTAAATCCACTAGGGGTACCCTCTCGAATGAATATTGGACAGATTTATGAAACCGTATTAGGTTGGGCTGGACAAAATCTAGGAGAGAAATACGCCACACCAATTTTTGACGGAGCTACCATTGAAGAGATTAATGCATTAACTGAAAAAGCAAACGTACCGCTTTACGGACACTCTTATTTGTATGATGGAGGTACGGGAGAGCGTTTCGATCAACCGGCTACTGTTGGGGTTATTTACATGCTAAAACTCGGACATATGGTTGATGACAAGATGCACTCGCGATCCATTGGGCCCTACTCTTTAATTACGCAACAGCCTTTAGGAGGTAAAGCACAATTTGGAGGGCAGCGATTTGGAGAAATGGAAGTTTGGGCACTTGAAGCTTATGGAGCATCGAGCACCCTACAAGAAATTCTGACCGTCAAATCTGATGACGTGATTGGTAGAGCCAAGACCTATGAAGCCATAGTGAAAGGAGATACTTTACCTGAACCGGGTTTACCCGAGTCATTTAACGTTCTTATGCACGAGCTTAAAGGATTAGGATTAGACATTAGATTGGAAGAATAACATAACATTAGAAGACACTTAGCAATGGCTAGAAATAACGAAATCATTACACAAAAAAAATTCAATAAAATTGCTATTGGATTAGCCTCTCCGGAAATTATTCTAGGAAATTCCAGAGGTGAGGTACTCAAGCCTGAAACCATCAATTACAGAACGCATAAGCCCGAACGTGACGGACTTTTTTGTGAGCGAATTTTCGGTCCTGTAAAGGATTACGAATGTGCTTGTGGAAAGTATAAAAGAATCCGTTACAAAGGAATTGTTTGTGATCGATGTGGGGTAGAGGTCACTGAAAAGAAAGTACGTCGTGATCGTGTGGGTCATATCAATTTGGTAGTCCCAGTGGCGCACATTTGGTACTTCCGTTCTTTACCGAACAAAATTGGATACCTACTTGGATTACCATCTAAGAAGTTGGACATGATCATTTATTACGAGCGTTATGTAGTCATTCAACCTGGTATTGCTAAAAACGAAGAAGGGGAGCCACTTCAGCCCATGGATTTCTTGACAGAAGAGGAATACCTTAATGCAATGGAGCAAATTCCAGTTGAAAACCAGTACAAAGAAGACAATGATCCCGAAAAATTCATTGCTAAAATGGGTGCAGAGTGTCTGATTGAATTGCTATCCCGTATTGATTTGGAAGCCTTGTCTTACGAATTACGTCATAAAGCAAATAATGAGACATCCAAGCAAAGAAAGACGGAAGCTCTTAAAAGACTACAAGTAGTTGAGGCGTTCCGAGACGCTAACGAACGAGGTGAAAACCTACCGGAATGGATGATCATGAAAGTGATCCCCGTTATTCCGCCAGAATTGAGACCCTTAGTTCCCCTAGACGGAGGACGTTTTGCGACTTCAGACTTAAATGATTTGTACCGTAGAGTAATCATCCGTAACAATCGTTTGAAGCGATTGGTTGAGATCAAAGCACCTGAAGTAATTTTGAGAAATGAGAAGCGTATGTTGCAAGAATCGGTTGATTCTTTGTTTGACAATACACGGAAGTCTTCAGCTGTAAAAACCGATTCTAACCGACCTTTAAAATCACTTTCAGATTCATTAAAAGGAAAGCAAGGACGTTTTCGTCAAAACTTATTAGGGAAACGAGTAGATTATTCTGCACGTTCAGTAATTGTTGTGGGACCCGAATTAAAGCTTTTTGAATGCGGACTTCCCAAGGGAATGGCTGCGGAGCTCTACAAACCTTTTATTATTCGTAAGATCATCGAAAGAGGTATTGTAAAAACGGTTAAATCAGCCAAAAAGATTATTGACAGAAAAGAACCCGTAGTTTGGGATATTCTAGAAAATGTATTAAAAGGACACCCAGTACTTTTAAATCGTGCTCCCACACTACACCGTTTGGGGATTCAGGCTTTTCAACCCAAGTTAATCGAAGGAAAGGCAATTCAGTTACATCCATTGGTTTGTACTGCATTTAACGCCGACTTTGACGGAGATCAAATGGCGGTTCACTTGCCTTTAGGACCCGAAGCAATTTTGGAAGCCCAGCTGTTAATGTTGGCTTCTCACTCCATTTTAAATCCCGCTAACGGATCACCGATTACGGTACCTTCGCAAGACATGGTTTTGGGACTTTACTACATGACCAAAGCGAAAAAGTCAACTCCAAAGGTTAAAGTCAAAGGAGAAGGATTGATTTTTTATTCTACCGAAGAGGTGCATATTGCATTGAACGAAAAGCGAGTTGATCTCAATGCGATGATTAAGATCAGAGCTAAGGATTTTAATGAGAAAGGTGAATTGGTTTACCAAATTATTGAATCCACTGTAGGACGTGTTCTCTTTAACGAGGTGGTTCCTGAAGAAGCTGGCTATTTCAATGTGGTATTGACCAAGAAAAACTTACGTGAAATTATTGGGGACATCCTCAAGGTAACTAGTGTGCCAGAAACAGCGGAGTTTTTAGATAAAATTAAAGGCATGGGTTATGGCTTTGCTTTTAAAGGGGGATTATCATTCAGTTTAGGAGATATCATTATTCCACCGGAAAAAATCACCATGATTGACGAAGCCAATAGCCAAGTAGACGGCGTTATTGGAAACTACAACATGGGACTGATAACTAATAACGAACGATACAATCAGGTCATTGATATTTGGACTTCTACCAATGCTAAATTGACTGAGTTGGCGATGAAGCGAATCAGTGAAGATCAGCAAGGATTTAACTCAGTATTCATGATGTTGGATTCTGGGGCTCGTGGATCTAAAGAGCAGATTCGTCAGTTGACCGGTATGCGTGGTTTGATGGCCAAACCAAAGAAATCAAACATTGGAGGAGGAGAAATTATTGAAAATCCGATTCTTTCTAATTTTAAAGAAGGACTTTCCATTTTGGAGTACTTCATTTCAACTCACGGTGCTCGAAAAGGATTGGCAGATACAGCATTAAAAACGGCAGATGCAGGGTATCTTACCCGACGTTTACACGATGTTTCTCAGGATGTTATTGTCAATATCGAAGACTGTGGAACTCTTCGCGGTGTAGAGGTGAAGCCTTTAAAGAAAAATGAGGAGATCGTTGAAACCTTAGGAGAACGAATCCTAGGCCGTGTAGCCTTGCAAAATATTGTTGATCCTCGATCCAATGATGTTATCATGGAAGCAGGGAAAGAAATCAAAGACGAGCAAGTAGCACTAATTGAAGCAGCTCCGATAGAATCTGTTGAAGTGCGTTCTCCGCTAACATGTGCTGCGAAACACGGAATTTGCGCAAAATGTTACGGTAGAAACTTAGCGACTGGTAAAATGGTTCAGCGTGGTGAAGCAGTAGGGGTTATTGCAGCTCAGTCTATTGGAGAACCGGGTACGCAGTTGACCCTAAGAACCTTCCACGTAGGTGGAGTTGCAGGAAACATTTCTGAAGAGAATAAGTTACTTGCCAAATTTGATGGTATTGCCGAAATCGAAGATTTGAAAACGGTTCAAGGTAAAGACGCCGACGGAGAAGATGCAGAAATCGTTATTTCTAGAACCTCTGAAATCAAGATTTTAGACAGCAAAACTAAAAGTGTTTTAAGTACCAACAACATTCCTTACGGTTCTTCGCTCCACATCAAAAAAGGAGCTAAGATCAAAAAGGATACGGTAATCTGTAAATGGGATCCGTTTAACGGAGTTATTGTTTCAGAATTTACGGGTAAAATTGTATTTGAAAACATTGAACAAGGATTGACCTATCAGGTAGAGATTGATGAGCAAACTGGATTCCAAGAAAAAGTAATTTCTGAATCGAGAAATAAAAAGTTGATCCCAACCTTGTCGATTGCTGATAAAAAAGGAAACATCTTACGTTCGTACAACTTACCTGTAGGAGCTCACTTGATTGTAAATGAAGGGGATCAAATTAACGAAGGTAAAGTCTTGGTAAAAATACCTCGTAAGTCTGCCAAATCGGGAGATATTACAGGAGGTTTACCTCGAGTAACGGAATTGTTTGAAGCGCGTAATCCATCAAATCCTGCTGTGGTTTCTGAAATTGACGGTGTCGTTTCTTTTGGAAAAATCAAAAGAGGAAATCGTGAGATTATTGTAGAGTCCAAATTTGGAGACATCAAGAAATACTTAGTCAAACTATCCAACCAAATTTTGGTTCAAGAAAATGACTTTGTAAAAGCTGGTATGCCACTTTCTGATGGTTCTATTACTCCAGCGGATATTCTTAAAATCAAAGGGCCTTCTGCTGTTCAACAGTATTTGGTAAATGAAATTCAAGAAGTTTATCGACTGCAAGGGGTGAAAATCAACGACAAACACTTTGAAGTTGTGGTTCGTCAGATGATGCGTAAGGTGCGTATTATGGATCCGGGAGACTCTATTTTCTTAGAAAATCAATTGGTATTCCGTTATGACTTTATCCAAGAAAACGACGGATTGTACGGTATGAAAATTGTGGAAGAAGTTGGTGACTCTGAAAACGTAAAACAAGGTCAAGTCATTTCATCGCGTCAGTTGCGAGATGAAAACTCCTTGTTGACAAGAGAAGATAAACAATTGGTTGTAGCACGTGATGCTGCTCCTGCCACAGCAACTCCAGAATTGCAAGGGATCACACGTGCTTCCTTACAAACCAAGTCCTTTATCTCGGCGGCTTCCTTCCAGGAAACTACCAAGGTATTGAACGAGGCTGCTGTAAACGGTAAAGTGGACTTCCTTGAAGGATTGAAAGAAAATGTTATTGTGGGGCATAAAATTCCTGCAGGTACTGGACTTAGAGTTTACAATGATATTATTGTAGGATCTAAAGAAGAGTACAAAAGTCTTTTGATTGATAAAGAAGAAGAAATTAGTTTCTAAAATAATGAGTGATAAAAAAGCCCCTAAAGAAAAGCAATTGAATATTGCGATAGACGAAAATACAGCAGATGGTATCTATTCTAATTTAGCGATCATCAACCACTCCACGTCGGAGTTTATCGTCGATTTTATTACCGTTATGCCCGGAGCACCCAAAGCCCGTGTTAAATCAAGAGTGATTTTGACACCCGAACATGCCAAACGCTTTCACAAAGCACTTGGCGAAAACATTCAACGCTTTGAAAATGCAAACGGGACCATAGAAACAAATGATCCTCCACCGATCCCATTAAACTTTGGACCCACCGGTGAAGCTTAAAAATCAACCCTCCTTTTGGAGGGTTTTTTATTTTGATCCCTAGCATTTTTTCGGTATTGGTTTAGTAGCGTTTATTTCTTTTATATTTTAATTTGTTTTACTGTTTTCAATTACCTTATTATCAGCATGTTGCATCTCTACAAGTTGGTCTAAGGGGTTCATACTATTTGCAAGAGATTTTTTACTTACATGGGGATAGATCTCTGTTGTTTTTAAACTAGTATGCCCAAGCAGGGTTTGTCTGTATCTTAGACTCACTCCTTGTTCTGGTAAATGGGTAGCAAAACTGTGCCGTGATGTATTCGGGTTTACCCTCTTGTAACTACCAGTAGATTTAACCTTCCCTTTTTCAGATTTCACCAATGCAATCAACTCTTTGTCAGAAGCAAATTCAGCTTTGTCAATAGCATGTGGTTTATGAAAATCGGGTATTAGCCGTAGGTTTTTCATGATTTAGAGAACAGATTTGGGTACTGTATTGCACTAAATTAATAAAAAAAAGGATTCGATCGGGATTTTAAAACTCCGAGGTAAAATGAAAAGCTAAGTCTTTGTATTGGTCTTGCGCCATCTGTAGTGAAAAGGCAGAGTCAGCCAAAAAGACGAGTTGTCCACTTTTGTCTTGCGCCAAAAACTTTTGTTTGATGCGTTTAAACTCTTTAAAAGCCTCGCTTTTATCGTCGGCTTCAATCCAACAGGCTTTGTGCACATTTAAATTTTCATAGGCGCATTTGGCACCGTATTCATGGAGCAGTCGGTATTGGATCACTTCAAATTGTAAAGCACCAACCGTACCGATGACCTTTCTTCCGTTGAGGTTGAGGGTAAACAATTGGGCCACACCCTCATCCATTAGTTGGTCAATTCCTTTGGTCAATTGTTTGGCTTTCATGGGGTCGTTGTTGTTAATGTAGCGAAAGTGCTCCGGAGAAAAGCTGGGGATGCCTTTAAAGTGCAATTGCTCACCACCCGTAAGGGTATCGCCAATTTTAAAATTCCCCGTATCGTGAAGTCCAACAATATCGCCAGGGTAGGAGGTGTCAACAATTTCTTTACGCTCTGCAAAAAAAGTATTGGGCGAAGAAAACTTTAGTTTCTTATTCAGCCGAACGTGTAGGTAAGGCGTATTGCGCTGAAAGGTTCCCGAAACCACTTTGATAAATGCCAAACGGTCACGATGATTGGGATCCATATTGGCGTGAATTTTAAATACAAAGCCACTAAAAGCTTCTTCGTGAGGTTCAATAAGGCGTTCTTCCGAATTTTTAGAAAGGGGTTCAGGGGCAATTTCGACAAAGCAATTCAGCAGTTCTTGGACGCCAAAGTTGTTTAAAGCAGAGCCGAACAAAACGGGTTGGAGTTTTCCCGCCAGATAAGCTTCTCGGTCAAAAGTTGGGTAAACCCCATCAATAAGTTCCAATTCTTCTTTTAGTGTTTCTAAAGCAGAAACCCCGATTGCAGCTTCCAGTTGCGGATCTTCCAAGGAAGAAAAATGAGCTTTTTCTCCGATTGTTTGTTTTTCATCTCCATCAAAGAGTTGCACATTGCGTTCCCATATGTTGTAGATCCCTTTAAAATCATAACCCATACCGATAGGAAGGGAAAGGGGAGTGACCTGTAATCCAAGTTTTTGCTCTACTTCATCCAGCAGGTCAAAAGCGTCTTTTCCTTCTCGGTCCAATTTGTTGATAAAGACCATCATGGGAATGTTGCGCATTCGGCATACTTCCACCAGTTTTTCGGTTTGTTCTTCCACCCCTTTGGCAACGTCAATAACAACAATAACACTATCTACAGCAGTCAGGGTTCGGAAGGTGTCTTCGGCAAAGTCCTTGTGACCGGGGGTGTCTAGAATGTTGATTTTTTTATCCTGATAAAGAAAGGCCAAAACTGAGGTCGCTACTGAAATTCCTCTTTGACGCTCAATTTCCATAAAGTCACTTGTGGCTGTTTTTTTGATCTTATTGGATTTTACCGCACCGGCTTCTTGTATGGCCCCTCCAAACAATAAAAGTTTTTCAGTCAAAGTGGTTTTTCCCGCATCAGGGTGAGAGATGATCCCAAAAGTTCTTCTGCGCTTGATTTCCTCTAAAAATCCCATTCGATCAAATTTTCACAAAAGTATTCAATTAATGTCCGATGAGAAACTTCGAAGAATAGGTTTTTGAAAAAAATATCGGTAATTTTGAAATGCATGAAAGAAGAAAAAGTCATCCTTGTAGATCGGGAAGATAATCCCGTAGGTACACTTCCCAAGATGGAAGCCCATGAAAAAGGAGTTTTACACCGTGCCTTTTCCGTTTTTATTTTAAATCAAAAAGGAGAGTTGATGCTTCAACAGCGGGCGCTACACAAATACCATTCTCCTGGACTTTGGACCAACACTTGCTGCAGTCACCAACGAGAAGGAGAAGAGAATCTACAAGCTGGAACCCGACGTTTGGAGGAAGAAATGGGCTTCAGTGTCCCCTTAGAAGAACTGTTTAGTTTTATTTACAAAGCTCCTTTTGACAACGGCCTTACGGAACACGAATTGGATCATGTCATGCTGGGTTATTACGAGGGGATTCCTGAAATTAATTCCGACGAAGTAAATGCATGGAAGTGGATGTCTTTGAACGAAATTGCATCGGATCTAACTGTAAATCCAGAATCGTACACCGTTTGGTTTAAAATTATTTTCGAACGGTTTTTTAATCATGTAAAATCCACCAAATGAAAGTAACGGTTAGTAGAAAAGCACATTTTAATGCAGCTCATAGACTGTATCGAAAAGATTGGACCAACAGCCAAAACGAGGAGGTGTTCGGTAAATGCGCCAACCCCCACTACCACGGGCACAATTACGAACTGATTGTCCATGTAACAGGTTCAATAGATCCTGCAACCGGCTATGTAATGGACATGAAAGTTTTAAAAGACTTGATCAAAGAAAAGGTTGAAGATCAAATGGACCATAAGAATTTAAACGAGGAAGTAGCAGCGTTTTCAGATTTGATTCCCACCGCCGAAAACATGGCAGTAGTAATTTACAATTGGCTAAAGCCTCATATTGATAAAAAGCACCAGCTTTCAGTTACCCTTTACGAAACTCCTAGAAATTATGTGTCGTACTCAGGATAAAGAGCTTTTTTAATAAAAAAAGAAAATTTTGTTTAAGTTTTTTGCTAAATGTTTAATTAAATTATTAAATTAGTTAAACATATTTAGAATAATGGCGAGTATTAAACAACTTAAAAAAGACATCAATAACGATATCGGTGCGATCATCGAAGAAATTTATCTTTGGGAACTCTCAAATCCAAATGCAGATTTGTCAAAAAGTGAAAAACTAATCGAAGAATCAATTCAAGTCTTTGACGACTTAGTGCAAAAAATTAATGCGGTAGCCACAAAAGAGAACTTGAAAAAACAATTCAGATTGATACAGGAAGAAAAGAAAAAAATGATCCAAGACTTGTTAAAAAAGTCTGCGAACCTTTAATTTTCTATTTCTTTTCGCTGTTCCAAGTAACTGATAAATTCTTTACCGTATTTAGACTCTCGAACCTCAGGGGTCATTTTAATCGCTATCGAGTCCAATAGTGCCACATTTGCATCGTACACCTGTGTCAAGGCAAGATAGGGAGCAATATTTTTATCTGTATTTTTAGCAGCAAAATTAATGGTGTACAAATACCTTCTTTTAAGCAAGTTGTCTATTTTGTTCTGAAGTGAATCTGCCCGTTCTTTGTTTTGTGCGATTTGTGCTTCGTAAAAGCCTTGCATCAACACCAAATTTTGATCGTTGAATTTTCTGTTAAAGGAAAGATATTCTTGAAGCAGTTCTTGGTTTTCAGAACCCGAAATTTGCGCACTACTTTCAAAGGTCTTTAATAAAGTGTTGATTTCAATCTGTCCCTTTTCACCGAAAAATAAAATTCGGTCGTTAAGGCTGTCGCCATCTTCTTTGTCGAGGTACAGATAAAATACCTCTGGGGTTTCAATGGGCGTTTGAAATTGAAAATCTGGAGTCCCATTTACTTGAGTAGAATCCACATTAATCAATACAGTGTCTTGTATTTTTTGTAAAAATAAATTTCCTTTTCGCAGACCTTCGATCCGACCTTTTACTATCATAAGATTTTCATCGGTAGTTTTTTTTGAAGGCTCGCAATTGATAAACAGCAAACTTAATACGAAAAGTAGAGGGCTTGAAAAACGAAAAGAAATCATGTTTAAATATTTAACCAGTATGTCAATTTGAGGTTAAAACTACGATATCTTGGTGAGAAATTGTCTGAACTGATGTAATTATCGTTGTAAACAAAAAATAAATCTGAAAGTGGTGCAAAACGCCATTGTAGCCTAGAATTGATTCCTAGATTTTCACCCTGAGAATTGTATTGAACAAAGGTGGTCCAAAACACTTTTTTAGTAAAGGTAAAATCAAGCTTTGGGCTAATGAGCCAAATGTTTTTTGACGGATAAGGATCCGGTAATTTGATGGCGTTGAAATTTACAATCATACTGGCGTTAAAGATGGGTTGTTTACGCCATTTTAATTCGTTTTCAATTGAGAACTTGGTTCCGTTGTAAAAACTACCGTATTTCACTTCCGTATCAAAGTTAAATGCTTTTCGCTGATCCGAACGGTAAGACAATTCAAGTTCTGAAAAATTGTAAGCCGTATCTTCTGGAAGTGGTGTTGATCCATCACTTCGTGTTGGGTCAAAATCATTGATTAAATATTCGTAGCGATTCGCAAATTGCAATTGAAAATTACTCCCATTTAAATAGCTTTTACGAATGGATGAGACAAACCATCGATCTGTAAGTTTGTAGTTTAGAGCTGGGTTGTAAACTAGAAAACTAAATTGAGAAAACTCATATCGGTTAACATTCGGATTTTTTGGGTAAATCCGGTAGGAATAGCTTGGATTGATTTTTAAAAATCCTGTTCGTCTAAAAAATCCCAGATCGGATCTGAAATCCTCTCCACCATGAATAAAATTCATCGAAAAGCGATGTCTAAGTGTATTGCGTTGGAGGCTCATTCCGCTAATCATGTCGTCTTCAGTAAGTCCTTGGGTAAAAGACTTGTGAAAAAAGGCTCTTCCTGTCCATTTGCTATCTGAAGAAGCTAAATTGTATTCTAAGCCACTGACACTATTGGTTCGCGCTTCCTCACTAATGAAGTCATAATCATCCGTCGTTCTTCGGTCAATAAAAAAGAAACTGATATTTGATCGATCAAAAACTTTTTGACGTAGTGTAAAAACGGTATTTAGGTTGGAAGGAATTTCATTTTTTTCATCGGCCTCAGTAAGAATGTTTAAAAAGCCAATGCGTAAATTGGAATTGAGTTTACCACTGAGTCGTCCTCCTGCAATGATTTTGTTTTCAATGGTGTTGCCCTCCAGATCCTCTGCCACACCAATGCGCCTAGAGAAGAAGGGAATCACATCTCTGGTCGACCCAAAGTCCTTAAAAAGGTCATCGTTCTGAGTAAAAAACTGTCTTTTTTCAGGAAGCGATATTGCAAAACGAGTCAAATTGACAACCTGATCGTCCACTTCTACCTGTGAAAAATCTGGGTTAAAGGTCAAATCCAAATTGAGTGCATTTCCAATGGGAATTTTAGCGTCGCCGCCCACAGCAATCGTCGTTTTTTTATCGTCATTTGCAAAGTCATTGTAATTCGCTCCACTGAGGTATGGAATAACGGAAATGGGATTTCTAGATCTTTTAAGAGGTGTTTCAAATACCATCTTCCCCATAAATGCTAAATTTCCTATGAGTTGGTTTTGAGGTGTTTTTACCCAAATACTAAATTCGTTTTGCTGGGTGTTTCCTCGGTAAATATTAAAGCGCCAAGAAGGATTTTTATTGTCGTAAAACATAGAGTTAAACGGTATTCTAAATTCTGCGATGTAGCGTTTGTCCTCAATCTGTGTTTCAACATTCCATTTGGAGTCCCATGCGTAATTTCTGTTGGTTCGGTAGTCTTGGTTTCCCCCAGAAATAAGCCCATCTGCTTTCACTCCTAAAGGATTGGTCGCAAAAGAGAAAGCATTAGTTGCATCACTAAAGGTGTCAAAAAGTAGTGTCAGGTAATCCACTCCGTAGGTGTTAAAGTCGCGTTTTAAATTTGGAGTGGTGAAATTTGTGCCATTTGTTGTTGCCTCAACCAAAAGGTAAATATTTTGATCGTCGCGGATGATCTTAAAACGAGTTTGCTTTTTAGCCTGAAGCGAATCTGTAGGTCTCCACATCCAAAAATCAGATGTCCATTGAGCTTTTTCCCAATCAATCTCATCACCGATTCCATCTATTTTAATAGTACCTTCAACGGAGGAAACTAAAATTTCTTTTTCCTCTAACTGACCCCACAAACTAGAATGAAGAAACAAACCTATTAGATAGGCAAGGCTAGCAATTCTTTTAATTTTCAATTATTTTCTTTTTCGTGCCAAAAATAGTTATTTTAATATTGACAAATCACGCTCAAGTTGGTTTAATTTTGTGAAAAATATTTTTTATGAAAAAGTATCTTATTTTAGTTTTTTGCCCCTTGCTTCTTTGGAGTGCTCCTGAAATTTCAGAAGCCCTTTGGGGAGCTAAAGGTCACCGAGTTGTGGGAGAATTGGCTGCTCAACAAATTTCAAAACGTACATCAAAAAAGATCAGTGCACTTATGGATGGTGTTTCTTTAGCGCAGCTTTCTACTTATGCAGATGATATCAAATCAGACAAACGTTTTCGGGAATACGGGCCTTGGCACTACGCCAACATTAAGTTAGATGAAACTTACACTGAGAGTAAAAAGAATGAAAAAGGAGATATTGTTCGTGCCATCAAAAAATGTATTGAGGTACTCAAAGATCCTAAAACGGAGCGTGGCGAAAAACAATTTCATCTCAAGTTATTGATTCACTTTGTAGGTGATATCCACCAGCCCATGCATCTTGCCAAGCCCACTGATCGTGGAGGAAATGATGTAAAGATTAAGTGGTTTGGACGGAATTCAAACTTACATCGACTATGGGATAGCGACATGATTGAAGATTATGGAATGAGCTACACTGAATTTACAGCAAATCTCCCTAAAATTACTCCTTCAGAAAGAAATCAAATCAAACAAGCACCCCTAATTGTATGGGTAAATGAATCTCAGGAATTGGCTAAGCAGATTTATGCATCGCTCCCTGAAAACACGAACTTGGGTTACCGCTATCGGTATGATCATTTTAAAGAAGTACGCATGCAACTCCTCAAGGGAGGACTTCGCTTAGCGGCTTTATTGGATCAGATTTTTAAATAATTTTTCGAAACGTAAGATTTATTCTTAGTGACAAAGGTTTGGCTGTTTTAGGAATTTGATGCAACCACTTTTCCTGAGTTTCTCCTTCCATCAATAACAAACTCCCCGAGTGAAGTAAAATTTTCAATCTAGATTCTTTTTGGGTTCGGTGTTTCAAATGAAAAAATCGAGGGGCCCCAAAACTAACGGAAGCAATAACAGGACATTTACCCAGTTCTTTTTCATTGTCAGCATGCCAACCATTGCTGTCTTTCCCATCTCGATACAAATTCAGTAAAACTGAGGTAAAGGTTACCGAGCTCACCGCTGAAATTCGCTCGTAAATCTGAGTCAGTTCAGGTGTCATCTTTTGAGGATGCATGGTAATCCCTGAGTAAGTGTATGGATGCGTATTATTGGCATGAAGTGCCGTTAAACGCGGCTGATTGTACGTTTTCCCAAAAACTGTTATCGGATCTTGTTGCCAAGGAATGGTTTCGTAAAGCGTTTGATAAAAGTGGGCAGCCTCCTCGGTATTAAAAAAATGTTGAAAATACCTGAGTCTTGCACCAGGGAGATCGAAAGGGGAGCCATCAGGTGGAAGTTCTACGTGCTGCATAGTCCGATGAAGATATTAAAAAAGCCGTCCATTGGACGGCTCTAAATTTATTTTATCATATCAACACTGCGCTGAATGAATTGTGTCAGTGCTTCACCTTTCAGCTGATTTTGTGAAAGTTTTGCAAGATCCAAGGCCTGTAGAATTAATCGCTCTCTTTTCTTGGAGGTTTTCGTACTTAAAATCTGCCCCACCAATTCGTGATTGGTGTTGACTACTAGATTAAACATGTCAGGCATATTTCCCATCATACCCCCGCCACCGGTCTGTTGCATTTCTTTCATACGACGCATGAATTCGGGTTGAGTTAGAACAAAAGGAAGTGTTTTACTGTCCATTGCCTCCAGTTGGACAGTGTAACCGCTATTGCTTACTGCAGATTCGATCAAAGGCTTGAGGGTTTCTTTTTCTTCATCTGAAAGTTTTGAAACGGTACTTTCATCCTTTTTAATCAAATTTTCTAGGGTGTCTCCATCTACTCTAGCAAAGGTTATTTTTTCTTTACTTCCTTCAAGCTTTTGAATTAAATGACCGATAATGGGTGAGTCCAAAAGAAGGACTTTGTATCCCTTGTTTTTGGCTTGTTCAATGTAACTGTGTTGTTCTTCCAGATTGGAGGCGTAAAGAATGACCAATTTTTCATCCTTATCGGTCTGATGTTCTTTGAGAGCCTCAGTAAGCTCCTCAAAAGTGAAATAGTCTCCTTCTGTAGTTGGGAATAAGGCGAATTTTTCTGCTTTTTCAAAAAACTTATCTTCACTCAACATTCCGTATTCGATGACTACTTTAATATCGTTCCATTTCTCTTCAAAACTTGCTCGGTCTTTTTTGAAAAGGCTACTCAATTTGTCAGCTACCTTTCGCGTGATGTAATTGCTTATTTTTTTTACCGCGCCGTCTGCTTGGAGGTAGCTTCGAGAGACATTTAGCGGAATGTCTGGAGAATCAATAACTCCACGCAAAAGGGTCAGGAATTCAGGTACAATTCCCTCTACGTTGTCGGTTACAAATACTTGGTTTTGATAGAGTTGAATTCGATCTTTTTGAATATTGAGATCGTTGTTTAATTTAGGAAAATATAAAATCCCTGTTAGGTTAAACGGATAATCAACGTTTAGGTGGATGTTAAAAAGCGGTTCTTCAAATTGCATGGGATAGAGTTCTCTGTAGAACCTCTTGTATTCTTCCTCTTTGAGATCTGCTGGTTTTTTGGTCCATGCGGGATTGGGATTGTTGATGATGTTATCCACTGTTTTTGTTTCAGGTTGGGCATCTTCAGCAGCATCTTCTGGTAAAGGAAGGGTTTCTTCACGGGTCCCAAATTTAATCGGAACAGGCATAAATTTGTTGTATTTGGAGAGGAGTTCTTGAATACGAGAATCTTCCAAAAATTCTTTTGAGTCTGCATCGATATGTAAGATGATTTCAGTTCCTCGTTCACTTTTATCAGAAGTTTCTAAAGTGTATTCAGGCGATCCGTCGCATCTCCAGTGAGCCGCCGCTTCGTCTTTAAATGATTTGGTAATAATTTCAACTCTTTCAGCAACCATAAAGGCAGAGTAAAAACCCAATCCGAAATGACCAATAATCCCACTGTCCTTTGCAGAATCTTTGTATTGCTCTAAAAATTCTTCAGCTCCAGAAAAAGCAACTTCATTAATGTACTTTTGGACTTCCTCTTGAGTCATTCCAATCCCTTTATCAATGATGTGGAGTTTTTTGCCTTTTTTATCAACTTTGATCTCAAGGGTAAGATCTCCTAAGTCTCCTTTTACTTCACCCAGACTACTCAGATGAGTGAGCTTGGTAGTGGCATCTGTTGCATTGGAAATTAATTCTCTTAAGAAAATTTCATGATCACTGTATAAAAACTTTTTAATTAGCGGGAAGATATTCTCAACCGCAACATTAATTTTTCCTGTACTCATTTTTTAAAATATTTTTTTTATGTGTTTCAAAAAAAATACCATTCTTGAAACTGTGACAAGATGACATCTAAATTTACATAATATCTCTGTTTAGCTATTTGTTTAAAAAAATAAACAAGCTATATTTGTGCTAATTCTAAAAAAGTAAAAAATTTAAAAAAAATATGCAGCAGAAGATTTATGAAGCCTACACCCAATATGTTTTAGAGCATGAAAAAGAACCTACTTCCGTCTATCGTTTTTGCAACGATATTGGTATTGAAGAGGGTGATTTTTACAAGCACTTTGCTTCCTTAGAACATTTAAGCGGACAACTGTTTTTTCAATTTTTTGACAATGCCCTGACCCTGATTCAAAAAGAGAAAGGATATGTCTCTAAAACTCCAAAAGAAAAATTACTTTCATTTTACTTCACTTTTTTTGAAGTATTACTTCTCAACAGAAGTTACGTTTTATTTGCCTTAAGAGGGGGTAAAAATCCTTTGGACAAAATGGCGACTCTTAAATCATTGCGAAATGCTTTCAAACAATTTGCAACCGTTCTAATTCAAGATGGAAATGCATTAAAACAATCTAAGTTCAGTCAACATCCTGAAGCAGTATTTTCAGAAGGTGCTTGGATACAGTTGGTGTTTTTATTAAAATTTTGGATGGATGATCATTCACCTGGTTTTGAAAAGACTGACATAGCTATTGAAAAATCAGTGCGAACCGTATTCGATTTATTTGACAACACACCTTTTGACAGCGTGATTGATTTTGGAAAATTCCTCTGGAAAGAAAAATTTAACACAGCATATTGAAGACCTTAGATTCAATCCCTACAAAAAAAATTGAGCGCGCAACAAAACTCGTTGCTACAGGAGCAAAAATTGGAGGGAATTACATTCGATATTACGGAGAAAAACTACTGACAGGTACTGACAATAAATCCAAGCTAAACGAGAACAATGCGAAGGATATTTATGATGGTTTAAAAGAACTGAAGGGCAGTGCTTTGAAAGTTGCTCAAATGTTGAGCATGGAAAAGAATTTACTTCCGCAAGCTTATGTTGAACAGTTTGGGTTGTCGCAATTTTCTGTTCCTCCCTTGTCTGCTGCTTTGGTTAGAAAAACAATCCGTAACTATTTAGGTGAAGCCCCCGAAGTGCTCTTTGATACTTTTTCCTACGAATCTGAAAATGCCGCCAGTATTGGTCAGGTACACCGCGCAGAAAAAGAAGGCAAACACCTGGCAATCAAAATTCAATATCCAGGCGTGTCCAACAGCATCAGTTCAGATCTTGCAATAGTTAAACCCATTGCGCTAAAAATGTTCAACCTCAAGGGTAAAGATACTGATCGCTATTTCAACGAAGTGGAAGAAAAGCTGTTAGAGGAAACCGATTACATACAAGAATTAGAGCACAGCCAATACATTTCTGATGCTGCTCAGCAAATCCCAAATTTACGCTTTCCAAAATACTATCCGGATTGGACTACCTCGAGAACTCTAGCTATGGATTGGATGGAGGGAATCCACCTTTCAGAATACACTGCAGAAAAACGCAGTCAAAAAGAACGAAATTTTTTGGGACAAACCCTTTGGGATTTTTACATGTTTCAAATTCACGGGCTAAAAAAAGTTCAGGCTGATCCTCATCCCGGAAACTTTTTGGTTGATGCAGAAAATCATCTTATTGCAATTGATTTTGGCTGTATCAAAACCATTCCAGATGAATTTTACCATCCTTATTTTGAATTATCCAAAAAAGAAAATATTGAAAATAAAGAGGTTTTTGATTGCTTGCTAAAAGAACTTGAAATATTACTCCCAACAGACTCAGAAGCGGAGCAGCATTATTTCACAAATTTATTTCAGAAAATGATGCGCTTGTTTACCCTTCCTTTTCACGACACTAGTTTTGATTTTGCAAACCCTACATTTTGGGAGGACATTACAAATCTTTCAAAAACTTTTGCTGAAGATGATCAACTTAGGCAAATGAATGGTAACAGAGGTTCAAAACATTTCATTTACATGAATCGCACTTTTTTTGGTCTTTATCATTTACTTCATGATTTAGAGGCAACCGTGGAAACAGAATATTTTAAAAAATACCTTCCCTAGTTCTTTTAAGGTTTTTCATAAAAGAGTAAATTCAACAAAACAAAAATTATGTTCAATTCCAAAATCATTGGCCTTGGAAAATACCTTCCTGAAAATGTGGTCACTAATGCTGATTTAGAAAAGATAATGGATACCTCAGATGCTTGGATTCAAGAGCGAACAGGTATTAAAGAAAGAAGACATATTGTCAAAGGAGACGGAAACAGTACTTCTGTAATGGGTGTCAAAGCCGCTCGAATTGCAATTGAACGTGCAGGTTTGGAGCCTAATGATATTGATTTTATTCTTTTTGCTACCCTCAGCCCAGATTATTATTTTCCAGGTTCTGGAGTGCTGGTTCAAGAAGCTTTACAGATCCCAAACTGCCCTGCAATGGACATCCGAATGCAGTGTTCAGGCTTTGTTTATGCAATTGCTACTGCAGATCAGTTTATTAAAACTGGGATGTACAAAAATGTTTTGGTCATCGGTTCTGAATACCATTCGGGGGGTCTGGATATGACCACAAGGGGTAGAAACATATCTGTCATTTTTGGAGATGGCGCTGGAGCAGTTGTGCTCACTCGTACTTCTGATGAAAAACAAGGAGTCCTATCTTCCCATTTGTATTCTCAAGGCAAGCACGCTGAAGAACTTTCCCTTATTGGACCCAATACAGGTCGGTGGGTTCCTGAAATAATGCAATTAAATGATCCAGAGGATATTTCATATTATCCTTACATGAACGGTCAATTTGTTTTTAAAAATGCTGTGGTTCGCTTTGCTGAGGTGATCCAAGAAGGACTCGATAAAACCCAATGGACTGCTGATCAAATTGACATGTTGATCCCTCATCAAGCGAATTTGAGAATCGCTCAATTTGTACAGAAAAAATTTGGACTAGGAAACGACCAAGTCTACAACAATATTCAACGTTATGGAAACACAACTGCAGCTTCTATTCCTATTGCCTTAACTGAGGCTTGGGAAGAAGGAAAGGTAGTTGAGGGTTCTAAAGTTGTTTTGGCAGCTTTCGGGAGTGGATTTACTTGGGGTAGTGTAATGATTCAATGGTAAACTACAAAACATTAGTCTTGGGGGCCTCCCTCAAGCCTGAACGATACGCCTTTAAAGCGGTACTCAATTTACTCAGAAATAATATTGATGTTATTGCCATGGGGCTGGGTGAAGGCAAAATTGGTTCGGTTTCAATTACCAAACCTTATGTACCTCTAAAAAACATTCACACGGTCTCTGTTTATTTAGCTCCAAACCGTCAGCAAGTCTACTATGACTACATTATTGACCTGAAACCTCATAGAGTTCTTTTTAATCCTGGAACAGAAAATCCTGAACTGACTCGTTTATTGGATCTTGATGGAATTCAATGGGAAAATGCATGTACTTTGGTTTTACTTTCTACGAATCAGTATCAGACCTAAAAAAGTAATGAATCCATTAAGAGGTAGTAGTTCGTAGCCCAACTCATAACCACCGAGTAGTGCTGCATCTGTTGTTCCCAAAATACTTACGAGTACTAAAGCCAAAATTACTACAACCCAAACATATTGATCTTTGATTTTAAATGGAGTGAAAATTCCAAAGGCAAACAGACCCAATAAGGGTCCGTAGGTGTAGCCAGCAACCGTTAGGAGTCCATCAATAACATTCCGATCCAAAACGTATTTGAAAGCGATGACTACAATGATGAGCAATACACTCATTCCCACATGCGTTTTTTTTCTAAGTGTTTTTTGCGCTTCTTTAGGCCGCTTGTCAATTCCTAAAAAATCAACACAAAACGAAGTGGTTAGGGATGTTAGCGCACTATCAGCGCTACTGTAGGCAGCTGCAATTAATCCTAAAATAAAGGTTACGGCTACAGCCACCCCTAGGTTGCCATTGAGTGCAATTTCAGGGAACAGTAAATCGGTTTTTGGAGAACCGTCCATCAGAGGGATGCCAATTCCTTCTCGTTGAGCATAAATGTAGAGCAAGGCTCCTAAAAGCATAAATAAACCCGTTACTACAACAAGAACAAAACTGAAAACAATCATATTTTTTTGAGCGTCTTTAAGATTGCGGCAGCTTAAATTTTTCTGCATCATGTCCTGATCCAGACCGGTCATACAAATGGTAACAAATGCTCCTCCGATGAAAGATTTTAAAAAATGGTTTCGACTAAGCAAAGAATCGGTTACAAAAACTTGCTTGTAGTGCATCAGTTCATTCGAAGCTAAAAACTCCGTAAAAGACCAATCCAATGCTTGATTAATGTAGAGTATTGATAAAACCACGGCTGCTATCATCAAACCGGTTTGAAGGGTGTCTGTAAACACAATGGTTTTAATACCTCCTTTTTGTGTGTAAATCCAAATAAGAACAATAGAAAGTACTACGGTTAATTCATAAGGAACTCCTAAGGCATCAAAGATAAATTGTTGCAATACGATAGCGACTAAAAAAAGTCGAAAGGCAGCTCCTAATACTCTTGAAACAAAAAAGAAAAATGCTCCAGCTCGGTGGCTATTCGTTCCCAAACGCGTGTTGAGGTATTCGTAAATGGAGGTTACATTGTTTTGGTAGTAAACGGGAAGCAAGACAAAAGCCACAACAAAATAGCCCACTAGATAGCCCATAACGACTTGAAAATAAGTGAATTGAGAAGATTCAACCCATCCTGGAACTGAGATAAAAGTTACTCCCGAGAGAGAAGCTCCTACCATACCGAAGGCTACTAAAAACCAAGGAGAATTTCGGTTGGCTTTAAAAAAACTTTCGTTAGAGTCTTCTTTGCCAGTAAAATAAGCAATAGCTAAAAGGACTAAAAAATAGCCAACAACTAAACTCAAAATAAATAAAGGGGTAACCATTAATTCCAAATTTGGTGTCCAAGATACAAAACTCGAATCAACCTATTTTTGTAAATTTGAAAATGGAATTTTCTTCAAAATTGTTAGAAAATGCCGTTCAGGAAATTTCACAATTACCCGGAATTGGCAAAAGAACGGCACTTCGTTTAGCATTGCATTTACTTAAACAACCTGTTCATCAAACTCTGGCTCTGAGTAAAGCACTGTCTGAACTCAGAGAAGGAGTGGTTTTTTGTTCACAATGTCATAATTTATCGGATACCGAGTTGTGTGAAATTTGTGCCAGCCCCAAACGAAATAAAAGTTTAGTCTGTGTGGTAGAGGATATTCGCGATGTGATGGCCATCGAAAATACAGGACAGTTTAACGGGGTCTACCATGTATTGGGGGGAATTATTTCTCCTATGGACGGAATAGGTCCACAAGATTTGACCATACAATCCCTACTTGATAAGGTAAAACAAGAAGAAGTTTCAGAAATCATTTTTGCATTGAGCGCCACTATGGAAGCCGATACAACAAATTTCTACATCTTTAAATTGCTGTCGCCCCTAGGTGTGAAAACCTCCACTATTGCACGTGGAATCCCAGTTGGAGACGATTTAGAATTTACCGATGAGGTAACTCTGGGGCGATCAATTTTAGCGCGGGTCCCTTTTGAAGCATCCATTTCTAAAAGCTAAATTAGAATTCAAGCTCGACTGAAAAGAAAAGTATTTAAACGTCAAAAATTTGATACTTTTGCAAAACAAACTCGAATATGGGACAATATCATTTGAAATTACCCAAAATGGGAGAAAGTGTCGCTGAAGCAACGGTTACCAAATGGCTGTTGGAAGTAGGTGATACCATCCAACTGGACGATCCCATAGTTGAAATTGCAACGGATAAAGTAGATACTGACGTTAACTCAGAAGTTGAGGGAATCTTGGTTGAAAAGTGTTTTCAAGAAAATGAGGTAGTTCAAGTTGGAGAAACGCTTGTTATTATTCAAACTGAAAAAGAAGTGGAAAGTTCAATAGATTTTGAGATTCCCGTTGACGAGCCTTTAGAAAAAATTGAAAATTCCGTACCAGAAGTAGCAGCAGAACCCATTGCGACGGGAACTGTAGAAAAACTTGAACAAGTTATGGCTCAAGCAGCCAATCTGATGGATAGTAATGGAGAAAATGGAAGTCGTTTTTATTCCCCATTAGTTAGGAATATCGCAAAAAAAGAGGGGATTTCCTTGGAAGAATTAAAGCGCATTGAAGGTACAGGAAAAGAAAAGCGCTTGACCAAAAAAGATATTTTGTCTTACCTGGAAAAACGCGCTCAAAATCCGTCTCAAGTTTCAACACCAACTGTGTCTCCGACAGTAATGCCTCCAGCTCCTGTAACGCCAACACCCAACCTTGGTAGCGATTCCTTTAGGGAAATGACCCGAATGGAAAATTTGATTGCTAACCACATGATGTCGAGTTTGAAGACTTCAGCTCATGTTCAGTCTTTTATCGAGGTAGATGTAACCCAACTTTGGGATTGGAGAGAGGAAGTTAAAGCTGCTTTTCAAGCAAGAGAAAATGAGAAATTGACTTTTACTCCCTTGTTTATGTCTGCAATCATAAAAGCTTTGGGAGATTATCCAGCTTTAAACAGTAGCATTGATGGGCAAAAAATTGTTACTAAAAAAGAAATCAATCTGGGTATGGCGACTGCTTTACCTGATGGAAATTTAATTGTGCCCGTGATCAAAAATGCGGATCATTTAAATCTTGTTGGCTTAGCAAAAGCCGTTAATGATTTGGCAAATCGTGCACGTGCAGGTCAATTAAACCCAGAGGAGGTAAAAGAAGGAACTTATACTTTTACAAACATTGGACAGTTCGGATCCCTCATGGGAACCCCAATAATCAACCAACCTCAAGTTGGAATTTTGGCCATTGGTGCCATCCGGAAAATGCCTGCTGTGATTGAGACCCCCAAAGGGGATTTTATTGGTATCCGAAGAAAAATGATATTATCTCACAGTTACGACCATCGCATTATCAATGGAGCTACAGGAGGTCTGTTTGTAAAACGTGTGGCAGAATACTTGGAAAACTGGAGCGAAACTCTCCCTTATTAAAAGATCAACTATGAAACTTGAACTTACCAAACCATTGTGTTTTTTCGATTTAGAAACTACAGGCACTGCAATCTCTAAAGACCGTATCGTTGAGATGGCGGTCCTGAAATTACTCCCAGACGGTTCCCAGGAGAAAAAAGAATGGCGGGTAAATCCGGAGCAACCCATACCCGAGGAGGCTTCAAATGTTCATGGAATCACAAACGAAATGGTGGCTGACAAACCCACTTTTAAAGCCCTTTCTAAAGAGATCTACAGCTTCATTCAAGGATGTGATTTGGCAGGATACAATTCAGATCGATTTGACATTCCTCTTTTGGTGGAGGAATTATTAAGAGCTGAAATTGCCTTTGATTTTAAAAACATAAAAACCGTAGACGTGCAAACCATTTTCCATAAAATGGAAGCACGCACCTTAGCTGCTGCCCTAAAGTTTTATTGTAGTAAAGAGCTCACCGATGCCCATACCGCTCAAGCGGATACTCAGGCCACTCATGATGTTTTGTTGGCTCAGTTGGATCGTTACAGCGACTTAGAGCCCAATATTGATTTTTTAAATGCTTTTAGTACGCGAAGAAAAACTGCTGATTTTGCAGGCTTTGTGGTGTATGATAAAAAGGGCGAGATGTGTTTTGGCTTTGGAAAGCACAAAGGAAAAAAAGTTACAGATATTCTAGCTCAAGAGCCGGGTTATTTTGGTTGGGTACTGAATGCTGACTTCCCCCGTTACACTAAAAAAATCCTTACCGAAATTCGGTTACAAGGCTTAAATACTAAATCTTAATTCCAGTGAAAATTATTTGTGTAGGACGAAATTACGCAGCCCATATTGAGGAGCTTGAAAATGAACGTCCTGAACACCCTGTACTTTTCATAAAGCCTGATACAAGTATTTTGCAAAAAAAACAACCTTTTTTTTTGCCTCATTTCACTGATGATGTGCATCATGAAGTAGAGGTGATGGTGAAAATTGATCGAATTGGAAAGCACATAGAGTCCAAATTTGCACCCAAATATTACAGTAAAATTGGACTGGGAATTGATTTTACTGCTCGGAGCTTGCAGGATGAACTTAGAACCAAAGGACTTCCTTGGGAAAAGGCCAAAGCCTTTGACGGCTCTGCACTTGTTGGTGATTTGTTTTCCAAAGAAAACTTTTCCGATGTGAATCAGCTATCTTTTTCATTGGAAAAAAATGGAACGGTAGTTCAACAAGCAAATACAGCTCAAATGCTGTGGAAAATAGATGATTTAATTGCGTATTGCTCTCAATTTTTCACTTTGAAAATTGGAGACATTCTGTTTACAGGAACCCCCTCAGGAGTTGGATCAGTATCAGAAGGAGACTTGCTGAAAGGCTATCTTGAGTCAAACGAAGCATTTACAGTAAAAATTAAATGAGATGAAGGCGGAACTGATTACCATAGGGGATGAAATTTTAATTGGGCAAATTGTCAATACCAATGCTGTTTTTTTAGCTAAAGTCTTAAATAAAATTGGAATTGAAATCATCCAAATCACGAGTGTTTCTGATCAGAGGCAACACATTATTGAAGCTTTAGATGCTTCAAAAAATAGAGCTCAAATTGCAATTATTACAGGAGGTTTGGGTCCTACCAAAGATGATGTTACCAAGCATACACTCAATGAGTATTTTGGTGACGTTTTGGTTCAAAATCAAGAAATCCTCAAACACATAGAGGATATTTTTGCTAAATACGTAACCACTCCAATTAACGAACAAAACCGTGAGCAAGCACTATTGCCCTCCAAAGCCAAAATTCTAAAAAATCACCACGGGACAGCATCTGGAATGTGGTTTGAGGATCAAGGACGTGTTGTGGTGTCTTTACCTGGAGTTCCTTTTGAAATGAAATCTTTGATGACTCATGAAGTTTTGCCCGCTCTAAAATCTCATTTTGAACGCCCCTACATTCTCCACAAAACAGCAATGACTTATGGCCTTGGTGAAAGCGCTATTGCAGAACGAATCGTGGAATGGGAAAGCGAATTACCCTCTCATATTAAACTGGCGTATCTGCCCAGCTTGGGTAGGGTTCGGCTACGACTTTCTGGAAAGGGCCAAGACGAAAAAAAATTAAGTAATCAAATTGAGGCTGCTTTTGAGGCACTTGTCCCACAAATTGAAGATATTTTTATCGGTTACGAAGGCGATACTTCTCTCGAAGAACAAATCCAACTCGCATGTGTTGAAAAACAGTTGAGTTTGGTAACAGCTGAAAGTTGTACTGGGGGAGAAATTGCTTCAAGGTTGACAAAAATTCCTGGAGCTTCAAATTACTTCAAAGGCAGTCTAGTAGCCTATCACACCCAAATCAAAACGGACCTATTAAATGTTCCGCAAGAATTGATAGACACCTACAGTGTGGTTAGTCAAGAAGTAGCTGAAGCAATGGCGTTTCAAGCACGAAAAAAATTCAACAGTGATTTGGCTGTGGCAACAACGGGTAATGCCGGACCTACAAAGGGAGATTCTGATGCAGAGGTAGGTACGGTTTGGATCGCCATTGCCAAAGGAGATGAAGTTTTTAGTGAAAAATTCCTTTTTGGAAGACATCGAGAACGGGTGGTCCAAAAGGCTGTAAATAAAGCTTTGGAACTCGTTTTTAAGCAATTGATGTAAAAAGTGTGTTTATTTTCAAAAAACATTTTTAATACTCTACAAAAAAAAGTAAATTTGCACCCACGTAAAAAAAGACCACCATGTCCAAAGTTTGTGAAATTACTGGAAAACGCGTTATGTTTGGGAACAATGTATCCCACGCGTTAAACCGAACCAAGCGTCGTTTCGATGCCAATATCATTAAGAAACGTTTTTTTATTCCTGAAGAAGGAAAGTGGATTACGCTTACTGTTTCTACTGCTACCTTGAAAACAATCAACAAAAAAGGAATTTCAGCAGTATTGAAAGAAGCAAGAGCTAAAGGAACCTATAAAGGCTAAATCATGGCAAAAAAAGGAAACAGAGTACAAGTTATTTTAGAATGTACAGAGCACAAAGATTCAGGAAAACCTGGAACCTCTCGTTACATCACTACTAAAAATAAGAAAAATACGCCTGAGCGTTTAGAAGTTAAAAAATTTAACCCCATTTTGAAAAAAATGACGGTTCATAAAGAAATCAAGTAAGTCATGGCAAAAAAATCAGTAGCAACATTACAGACCGGTTCAAAGCGTTTAACTAAAGCCATCAAAATGGTGAAGAAGAACGGAAGTGATTCCTACAGCTTTGTAGAAACAATCATTTCACCAGATTTGGCCAACAAATGGTTGGATAAGCAATAATTATTCTTCCATCTAAAATATTAAAGCTACTTTTAGGTAGCTTTTTTTATATCTAAAATTCATGGGAAAACTCAAGGCTTTTTTTAGTAAACAAGATCAAAAAAAACTCGAAGAGGGACTGGCCAATACCAAAAAGTCATTTTTGTCAAAATTGGGTACAGCGCTTGTTGGTAAAACAAAGATCGATGAGGAGTTACTTGATGAGTTGGAGGACGTTTTGATTCAGTCAGATGTCGGAGTTGCCACAACACTAAAAATCATTAATGCCCTTGAAGCTCGAACAGCAAAAGATAAATATTTAGGAAATGAAGACCTCATGCGTATGATGCAAGAGGAAATTTTAGAACTGTTGGTTTCACCAAATCATGAAAAGGAAATTTCCAAAGATGCTTCTTTTGATCACAAACCACACGTGGTTATGGTGGTAGGAGTAAATGGTGTGGGAAAAACAACCACCGTTGGGAAATTAGCGCATCAGTTCAAGTCAAGTGGTAAAAAGGTCATGTTGGGTGCAGCCGATACCTTTCGAGCAGGTGCGATTGATCAATTGCAAATTTGGGCCGATCGAGTAGGTGTTCCTTTGGTCCGACAAGAAATGGGAAGTGATCCCGCTTCTGTTGCGTTTGATACTTTAGAGTCAGCAAAGGCACAAGGGGTTGATATTGTTTTTATTGATACTGCTGGAAGATTGCATAATAAAGTAAACTTGATGAATGAATTGTCCAAGGTAAAACGGGTTATGGACAAAGTAGTTCCCGATGCCCCCCACGAGGTTCTATTAGTTTTAGACGGTTCTACAGGACAAAATGCTTTTGAGCAAGCAAAACAGTTTACAGCCGCTACTGAAGTTACGAGTTTAGCCATTACCAAACTCGACGGAACAGCTAAAGGAGGTGTTTTGTTGGGGATTTCAGATCAATTTCAAATTCCTGTGAAATACATTGGGGTAGGAGAAGGGATAGAAGATCTCCAATTTTTTGACAAAAGAAACTTTATTCAAACACTGTTCAACTAAAATTTAATCTATGAAATTTTTAAAAGGTGTTGCTGTTTTATTTTTAGTCCTTGGAGCGGTTTATCTTGTTGGACCACGAGTGGAAACACCTGTTTTCTCGAACGCAATCCCATATGTACCCGCTGATTTAGACTCATTAGAAAGTTGGATTCAACAGCGAGAACAAGCCCTTGGAAATGTCAGGATTGATAACGAATCTAAAATCTATTTTAAGGATTCTATCCCGAAAAAAACCTTCTACAGCGTGGTTTATCTTCATGGATTTACTGCATCAGGAAAGGAAGGAGATCCAGTTCATAAAAGGATAGCTGATGCATTAGGAGCTAATTTATTTGTTCCTAGGTTGCACGGTCATGGATTGGATGAAGAGGAGCCCATGCTTAATTTCAATAACGACGATTATTGGACATCAGGAAAGGAAGCTTTGGAGGTGGCAAAACGTTTGGGTGAAAAAGTGATTTTACTCGGCACCTCCCACGGTGGGGCACTTAGCCTGTCTTTGGGAGATGACCCTAACATAGCCGCAATTGGATTGTTTGGTCCCAACATTGAAGTGTTTGATTCTAAAGCAAAACTGTTGTCCAAACCCTGGGGGTTACAAATTGCTCGTTTGGTAAAGGGAGGCAACTACCATTACATGATCACCGATAATGAAGAAAAGAAGAAATATTGGACTACAAAGGCTCGTTTGGAAGCTACTATTCAAATGCAAAAATTCTTGGATATCAAAATGCGAAAATCAACTTTTAAAAAGGTTAAGGCACCCGTTTTTTTAGGTTATTATTTTAAAAATGACAGTTTGCAAGATAAAGTGGTATCTGTAGCTGCAATGATTGAGATGTTTGATCAATTGGGTACTTCGGATTCTTTGAAGACTAAAATAGCTTTTCCAGAAATCAATGATCATGTACTGACTTCTTCGCTTTCAACTCAAGAATATGAGAAAGTAGCTGGAGAGGCAATCCATTTTTTTAAAAAGGTTTTAAAAAAATAATTCATGAAATTACACCCTCTTACATTCTTAGTCTGGATTCTTTTTTTAGGATGTAAACCCTCAACGCCCCAACTCAATCGATGGGAACCCTATGATGAGACCTCAGAATTGATTTCAAATGCTGAGCATCCTATTTCTCGAATGCAATACAAGCGAATTCAGTCAAAACACACTGATCGAAATTCATTTTTTACTCCTTTCCAAAAGGATTTAGTAGAATTTACACAAACAGACTATGAGATTCTCAAGCCTCTTATTTTAGAGCAAGATATTCCCAGCATACAAAAGCAAGTGCAACAAGGACATTTGACTTATGAACAACTTACCTTGTTTTACATTTACCGAATGTATCGTCATGAATTGGAGCGATCTACTTTTCTTAATGCACTTATTTCACTAAATCCACTAGTACTTGACCAAGCGCGTAAATGCGACAAGGAACGAAAAGAAGAATTGACTCACCCCTTGTACGGCATGCCAATTTTATTAAAAGATAATATTGATGCTGTACCCATGGCAACTACTGCAGGTGCAGCTGTACTGTCTCAAAATTATCCAAAGGAAGATGCTTTTATCGTAAAGCAACTAAAAAATAAAGGGGCTCTAATATTAGGTAAGGTCAATATGAGTGAATGGGCCTATTATTTTTGTCAAGGATGTCCCCTGGGATTCAGTGCACTGGGTGGACAGACCTTAAATCCCTATGGAAGAAAAATTTTTGAAACAGGAGGTTCTAGCTCGGGGAGTGGTGTTGCTGTTGCAGCCAATTATGCAGTTGCAGCTATTGGGACAGAAACCTCAGGGTCTATTTTATCTCCTTCAGGAAAGAATAGTGTAGTAGGTTTGAAACCTACTGTTGGTACTTTAAGTAGAAGTGGAATTATCCCAATTTCAAGTAGTTTAGATACGGCAGGTCCCATGACTAAAAATGTAATAGATAATGCAATCTTGATGAATGCGCTTCAAGGAGAAGATGCTCGAGATAAGTACAGTTTTCATTCGATTCCAGTGCGTTTTAATCATTTGGATTCAATGCGCTTAAAAGGAAAACGATTGGGTCTTTATCGAAGCTTTGCGGAAGATAGTTTGATGCAAAATGCAGTTGTCAAAATGAAGAATGCAGGCGCAAATATCATTGTTTTTGATCCTCCAGAAGTTGAGATAGATCAATTCAGAACCTTGTTGGATGTGGACATGCGTAGTGATTTACCTAAATACTTCAACACCTTTGCCAATCCAAATTTGGAACTGGATTCCATTAAAGACGTGGTTGCCTTCAATCTTAAAAACGATACTTTACATGCACCTTACGGACAAGAAATTTTCTTGGGAATCCTAGAGGAAGATCGTTCCCAAGTTGAATTTGAGCCTCAAAAAAAAGAACTCATGCAGTCCGCTTCAACGTATTTCCATAAAATCATTGAAAAACACGATTTGGATGCCCTTTTATCTATTGACAATAATTCTGCTCGAAATGCAGCTGCGGCTCATTTTCCCGCATTGGGGGTTCCCATGGGATACACAGTCAATGGGCTTCCAAAGAATTTAACATTTATTGCACCTCCTCAACAAGAACAACTTTTATTAGAATTAGGAGCTGCTTTTGAGCGTTTGAGTAAATCACGTAAACCACCTGTGCTTTTTCAATAATATTATGCGAACAAAATCAATCAAAAAAAATAGAATTAATGTGATCACTTTAGGATGTTCCAAAAACATTTACGACTCTGAAGTGTTGATGGGGCAACTTCGAGCCAGTGGCAAAGAGGTAGTTCATGAGAAGGAAGGCAATATTGTAGTGGTTAACACTTGTGGATTCATAGACAATGCCAAAGAGGAATCAGTGAATACTATTTTGGAACAAATCCAAAAAAAAGAAACAGGTGCTGTTGATAAGGTCTATGTTACAGGCTGTTTAAGCGAACGCTACAAGCCTGACTTAGAAAAAGAAATCCCTCAAGTGGATCAATATTTTGGGACTACAGATTTACCACAACTCTTAAAAGTTTTAGAAGCAGATTACCAGCATGAATTGGTTGGGGAACGAATTTTGACCAGTCCCAAGCATTATGCTTACATGAAAATTGCTGAAGGCTGTGATCGTCCCTGTTCGTTTTGTGCCATTCCTTTGATGCGAGGAAAGCACCGATCTACTCCTATTGAAGATCTGGTAAAACAGGCTAAACATTTGGCCAAAGAGGGAGTGAAAGAATTGATTCTTATTGCACAAGACTTGACGTATTACGGATTAGATTTGTACAAAAAACGCAGATTAGCCGATTTGTTAAAAGAATTGGTTCGGGTAGAAGGTATTGAATGGATTCGACTGCATTATGCGTTTCCTACGGGTTTTCCTGAAGATGTTTTAGAGGTTATGCGAGAAGAAGATAAAATTTGTAATTATTTGGACATTCCTCTGCAACACATAGCTGACCCTATTTTAAAATCCATGCGAAGAGGAACTACAGAAGCCAAAACAACCGCATTGCTTGATAAATTTAGAGAACAAGTCCCTCAGATTGTTCTTCGAACATCCCTAATTGTGGGTTATCCTGGAGAAACAGAAGCAGATTTTGAGACCTTAAAAAATTGGGTTAAAGCCATGCGTTTTGAACGCTTGGGATGCTTTACATACAGCCACGAAGAAAACACCCATGCACACCAATTGGTAGACGATGTGCCAGAGGAAGTAAAGCAAGAACGGTCCAATGCCATTATGGAGATTCAATCTCAAATTTCATGGGAGCACAACCAAAGTTGCATAGGGAAGGTGTATCGATGCTTGATTGATAGAAAAGAAGGAAATCACTATGTAGGAAGAACGTACATGGACTCTCCTGATGTTGACAATGAAGTTTTGATAGATGCAACCCAACACTATTTAAAACAAGGGGAGTTTATTAAGATTAAAATTACCGAAGCGTCTGATTATGATTTGGTCGGAGCGCCTGTTGAGTAGCCGTATTCTTGCCAATCAGAATTGGTTTGTCGATTTTTTACAAGAAAAATAAGGCGTTTGTCAATGCCATTTTTCCAGAATACCAAAACCCTCTAAAGAGAACATTATCTACAAAATAAACAACGGAGCCCTTTCCAATTGATTCTTCACCGAATAATAAAGATTTACTCTGATTACCAATAGCTCTGAATCCAATAAATCCAGCTACAGCTTTTACATTAGAACCTAAAGTTAGTGCGTTGTTACCGTTGTCTAAAAATTCATAAGCGTTTTCGTTGAGTTTGAGCGTGTAGTATTGTTCAAGGCCAAAGCTCAAAGGGTGAGAAGTGTCCAGTTGTGCTTTAAAAATACTCCCCGTAGTGATTAAACTGATTTCATTTCTCGACTGATCTCCGAAGGGAATTTCAGTGGTATCAAGTTCCTCCTCTTTCTTTTTCTTGAGTTTGAAAGTAGTGGTATCCGCAAAGCGGTTTAGAGCTCCTGAAAGTGCAATGATTTTTCCTCCATCTTCAACCCAATCCAGTAACAACTTATCAGTAAAATTATTTTCATTCCATTTTGTGTAGTAACCGTTTGGAAGAATGAGTTGATCAATATGATCAAGTGCTGAGGACAAACTCTTTTGATTCACTTGAATGAGCGGATATCCTAATGCTTGTTCAAAGAAATGCCATACTTCACCGTAACTGTAGCTTGAGGTTTGATCCGTTCTTAATACTGCAATTCGAGGTGCTTTAATAAGTTTCAATTCATCTGCACCTAAGTCGGGTCCCTTGGAGGAATAGCCTGTATTTATTGGAAATAGTTTTTGGTTAAATTGGTTAGCAATCTGAGCTACTTTGTCTAAATAGTTGTTTTTCTGTTGATTGTCTCCCTTTAAGATAAACAAACTTCCTCGTTTCCAAGATTTTCCGCTATTCGTAATGGGTACTTTATTGAAGCGTACAGCTACATTTTCTTTTAATAAGGCTGCCAAAAATTTTCCATCTTGAAAACTATTGTACGGAATTGCGTAACCGTACATTTTATCAGATAAGGTAGGATTGGAATTGACTTCACTTACATAGTCAGTTGTAGTCAAGGGAGATTTAGTTGCCATTGTATTAATCCCGTAAGCAAAAGGGAGTGACCAAGAGGTGATGTCGTAGGTCAACGAATCATTTAATTTTGTTTGGGGTTCCAGCAGTACTTGAATCATTTTACCTTTGGGCTGGTTCGTAGAAACCACTAAGGCCTTTTCTGAAAAAGTGGTGTTTGTATTTTTTTGTTTTTGATAATCAAATCCTTTGATGGAAGTGCTTTTATTCAGTTGCCGACTTTTAATGTCGTGCCTTTCCAAAAGTTTACTTAAGGCATCCAATTTATCAGGATCTCCTTCCATTATGAAATTTTGGTATTTGAGACCTTCGTTTTCATAAAAAAGCTGATAATTTTCGTTGAGTTCCGTTTTGTTTAGTGCTGCAATTTCAACTGTAGAAATTCCTGTAGTGTAATGGTGTTCGATTCGATCTTTGAGGCTAAGATTAATATTTTCATCGTTTTCTACTTCAAGTCCAGCAACTCCGCCACCGGCTTGCTCATAGGTCATTCCGATGGCTCCTAGGTTGGTAGGGTAGGTGTCACCATAACTCGGATACAGTAAGTCAAAACGCTGTTTGGTAAAATAAAACCACCCTTCTTTGTCAAAATATTTCGCATGATTTTTTCCAATGACATCTTGAAAATGTTTTTGAAATGGACTGATGATTTCATGAAAAGGCTCTGCGGCAGGTGCAAAATAATAGGGACTGTTTATTCCTTGTTCGTGAAAATCCACGTGAATATGAGGAAGCCATTTGTTGTATTGTTTGATTCGGAGTTGAGACTCAAGCTGAGTAAGCCAGGCCCAGTCGCGATTTAAATCAAAGATGTAGTGGTTTGTTCTTCCGTTATGCCAACCTTCTTGGTGTTCTCTTGTAAATCGTTGGTTGTCAAAAGGAGTACTTTTTACCTGATTGTAAAAGTTTACATAACGATCCCGTCCGTCTGGATTGATACAAGGATCAATAATTACCACAGTATCTTTAAGCCAATCCGAGAATTGAGTCAGTAGGGCATGGGCAGTTTTCATTGCTGCTTCAGTACTTGAGGACTCATTGCCGTGGACATTGTAGCTGAGCCAAACTACAGCTTTATCGTTGTTTTTAGGCCCAGAAACGGTACCGCTATTTTGTAAATGGGTTTCGCGAATGGATTCTAAATTTTCCAAATTTTCTTTGGAAGAAATAAAAGCCAACTGGAGCAAACGACCCTCATTTGTTTTTCCATAAGCCTGTAATTTTACTTGTGGAGAATTCTTTTCCAAATGTTGAAAATAATCAACTACTTGATGATGACGTGTGAAATTGGATCCTAGTTCATACCCAAAAAAAGCTTTGGGTGACTGGAGCTGAGATTGAACACTAACGAGTGAAAAAACGAATAGGGCGGATATTAGATTGCGAAGCATAGAACCAAATTTTTTATCTAAAATACACTTTCTATTCAAACTCTATTTTATTTTTTAAATGAATATCTTTACACAAACAGATGCATGAAAAAGAAGTTCATTTCCTTTGAAGAGACGAATCGTTTTTCAAAACTCATTACAACCTATTTGAATCAGTCAAAAGAGCTACGGCCTTTTTATGACGCATACCCTTCAATTGAGAATTTTAAAGATCAAATTGCATTAAAAAAAGAACAGTACTCCTTTTCTAACCGTCAAGTTTTGACGAGCGCTTTAAAGAAACAATACAGCTCCATACCCCATACAGACCAGGTCAGTAAAAACATAAATCTTCTAGAGAAAGAGCATACTTTTACGATAACTACCGGACACCAGTTGAGTTTAATGTCCGGTCCCCTTTATTTTCTTTACAAGATTATAAGCGTTATCAATCTTTGTAAAAGCTTGAAAAAAGAGTATCCTAAATTTAATTTTGTTCCCCTGTATTGGATGGCAAGCGAAGATCATGATTTTGAAGAAATTAGTTCGTTTCGCTACCATGACAAAAACATTCGCTGGCCAGGTGAAGCAGCAGGTGCGGTTGGTGAAATGTCCTTGGAAAATTTAATGTCTGCCTTGGATGTTTTTGAACAGCATTTGGATGAAAGTAGTAATTCAATGATATTGAAAGAATGGATCAGAGATTCGTACCGTTCGTCTAAGACACTTTCTGAGGCAACACTTCGACTGGTTAATATTCTTTTTGGAACTTATGGATTGGTTGTTTTAGAGCCTCAAGTTCCTGAATTAAAAGCACTTTTTAAACCCATTCTTAAAGAGGAGTTAACCTCAGGTCCCTCATTTAAGGCGGTAAATCTTCAGGTTGAAAAGTTAAAGCAAAATATGGGATCGGAGTATTCACCTCAAGTCAATCCCAGAGAAATCAATCTGTTTTTTTTAACTCCAAAGGGTAGGTATCGCATTGAGAAAATAGACAATCGATACCATTTAAACGGAACCGAACAATCGTTTTCAGCACAGGAGATTTTAAAGTTGTTGGACAAGCAGCCAGAGAAATTTTCACCAAACGTTATACTACGTCCAGTGTACCAAGAGTGCATTTTGCCAAACCTTTGTTACATCGGTGGGGGAGGTGAATTGGCGTATTGGTTTCAATTGAATTCCACGTTTGCTCACTTCAACATTCCCTTTCCCATGCTGTTGTTGAGAAATTCTGCCTTATTGTATTCTGAGAAATTAGGGAAGAAAATTTCTAAACTTAACTTAAAACCCCAAGATTTATTTTTAGATCGCAATACGTTACTCAATGAAAAAGTAAAACAAATGAGTAGCATCAATTTGGATCTTTCTCCCTTAAAAGAGCAATTAAAAAAGCAATTTGATTCACTACACGATTTAGTTTCTCAGACGGACGCTTCTTTTGGAGGGGCTGTGGCTGCCCAACAGGCCAAACAATTTAAAGGAATAGACCATTTGGAAAAACGATTATTAAAAGCTCAAAAGCGAGTTTTTAAAGATGAGGTAGATCGGTTATTGATTTTACACGAAACGCTTTTTCCAAACGACAGTCTTCAAGAAAGAAGTCTTAACTTTTCTAGTTTTTTTGTGGATCTTGGAATGCATTTTCTTCCTTTTTTGATTGAAAATCTAGATCCGTTAAACCCCGATTTCCTCTTGCTTGAATATTAACAACAGGATGTTAAATAATTTGCCATGGGTATTTTTACAGCAAGGATTTAATCGTATTTTTGCCCATGCAAGAAAAGGTACTCATACTCGACTTTGGATCACAGTACACTCAATTGATAGCCCGTAGGGTTCGCGAGCTGTTTATTTATTGTGAAATCCATCCTTACAACAATCCACCTAAAAATAGTTCTGAATTTAAAGCGGTCATTTTATCCGGTTCTCCTTTTTCAGTCAGAGCAGAAGACGCACCACATCCCGAATTAGATGCTATTAAAGGAAAATTACCTCTATTGGGCGTTTGTTATGGTGCGCAATATTTGGCGCATTTCTTTGGAGGGCAAGTAAGTCCTTCAAACAAAAGAGAGTACGGTAGAGCCAATTTGTCTTACGTAAATTCAGAAGACCCTTTTTTTAAAGGTGTAGCAACAGGCAGTCAAGTTTGGATGAGTCATGCGGACACCATCTTGAATCTTCCTGAACAAGCAGAACGATTGGCCAGTACGTCTGATGTAGAAAATGCAGCCTACAAAATCAAAGGTGAACCTACCTATGCCATTCAATTTCATCCGGAGGTTTACCATTCTACAGACGGAAAACAAGTTTTGGAAAACTTCTTGGTAGGGATCGCTGGAGTGAAACAAGACTGGACACCAGACTCTTTTGTGGACATGACACTAGCTGACCTTAAAGAAAAAGTTGGAAAAGATCAAGTGATTCTTGGATTATCAGGAGGTGTTGATTCTTCAGTTGCCGCCATGCTGCTTCACAAGGCTATCGGGAAGCAACTCAATTGCATTTTTGTCAATAACGGTCTGCTGCGAAAAAATGAGTTTGATGAAGTTCTTGAGCAATACAAAGGGATGGGTTTGAATATCAAAGGAGTAGATGCTTCTGATCAATTTTTAGATGCTTTGGAGGGTGTTTCTGACCCTGAAACCAAACGAAAGATCATAGGGAAAACTTTTATTGACGTTTTTGATGCAGAATCGCACCTTGTCGATGGGGTACGTTGGTTGGGTCAAGGAACAATTTATCCTGATGTTATTGAATCCATTTCCGTAAATGGTCCTTCAGCAACTATTAAATCGCATCACAATGTAGGAGGATTGCCCGATTTTATGAAATTGGATTTGGTAGAACCCCTTAGGATGTTATTTAAAGATGAAGTTAGAAGGGTAGGGAAGAGCATGGGCATGGAAGCTTCGCTTTTGGGAAGACATCCTTTTCCCGGTCCAGGATTAGCCATTCGGATTTTAGGAGAAATTACACGAGAAAAAGTTCGGATGCTTCAAGAAGTGGATGCAATCTTTATTCAAGGATTAAAAAAATGGGATCTTTACGATCAAATCTGGCAAGCGGGTGCTATGTTTTTACCCATCAATAGTGTAGGCGTAATGGGAGACGAACGAACCTATGAAAACTGTGTTGCTCTTCGAGCTGTTCAGTCTACTGACGGGATGACGGCTGACTGGGTTGATTTGCCTTATGCATTCCTACAAAAAATGTCTAATGAGATTATCAATAATGTCAAAGGGGTCAATCGTGTGGTTTATGATATCAGTTCTAAACCGCCTGCCACCATTTAATGGGAATAGTTTTTGATAAAGCCATATTTATGATACCGTTTCGATCTTTTTTTATTCTTTGTTTTTTTATGCTCAGTGGCTTTTGGTCTTTTGCCCAAATCCCAGATTCCTTTATTACTCACAAAGTCAAACGTGGAGATACGGTCGAGAGTTTACTCGAGCAGTATGGAATTAATCAAAATCAGCTTCTCGAATACAATCCATCTGTTGAAAAACTTGGTTTAAGACGAAGAATGAATTTACGGATTCCAGTTTTTGAACTAAAACAGGAAGCTACCCTTGAAAAAACCATCGAAACCCAAGAAGTTGATTCAGATTTCACATTTCATGTAGTTGCTCCCAAGGAGACAAAATGGCGTTTAGCTTATCAGTACAAAACGACTATTGAAATTTTAGATTCTCTTAATCCTCAGATCAAAGAAGGTTTAAAAATAGGGCAAGAAGTAAGAATTCCTTTGACCTTTGAACCGCAATTCATACCTGAAAAAGATTCCTTGTACAATTATTACAAAGTTCTTCCAAAGGAAGGATTTTATCGTATCGAAAAAAAATTAGGAGTCAATCAAGCAACTTTAGACTCACTAAATCCAAATTTGAAAGAAACGGGACTTATTGCTGGAATGGTTTTGAAAATACCAGGAGCTCAAAGTGGTGATCTGAAAATAGAGAATGATCTATTGGTGGAACGTGTAAATTTAGCAGATTCAACCTTTCAAAAGAATGAAATTAAACTCGCTCTTTTGCTTCCATTTAAAGCAAATGAGATTGAATTTGATTCTTTAGAGGATACTAAAAGACTCTTGCAAACAAGAAACCTCCATACTTTATCTCTAGATTTTTACACAGGAGTAATTTTTGCAGTAGAGCAGGCGAATAAAGGAGGACTATCAGTACATCTCAATACTTATGATACCGAGAATCGTTACTCCAGGCTGGATGAAATTGTTGACTCTCTCTCCACTGAAAAACCTGACTTTGTAGTGGGCCCTCTTATTACAAATAACTTTGATTATGTTTCCAATAATAAAGTATTGGAAGAAATTCCCAAGATAGCTCCATTGTCATCTAACCCCGTGGTTTTTCGAAAAAATGTGTATCAATCGGTAACTCAAGTCGATGATTTTAGATCAAAGATGTTTTCCTTTCTTGAAAAAACAATTGACACCACCCATCACGTAGTTATTGTGGCAGATTCTATGAATCGGATGATTGAAAGAAAATTGAAAGACAAATTTCCTTGGGCGATCACCTTGCGTCCAGAAAAAGGAGATTATATTTTACCCGAATTGGCGGATTCTTTGCTCATAGACTCACTTCCCAACAAAGTCATTCTTGAAACACAATCCTTTCCGTTGATTGCCAACGCACTTTCACAGTTTAATGCTCAAAATTCAGGAGAACGAGACGTTCAGGTTTTCACTACCTACCGAAGTAATGTTTACAATAATGAAAATTTGTCACGTAAAGTTTTAGGAGGAATTCAATTTACCTATTCAGTAGGCTTCAAGCCACTAGACTACACCGCAAATTTAGCTTTCATTCAATCTTATGAAAGTCGTTTTGGGAAGCCTCCAAATAAGGAATCCATTCGAGGATACGATTTGGTAATGGATTTAGTACTTCGAACCGCAGTGGCTAGTGGAATCGAAAACTCCTTGACATTGGGAGAAACTCAATACCGTTCCAATCGCTTTTTTTATCGTCCTGAAACAAACGGATCATTCCTCAATGCTGCACTTTTTCTTCTTCAGCACCGAGGATATGAAATTTTTGAAATAAAAGAATAACATGAGAAACCTAGAATTTCCCATTGATTTTGTAAATTTGAGTCCGGTAAGCGCGAACTAAATCAACCGGATGTCCAACACCAAATATATTTTTGTTACAGGGGGAGTAACTTCTTCATTAGGAAAGGGAATCATTGCAGCCTCTTTAGCAAAATTACTTCAAGCACAAGACTTTAAAGTCACTATTCAAAAATTTGATCCTTATATCAATGTAGACCCAGGTACCTTAAACCCATACGAACACGGGGAATGCTTTGTAACTGATGATGGTGCTGAAACAGATTTGGATCTGGGACATTACGAGCGCTTTTTAAATGTAAAAACCTCACAAGCAAATAATGTAACCACGGGTAGGGTTTACCAAAGTGTTATTGAAAAAGAACGGCAAGGGGAATTTTTAGGGAAAACGGTACAAGTGATTCCTCACATCACCAATGAGATCAAAAAGCGTATGCAGTTGCTCGGTGAAACAGGAGAATATGATATTGTCATTACGGAAATAGGAGGGACTGTAGGGGATATTGAGTCCTTACCCTACATAGAGTCTGTTCGGCAGTTAATTTGGGATTTGGGAAAAGAAAACGCACTGGTAATTCACCTTACCTTGATTCCTTTTCTGGCAGCAGCAGGTGAATTAAAAACCAAACCGACACAACACTCTGTAAAAACATTAATGGAAAGTGGGATTTCAGCTGATATCATTGTATGTAGAACAGAACACGAACTATCGAGCGATCTCAAAGAAAAATTAGCGCTTTTTTGTAACGTAAAAAGAGAGGCTATTATTCAGTCTATTGATGTAGAAACGATTTATGATGTACCCTTAAAAATGCTAGACGAAGGTTTGGATAAGGTTGTTTTGGAAAAGCTTCAATTGGTTCCAAAAAAAGCTTTAGATCTTAAGTCTTGGAATGTTTTTTTAGAAAAGTTTAAAAATCCAAAGCATACCTTAAAAATTGGTTTGGTTGGAAAGTACGTTGAACTTCAAGATTCTTACAAATCCATTTTAGAGTCACTCATACATGCAGGTGCTGTGAATGAAACTGAAATTGAGGTGGTGAGTATTCACTCTGAACATTTGGAAGAAGGTAGTGTTGCTGAAAAATTAGAACAACTTCACGGGATGATTGTAGCGCCTGGATTTGGTGGACGCGGAATTGAAGGTAAGATCAGTGCCATTGCTTATGCCCGAGCCAATCAGCTGCCTTTTTTTGGTATTTGTTTAGGGATGCAGATGGCTGTTATCGAGTATGCAAGAAACCAGGTAGGGTTGTCTCTTGCCAATTCCACTGAAATGCAAGCCGACTGTCAAGAAGCGGTTATTGATTTGATGGAATCTCAGAAAAGTATTATTGACAAAGGAGGTACTATGCGTCTTGGTTCTTGGGATTGTGAATTAACCCCAAATTCTAAGGCTGCTGAGGCTTACCAAACAAAAAAAATATCGGAACGCCACCGTCATCGTTATGAATTTAACAACGATTATTTGGATCAGATTTTTGATGATCAATTTATCGTGGCTGGAACAAATCCTGAAACAGGTTTGGTTGAAATCATAGAGTACAACAACCATCCTTGGTTTGTAGGAGTTCAATTCCATCCAGAATACAAAAGTACGGTTTCAAACCCTCACCCATTATTTGTTGCCTTTGTGCAAGCTAGTCTGGCACAAAAAGCAAAAGAATAAGTAAGAAAAAAACTATGGAAGAAAAAAAATTCGATCCTTACCAATTTATTGGATTCATTCTTATCGCCTTGATCCTGACTTGGATGCTTTATCGCAATGGACCAGCGGAAGAAGATGCAAATTCAGAAAGTGTGAAAACGGAACAAGTAGTTCCTCAAAACACTGAGTTGCAATCCGATCCAATTCAAAACGATTCTCTGATCCAGATTCAAAAAGTAGCTGCCTATGGAGATTTGGGAAGTCTTTTTGCGGCTTCTAGTCAATCTATGTTGAATATTGAGACGGATCAAATGACTTTAGAAATGAATCCTAAAGGAGGACAGATTTCGAAGTTGACACTCAATAGCTACGAAAATTATGAGGATGCTCCACTTCCTCTGATTAGCGAAGGCAATACTGATTTTAATATTGAGTTAGCCACGTTAGATGGACGAGTTTTGAATACTAGAGATATGTATTTCACTGCCGTAACTAGAGACGGCGCAGAGGCCATTCAGGTTGAAATGAAAGCTGCATTAAATGCACAACAATACCTCTCTTTTTTGTACAATTTTCCTAAAAAGGGTCATCTGTTTTCTTTTTCAGTAAAAACAGTTGGTATGAGCTCATTATTGAACACCGCTCTTGCACCTAAGGTGACTTGGAAAACAGATGCTTTCCGAAATTCTAGAAGTATTGATTATGAAAACCGTTACACTGAATTTACTTTTGGATATGAAGAAGATCGAGTAGATTATCTTTCGTTGAATGGAAATGATGAAGAAACCCGCCAAGGGATTCGATGGATTTCGTATCGTCAACATTTTTTTAGCGCAATATTAATTCCTGATTCACCCATTGCTGAGGCCAAAATAACTTCATCTGATCGTTCTAGCGAAGCCGCATTAAACGAAAAATTCACTAAAACGTTTAGTACCACCTACGCTTTAAATTCAGGAGGGGATCTCAACACGAATTTGAAATTTTATTACGGACCTACGGATTACAAAACACTTAAACAATTGGAAGGTGATTTAGAAACTTCAATTCCTATGGGATGGGGGATTTTTGGTTGGATTAACCGAGTGATCTTTTTACCTCTTTTTGAATTTTTATCCTCTTTCCTTTCTTACGGTATTGCCATCATAGTGATGACAATCATTGTCCGTTTGGCAATGTCGCCAGTGACCTACAAGTCCTACGTTTCACAAATTAAAATGAAGGTTTTACGACCAGATATTGAGGTAATCAATGACAAATACAAAGACGATGCAGTAAAACGTCAGCAAGAAACCATGAGCTTGTATTCAAGAGCAGGGGCCAACCCTATGTCAGGTTGTGTACCCGCTTTGTTGCAGCTTCCTGTTTTTTATGCTTTATTTTCATTCTTTCCAGTAGCTTTTGTTTTGCGGGACAAATCTTTTTTATGGGCAGATGATTTATCGTCATATGATTCCATACTGGATTTGGGCTTTAATATTCCTTTCTATGGAGACCACATCAGTCTATTTCCCATCTTAGCTTCTGTTGCTATTTTCTTTTACACACGTATGACTACGGGTCAGCAGCCCATGCCACAACAACCGGGTATGCCCAATATGAAGATCATCATTTACCTAATGCCTCTAATGATGTTATTCTTCTTTAATAACTATGCGAGTGGTTTGAGTTTGTATTATTTTGTTTCCAATCTCTTGACGATCTTTTTAATGTTGGTTATCAAAAACTACATTGTTGATGATACTAAAATCCACGCAAAAATTGAGGAGAACAAAAAGAAACCTAAAAAGGCAGGAGGATTTTCTGCTCGACTTCAAAAAGCAATGGAGGAGGCTGAAAAACAAAAGAATGCTGGAAAAGGACGTAAAAAATAATTCCAACAGACTGCGTATCTTTGCAAAATGAAAACCAAACGGGTAGTTGTAGGACTTTCTGGAGGAGTTGACTCTAGCGTGACGGCTTATTTGTTAAAACAGGCAGGTTATGAGGTGATTGGTTTGTTTATGAAAAACTGGCACGATGAATCTGTAACCCTCTCTAACGAATGTCCTTGGCTAGAAGATAGCAATGATGCTATGTTGGTTGCTGAAAAGCTAGGAATCCCTTTTCAAACAGTTGATTTAAGCAAAGAGTACAAAGAGCGTATTGTAGATTACATGTTTGACGAGTACGCCAAAGGAAGAACTCCAAATCCCGATGTATTGTGCAACAGGGAAATCAAGTTTGATGTGTTTTTAAAAATCGCACTTTCACTTGGTGCAGACTATGTTGCCACTGGACATTACTGTCAAAAAAGTCATTTTACGGGTGCTAAGGGGAATGAAGTCCATCAATTGCTAGCAGGTGCAGATACGAATAAAGATCAGTCTTACTTTTTGTGCCAATTGACCCAAGAACAACTATCTAAAGTGCTTTTTCCCATTGGACATCTTCAGAAAGCTGAGGTTCGAGAAATTGCAGCAACTCAAAATTTAGTTACTGCAGATAAGAAAGACTCCCAAGGACTTTGTTTTATTGGAAAAGTAAGTTTACCCGACTTTTTACAACAACAACTCAAACCCAAAAAAGGAGAAATTATTGAAATTCCTTCTGATTTTGAAAGTTATCAGAGTTTTCAAAAAGTTACTAAAACTCTTCAATCACAGTCAAATAAATTACACTATTCTAGAGAAGATGGCACTCTGGTTGGAGAACATGATGGGGCTCATTTTTTTACGGTGGGTCAAAGAAAAGGATTGAGAGTAGGAGGAATGGTTGAGCCATTATTTGTGATTGATACCGACGTAGAGAGTAATACAATATTTGTAGGTCAAGGAAAACAACATCCAGGCTTGTACCGAGAAGCACTCAAAATCAACACGGATGAAATTCACTGGGTAAGAAACGATTTAAGGATATCAAATGGAGAAACTTTGGAGGTTTTAGCCCGTATTCGTTACCGTCAACCCTTACAAAAGGCAACGCTTTACCAGACTGAAGAAGGAATGTATGTTTTGTTTGAAACCCCACAATCTTCTATTACTTCAGGTCAGTTTGTAGCTTGGTACCTAGAAAATGAATTATTGGGGTCTGGAGTTATTAACTAGTTTTTAAGCTGATTCAATGCTTCAGCAACCGTTTTAACTGGTCGTAAGCAGACTTTTCCCTCACAAACATAGATCCAAGTTTCTTGATTCATAAAGCGATCTTTTAACAGGGGTAATTCACTTGCTTGCTCACTAATTTGAAAAAGAACATTGGGAAGGTAGTATTGTTGAAATTCCTGATTTCTTTTTTGTGCTTGAGGACCTACAATAACCACTTCTTTAAAGGAATAGGCTTTTTTGGCTATTAGCTGAGCCCACTGGCTGTAATCACTGCTTCTTCCTTGACTGAAAAAGGAGGCAATTCCGTCGAGCATTTTTTGAACTTTGGTATTGTATTCTTCATTTTCCAATAGGTATCCTAAAGTCCATAAATTTTCAGCCATTAATGCGTTGGCAGAAGGAATTACATTATCGTCAAGAGAGATGATATCCGAAAACAGTACAGGATTTTCGGTAAATGTAAAAAAAGGATTTTCATTGTTTTTAAATTTTTCAATACTCTGTTTTGTGAGTTTTTGGGCCTGAGTCAAATAATCAATAGTACCCGTATTTTTGTACAAATCCAGAGCAGCCTTAATGGTAAAAGCATAATCTTCTAAGTTGGCTTCCATTTTTGCTTTATTGGCTTGATACGTATGCATCAGTTTCCCCTTTACAATTAGATGATCTTGGATAAATGTGTAAGTCTGTTTTGCCTGATCAAGGTAGCTATTGTCTGTAAAGGCTTCGTAGGCACTAATTAGTCCTGACACCATTTGAGCATTCCAGGAAGTAATGATCTTATTATCGACTAAAGGAAACTCTCTGTTTTGTTTGATGGATTCAAATTGTTTTTCCCAGGATCCCTTTTTTTGAATCAGTTCCTTTTTTGTGAGTTGGTATTTTTTAAGCAATAGATCAATATGATTCACTTTTCTCAAATGGTAAAACGAATCCTCAAAAGGTTGGTCAAGATCTATCTGGTAGTATTCTTGTAAAAGGGATAATTCTTTTCCTGCAATCTTTTTAATTTCTTGTGAATCAAACACATAGTAACGTCCTTCGCCTTGGTTGTTGTCCGCATCAATGGCGGAGTAGAATCCCCCTTCATGATTTTTCATTCGTTTTTGAAGAAAATCAAAAGTATTGTAAACAGTCACTTTAAAAAGGGGACTTTTAAATTGTTTAAAAGCGTTAGAGTACAGGCTAAGAAGCTGAGCATTGTCGTACAGCATTTTTTCAAAATGAGGGATTTTCCATTGAGGATCAACCGTGTAGCGATAAAATCCACCCTCTAAGTGATCAACGATACCACTGTTAGCAATAGTTTCAAGGGTTTTCTCAAAATAGGTGCTGATTTTAGCATCTTGACTTAAATATTGGTACTGCTGTATGTAATTGAACTTTACTGGAGTAATGAATTTTTGCTTTTGTTTTTCGCCTCCGTAAACCGAATCCCAGTTACGAGACCAATTAGCCATTTCATTTTGTAAATGCTTTGGTTCAAAAGGAGGTACTTCTCGGGAATATTCAAATCGATTGACTTCTTGTATTCCACTTTCTACTTTATCAGCAAAAGCATAGAGTTGTTTTTTGTCGTTTTCATACAACTTTTGAATTTTTCCCAATACTTCTAGCCATTGTTCTTTGGTGTGATAGGTTCCACCGTAAACAGGTCTTCCGTCGGGTAAACAAACTACATTCAAAGGCCACCCTCCGCGCCCTGTCATCATCTGGGTTGCGGTCATGTAAATTTGGTCAATCTCTGGATTTTCTTCTCGATCTACTTTGATACTAATAAAGTTAGTATTCATGTAGGCTGCCACTTCTTCATCTTCGAATGTTTCTTTTTCCATTACATGACACCAATGACAACTGGAATAGCCGATACTGACTACAATTAATTTTTTATCAAGGTTAAATTTTTGATAAAGTTCTTTTTCCCAGCGTTGCCAATGTATTGGGTTTTTTGCGTGTTGAATGAGGTAGGCACTGGTTTCAATATTTAAACGATTGGTATGCATGAAATGTTCCTGAGCAGAAGAAAAAAGAAAGCTATTTAAAAATATAAATATTGAATAATTTAAAAAGGTTGATTTGAGAGCGAAGGGGTACAAAATTTTTCAAATTGTTTTAGTTTTCAAGTTTCCATTTTTGAATTCGGTTATTTTTTGCATCTGCTACTAAAATAAAATCATCGGTTTTGGAGATGATCTGGAACGGATGAGAAAATTGATTCGGGCCTGCGCCATCTTCATTTCCTCCTGCCACAATTTTGACAGCTTTAGATGCTAAATCGAATTCAACGACTTGTCTTTTTTGGTAGTCAGAAAGGTAAAGCCTATTTTTTTCGTCAACACTTATGCCTGTAAAATAGTTGAAGCTTTCAAACTCCAGGGCATCTGCTGATAAAATTGTAATTCCCTCAGAAGCTCCAGGCGTCCACATCTGAACTCGGTGGTTGTAAGTATCTGCCACATAGAGATTCTTATTTTTATCCAGTACAATACCCATAGGATAGGACAATTGATTGGCTTTATTTCCTCTTCCGTTTCCACCAGCAACTACAACCCCTTTTTCGGCTTTAGGATCCCATCGTACCACTCTGTGGTTATCGATCTCAGAAACGTAGAGATAGCCGTCATTGTCTAAGGCAATGCCGTAAGGAGTATCCAGCTGATTTAGTTCGTTTCCAGGACCATTGCCCCCAGCTACAGTTTCGCCTTCTTTAGCCCCTTGATACCACTTTTGAATTCTGTGGTTTTCCGTGTCAGCAATGTACAAAGTACCCAGTGCATCAATAGCGATTTTCCCAGGTTCGTTAAGTTGATTGGAGTTCGATCCATAATCATTTCCTCCAGCGACTGTAATGCCATAGGTTGCTCCTTTGACCCATTTTTGAATTCGATGGTTGTGCATATCACTGACATAGAGGCTTTCTTCGTGGTCAAAGGCAATGCCTGTTGGATAATTAAATTGATCGATTCCATATCCTTTTCCTTTTCCACCTGCTAGAGTTCGAACAGTAAAGGTGTCTTTGACAAAAACTGCACGGATGTCATGGTCACCGTAAAAAATTATGTCTGTTGGATTACTCGAGCCACTGATGATCCCTTCCCAACGATCAAAGACCCATCCGTCATTGGGCTTGGCATGAATGGTACGTACAGAATTGAATTTGTAAATTCCCTGATCCAGCGAAATATTTCCCCCTTCTTGAGGATAAATTTCTGTATTTAGTTTGAAAAAAAGTTCAGCGGTATCGGTATCCGATTGGCAATAATTGAATAAAATTAATGGGGCTAAAAGCATTATTCTTCTCAACATCTTCATAATCATTTGCATCAATAACCCTTAAATATACAATTAAATTTGGAGCTTTAATTTTTTAGATCTTAAGATAAGGAATACTCCGAATGCGATTAGGGGTAAAACAATCCAAACCATCAACGATTTTTTTTCCTTAAAGGGTTGTGTTTCCTCAATAAAAATTCTTTGATTGGTTTGAATTTCTTTCATTTTTGTCATTGCTCCTCCGGGCCAAATGACTTGTAAAGAATCGATTTTTTTACGATTTCCTAATCCAAAATGAGCCAGTGTACTGTTGTGTGATAAATGACTGGTATTGCCTCCATCAATCTCTTGATTTAAAAATAAGGAATCAGAAAAAACCTGAATCCTTGCACCAAGTGCGGATAGGGTAGAGGCATTTCCTTTGAGTTTCACCTGCAAGTAATTCCCCGCTGCAATATCGTTACGGTACAGCCTTGTTATGGATGGGGGACCGTATTCCATAGTTGGTTTTTGTGCTACCATGATCAAATCCATATCGCCATCATTTTCGAGATCAAACAGTGCCGATCCTCTACCAATACCATAATCTTTAAGCCCGAATTTTGAGCTGTGCTCATGAAATTTCCCTTCTTTATTTTCAAAGTAAAAATTGTACATGGGTACGCAGTTCGGATTCAAATCGCCGTTAGCAACAAATAAATCAATGTCTCCATCGTGATCGAAATCATTAAAATTGGTACCCCAACTAATGGTAAACAGTTGGGTACCTAGGGCCTCTGCTTGATCTTCAAATATTTTTTTATCTGGATTTTGAATCATGAAACGATTGAATCGGATGTTGCTGATAAAATAATCCAAGAATCCGTCTGCGTTAATATCAGCCGTGGCTCCCCCCATTGCATTAATTCTTAAATCCATTTCATAATCTGCTTCTACATACTTGAATTCTTTTTTTGGATACAGATTTTCCAACAAATAGTTTGGCTTTGCCTTGTAGCCAAAATCATTATTTACCATTAAATCCAAATCGTTGTCATTGTCAAAGTCTGTAAAAATTCCTCCAAAACTAAATCCTCTGTGATCAATACCGTATTTTTTGGAAACCTCTACCAACTTTTTACCTCCTCTGTTTTCGTACAAATACCCTTTGGCTGTTCTTCCTGCATTTACAATGGTGGCATCACTTATTTCTTTTAAACCTCCATCGTAATCCGTAAAATAATTTCCTACATACACGTCTGGGTAGCCGTCGAGGTTAAAATCTCCAATAGCAATTCCTGTACTAAATGATTCTGTATCTTGAATTCCAAATGTCTTACTTTCATCTTTAAAAGTTCCGTCTCCTTGGTTGATAAAAATTAAATTTTGTGCTCTTGGAATGGTCTTTTTTTTATCCTTTGTTGTTATGGTAGTTACGAAAAGATCCATCCAACCGTCTCGATTAAAATCAGCGGTTGCTACCCCTTGGGTTACAAAATTCAAAGCAGCGTCCAGTTTAGCTTTTTTGAATACATTTTCAAAAGTCCCATTTTTTAAATTTAATAACAGCTGATCCTCTTGCATTCCTCCCGTAAGGTAAAGATCTTCATAACCGTCATTATTAAAATCCAGCACCGCAATGCCACCACCAAACATTCCTTCAAAAACCTCAAAATAATGTTGAATACCCGCCTCCTCTGAAATATCAGTAAATTGCTGCCCTTGAAGAATGAACTGGCAGAGTAGGGTCACAATCACAAAACATCGATTCCTCATGGTTTTATTTTTTCCAATTAAGATCAATGATGTTTTTTGCTACCACAGCCCCTTGTTCCAAACCAACTTGATTGTCTTGCGGTGTGTGAATACCACCATAAAAACGAGAGTCGGCGGTTTCTTGTGCAATTTCCCAAATACTTTCATAAGATCGCGCTTTAAATTCAACATTGCGAACGTGGTCGCGTTCTCTGCCTACGTGAGCACTATCCACAAATTGAGTTTTATTTTCAAAAGTATCCAATAGCGCGGTTGCAGCAGCAGCTGCCTGAATTGCATGACCTGAGGGGAAAGAAGGAAAGGGAGGATCTGGCCAAAAAGACTCCCATTTTTGATCGATAAACTGCGGCACAAAAGTATTGGGTCGTTCAGAAAAAAAATGATATTTCCACTTCCAACATTTAATAAAGGCATCAGCAACAGACATGCCCACCATTGCAAAGGTTTTAGTGGTTTCAATCAGACTTGGTTTCTCTCTTCGAACCAATGAGTTAGCAATGTAATACAAATGACCCCCAGGACTAAAAGTAACATCTGGATCGTCACTCCACCAAATGGCTGCTTCCTTTTCCTCGATTGTCAACTCCTTTTCTTTTTGATAAACGGCTAAAAACTGACTGTAATAATCGCTTCCTTTTTCTGGGTCATAAGCAATGTATTTAGGCAGTTCTAATAAAGTGTTTCTAGGTGCAAATGTTCGGTTTTCGCCCCAATAAGGATGCAGTGGTTTATGACTGAACGACTGCGCAAACAGCGGAGGTTTCCAAGATCCAGGAAAGGGTTCTCGGCTAAAATCTTGATCGAAATTTTTTAAATATCCCCTGTGGCCTCCATCTGTTTTTGACCATTCAAAAAGAGCCTCAGCAAGTTGAGAACCCAAAAGAACAGATTGTGAAGCTGTTTTTCGATCGGTTGATTTCTCTAAAATTTTATGAATTCGACTTTCTAAAGAATCAATTTTCAGCTTGTTCTCATCGGAAGTTTGAACGTACAAAGACTTCAGTAACAAACTTTGAGATTTATTCAACACCATAAGCCAGTTGTACGGATGGTCCGTTTTGGGTAATGGCAGTGTTTCCAATTCAGACAATTGTCCAACCAACGATTGATGGGTGTCTGAACCATGCACTACGGCTTCATATTGAGCTAGACCCAAATATCCCAAACAGCGAGAAGCAAAAGTGGGTGAGTTTGCGGGAGTATTTTTAGTTACAAATAATGTCATTTCAGCCCATTGAGCGGCTACCTCATGCTCTGGAATTTCTTCCGGCAATGAATCACAACTAAAAAGTACGAATCCAAGGGTCAGACTCATAACCAGTTTTAAAAAATAGGAAATGAGAAATTTAGTTTTCATCGGAATTGCGTTTGTAAATACTCAGTGCTTCATCCGATTTACCGATGTAAAGTAAGGAATCAATTGCTACAACAGCACTGACATCTCCCTGTACTCTTAGTCCTGTTTTTGCTGCTTTACTTTCACGGAAAGTGCCATCCCCATTTCCAAACAATAGGGTTCCGAAATTGGCATCGTTTTGTCCTATTTTTAAAGCATTTTTGGATCGATTTCCAAAAAGTAATAAATCTTGATTTCCGTCTGAGTCCAAATCTAAAGGAACAATACTTTTAAGCGGACTCCATTGCGCAATATCAGGTAGTGTTTTAACGCGATATCCTTCTTCTGAAGTCAGCAAAACTAGCGACTCTAGTTGACTTGCTTTCCATTTTTGTGTTTGAGTTGTTTGAAGCTCTTTGAGTAATTGATCCATGTCTGTTTCTGCATAGGATTGGTAGGAAGGGTAGGTTGATTTCAGTTTGACCAATTGTGCCAACAGTTCGTCTCGTGTTGCTAAAGGATAAGGCTTCCCTTGAATGTAATAGGATATCAAAGGGTCAATAGAACCGTTTTGATCAAAATCATCGAAATGAATTTCAATGGGAGATGTAGTAGTGGCATTAAATACGTTGTTTATGCCTTCATTACCCACTACAATATCAAGTTTTCCATCGTTGTTCAAATCGGTTGCAATCAAGGTATTCCACCATCCTTCCTTGGTTTTGTCGTCCAAAAAGAAATTGGATTGTTTTTCCAGACTTCCTTTATTGTTTAAAAAAACCGTGATGGGCATCCATTCTCCAACCACAATGAGGTCTTCGTCCCCGTCCTGATCCAAATCCATCCAAAGTGCATCTCGAATAATCCCTTCTAGATTGTTCAAAATTTCTTGTTGAGTTTCATCTGGGGTTAAGTTTCCTTTACCGTCGTTTATGAGTAATTTGTTAGCGTAGCGCTTAGGATAACTTCCAGGTACAATACTCCCCGCTGTAAAAATATCAGGGTATCCGTCTTTGTTTAAATCACTAACAGCAACTGCTGCGGTTCCTTCTGCTGCAAAGGGTGTTTTTTGTCTTTTACTCTTTAAGGTTCCCATTCCATTATTGAGAAAAACTTGGTCTACCAATTCGTTACTATTGTCTTTCAAATTATGGTAACCTGCATTTGCCCTAAATAAATCAAGATCACCGTCTGAATCCAAATCTACTAGAGCAAGATCACTTACCACAGTGTTAAGATTTTGTTCAAACGCAGGAATCTTCTTTTGAGAAAAGCCTTTTGTAGTATTTTGTATCCAAACTTGGGTAGGCTGTCCCTGTCCTCCTCCAATGATCAAATCGTCATTTCCATCACCGTTTAGATCTCCTTTAATTAATGGCGGACCTTGGTAGGAGGGTTGAAAATGAAGAAGTTTTTGACGATCGAAATCTAATACGTTTTTTACTTGATGACGATAACCCAGGCTATTTTTCTGTTGGAGAAACCAAGTTTTTGAGTTTTCTTTTTGTATTGCACTGGACTTGATCTCGCTTTGATCGATCAGAAGTTGCTGATTGACCGCAATCTTACGTTTTGTAGAACTACTTCCGTCCGGCCATTGCACTTCAATAGAATCGATTTGCTTTACTTTTCCCAGACCAAAATGTAATAGGGATCCCACTGATGAAAGATATCCTCGAGTAGTAAAATGCTCTTTGGTTTGCATAAATCCGTCAGCGTGTACTGTGATTTTGGTTCCTAGTGACTGAATGTTTTTCTTGTTTCCTTTGAGTTGAATTTGAATGTAATTATGGGTTTCGTTTGAATTGTTTCGATAAATCCCAACAGGAACATTAATGTTATTGACCACCAAATCCAAGTCACCGTCATTGTCTAGGTCACCGTAGGCAGCGCCGTTGCTATTGGTGAAATCTTTAAGTCCCCAAGCTTCAGTTACGTTTTTAAATCGTTTTCCATTTAGATTTTCATAAATGTAGTTTGAAACATTTGAAGCAGGCATGTTGTTGATGATTTCTAAAACATCCTCTCTTTTAAGGTTGGATTTTTTTTCACCAATAAAGGTTTCCATAAAATTTAGAAAATCCCGATTGGTGTAGTCTCTCTTGTATCCGTTACTTACAAATAGATCTTGCCAGCCGTCGTTATTGTAATCAGCGAAAAGGGCAGACCAGCTCCAATCGGTATTTGAGATCCCCATTTGTTGTCCTACCTCACTAAATGTTCCATTTCCGTTGTTGAGTTGTAACATATTTCGCATGTACTGGTAATGGAATCCGCTTTTAAGATTAAGATTAAAGAGGTTGTAATTGTCTGGTGCTTGAAGTAGCTTTTGTCTTTTGTTGTCTTCTGGGAGCATGTCAAGAGTGAGCAGATCGATCCATCCGTCATTGTTGATGTCCCCACTATCACTACCCATGGAAAAATGACTGGTGTGCGGGATACTTTCAGCCAGCATGTTGTCAAAATTTCCTTCTTTGTTATTGATGTAAAGATAATCTGGGATGGTGTAATCGTTACTCACATAAAAATCCGTCCAGCCGTCGTTGTTAAAATCAGATAATGCAATTCCTAAACCATAAGATAAGCTAGAACCATTGATGTTTGTCTCTGGAGTGATGTCATAAAAGTACCGATCCTTTTGTTCGTAGAGGCGCAAACCTGTCATGGGCTGATCTTCTTTCAGTAATACTTTAGTTTTTGGAACTCCAAGTACAGGAAGTGATTTCGGATTGTGATTCAGTAGTAGCATATCCAAATCACCGTCGCGGTCGTAATCAAAAAAGTAACCTTGGTTGCTGTAAGCCGGGCTGTTAAGTCCAAACAAACCTGCAACCTCAGAGAAAAGAGGAATACCCTCTTCATTATTTCCCATATTGAGAAAAAGTTGATTTTTTCGTTGTTCTTCTTTAAGCATACCCGAATAACAAACGTAGAGATCCATACGTTCATCTCCATTGATGTCTACGGCTGTTACCCCTGTTTTCCAGGGTCCCTTTCTTCCATGAGTTATAGAAATCTCACTGACATCTTCAAACTCAAAGTCTCCTCGATTGAGATACATTTTGTTTTCTTCCATATTGGAAGTAAGGTAGATATCAAGTTTTTTGTCGCCATTAAAGTCGGCTAGGGCCACACCACCACCATTGTAGAAGTATTCATAAAGCAATACGTTGGTGTTGGGTCCTTCAGTAAGGTTATTTTGAAAGTAGATATTAGTTTCCTCTGGAGGAAGCGTTGTAAATTGAGTTCCAAATTCCGCTTCGGAGCTACACCCCAAAAGGAGGATTAAAGTTAGAATTGCATAGCCTACTTTCGACATCATCAAGGGCTTGTTTTTTTATTAGCAGTTGTTAGGATATTTTTTAAACCAAAAAACATATCCCCTTTTGCAAGAGGATATGTTCATGGTTATGAATAATTGAAAATTATTTAGTACCCTGGATTCTGAACTAAAAGATCATTTTTGTTCATTTCGTCTCTTCCAATAGGACGATAGTACATTTTGTCTTTCCAAGTTCTGTTCTCAATTGAGGTGTCACCCTGTACGTCATAAGTGTAGTCATACACTGCCTTGTCGTGACGATAAGGAACATGAGGACTCTTACCTGCTTTGAGTTTGGCAGTAATATTGATTACTTTAACGCCTCTACCCAATGTTTCTGACGCGATTAACCATCTTCTAGCATCGTGATAACGGTGCTCTTCAAAGGCTAATTCAACACGTCTTTCATTGATGTACTTAGCAAGTAACGCACCCCCTGTTTCAGTAACTGCTGGCATACCTACTCTAAAACGAGTTTTATTCATCCAGTTTCTAGCTTCTTCTTCTTGACCAAGGTTGATACTTGCTTCAACGTAGTTTAATACAACTTCAGCGTATCTGATAAATGGCCAAGGAATAACTTGGTGGCTGGTCAGATTCTCTTTGATTGAAGGGTCTGGATCGATCCACTTACGTAAATTGTAGTGAGTTCTACTTCCGTTCCAGTTTTCAATGGGAGATTCTCTAGTATCCACTCCGTTAATAAGTCCACCGCTACCGTCATCGTAATATCCTGTTTGGATTTCATCATAAGGATCGATAGAAACTACATCAGACGGTCTTGGCTTCCACTTCGCACCATCATACAATACATGTACGTAGAGTCTTGGATCACGATCTGCATAAGGATCTGCCTTGTGCGTAGCATTTGTCCAGTCAAACTTTGAACCGTCCATAAGTTCATAGTCATCAACCATTTGCTGGATAGGAGGGTTTCCACTCCAGTTGTGGTATCCGTTAGGACCGTTATTCACTCCAAAGTGAGTTCCACCTAAAGGCCAGTTATCTTCTGGTTTGTAATCTGAAGATAGTGTTCTCATAAAAATGAGTTCTGAAGCTGCTGCTGCATCGGCAACGGAACTTTTACCTCCCATTGCAATGGCTAAAGCATTTGCTTTACCTTCCTCGTATGCTACTGGAGCAGTCAAGTCAGTTTTGTAACCTGAAGTCATATCCAATACGGCTTTGGCAGCTTGTTGAGCTGCTTGCCAACGGGCTTGCTGACCTCCACTGTATGCATGAAGCGCTGTTCCATAACCTGAAGGTGCTTTAGAAGACTCGTGCAAATCACTAGCCGCATACAAAAGGACTCTTGATTTTAAAGCCATTGCAGCGATCTTACTCGCTCTACCTTGAGCCAGAGATTTACCATTCAATAAAGAAGCGGCTTTGTCTAAATCAGCAACAATAAAGTTTACTGTTTCTTCAAAAGTATTTCTAGCGATAGAAAGTTCATCTTCAAGTGTGTAAGGTTTATCGATAAGAGGAACTCCTCCGTAGAATCTCATCAATTGCTGATAGTAATACGCTCGTAAAAAGTGAGCTTCTCCCATCAATTGATCCTTCATAGTTTGACTGTCAAACGTAGCTTCAGGTAAATTGCTGATTGCTAAGTTTGCTTGACGTATCGCAGAGTACATATTTCTCCAAGAGTATGTTCCACTAGTCCAAGCCAAGTTAGAAGGGGATTCAGATCCTTCATTAAACGTATTTATGTTTCTCCCTGCGTGGGTAAATAGCGCTTCGTCTGTGATTACGGCTTGCATTTGTTCTTCAAATCCACCGAATCCCAGATAGGAATAAATACTAAAAACAAACGCTTCAGACAGCGTCGCATCACTCCATGTCGCCGAACTGGATATTTTATCCAACGGCGTCGTATCCAAAAAATCATCATTGCAAGCGTAGAATAGTATTGAAACCACAACTAAGCTTGTTGCCATTACTGTTTTCATTTTACTAATTGTTCTCATTTGTTAATTATTAATTATTCTAAAAGTTCACTCTAATACCCAAATTCCAAACTTTAGAAAGTGGATATGTTCTATTTGCTACTTCAGGATCTGTCATGTCAAACTCAGTAAAAGTTAAAAGGTTTAACCCACTGGCAAACAGACGTAGGTTTGAAATAAACCCTTGCTGTCCTAAAGCACTCTGAGGTAAATTGTACCCCAATTCAATATTTTTCAATCTTAAATAATCGGTAGAACCGTAGTTGTAGGTATTGTTTCCATACCCACCACCTGTGTACCAAGTGTCTCCTCTCGAAGCCAATCTAGGATGTACTCTACTCGGATTATCGATACTCCAACGATTGTCATGCTGGTATTTGTAGAAGTTACCCCAATCTCCAAATTCACCATTAAAAAGGTAAGATAATCCACCTGCGGATCCTTGGAATAGTAAGGATAGATCAAAGTTTTTGTAACTCATGTCTAAAGTAATACCGTATTGTAAGGTGGGTGTAAAACTCTTTTCTTGGCGCACCTGATCGTCACCATCAATTATACCGTTACCGTCATAATCAACCAATCGAAGATCTCCAGGCTTTAATTGCGGAGTAACTTGGCTGTAATCTATTGAGTTGGCATCAATCTCACTTTGGTCGAAGAATACCCCATCTGTTTCGTACAATAAGTACGCGCCGAGTGGTTTACCTTCTTGAAGCTGGTATTGTGGAGCTCCAGAAACTTCGTCAATAAAGTCAATTTGGTTTCTAGAATATCCACCATTTACACCAATTGTGTAGCGGAATGCTTCTGGATTAGAATAGTTCGCATCTCCACCGTCGTAAGAAACTGAAAATTCGTAACCTGTATTACTCATACTACCAAAGTTTGTTGGAGGAAGCAAGCTTGCAATTCCAGAAGAATCAGGAGTACTCCCTTGCTGTTGAATCAAGATTCGATCTCTTTGGTTGTTAAACCATTCAAGAGTTAAGTTAACTCGATTAAACAATTTGGTATCCAAACCAATGTTCGTGTTTCTTGCAACCTCCCAAGTAAAGTTTGGGTTGGGTAGTACAGTTTCATACAAAGTCTTGACAACGTTGCTGTCGATTGGATATTCTCCAAAACCGAACGTAGACAAGAAAGCATATTCTTGTAATTGGTTGTTGTAGAATACTTGATCGTTTCCTAATTCACCATAAGAAGCTCTTAATTTCAGATAAGAAATGTCTTCGACGTCAAACCAAGATTCATTTCCGATGTTCCAACCTACTAACACTCCTGGGAAGTTACCGTATCGACCCACTTCTGGGAAGATGTAAGATCCGTCACGTCTGAACAGTAATTCAACAAGGTAAGTATCTTTGAAGTTGTACTTTAAACTACCGTAGTATCCTAGACGTGTTCTGTCATAAGCTGATCCTCCCGTATTTTGATCTGCAGTACCTCCAGCAAACAACTGGTCAATAGCAGGGGAGATGTAATTTCTTCTAAATGCAAAGAAGTTAGACCCAGTAAATTGTTCTCTGGTAACCCCTGCAAATAGTTCAAAGTCATGATTTTCCCCGAGGGTAATGTTGTATTTTAACTGACCGGAAAGGTTGGTGTTCAATACAGAATTCGAAGACTCTGTTAATCGTGCATCTGTAAATGGAGAACGCACGTTTGCAGTTAAGCCTGCTGAACTCTGATCAACTCCATTCCAACTGTAAAGTTTCCATGGTGTCTGCCAAAGTTTTGCAGTTTCTCTGTTTACGTCAACAGAACCGTTAATGATCAACTCCAATCCATCAATCCAAGGGTTGGTAATGTTCATCCCTCCGTTGATTTGGATGTAATCTTTTGGATTTTTTCGATAACCGGTGTCTCCTGTTGTAACAGTCACAGGATTTTCACCGTTTTCAATATCTGGTCCTGGCTCACCTGATGGCCAAAATGCATTTTCTGTGGGTCTACCACGCTGTAACATTCTAAAGATCGCTCCAGCTCCAACGGTTGGTGCATTTCGATCTTCTCTACGTGTCATTAAACCTACATTCATTCTGATGTAATCGTTTACTTCTGCATCCAAATTCATACGAAGGTTGTATTGGTTGTAGTAAGTAGCTGAACGTTCGTAAATAGCATCTTGGAAAACATAACCCAATGAAGTAAAATAGCGCACTTTATCGGTTCCACCAGAAAGTGAAAGATTGTGTCTTTGTTGTGGTGCCCAATCTTTAAAAGTATCTCCATACCAATCGGTATTTGGGTACCTCCATGGGTCGTTACCGCTAAGGTAGCCAGCAACTGCTTCAGGACTGTAGTTTGCACTTAGAGATGAAACTCCATCTGTTGGAGAATCATAAACTCCTGAAGACTGCATGCTAGACAAAGCATTACCCCACTCATTTACTGGAATGTTATTGTAAATAGGAAGCTCGTTCATAATATTCGCATACTCATAAGAGCTCGACATTTTAGGAAATACTGTAGGTGCAGACCATCCAGTGTTGAACGAATATTCCATTTTAGTTTTACCGGACTCTCCTCTTCGAGTTGTAACAAGAATTACCCCGTTTGCTGCTCGTGCTCCGTAAATGGCAGAAGATGCATCTTTAAGGACGGAAATACTTTCAACGTCTTGAGGATTTAACCTTCCGATTCCTCCATCTCTGTCAGGAATACCATCAATAACGACAAGAGGACTTGAATTTCCTAGAGTATTGATACCACGAATGTTAATAGAAGCTCCATCGAATCCAGGCTCACCAGATCCCTGAATAACAACAAGACCAGGCAACCTACCTGATAAGGAGTTAGAAAGATCGACAGCTGGAGATTTAACTATGCTTTCCCCTTTGATAGCTGCAACTGCTCCTGTAATGGTAGCCTTACGTTGTGTTCCGTAACCCGTAACAACAACCTCTTCCAATTCATCAGAGCCAGAGGCCAAAACGATATTAAAAGAATCTGAGTTAGCAGCAATTTCTTGTGTTACAAATCCAAGGTAAGAAACAACAAGAATGGAATTTTCATCAGTTACAGAAATACTAAAGTTTCCGTCAAAATCGGATGTAGTTCCATTTGTAGTTCCCTTTTCAACGATAGTAACTCCTGGTAAAGGACCCGTTTCATCAGAAACAGAACCCGAAATGGATTGCTGAGAGTAAACAGTGCCAAATGCCAAAGCAAATAGCAAAATAAAAAACCCTCTAGCGTTACGGTTTTGTTTTTTTAATTTCATTTTTTGTTTTGTGTTTAAGTTTAATAATTCAAAAATGGGTATCGGTCATTAAAATCAAAACAGCATCATCTTCATCCCAAGTGTTAAATATTTCCTAAACTTAATGAATAATTATTTAAAAATTCATCGTTTTTAACAGATATGTAAAAAAAACCTCGTTTAATAAGTTTTGTTTAATTTAATTCCTGTTAATAAGTGTTTTTGTTAAACAAAACCATATGTTTAGATTTTTTCATTATTAACTAAACACAACTTTAGGGTACTGTATTTGGAATAAGGAATCTTTAAAAAAAAAGAAAATTTGATTCTTTAAAATCAGATCTTTTTTAAATTGTAGTTCAAATTAATGCTTAGTACATTGGTAAAACTAAAATTCAAATCGTCCTTCTGGGGCTTCTTATTCAGTATTTTTTTTGTTTCAGCGCAAGAAAATTATGTTGAGCAAATCTCTGATAATGAATACCTTCTTCCCATGCAATTTATTCCGGGAGGAAATTTTACTATGGGCAGTCCAAAATTTGAGGTAGGTCATTTCGGTGATGAAGGCCCCCAGCATCAAGTCCGCGTAGATGGATTTTGGATGGGACAATTTGAAATCACTTGGGATTTGTACAATCTTTTTGTTAGCCGAGAAATCGACAGCAAGCAAGTCCCTAAAACGTCTGATTCTGAAGTTCAAATTGAGGCGGATGCTGTTTCGGGTGCCACTACGCCCTATGTAGAAATGAGTTTTGGAATGGGAACAGATAATTTCCCCGCCATTTGCATGACCCAACTTGCCGCTGTAAAATTTTGTGAATGGTTGTCTGCCATGACGGGGCATTTTTATCGTTTGCCCACAGAAGCGGAATGGGAATATGCCTGTAGAGCTGGAACAGAGACTGCTTACAGCTTTGGGGAAGATTCCAGTCAACTAACAGACTATGCTTGGTATGAAGAAAACAGTCAAGATAAATATCAAAAAGTGGGGACTAAAAAACCCAATCCTTGGGGGTTGTATGACATGCACGGCAATGTGGCTGAATGGACCTTAGATCAATACGTCCCTTCAGTTTACGGAAAACGAACCGCTGGGGTAACGAACCCTTTAGTAGTGGGAGAAAAAGTGTATCCTAAGGCGGTGCGGGGAGGCTCTTGGATGGATGCTCCCAAGCGTTTGCGTTCTGCGGCAAGAAGGCCCTCTTCAAAACAATGGAAAAAAAGAGACCCACAAATTCCTAAAAGCAAATGGTGGCATACCGACGCTCCTTTTGTTGGATTTCGGGTGGTACGCCCCTTAAAAACACCCTCAATAGAGGAACAGAAAAAATATTGGAAATACGAATCAACACAATAAACTAGAAATTATGAAAGCTAAAAACAAAAATCAAAAAAGTGAATCAAGACGCAACTTTGTTCAGAAAACTGCCCTAGCAACAGGAGCGATGTTTACCTTGCCCATGGGTGTAGAAGGAATGGCACGTGTTCAGGGGGAACAAAAACTAAAACTAGCTTTAGTGGGTTGTGGAGGTCGCGGATCAGGTGCGGCGGTTCAAGCCCTTACGGCCGATGAAAATGTAGAATTGGTCGCTATGGCCGATGCTTTTGCCGATCGTATCGAAAGAAGTTTAAAAGGAATTCAAGATCATTTTGACGGAGAGAAGAAAATCAATGTAAAAGAAAAGAACTGTTTTGTTGGCTTTGATGCCTACAAAAAGGCCATTGACCTGGCCGATGTTGTCATTTTGACCACTCCTCCCGGATTTCGTCCGTATCATTTTGAATACGCCATAGCAAATGACAAGCATGTATTTATGGAAAAGCCTGTCGCTACAGATCCTGTAGGTATTCGAAAAGTATTGGAAACTGCTAAAATTGCTAAGGCAAAAAAATTGAATGTGGTCGTTGGATTACAACGCCATTACCAATCCAAATACATCGATCTAAAAAAACGGATTGACTCAGGAGCCATCGGGCAAATCCGAAGTGGTCAAGTGTATTGGAATGACGCAGGCGTTTGGGTAAAAAAACGCAAACCCGGACAAACAGAATTGGAATATCAAATGCGTAATTGGTACTATTTTAATTGGCTTTGTGGCGATCATATCTTGGAGCAACACATTCATAATATTGATGTAGCCAATTGGTTTATTGGAGACTATCCTGTATCCGCTCAGGGTATGGGTGGGCGTCAAGTCCGTAACGGAAAAGACCACGGTGAAATTTTTGACCATCATTTTGTGGAGTTTACCTATGCTAATGGAGCCGTAATTTCAAGTCAGTGCAGACACATTCCAGGAACCATGAGTCGGGTAGATGAGGTATTCCAAGGAACGCAAGGAAGCGTTGAAATTGGAAAAGGAGTCATCTCTGATTTGTCAGGAGAAAGCACCTACAAATACCCCAACAAATGGGGAGAAGATCCCAATCCATACCAGGTAGAACACGATCGATTGTTTGCCTCGATCCGTAATGGAGAAGTCATTGCCGATGCTGAAAATGGAGCAAAAAGTACTTTGACGGCTATTTTAGGACGTATGGCTACCTACACGGGTAAGAAAATTACTTTTGAGGAAGCGCTCAACTCGGAATTGCATTTAATGCCCGAAGAAGTCAACTGGAATTCTACTCCTCCTACACTTCCTGATGCCAATGGCGATTACCCGATTCCCACACCTGGAAAAACAAAAATGATTTAATATGAACCGTAGAAATTTTACCCAACTTGCTGGAATGAGTGGTTTGGGCTTGTTTTCAGGAGCTTCTGTCTCTGCGGCAGCCAAGAGCTCGACTAAACACAGCTACAATTTGGCTTATGCCCCTCATTTAGGCATGTTTCGACATCATGCGGGGAATGACCCCATTGATCAACTCAATTTTATGGCCGATCAAGGTTTTACTGCTTTTGAGGACAACGGCATGCGAAATAGAGAGGTCGCATTACAAGAAAAAATGGCTCAGACCATGTCCAAGCGCGGACTGCGAATGGGGGTTTTTGTAGCGCATGAAATTTATTGGAAAAAACCCAATTTAGCGAGTGGCGACTTAGCAATGCGGGAAGAGTTTTTAAACTACATTAAAAAAGCCATTCCTGTAGCCAAACGCGTTAATGCGAAATGGATGACCGTGGTTCCTGGCCATGTTGATCTACGTCAAAATATGGCCTATCAAACTGCGCATGTGGTGGAGAGTTTAAAACAAGCTGCTGCTTTATTGGAACCTCACGGTATTGTAATGGTATTAGAGCCGTTGAATTTTCGAGATCATCCCGGTTTGTTTTTAGCCGAGAGTCCCCAAGCCTATGAGGTCTGTAAAGCGGTTGACTCTCCTTCGTGTAAAATCCTTTTTGATATTTATCACCAACAAATTCAGGAAGGGAATCTGATTCCTAATATTGAAAAATGTTGGGATGAAATTGCGTATTTCCAGATTGGTGACAATCCAGGAAGGAAAGAACCTACCACCGGAGAGATTAATTATTCCAATGTGTTTAAATACATTCATTCTCGTGATTTTGACGGAATTTTAGGAATGGAACACGGCAACAGCCGCCCAGAAAAAGCAGGGGAACAAGCTGTCATTGATGCCTACATCGAAGTAGATCAGTTTCTTTAATGGCAAATCCCATAACGCAACTTTTTGGAATCCGTTATCCTATCATTCAAGCCGGGATGGTTTGGGCAAGTGGATGGCGGTTGGCCTCTGCCGTGAGCAATGCAGGAGGACTGGGTCTGCTAGGAGCGGGGTCCATGTATCCAGAAGTATTGCGCGAACACATACAAAAATGTAAAAAAGCAACGGACAAACCCTTTGGAGTTAATGTGCCCTTACTCTATCCTGATATCGATCAACTGATGGAAGTCATTGTAGAAGAAAAGGTCTCTCTTGTTTTTACCGCAGCGGGAAATCCTAAACTGTGGACAGCGCATTTGAAATCGCACGGATGTACTGTGGTTCATGTGGTGAGTTCCGTAAAATTTGCTTTAAAAGCTCAGGCATGTGGTGCAGATGCTATTGTTGCGGAAGGTTTTGAGGCAGGAGGACACAACGGAAGAGAAGAAACAACAACCCTGACTTTGATTCCTTTGGTTAAAAAAGCCCTGAACATCCCTTTGATAGCTGCAGGTGGAATTGGTTCAGGACCCGCCATGCTGGCAGCTATGGCCTTGGGAGCTGATGGGGTGCAAGTGGGTTCGCGTTTTGTAGCCACACCGGAAGCATCTTCCCATCCTCATTTTAAATCCGAAGTGCTGAAAGCAGAACAAGGAAGCACCGAATTGACGTTAAAAGAATTGACCCCAGTACGATTGCTCAAAAATCCTTTTTACGACCAAATCAAAAAACTTTATGCCGAGGGAGCCAGTTCAGAAAGATTAAAAGAAGTGCTAGGAAGGGGACGCGCCAAAAAAGGAATGTTTGAAGGCGATCTGGTGGAAGGAGAACTCGAAATTGGGCAAGTAGCCGCACAAATAGAATCCCTACTTCCTGCAGAGACCATAGTCCAAGAATTTATTACAACTTACAATACCACATTGGAAAGATTAGCCTCTTTGGACTAAGCCTCTACTTTTTCGTTAAAATCGATTAAGATTTGATTTTGGATCAAATCTTCAAAGGTTTCTTCTTTGCGAATCAGGTGTGCTTCTCCTTGGTACCATAAAACTTCAGCAGGGCGAAATCGAGAATTGTAATTACTTGCCATGGTCATGCAATAGGCACCGGCATTTTTAAATGCCAAAACATCACCTTCTGAGATTTCAGCAATTTTACGATTGCTTCCAAAAGTATCCGTCTCACAGATGTATCCCACTACAGTGTAAAAACGCTCCCTTCCCTCGGGATTGGTAAGGTTGATGATCTCGTGATAGGAATTGTAAAACATGGGTCGGATCAGGTGATTAAAACCTGAATCTACCTGAGCAAATACAGTTGAGGTGGTTTGTTTAACTGCATTGACTTTGGACAGAAAATACCCTGCTTCACTAACCAAAAACTTTCCAGGTTCGAAAGCCAGTTCTAGTGTTTTACCGTAGGTTTTACAAAAGGCTTCAAAGCGATGGGTCAGCTTTTCACCCAATTCTTCAATATTGGTTTCGATATCTCCTTCACGGTAGGGAACTTTAAAACCACTCCCAAAATCGATAAAAGAGAGATCTTTAAACTGCATTGCTGTATTAAATAGTATTTCAGAAGCATGAAGAAAAACTTCAATATCTAAAATATCACTTCCTGTATGCATATGCACCCCGTTGATGTGCATTTTGGTGTTTTCCACTATCCGTAATACATGGGGAATTTGATGAATGGAAATCCCAAATTTAGAATCGATATGTCCTACAGAAATATTGCTATTTCCTCCTGCCATGACATGGGGGTTGATCCGAATACAAACAGGAACTTTGGGGTGTTTTGTGCCAAATTGTTCTAAAATAGAGAGGTTGTCAATATTGATCTGAACTCCCATTTTGGCAACCGTTTCAATTTCTTCTAACGATACCCCATTGGGTGTAAAAATGATGTTTTCGGGTTTAAAACCTGCCTCGATCCCGAGAAGCACTTCTTGAAAAGATACGGTATCCAGTCCAGAGCCCATGGATTCCATCAACTTTAAAATGGAAATGTTAGACAACGCTTTACAGGCATAGTTGATCTTCAGTTTTTTCACTCCAGAAAAAGCTTTTTTAAGACGATAATATTGCGATTGTATTTTGGCGGCATCGTAAACATACACGGGTCCGTTGGATTGCTTTGCTACACGGGCTAATTCTGAATGTGTCATAGTGTTTGTAATTGATTTCAAAAGTAGGAATCAAATTCAATGTGTACAAAGAAAATGGGGAAACAACATGAAATTACAACGATTTGTTTTATTTGTAACAAAAAGTTTTAAGCCTTGAGGTTCTAAATACGCTTGGGATTAGCTATTTTTGCTCTGGATTTTAGAACGCACTATGAATTTACACGAATATCAAGGAAAAGAGATGCTAGCTGGTTTTGGGGTAGCCATCCAACGAGGGATTGTGGCAAAGACAGCTACTGAGGCTGTGGCTGCAGCAAAGCAACTTACAGAAACTACAGGTACCGATTGGCACGTAATCAAAGCTCAAATCCACGCTGGTGGACGCGGTAAAGGAGGAGGTGTTAAGCTTGCCAAAAACCTAAGCGAATTAGAGACCCTTGCCGATCAAATTATTGGCATGCAATTGATCACTCCTCAGACACCGCCAGAGGGTAAAAAAGTCAATCAAGTTTTGATTGCTGAGGATGTGTATTACCCAGGGGCTTCAGAACCGAGTGAATATTACATGTCGGTATTGTTGAATCGTGCTTCAGGGAAAAACATGATCATGTATTCTACCGAAGGGGGAATGGATATTGAAGCCGTAGCGGAAGCAACTCCCCACTTGATCTTTACAGAAGAAGTGGATCCAGCCTTAGGTTTACTGCCTTTCCAAGCAAGAAAAATTGCTTTCAATTTGGGTCTTTCTGGCGCTGCTTTTAAGGACATGACCAAATTTGTAAGTGCACTTTACAAGGCTTACATGGGATCCGATGCCTCCTTGTTTGAAATCAATCCCGTTTTGAAAACATCAGATGACAAAATCATCGCAGTAGATGCTAAAGTTACCCTAGACGATAACGGTTTGTTCCGTCATAAAGAATTGGAAGCACTTCGCGATTTGAGCGAAGAAAATTCAGTAGAAGTTGAAGCCAGAGAAGTAGGACTAAACTACGTGGACTTGGACGGAAATGTTGGCTGTATGGTAAACGGAGCTGGACTGGCTATGGCTACCATGGACTTGATCAAGCAAGCAGGAGGCGATCCAGCGAACTTCCTCGATGTAGGGGGTACCGCAGATGCAGCACGTGTGGAAACGGCTTTCCGATTGATTTTAAAAGATCCCGAAGTAAAGGCGATTCTAATCAACATCTTTGGGGGTATTGTACGTTGTGATCGAGTGGCTCAGGGTATTGTGGATGCCTACAAAAACCTTGGGGATGCCATCCAAGTGCCAATTATTGTTCGTTTGCAAGGTACCAATGCGGACATTGCTAAAGAGCTTATTGACAATTCAGGATTGAACGTACTGTCCGCAACCGCTTTCCAAGAAGCCGCAGATAAAGTTCAAGAAGCAATTACATAAATGACATTTTGTCAGGTATTTTTATTTAATTACTGACAAAATGTCATAAACTGAATTTGGTATCTTTTTTGTTTTATGGATAAACAATAAAAATTGTTAACCTTAAAACTCTAAATTATGAATTTAATAAGAAAACAAAGCCCATTCTTTCCCTCGTTAATTGATGATTTTATCAAAAACGATTGGACCGTTAAAGTACCTGCAATTTCATCTACTGTTCCTGCAGTAAACATCAAAGAGTTGGACAACCAATTTGAAATTGAGTTGGCTGCTCCCGGCAAGCAAAAAGGAGATTTTGAAATTGAAGTAGAAGATGGAGTCCTTTCGATTTCTTCTACTCAAGAAGAAGAAAAACTAGATGAAAAAGGAAAATTTACACGTCGTGAGTTCAGTTACAGCGGTTTTAGACGCAGTTTCACACTACCCGATAGTGTTAACCTCGCAAAAATTGATGCGAATTACAAGGAAGGCGTACTTCACGTGCTTTTACCTAAGCATGAAGAAGCGCAACCACAGCCCAAAAAGCTGATCAAAATCCGGTAATCAAATCAATTATTTGTTTTTGTTTGGATCGGCCCTTAACGGGGCCGATTTTTTTTTACAATTTGATGTAAATTTTCTTTTTGAAGAGGATTTGGATGGGAATCCAAATAATAAATACATAGCAGAGCGCATAGAGCAATGAGCCGAGCTTGAGGGGTAAGCCTAGTTGTTCCCAAAGCGACATAAATGAAGCGCTTAAGGATATTCCCCACCATTTGGAACTGTAAAAAACAATGGTTAATAAACTAGATAGCGAATACGCCAGTATGGGGTTGACCCCAAATGCGTGCGCAAATTTAAATTGGTAGCGGTTTTGTCTAACATCAAAAAAGTAGCTAAAACTCGCCAAGGCCAGCATTCCAATTCCTCCTGTAAACAGGGTAAAAGAACTACTCCATAAGTTTTTATTGAAAGGGAAAAACCATTGCATCAGATCGCTTAGTAAAAGCAATACAAAACCGTAAAAAAATAATTGATTGAGGCGATTCTTTAAATCCTCTTTTTGCATGAGAAGATAACCCGCCCACATACCGATCAACCCACTGACTAGAGCGGGAAGTGTACTCAGAATTCCTTCTGGATCCCAAGTGTCTTGCCACAACCTGCCGGGCAAGAAAAGCTGGTCGATGTAATGTGCCCAGTTTTTCTCGGGTACGTCCAAATCAGGAAATCCAATTCCAGGGACAGGGAGGTAGGCCATTACAAGCCAATAGCCCAAAAGTATGCTGATGCCGAGGTAGGCTTGTGTTTTTCTACTGGTGAAAAGAAACAACAAAGCGCAACCCAAGTAAACAAAAGCAATTCGAGGTAAAACACCAACCCAACGAATGCCTTCAAAGTTGAAGCTTGGCCAGAGCCAAAGGAAAATTCCTACAGCATAAATTTTTAATGCGCGCCACAAGATTTTTTTAACTAAATCGGTGCGACTTTTTCCATTTTGAAGTTGCTTGTTCATCGAAAGAACTACGGAAACCCCTACGATAAATAAAAAACTGGGAAACACATAGTCCGTTGGGGTAATTCCGTTCCACTCTGCATGGAGTAGGGGAGCATAAACGTGATTCCATGATCCCGGATCGTTTACAATGATCATCAAGATGATGGTCAAGCCTCGAAGAATATCCAATGAGAGCAAGCGTTTGTTTTCCATGAGTTCTTAATTGATTTGAATGCTTTTACCTCCTCTTCCTTTAGAGTCAAACACTCTGAGGGTAACCTTAGCTGTTTTTGGAAGTTTTACAGCTTCTGTGTAAAGGGGATCTTCAGTATTGGGTTCTTTTCCATCCAGTCTGTAATGAATGTTCAAGCCGGGGAATTGTTGTCTTACCTTGAGTTTACCTTCATTAATGACAGCCCCCGGTTTTGGGAGGTCATGGGCCAGCCCTCCATAAAGCTGGTTGACCATCAAGAGTTGTCTCTGTCCAATCGTATTTGCAAATTTATTCCACGCATTTTCCAGTAGGGGTTTTTGTTCAAGTGCCGTTTCCAGTTCCAACCAAGGTTCTTTGGCACCCCATGCTCTTTGCGCAAAGACAATTAAATTGGGCATTAACATTTGATCAAATAAGGCGTCTGAAATGATGGTTTCTGTCCACAATTGCGATTGAATCCCAAGGAAATTTGCTACTGCTTCGGGCTTGATTTTTTCTTTGCCCGCCACATAATCCTTATCAATACCCAGTGCCTCTAATTTAACTTTATTCGCAAAAACATTGAGGGGTTCAGTTCCCCAACTGTCTTTGTAGTTGACGTAACCTGACCAACTCATTCCAGTATTTTCAAAATCGCGATCATCGACCATGTCAAAATAAAATGCAGAAGAGTTGCTCATAATGGCTTGAAATCCTTTGTTTGCCAATCGGTAAATCATATCTTCACGACCCCCACCCCAACTATTATTCCAAACATAGGGAATGAAATTCAGATCGAGTAGAGCTTCATTAACGCTAATTTCAGACTGTTCGTTTTCGCTATGAACTAAAAGAGCGTCTTCCCAGCCCACCATTTTAGCACCTGCATTCGTGATGATTTCATTGATGCGTCTTAAGTTGAAGTTGTACAACTCCTCTAGGTTAGGAATGGCTTCGTTTTGAGCAACATAGCGCTCACATTTCGGAGACTTTCTCCAGGGGCCGTAAGGCAATTCATCGGCTCCAATATTAAATACCTTCATAGGGAGCGCGGCTTGATCATAAAGAGCTTTTATCTCTTGGATTACTTTTTCATAAAAGCGATAGGCACTTGGGTCACAAATACAAATCACATTATCGGTGTACAATTGAGCAGAAATGTAATCACTTTCATCTTCTGGATCGTGAAGCACATATTCAGTAGCAGAGGCAAGATCTCCTTGCGCTTTGAATGTATTGTAACGCGCCTTCATTGCTACAATTGCTGCCCTAGCGTGAGACGGAAAACTGATTTGAGGAATCACCTCAATGTAGCGTTGCTTGGCATAGTTAAGGATGGCTACAAAATCTTCGCCACTCAAATAGCCAGATCCTTTACTTTGAGAGTCTCCTGAGCCTGAACCGTACATGGGAATTAATCTGTCGTTTTCATCAAGTGTGTAACCTCTGTTGCTTCCTACTGCTGTCAGCTCGGGAAGCCCCGGAATTTCAATACGCCAACCGTCGTCATCAGTGAGCTTTAGATCAAAACGATTCAATTTGTAAAGTGCCATGTAGTCCAGAATCTTAAAAATTTTCTCTTTAGGATAAAAATTTCTTGCTACATCACTCATAAAACCTCGGTTTTGAAAACGAGGGACGTCTTCAATAGCCAGAATTGGCCATCCTTTTTCTTCGTTTTGAGCAATCAATAAAACTTGGTGTAGCGATTCAAATGCATAAAAAGCTCCGATGGACGCACTTGCCTCGATTTGGATATTTTCTTCTGAAATTTTAAGGGTGTAGGCTTCTCGAGCAAGTGACTTGTTTTGAGTGAGCAGTACATTGGGTTGAACCTCTTTATCAGCTTCAATTTTAATAGTTAGTCCTTCTTGAAGTCGTTGTTGAATAAATTCAGCATCCATGTCAAAACCCTCAAGGCTTAAATTTAAATCTGTAGGGGTTCTGTAAGTCCCGTTAAAAAGTTGCTTTGTTGGCGTTGGAATAACCCAATCTAATTCAGTTTTGGGTAAAAGCTCTAGTCCTTCATATTCGGCATAACGCGCTGCTGCTGAAGGGATGTTTAGTCCTTCGATTCCTTTGGCGTTTTTCCATTCGATGTGGCTTTTGAGATCGATGTTTTTTTGTGTTGTTGCATCGTGGACAAAAAAGCCTTGAGGCCCCATTGCTATTCGCGGAATAATTCCTTTCTGTGTTACGGTAAAGCTCAGATTTTCTCCCGGGTTTAAGCTGTAGTCTTCTCCGAACTTAAAAATTAAATACTGTTGTCCATTGACGTAGGTGTATTCAATTCCTTTTGGAAGACTCTCTGGGCGTGTTTCTCCAAAAATACTGTTCCAATGCAACGACCAAGCGCCTCCTTCCCAGGAAGAGTTTGTTGGATTGGTAATGGAAAAAGTAACCTCCATTTGATTGTTGGGAACATCAAACTGGTTGATGGTAAATACGATAGGGGTTAATTCTTTTTTTGGATCCTGACATTGCAGTAATAATACCAAAGAGAAGCAGGCTAAAAGTACTTTTTTCATTTAAATCTGTTTTGACTAAAAATAGGAATAAAAATCTATTTACCGGATCACTTTAAAAGCCTTAATCTCCTGATTGGGTTCGATGATGGAATAGCCCTCCCAAAAGGTAGGATCGTATTCAGTCAGGTTTACGGGCAATACAGTTGGATGTTCTTCGTAAGCTTCAAACACTTCTTTATCCATGAGAAGGGTTTCAAAAACAACCAATTGATATTTACTAAACTGTCGCGTTTTTACATCCAAATCCATTTTGAGTTGGTTTTGCTTATTCCTTCCTTTAACCACTTTATTTTTTTCAGTGATCACCAATGGTCGTTCAAACCCTCCCTCAAAAGCATCGGAAAATTCTAAGTATTCTGGGCTGTATTTCTCGTTTGAAAGTTTTTTGAATTGCAGGATTACCTCCTTTAAATCCCGTCGAAAAGATACACCCAACATGCTAAAATCAGTAATGTTTTGAATGTTTTTGTATTCTAGGCGTACTAGTGTCATCTGATCTGCATCCACATAAATTTTTCCCGAATAATCTGCATTTTTTTTGGGTTTAAATTCAAGAATGTAAACAGGGGTATCACCCAAGTAGGTAAAGTCTGTGAGTTCAAAAATGTATTTGGATGATTTTTTGATAATCGAAATATTGAGCTCACCTTCTTTAAACAATCCCCTTAACAAGTTTGTTGCATTCCATTTTTTGCTAGACAGGAAATTCTTTTTTTCCAACTCCTCTTTATCTTCCTGACTAAGTGTATCGAGATCCGATCGGGTAAAATCTTCCCCTTCTATTTTTCCCCCAACAATACCAGATCGAACCTTAAAGAAGGAAGTGGTTTTGACATTTTCTTTAAGGATGCTTTCAAAGGTTTTTCCGATATCATCAAAAAGGGCTGAGATTTTTTTATCCTCCAGTTCAAGAGCTTTAAAAAGTTCCAGTTTTTGACTCTCTTTGCTGTAATCCCCAAAGAGGGTACCAGCATATTCTTGATACCATTCGTTTTTTCTGGGAATTTTTCTAAGAGTACTGTCCCAAAACGCCTGATTGAATTCGTCTATGGATGTTTTTTTAATTTTTACCTCTAATCTTTTAAATTCTTGAGAACCTGTTTCTCTAAAAAACAGCTTTTTTTGGGTGAGCCCCAATTCGTATTTTTCAGGAATGTTTTCTTTAATATTTTTTAAAAGCTGATCGACATCAACCTGTTTATTGCTTACTACAATGGCATTTAATTCAATGGCTTTGGGGGGTAGGTAAAAAATACTGTCTTGAATCTCTGATAGGGAAAGTGCCAATGTTTCGTATCCCATACAGGAGATGAAAAGCGAGTCTTTAGGGGTCTTTTGTTGATCGTAAAACAATCGAAAACGTCCTTCTTCATTGGAGACTCCACCGCTACCCGATTTGAGAAAGATACTAGCAAAAGGAATGGGATTTTGGCTGATACTGTCCAATACAAGCGCATTTAGTTCTTGAGCATGGTTTAGGGTGCCACTCATTAAAAAACAAATAATTAAGAGTCGATGGATGATTTTGATCATGTATTAAAAGTACTTCAATGATTAAACTCTTAACGCTGTTGAAATTCTTTTAGTGCTTTTTTAACACTCTTTACTTACAACTGCTCTTGTAAACTTTTAATTTCATCACGATAATTGGCAGCTTCGATAAAATCGAGAGATTTTGCTGCTTGTTCCATTGCTTTTCGCAGTTCTCTGATTTTTTTCTCAATTTGGGGTTTGGTCAAATAGCGATTTTTTTCTTCGGCTACTTTTCGGGCTTCTTGTTCTTGAGCATGGGTAGCCACTGAGTTTTTGGCTAAGGCACTGTCTAAAGATTTATTTAAAGCGGTTGGGACAAGCTTGTGCTTTTTGTTGTACTCCATTTGCTTTTCTCTTCGGTAATTGGTTTCGTCTATGGTTTTTTGCATGCTTTTGGTAATTGTATCGGCATACATGATGGCTTTTCCGTTAACGTTTCGAGCGGCACGCCCAACGGTTTGAGTTAGCGAACGATTGGATCGTAAAAATCCCTCTTTATCAGCATCCAAAATTGCCACTAGAGATACTTCAGGAAGATCAAGCCCTTCCCGAAGCAGGTTTACTCCGATCAAGACATCAAAAATCCCTTTTCTTAAATCTTGCATGATTTCTACCCGTTCCAATGTGTCAACATCACTGTGAATGTAGCGACATCGAATTTGAGCACGACTTAAGTATTGTGTCAACTCTTCTGCCATTCGTTTGGTAAGTGTGGTGACAAGTGTGCGTTCGTCTTGTTCGGTACGTTTTTGGATTTCTTCCATCAAATCGTCAATTTGATTTAAACTGGGACGCACTTCTATAACGGGATCCAACAAACCAGTAGGTCGGATGATCTGCTCTACATAAACCCCTTCCGTTTTTTCCAGTTCGTAATCTGCGGGAGTGGCACTGACGTACAATACTTGATTTTGAAGAGCTTCAAATTCTTCGAACTTGAGCGGTCGGTTGTCCATGGCTGCTGGCAATCGAAAACCGTATTCTACCAAATTTTCCTTCCTACTTCGGTCGCCTCCGTACATGGCGTGAACCTGAGAAATGGTGACGTGACTTTCATCTACAATGGTCAAGAAATCTTTTGGAAAATAATCCAACAAACAAAAGGGACGTGTACCTGGAGAACGACCATCCAAATAGCGAGAATAGTTTTCTATGCCCGAACAATATCCCAATTCACGGATCATTTCCAAATCAAATTCGGTGCGTTCTTGCAATCGTTTTGCCTCCAGAGGTTTCCCTATTTCTCTGAAATAATCAATTTGTTTGACCAAATCGTCCTGAATTTGGAGAATTGCATTTTGTAGAATATCAGGAGAAGTAACAAAGATGTTGGCGGGGTAAATATTGACTGTATCGAATTGTTCCAAGCGGGTATTGTCAATGGGATCAAAAGCTTCAATCTGTTCAATTTCATCTCCAAAGAAGTGGATTTTAAAAGCAATGTCAGCGTAGCCAGGGAAAATGTCGATAATATCGCCCAGTACTCTAAAATTGCCGCGTCCAAATTCAGCTGTTGTTCTTGAATACAAACTTTGAACCAAACGGTGCATCAGTTGGGTGCGTGAAATGTGCTGGTCTCGTTCTAGGGAAATTACATTTTTTTCAAACTCGGCAGGATTTCCAATACCATACAAACACGAGACAGAGGCCACTACAAGCACATCCCTTCTCCCTGAGAGTAAAGCGGATGTTGTACTGAGTCTGAGCTTTTCAATTTCTTCGTTAATCGATAAGTCTTTTTCAATGTAAGTTCCAGAGGTAGGTATGTAGGCTTCGGGCTGGTAATAATCGTAATAAGAAACAAAATATTCTACCGCATTATTTGGGAAAAATTGTTTGAATTCGGAATACAATTGGGCTGCAAGAGTTTTATTGTGCGCCAATACTAGGGTTGGGCGTTGAAGTTTTTCAACGGCATTGGCCATGGTAAATGTTTTTCCAGAACCCGTCACCCCTTGAAGGGTAACAAAAGGATCTTTATTTTCAAATTGAGCGACAATTTCTTTGATGGCCTGCGGTTGATCACCAGTGGGTTTAAAATCAGAAACGAGTTGAAATTGCATAATTTTACTGAAAAGGCAAAATTACAAAATATCCAGAGTAGAATTGCGGTGCTGGACAAAAGAAAACTACAAGTCCCTTCGCTTTAACAATCCATAAGATCCCCAAATAAAAAGTCCAGACCAGACCAAAACAATGATGATGTTTAGAATGGAAATTCCGTAGTCTTTGGTAAATCCTTCACCAATCTGATCCGCAATATTTTGAATGGCAGAAAGGCGGGTAAAGGGTTCTTTGATTAGATTTCCAATAGCTTGTAAAGGGAAAAATTTGATGACTTGCTCGGCACTGAGTACGGGAATAAAATCCGAAAGCTTCCAACGCATTAGGCCGTAGGCGATCCCCTCAAAAACTTGCCACAAAGCAAGGAAGCCTAGGGCAAATGCGGATCGTTTGATCAGAATTGCTAAAAACAGACAAAAGGTAAAAAATCCAAAAAGCTTTATTGCATAAGCCAAAAGGTATTCCAGATCAGAAAAAATAATTTGAAATTCGTTGTAATCGGAATAAATTCCACCTAAGATCAAATTAATGACAAATACCAATAAGGTAGAGAGGGTCACAAATGCTACTATGGCATAAATCTTAGACCGTAAAAATTCACTTTTGCTCAAACCATCAATCAGATTTTGTTTGAGGGTTTTGTAGGAATATTCGTTACCGATCATGGCAACAATAATGATGGCAAAAAAGATTTTTAATAAGGCAATAACAAAAGTGTTGAAATGCCAGATGTAGGGAAAGTTGAAAATTCCTTGTTCGGCTAAATTGAATTTTATGGGACCAAATTCAACATTGATGGTACTCAGAATAGCAATGCTAAAAATGAGAAGAAAATACCCTAGGATCAAGACTCGAGAGGTCTTGTTATGCCAGATTTTGAAAAGTTCTATGGATAAAAGACGCATTTATTGATTTTGGGTTAGTGATAAAAATTGATCTTCTAGTGAAGGTTTTTTCTTGGCTAAGTGGGTTACGAATATTTGCGCTTTTGCGAGTTTTTCTGAAAGTTCTTCAGATGCTAAAGGAGCATTTAAAACTGCTTTCAAGCCGTTTGTGTTTTTCTCTACGGTTTCAACTTCATCAATTTCTTTCAGAAAAGATTCTAACGCTTCAAGATTTTTGGCTTTGAGTTCAAAATACCCATAGGTTTGAGTGATTCCATCCACGGGACCTTCATAATATTTTACGCCGTTTTTTAAAACGATCACTTGATTGCATACTTTTTCAACTTCGTCCAATAAATGAGAAGCTAAAAGTATGGTGGTTCCTTCTTCGGCAATTTTAGTAATTAAAGCTCTGATCTGGTGGATTCCTTCAGGATCCAATCCGTTGGTAGGTTCATCTAAGATGAGGAGTTCGGGATCGTTGACCAGGGCTGCAGCTATGGCCAGGCGTTGTTTCATTCCTAATGAATAGGTTCTAAACTTGCTGTGTCTTCGTTCCCACAACCCAACGAGTTCGAGTTTCTCCTGGATGCTATCTGTGCTGCATTGTTTGATTTTGCATATCAGGTTGAGGTTCTGCAATGCGGTCATGTAAGGGTAAAAATTAGGACGTTCAATGATGGCGCCAATTTGTTTTAAGGCTTGATGGGTGTCCAATGCTCCTTGATACCATTGAAAACTCCCGCTCGTGGGATTGACAACATTTAGAACCATACCTAAAGTTGTAGATTTCCCACTTCCGTTAGGACCAAGAAGACCGTAAACATTTCCTTTCTTTAATGTGATGGTGAGTTGGTCAACCGCTTTGAGGCGTCCGTAAGATTTACTGAGTTGATTAAGTTGAAGTAAGGTTTGTTCCATTTTACAGCGTTATTTATTAAACGAATAGGGCTGTATTTTGTTACAGAAAAGATAGTACATTTGAAAAAACAAGGGCATGACGGAAAAGCTAATCTCTAAAAAAAAACCATTCTATCCTATCTCTGAAGAGCTTAAGGGCTTCTTAAAAGTTTACGATCGATGGATTAATACTCCTGTTTTTTATGAAGATTTGCTTCGATTTTCGGGTTCTGTAGCCGTTTACGATAAAAAAGATGCCGATACCCTTTGGGTACGGGTTTATTACACAGACAGTGAACGTAAAGAAATTGATTACAATCTTAAGAAAATTTACACCCTGTTGCATTCCGATGGAAATGAGTCAGGGATACAGTATTTGAATGTTGATGCCATAGACTATTGCACTTTTGGAAATTCGAAGCCTTTTCGGATCAAGATCAGAAACATATTAAACGATAATTTCATCTATTATTACCTTAAAAAAACGGACGCCTCACGGGTCTATGGTTTGGAGTTTGAACATATGTTGTCTCCCTACAATTTGAATTTCTTGGTCAATCAAAGTACCTTAATTGAGGAGCATATTGCGGGTATTCCTGGAGACCAATTTATCAAAGAATTTTTGCCTCAATGTTCAGACTCTGAAAAGGCACAAATTGCAAAAGAGTATGTCAAATTTAATGAGCGAAGTATGATACGGTTACTGGGTGATATGCGAGCATACAATTATGTGGTGGTACCTACCCATGATTTTGATCAGGTAGTGTACAAAATTCGTTCTATTGATTTTGACCAGCAGTCTTTTGAAGGTAAGCTAAGTGTGTATCGTCCCCAGTTTTTTAAAGAGAATAAGGCTCTTATGGATTTAGTTCGCACAAAACTGAAGCACAATTCCATCAACCAATACAAAGTTGAAGAACGCTCTATTGTTGCGAGAAGAATCATAAGTTCTGGAAATCGACTGGAAAGCCTCCTAAAGATCATGCAGTCTGAAACCTTAACCCTAACCGAGAATTTGGAACGCTTGCGAAAAGAAATTTTTAAATTCACAAAGGACAAGGCTTTTATGCAAAGTCAATCCATGGGTGATATTATGAAGGCAAGTTTTCAATTTGTCCGACTTCACTACGAAAAAGTAGACATGCACGACTTGTTTCAATAAAATGAACTCTCGTCGTACTCCTCTGAATCGTCTTCATCAAACTCTGATGCTTCTGCTGGGTTGAGAGTATCTTCACTTTGAAAAAGTTTTTCTGGGGCTTCTTCAGGGACTTCTCCTTGGGCGTGAATTAAATTCGGATAGGTAGTTCCTGTGATCTGTTCACCAACTTCCATGAGTTCAACAAAAAAGGTCCAAAGGTTTAAAAAGTCATAGACGTAAATCAGTTGGTGTTGGCTTGCTGAGATCACTGTGTTTAAAACTTGATCACGACAGCTCTCTTGTGAGGGGTCCATCGCTTCTAGCGGGAGTTCTTCACCCTGAATCCAATCTTCATCAGAGCGATAAAAAGAGGCCATCTCATTGCCTAAAAAACCAAAGGCTTGAGTGATTGCGTGATGGAGGTCTTCGAAAGTTGCGCTATCTTCAATTTCGATATCTCTTAAAACATCCTCTTTTACGTCTAAAATTATTCTAAATCTTAAAATCATGATTTTCTTTTTACTACAAAAAACAAAAAACTTTGGGCACCAAAAAGCAGTGCAGCCAAGATCAAATGTAGGGGTTGGGAAGAAAAGGGAAAGTCAAAATAATACATCCAAATTCCAGAAAGTATTTCCAGTCCGATGAGGAGTGAAATTGCTTTAAAAGCCAAAGGGATGTAATTGTTTTTAAAAAATAAATATCCCCAATAAGCATGAAGGAGCAACACGATCAGAGAAAAACTTCGATGAACGTAAAACAGTAGGGGAGCCTCTGTAAGCCACAGCGAAGCTTGAGTGAGGTTGTACGCGTGCATCTGTTCATCTACGAATTGACGTACCTGAGTTCCCATCCCCATTTGAATAAGACTGAGAATAAGCGCCGAAAGTGCCAAGGTTCTAAACAATCTTGTTTGAGTAAGTTCAGTTGGTATTTTTTGTGTTCTACTTAACAAATAGACTAGTAATAAAACAATCAACAGTGCCATACCCATATGAATACTTATTTTGTAGGGCAATAAATTGGAATCGACCACAGTTTTTCCAAGCCATCCCTGAAAGCCCATGCCAAGCACCACAAAGGCCGATCCGATTGTGGCCTTTGGATCCGACTTAAATTGTCCTAGTGCACTAATGAGTAATATCAAAGTTGCCAAGCCCGCCAAGGCTCCCAATAACCGATTGATAAATTCAATCCATGTATGCGTAGGGTTAAAAATGGCGTAATTGTGTTTGGTGTAGGCTTCCCAATTGGATTCTTTGTAGAAGTCTTTTGAGATGAAATCTTTTGAAGCGACCCGTAAACTTTCCTCAACAATGATAACTTGACCGTCTTGGTATTCGTGGTTGGGTTTCCAATCCAATTGCGATCGTTCGGTAGGAGGAATGAGGTAACCAAAACATTTCGGCCAATCAGGGCAACCCATCCCGCTTCCAGTCATTCGGACAACAGCCCCTGCTAAAATGACTAAGTAAACCAGGACAAGGCTCAATTTTAAAAAAGGTTTGTAAAGATTTTTCATAAGGGGGTAAGACCTAATTTTTTTCCTTCTTTTTTCATGCGTTCAAATGCAGCTTCAGGTTCATTCGGGATCTCTCCCTCTAAAATTGCTTCTTTAATGGCATCTTTAATAACTCCAATTTCACGACAAGGTTGCAGACCAAAAAACTGCATGATGGTTTCACCACTCACAGGAGGTTGAAAGTTACGCAATTGATCTTTTTCCTCAACGGCTACAATTTTTTCTCGGACTAATTTGAAATTATTATGATATCGTTTAAATCGATTGGCATTTTTTGTGGTTATGTCTGCTTCACAGAGTGTGATTAAATCGTCAATATCTGGACCTGAATCAAATACCAAACGACGTACTGCTGCGTCGGTGACCTGATCTTCAGCAATCACAATGGGTCGGGAACTCATCATAACCATTTTTTGAACGTATTTCATTTTTTCGTTCAAGGGCATTTTTAGTCGTTTAAATATTTTGTAAACCATTTTAGCACCAACAAACTCATGGTTATGGAACGTCCAACCTACTGGAGGTTTAAACCGTTTGGTTGGGGCTTTTCCAATGTCGTGTAATAGGGCTGACCATCGAAGCCAAAGATTTTCACTGTTGGGGCAAAGGTTGTCCACAACTTCTAAAGTATGGTAAAAATTATCTTTATGACGCTGGCCTTCAATTTCTTCAACACCCTTTAAAGCGATGAGTTCAGGTAGGATGTAGTGTAAAAGCCCAGTTTTTTCTAAAAGTGAAAATCCAATTGAAGGCTTGGAAGTCGATAGTATTTTGTGCAATTCATCTACAACACGCTCTTTAGAAATGATTTCAATTCTAGAGGCGTTTTGGGTGATGGCATTCAGTGATTGCTCTTCAATTGTGAAGTTGAGTTGATTTGCAAATCGAATTGCTCGGAGCATGCGCAGTGGATCGTCAGAATAAGTAATGTTTGGATCGAGAGGTGTCCGTAGTATTTTGTTTTCTAGGTCTTTGAGTCCATCAAAAGGATCGGTGAATGCACCAAAATCTTCAGTATTTAAGCTGATTGCAAGTGCATTAATCGTAAAATCTCTTCTGTTTTGATCGTCTTTTAGAGTTCCAGGACTGACTTGCGGATTGCGACTTTCTGGGGCGTAGGATTCTTTTCGGGCTCCTACAAATTCCAAATCGATTCCTTCCCAGTGAACCATTGCTGTTCCGTAGGTTTTAAAAACTTGAACGGGTTTTGCACCCGGTAGTTTTTTTTGTAAAGCTAGAGCTAAATCAATCCCCGATCCTAAAGCAACAATATCGATGTCTTTCTTCTGATCCCTTTCTAGAAGACGATCTCGAACCCATCCGCCAATCACAAAAGCCTTAATACCCACTTCGTGTACCGTGTCTTTTAAAACCTTGAAAAGAGGCTGGTTAAGCGTTTTAGAAAAGTCTGTTTGAATTTTCACGGGCGAAGGAGTTGAATTGTACCTTCCGAATCAATTTTAACAACTCTAGAAGGTGAGTTAGGATGCATATCTTCTTTCAAAGGTACGACATAGTCCACTCCATCCAAAATCTCATTTTCAATTGAATCAAAGGTCTTTGGAGTTGGATTTCCACTAATGTTTGCTGAGGTAGAAATAATGGGTTTACCAAATTGAGTGATGAGTTCAAGGCAAAAGGAATGATCAGGAATTCGGATACCAATACTGGAGTCCTCACCCAAAAGATTGGCAGCAAAACCGATTCCTTGAGGATAAATAATAGTAGTGGGACGGTCACTATTTAAAAAAGTTAAAGCGGCTTCAGGAATTGACTCTACATACGATTTTAGCATGGTTTCTGAATTTACGAGTACGATGAGAGCTTTGTGATCTTCTCTTTGTTTGAGTTGATAAATTTTTTTGACTACTGCGGCGTCTGTTGCATCTCCTCCGATACCCCAAACGGTATCGGTAGGATACAAAATAATTTTTTGTTGTTGTAAAGCAGCTACCGTTTCTTTAATCATTTTAAAGGGCTTTTAAAACGTTTAAACAGCTACATTATGTTCTCTGAGCGCTTCGTTTAGTGAGGTTTTTTTATTGGTACTTTCTTTTCGTTTACCAATGATAAGTGCACATGGAACTTGATAATCGCCGGCGGGAAATGTTTTGGTGTAACTTCCAGGAATAACTACGGAACGCGGGGGGACATAGCCTTTAGATTCTATTGATTTTGTTCCTGTTACATCAATAATTTTAGTGGATGCTGTCAGTACAACATTGGCTCCTAAAACGGCTTCTTTCCCAACACGTACTCCTTCTACCACAATGCTTCTAGAGCCTAAAAAGGCATTATCTTCGATAATTACAGGAGCAGCTTGTAAGGGCTCTAGCACTCCTCCAATACCAACCCCACCACTGAGGTGGACGTTTTTACCAATTTGGGCACAACTTCCTACAGTAGCCCAAGTATCTACCATGGTTCCCTCATCTACAAAAGCACCAATGTTAACATAACTCGGCATGAGAATAACTCCCTTTGAAAGGTAAGCACCATGTCTTGCAACGGCATGAGGAACGACACGAATTCCTTTTTCTTTGTAGCCCTTTTTTAAAGGCATTTTATCGTGAAATTCTAAGGGTCCTGCTTCGAGGGTCTCCATTTTCTGAATTGGAAAATACAAAACAACAGCTTTTTTAACCCATTCGTTGACTTGCCATCCTGCTTCGGTTGGCTCAGCTACCCTGAGGGTGCCGCTGTCGAGTTGAGAAATTACAGACCGTATTGTGTTTTGTGTTTCTTCCTTTTCAAGAAGGGATCGGTCGTTCCAAGCTGCTTCTATTAGATTTTGCATGTTCAATTTTTTGGCAAAGGTAAAGAATTCATAGGGATTGGATTGGAGTAAATCATGATGAAAAAAGTATATTTGTCGAAAAAAAAAGATGGCTTGCTTAGTCGGCATTGATTTCGGAACGAAACGCACGGGCTTATCCTGCACGGATCCGAATCAAATGATTGCTAGTGGTTTGAAAAATCTTCCTACCTCTGAGGTGGTTTCTTTTTTAAAAGAGTATTGTAAAAAAGAGGAAGTTGCTGCTTTTGTTATCGGACAACCGCTACAAAAAGACGGTACTCCTTCAGCAGTAGAAACTCGAATTCAAGATTTTATTGAGCAGTTGAGTCAGCATTTCCCAAATCAAAAGATTGAACGTTATGACGAACGTTTTACTTCTAAAATAGCATTTCAAGCGATGCTTGACGGTGGATTAAAGAAAAAACAACGCCAACAGAAAGGAATGGTTGATCAGGTAAGTGCAACCCTGATCTTACAATCCTATTTAGATTTTAAAACCAATACAATATGATACGGCCCATAGTTGCTTACGGTGCTGCGGTACTCAAACAAAAAGCCAAAGAAATTGATGCCAACCATAAAGATCTTGACCCTTTGATTAACGACATGTGGGAAACCATGTACGCATCCAATGGTGTCGGTTTGGCAGCACCACAGATAGGAATTTCAATACGTCTTTTTGTAATCGATGCAGCTCCTTTTGCTGCAGACGATGATTTGGATGAAAATGAAGCGAAACTATTAGAATCTTTTAAAAAGGTGTTTATTAATCCAAAAATCATTCAGGAAGAAGGAGATTCTTGGACTTTTAACGAGGGTTGTTTAAGTATTCCTGATGTCAGGGAAGATGTAATTCGGCAAGAGCGCATCACCTTGCAATACCAAGACGAGGCGTTTGTTACTCATACCGAAACATTTGACGGTCTTGCAGCACGTGTGATACAGCACGAATACGATCATGTTGAAGGTATTTTGTTTACCGATCATCTCTCGTCATTAAAAAGAAGACTCATTAAAAATAAATTAACTTCAATTTCAAAAGGTTTAATAACCGTTGACTATCCGATGAAGTTTCCAATTAAATCAAAACGTAAATAATGGATTTATCAAATATTTTAGCAGTTTCCGGACGACCGGGCTTATTTGAAATGAAGGCTCAAACTCGTGGTGGAGTTGTTGCAAGTTCTTTGCTTGACGGTAAAAGAATAACGACGAATGCAAACGCACAAATCAGCGTACTAGGAGATATTCAGGTGTATTGTATTGGCGAAGAAATTCCATTGACCTCAGTTTTTGAAAAAATTCATGCCCATGAATCAGGAGCGGCTACTCGGATAAGTCCAAAGTCGAATTCAGACGAATTGGAAGCCTATTTTTTTGAAATTTTAGACTCCTACGATGAAGAACGTGTTTATCCTAGCGACATAAAAAAAATCTTGCAATGGTACAATTTACTTTTGTCTAAGAAAATGATCTCCTTTTCCGAAGAAGTAACAAAAGCAAGTGAGACACCCAAGTCGGCTCCTACTGAAACTTCATCGGATCAATGAACTCGAAAGAAGCCCAATTAGAAGCCTTCAGTCGTTTGTTGGATATCATGGACGATTTGAGAGCACAATGTCCGTGGGATCAAAAGCAAACTTTTGAAAGTTTAAGACACTTGACGATAGAGGAGACTTATGAGCTAGGAGATGCCATTCTGGATCGCAACCTTTCTGAAATCAAAAAAGAATTGGGTGATTTGCTTTTGCATATTGTTTTTTACTCGAAGTTAGGGAGTGAAGAAAAGGCATTTGATATTGCAGATGTAGCAAATGATATTTGTGAAAAACTGATTCATAGACATCCCCATATTTATGGTTCTGTTTCTGTAGAAAATGAGGATGATGTAAAGAAAAATTGGGAAGCACTAAAACTTAAAGAGGGTAAAAAAAGTGTTCTTGAAGGAGTTCCCAACAGTCTTCCAGCACTCATCAAAGCACAACGCATGCAAGAAAAAGCTGCTGGAGTAGGTTTTGATTGGGAACATAAAAAACAAGTCTGGGAAAAGTTTCAAGAAGAACTTAAAGAATTGGATCAATCACTTTCTTTAAAAAAGCAAGATGCCATAGAAGACGAGTTTGGCGATGTGTTATTTTCCTTAATCAACTATGCTCGTTTCATCAAAGTCAACCCTGAAACCGCCCTAGAACGAACAAACAAAAAATTCATTAAGCGATTTCAGTACATTGAAAATCAAGCACGAAAAGAGAATCGATCGATTGAGAATTTAACTTTATCGGAAATGGAAGACTTTTGGCAAAAAGCTAAAAATCAATCTGCTTCAGATTCTTGATTTTCAGCACTTTCGTTGGCCTCTTCAAGTTCTTGGTTTGCCAACTTTATTTGCGCATTTTTGATTTGTTTTAAACGAATGTACTCTTCTTGCGCCTTGTCAATTTTTGTTTGACAGCTTTGAATCTGTTTTTCAACATTTTTGAATAAGGGGTTTTCGGAACTTGAATGACTGAAAAATTCAAGATTATTTTCTAATTGAGTACGTTCTGTTTTGAGTTTATTTAGACTAGCCTTAACGTCATTCAATTCTTTTTGAAGTTTGTTGGGATCGTTTTGAAGTAAAATTGAATCGAGTTTGAGTAACACATCTTTTTGTGCTTTTTTATCCAAACTTATTTTATTGATTGCTTTGGATAAGGAGTCGGAAAACTTTTTGTTTAATTCGATCTCTACTTGACCTCTAACTTTTTGCAGGGCATACCAATTTTCCCAAAGCGAGGTCAGTTGAGCAAGAAGTTCTTCGGAATCTTCTGAGAACTTAACGGTACTAATGGCATCTATTTGGCTTATTTTTTCTTTTTGCAAGGCTTCCTGTTCAGGGCTTAAGTGCTGATAACCGGATTTGATTCTATCAAAGTAGGTTTTGTGAATTTCCGAAAACTCTGACCATAATTTATTGTCTAGCTTTCTCGGAACAAAACCGATACTTTTCCACTCTTTTTGAATGTTTTTCATTTCTTGAACTTTGGAATTCCAAGCTGGGTCATCCAGTACGGATTTGGATTTCGTGATAAGTTCTTTTTTAGCGTCAATATTTTGGTTGTACTGCTGTTTTTGATTTTTGTAAAAAACATTTTTCTTGTGCATGAAATCCCTTCCTATTTCGCGGAATTCTTGCCATGTCATTTTACTTTCTTTTGAGGGAACGTAACCTATTGATTTAAAAGTTTCTCTTAGCCCATTAAATTTTTTCAGCGCATTCTGCCATGCGTTGTGATTTTCTGGTTCAGTTTCGGTAAGATTTTTCATTTCCTTGAGTAAGGATTTTTTCTTCTCAAGGTTTTCTTTCATCGCTCCAGCAATATCCTTTTGATATTCTTGTCTTCTTGACTGAATGAATTTTGTTGCATCTTGGAATCTTTGCCACAGGGCTTCACGGTGTTCTTTTGCAACAGGGCCTAAATCGTTTTTCCAAAGTTGGTGTAGTGTATTGAGGTCTCTACTAGCTCGCATAACATCTGGCAATTCTTTAAGTGCCTCTGCTTTTTCTATGATTTTTAATTTTTCTTCGTAGTTGTGTTTGAAATCCAAATCGCGGAGCTCTCGATTTAAATGTAAAAAATCATAAAAACGTTCAACGTGGTGTTTGAATGTTTCCCAAAGATTTTGATTTTCAGAACGAGAAACGGGTCCAGTACTGTACCAACTTTCTTGAAGCGTTCTAAAACTTTTGTAGATGGTATTGATGTTTTGATCTGCACCGATTAAGTTTTTAATTTCTTCGATGATGGCTTTCTTTCGCTCCAGATTAATTTTTTGTGCGGCTTCTTGTTCTTTGTAATGAGCACGTCTTTTCTTTCGGTATTCGTAGCCCAATTGATCGAAATCTTTTTTGTATTCAGGGCGATAGAAAAAGTCTATCTCATTTCCTCCTTCATCAATAAATGCTTTTTTATTTGCCTCAACATCAGCATGGAATTTTTCTTCAAAAATTCGATTTACGGTTTGGATTTGAGTATGATTTCTGAGCCATTGCTCGCTTGTGCTTAATGCCCTTAAACCTTCGATAAGTTCAGGAATAGACAACGAAGTGTAGTCAATCTCTTTTTCTTCTGGGTGTGATTCTTCAGTTTGTGATACAGAGGGCTTCTCGACCTCTTCTTCAGAATCTGTTTTAGGTGCGACCGTTTTTTTCTCTAAAGCATCAACTTTTTCGGTTGAATCGCCTTGAGTATCAGCATCCTTATTTTTAACTTTTTCTACAAGTGAATCATCTTTTGGATCAACTGCATCAGCCGATTCATCTGGTTCTTTATCTTTGGAAGTAGCTGCATTGACATCCTGTTCAGGAGGTGCAGTTCCTTGGTCAAGGGTTTCGTTTTTTTGCGGCTCTTTTTGATCCTCCGCACTAGGTTGTTGGCTTTTCTCTTCCATTTTTGAGTTAGGTATATTTACAAATAATATACATTTTTTTTAATTCTAAAAATAGAATCATCCAAAATTAATCTATTGATTCCATAGCTCCCATGATTTTTCGGCTTGAAAGATGAGCATTTTATGCCCATTCATTACCTGAGATCCTTTTTCTTTTCCTTTTTTCATAAAAAGGGTTTCACTTGGATTGTAAATCAAATCAAAAAGTAAATGCTGAGAATTTAAATAGTCATAGGGTAGTGGCGGTGCTTGCTCTGTATTTGGAAAAGTACCCAAGGGAGTAGTATTCACTAAGAGTTGAATATTGCTCAAAAAATCTTGAGTTAGTTCTGGGTAGTTTAATTGATTTTCTTTTGGTGTTCTGGAAACAAAAATAACTTCACAGTTCAATCGTTCCAAAGCATAACGAACGGCTCCTGAGGCTCCTCCTGTTCCTAAGATCAATGATTTTTTGGGAAGGGTTTTTATCTGTTCTTTTAAAGCCTTTTCAAAACCTAAATGATCGGTATTGTGACCTGTAGTTTTTCCTTGGCTGTCGAATTTTATGGTGTTAACTGCACCAATTGATTCGGCTTCCTTAGAAATTTGATCCAAAAAGGGAATTACTTCTTTTTTGTAAGGAATGGTTACGTTTAAACCACAAAGATTTTCTTCCTCCCTTAGGAAACGATCAAAATCTTTTAATGAGGGTAAATCAAAATTGACATAGCTGTGATGAATCAGCTTTTCTTTGGTAAACTTGTCTGAGAAGTATCCTCTTGAAAATGAGTAATCAATATTTTTTCCTAATAATCCAAACCGTTTAGGCTTTTCTTTTTCTGTCATAATAATCCAGTAAAAACAATAATGTTGCTCCTAAAAGGAATGCTAAAATTACAACATAGGTATCAATTTGAGAGAAATCTGGAACATAATAGTGGTAATTCAAAAGTTCAGGGGTGCCTACACTGTTGGTTACGAGTTCGCCCTGATCGTTGTAGCGGTATTGTTTTTCTTTCCAAGGAAATACCAGTCGTAGGGTGCCTGTAATAAATCCAATAATGCCTACCAAGGTAAAGTTGGGATGCCTTTCTAAAACTAATTTGATTAGGTTGGAAAATAAAATAAGTCCAGCTAAAGAGCCAAAGGCAAATACTGCCATAATCAGAAGCAAACGACTTATTACAGGATCGTCTATGAATTGAAAATCCCAAATTAGTGTTGAGGTTATGAGTTTAAATAATGCATTAACTGCATCGACCAAAAGCAGATTGTAATTTCCTAAAATCAATAAGAGAAATGAACCAGACAGTCCAGGAATTGTCATCCCAGAAACACTGATCATTCCACAGAAAAAAACAAAAAGAAGGTTGTCGTTTTCAGCAATGGGTTTTGCTAGACTCAGACTTAATCCTGCCACAAACCCCAATATTAAAAAAACAAGAAGGTTTTTATTCCAATAAGGAACCTGTTTAATGACCAGATAAAGCGAGGCTAAAATCATTCCTAAAAAAGCTCCAATGACTACCTTTTCATTTTGTTCTAATGCAAAATCTAGAAAAAGTGAAACACTAAAATAACTTATGATGACCCCCCCAAAAAGTAAGCATAGAAAAGAGGCATTTGCATAATTCCAGAAAGACTTTAGTCGTCCAGTAAACAAAAACTTTAACGCTACAAAATTGAGTCGCTGAAAGGAGAATATTAACTCTTCATAAAATCCACCGACAAGGGCCACAATTCCTCCAGAAACGCCAGGAACTTTATTAGCAGCCCCCATTGCAATTCCTTTTAAAATCAAAAAAAAGGCTTCCCAAGGGCTACGTTTTTTTTGAAACGTTTTCATTTGAATAAAAGCTTTTTACTTCTCTCGATAAGAAAAAGAATTCCAAAACCAATTAACATCCAAAGTAGGGCAGTAAATATTTGAGGATCTCCTGAAAATTGAGAAGGGAGTACTGCATAAGTTTCTTTAGAAGAGCTGGAAAGAGTATTTTGCCAAGGCCATACTTTATGAAGCGCACCAATCATCAGACCAATAAGAACTGCTATTGTCCTTTCTGGATAACTTTTCAAAATCCAACTCAGAAACTTAGAAAAGACCTTCAGACCTACAACAATACCCAAAATAAATACCCCTAAAATACTAGCTGTTAGAATGAATTGATTTTGATCGTAATTAATGAATAGATCTTGAGCTAGACGTACATTTGAGAGTACCGTTTGATAAACCCCCATGATGACTAAAATGTAAGCTCCTGAAAGTCCAGGTAATATCATGGCTGAGATCCCGATAAAACCCGAAAGAAAGAGATACCACAAACTGCTTTGATTTTCACCTCCACTAAGTTGGGTTACGAGGTATGAAATTACAGCGCCCAAACCTAAATAAAGTAGGTTACGTATTGTAATGGCCAATTCAGATCGGAATAAATAAATGATACTTGCAATCAAGAGTCCAAAGAAAAAAGACCATAACCCAAGGGGTTCATTTTCGATGAGCCATTCAAGTAGTCTTGATAAAAGTAAAATACTTGATAGGATCCCCCCAAAAACAGCGATTAAAAATGAGCCGTTAAGTTTTTTCCAAAAAGCTTTAAACCCTTCCTGCTTTAGAGTTTTTAGCGTACTGAGCGAAACAGAATTGATGCTTTGTAATAGTTCTTTGTAAATGCCAGTGATGAGTGCTAAAGTTCCTCCTGAAACTCCAGGAACAAGATCTGCTGCTCCCATGAGCATGCCTTTGAGGTAAAGAATGAAATAGCGCATTGCTAGATAGGGTTTAAAAACAAAGGTAGAAAACGTGGAGGAATAAACAGAGCCTCAATTTAAATTTGACCGAGTGAGGGAAACAGGGTCATAAGTTCAATTCGTTTTTTTTCAGAGATTTGATCTGGATTTAAAAAGTAGCGCGCTTCACTAATTTTACCTAACTCCAAATTGCAACCACCCAATCTGAACATCAAATCTTGGCTTTCAGGGAATGATTTAAAAGCTTCATTTGTAAGATCAAGAGCCTTTTCCCATTGTTTTGATTTTAGATAAAGATCAATATGATGCAGTAAGCTTGGCAATTCAAAAAAACCGAGGTCCGATAATTTTTGGTAAGCATTAAGTGCTTTTGTATCCTGATCAAGTGCGCTGTAGATTTGCGCTCCTTTTTTCCAGAGCTCTACAGACTCACTATTTACTTCTAATGCACGTTTGAAATAACCTTTAGCTTTTTTAAATTGATCCTGGGTAATGAAAAAATCAATCAATGAGATCCAACTGTTTTCATTGCTAGGTTCGAGATGAATTGCTTTAAGATAAAATTTCACTGCAAGTTCATGGTTGCCCAAGGCTTCATGGCATCTTCCAATGCTTTGGAAAACAAAAGCACTTGGATCATTGGTATTGAGTGCAATTTCATAATTTTCGATTGCTTCGTTGATCCTTCCCAAACCTTCAAGTAATTTTCCTTTTTCAATGTAAGCCCCAGTAAAGGTATCGTCACTAATAATGGCAAAGTCAAAAGCAGATAAAGCTTCTTTAGGTTGTTTTTTCTTGAGTAAGACTAACCCTAATTGATGCCATGCCACTTCGCTGTATGGATCTATCTCGAGTACTTCATTAAGAATCTGGATGGCTTCTTCGGTTTTGTTTAAATGATCGAAACAGTAAAGTAAATTGTACAATGCTGAATAATCTTGCGGATTGTCTGTAATGCAATTTTTAAAGAAGTAAGAAGCTTCTTCAAATTCTTCAGCCAGCAGATGTTCCATTCCTAGGAGATTCCAAATTTCCAAGGGGTCTTCCGAAAGTTCTAAGGCTTTGTTTAGGTATTTGATTGAGCTAGCGTGATCTCCATTCTTAGAAGCAATACTGGCTTTTTGAAGTGAGATTTCTTCATCGAGGGGATTCAATTTTTCAACATAATCCAAAAGCTTTAAAGCGGCGTCGTATTTTTCATCGAGAATAAAAACTTCACTTTGAAGAAGAAGTATTTCATGAGAGGAAGGATGCTGCTCAAGTCCCATTTTCAATGCTTTTTTGGCGAGTTGATTTTCCCCAAACCCTAGATAATGAACGATGATGTCTTCAAACTCTTGAGCGTCAAAAAAGTAGATGTGATTGGTTTTGAGCATTTGCTCAAATTTGGTGATTGAAGATTGAGTTTCTTCAGAATTATAATTTAGCATAGCGATTTATAAAATCTTCACTAATAAAGTTAGGTTCTAGAAGGGTTTGAATTCTCTTTGATTGGGATTGTTTTTAACAATTTAATTAACATCCAGATACTTCATCAAGAACGTTTCGCAGTAGTGTACATCCCCTTTTAATTTCTTTTTCGGTAATGGTAAGTGGGGGAGTGATACGGATTGCTTTTTTTTCCCAAAGCAACCAGAAGAGCATAAGCCCCCTTTCAATTGATTTAAGCACTACTTGATTTGCAATTTCAGGATTTTTGAATAGGGGAGCCAGCATTAAACCTTTTCCTCGGATTTCATGGATGCTGGGATGATTCAATTCCTTGCGCAGTAGGGCTTCTTTTGCAGGGATTTTATCCATTAAAGCGCTGTCACGGATTTCTCTCAGGGTTGCCAAACAGGCAGCTGCAATTAATGAGTTTCCACCAAAAGTAGTAATATGTCCCAACTTAGGTTGGTCTTCGAGAAGTTTCATTAGTTCTCGTGAGGCTGAAAATGCACCAACAGGAAGTCCGCCTCCCATTCCTTTTCCCATCACTACGATGTCTGGTTTGACATTGAAATGCTCAAAACCAAAAAACGCTCCTGTACGACCAAAACCAGGTTGAATTTCATCGAGGATCAAAAGGGCTCCGACAGATTCACAGCGGGCTTTGACTTTTTGTAAGTAGTCATTTTGAGGAAGAATAAAACCTGCTCCACCCTGAATTGTTTCCAAAAGTACTGCAGCAGTTTTAGTAGTGATTTGTTCCAAATCTTCTTCAGCATTAAAACGAATAAACCGTGTATCTGTCAATAGAGGTCTGTACCTCATTTTCTGAGTTTCAGATCCTAACAAACTCAAAGCTCCATGTGTACTTCCGTGATAACTTTTGTACGCTCCAATTAATTCACTTCTTCCGGTTGCTCTTTTGGCAAGTTTTAATGCTCCTTCTATGGCTTCAGTACCCGAATTAGTGAGGTACACGGATTCTTGATTTTCGGGAAGTAGTTCGATGAGTTCTTTACATAGTTGCACTGCAGGTTCTTGAGCAAATTCGCCGTAAACCATTACATGAAGATACCGTTTACTTTGTTTTCGAATGGCTCGAACAACTTTGGGATGGCAGTGTCCCAAGCTACAAGCCGACACTCCAGAAACAAAGTCTAAATATTTTTTCCCCTGAGTGTCGGTAATGTAAACTCCTTTCGCTTTGGCGACTGAAATACCCAACGGATGCGGGGTAGTTTTAGCCTGATATTTTAAGAAGTCATCTTGGAGCATTGTGCCTAATTTTGAGACTTTTTTGTAAAGGTATTTTCCTCTTTAGGATATTGAAATTTTAAAATTTCAGGAAACTGCTCTTCACGGTCGTTTTCATCAAAAAGATCCTCAATGGTTTCAGGGCGTTGGTCAATTCTCCAAATAAACCCTTTCAGAGTTCGTTCGTTTTTAGGAAGTTCTTCTTCGGGATACACATCGCCATTCGGACTTACTAAAAAAGTAATTGCATCAATTTGTCCATCAAAGAATTCCATTTTAAGTGCACTGCAAGTGGTTTTATCAATACCAATGAGTTGGAGGTCTTCGTCGTTGTACAAATAATAGACCATTTCAGTATTTTTGGTGATGACAACATTATCTAATTTACTTTCCTTAAAAGCACCTCTTAGAATTCCTCCTTTGATTTGTTGGTATCCATCTTCGCTTAATGTATCTTTTTCAATGATGAAAACATTTCCATCAATTTTTAGCGAATCCAATTTTCTTGTCTGGGTATTGGAGAGTAACTGAATTTCATTACCCGTCATTTGACTTTTATCGAACCACAAAACAGGATTTTTTTGATTGTTATCCTGTTCAGTAAATACCTGCACTTGTTGTTTGGTAAGTGGTTTTTTAAGCAGTTTAGTCAAACCAATAGATTCATCTAGATACAAGGAGTCTGAACGCCCACGAATATCGCTTTTTAAGATTCGGACGTCGTAGTATGCTCGAAGAATTCTTTTTTCTTCTGGTCCGGTTGCTACCAATGTATCCGCGTGAATAAAAAGAGAATCTTGATCGATGATATTCACTGCCATTGCTCTTCGGGTAATGATTGCGGAGTCTTTTTCTTTAAAAATTTCTCCGTAGTGTCCTGTGATGATTGAATTGTTAAGTGTATCAACGATACTGATGTTTTTTGTTGCTGCGGCATAGTTCCGATCACTTTCAAAGTAGAGACTGTCTCCTCTGATGATTTTATTGTCGTAATAAAGCGTTGCATTTTGTTTAAAAATTCCTTTTTCACGTTCTGTATCGTAGAATCCGCGTTCGCATAAAACAGTGTACGTTTTTCCTTCAATTTTAGAATTTCCATAGAGGTAGGCTTGATTACTTTCGGTAAAATAATCCAATTGTTCAGAGTTTACCGTGTAATCAGGATTGTTTATGGTCACGTCAGAAATGAATCGATATTTTTTCTGATTCATAAAATACTGCCCTTGGTTGCTGGTAAGGGTACTGGTACTGTCAACAATGACTCCAGGCGTATTGTAGAATGCTTTTTCGTTGATTCTGTCCAAGTTGAGAATTTGAGTTCTTAGATTCATATCTGGACGCTCTAAATAAACATTACCTTGAGCAAGTGCAATTTTAGTTTCTCCATTGTATTCAATGGTGTTGCAGGTCATCCGCAGGCTGTCTCCTTGAGTAAAAACGACATCGCCTATTGCTTTGAAATAGTTTTTTTTAGAATAAAAAAAAGCTTGATCCGATTCGATTAGGGCGCCCTCATGATAAAGGATCACTCTTTTGCTGTCGGTTTTAAAAAGAATGTTGGCATCCGGATATTGCTCTTGATCTTGTTTTGAACCTCCAGCTTGACGAATTTGGATGATTTTAGACTCTTGAGCAAAAAGATTCCCTAAAAAAAACTGAGCAATCAATACTGCGGAAATACAAGATGACAGCTTCATTGGATTTTTAGATTATCGATAGATCGTTTGTGCTCGGTCGGGTCCTACGGAAACAATTTTAATTGGAGTCTCTAAGGCCTCTTCTAAATACTCAATGTAATGAAGGAAGTTTTTTGGAAACTGGGTTACATCCGTCATTTGGGTTAAGTCTTCTTCCCATCCGTCTAAGGTTTCGTAAACTGGTTGAATTTCTTTGTCTGAAATGTCATAAGGCAAATAATCTTGGAGCCCCTTAGAAGTTTGGTATGCGGTACAAACTCTAATTTTTTTGAATCCAGAAAGTACGTCGCCTTTCATCATCATGAGTTGGGTAACGCCATTGATTTTGATTGAGTATTTCAGTGCGACTAAATCCAGCCATCCACAACGTCTTGAACGTCCGGTAGTTGCTCCAAATTCATTTCCTACACGTCCCATGGTTTCTCCGTCTTGGTCAAAAAGTTCAGTTGGGAACGGACCGCTTCCAACACGCGTAGCGTAGGCTTTAAAAATACCAAATACTTCCTTGATTTTGTTGGGAGCAATTCCAAGACCTGTACAGGCTCCTGCAGCAGTAGTAGTGGAGGAGGTTACAAAGGGATAAGTTCCAAAATCAACGTCGAGTAATGAACCTTGTGCTCCTTCGGCCAATATCTTTTTTCCTGCTTTTTGAGCTTGGTGTAAGTAGTGCTCACTGTCCACCATTTTAAATTTCCTCAAGGCTTCGATGCTCTCTAAGAAAACCTCTTCCATTTCTTTGAGATTGAATTCGATTATTCCTTCAAAAGTTTTGAGCATTTCCATATGCTTATTGGAAAGTTTCTTGTATTTCTCATCCCAATTTGATGCAAAAATATCTCCTACTCGGATTCCATTTCTCCCGGTTTTATCCATGTAAGTAGGACCAATTCCTTTGAGTGTGGATCCTATTTTAGCTTTTCCTTTTGATGCTTCAGAAGCAGCATCCAAGAGCCGATGTGTAGGAAGGATTAAATGGGCTTTTTTTGAAATCAATAGTTTTTCGTCAAAGTTGATTCCGTAGGGAGCTAAGTTTTCTATTTCTTGAATAAAAATTACAGGATCAATTACAACCCCGTTGCCGATGAGGTTTACGGCATTGGGATGAAAAATTCCTGAGGGGATGGTATGTAAAACGTGCTTATTTCCTTCAAATTCAAGTGTGTGCCCCGCATTGGGTCCCCCTTGAAATCGTGCTATGATATCATATGATGAAGTGAGTACATCCACAATCTTCCCTTTCCCTTCGTCACCCCATTGGAGTCCGAGTAGTAAATCTACCGTCATGTTTTTTTAGGATTTTTTATTTTTTTTAGTACCGTAAAAGTATAAAGAATGCTTGTGTATGTCAACATCAAAAACTTCTTCAATGGTTTTTTTAATTTGTTCAATTCTAGGGTCGCAAAATTCTTTCACTTCTCCACTTTCAGTAAATATGATGTGGTCGTGTTGATGGTCAAAATATGATTTTTCATACTGTGCTTGTCCACTTTCAAATTGATGCTTACGAACCAAACCACAAGCCAATAAGAGCTCAATGGTATTGTAAAGCGTAGCTCTGCTTACTCGATAATTTTTATTTTTCATTTTGATGTAGAGGGATTCAATATCAAAATGTTCAGTACTGTCGTAAATTTCAAACAGAATCGCAAAGCGCTCTGGTGTTTTACGATGTCCTTGTTGATCTAAAAAGTTGATAAAAACATCTTTAACAACTTCTTGGTTTGATTTATTTGTGACCATAGAATTACAAAGATAGTTATATTGGCTTACTCACGAACAATTTTGTCAATACCGTTTACTTTTGACAAGGTCATGACTAATTTATTCAATATGGTTTTGTTTTGAACGCTAACCTGAATCATCCCCGTAAAATATTGATCTTCGGAATCAAAATTAATTTTGTTGATGTTCACATTTTCAGTGTTTGAGATCATTCGAGTAACTTCGTTGACCAAGCCTTTTCGGTCTATTCCACTCAATTTCAATACTGCCGTGTATGCATCCGAGGAAGAATCAATCCATTTAGCAGGGATTACTCTGTAAGCAAAATTTGATTGGAGGGTCAAAGCATTAGGGCATTCTTTGTGATGTACCTTGACGCCTTCGTTTACTGTTATGAATCCAAAAACGGCATCGCCAGGTATGGGACTACAGCAATTACCAAAACTATGCGCTAGGGGTTCTTTTTCTTTTCCAAAAACAAGTTGATCAAATTTTTCTGTGATTTCGGTTGAAGTTTTAGGGTCTACCGTTTTGCGAGATTGAATACGTCGTTTGAAAAAGTTTAAAACAGAATTTTGATAAACACTTGCAAAGCTTTTCAATTGTTTATTGTCTAGGGTACCGATACCCATTCGGTAAAATAAATCCTGACTACTTTCAAACTTAAAATAAAGTAACATTTGCTGAATGGTTTTATCATTCATGTTGATTTTAAGCTGTTTGAGTTTCCTTCGCAAAATTTCTTTACCCTCTTCTGCACGAGTCTTTTTTTCTTCGTTTAATGAGGACTTTATGATGGATCGAGCTCGGGAGGTGACTACAAAATCCAACCAGTTTTTGGAAGGTTTGATGTTTTCAGAGGTAATGACGTCAATTTGATCTCCACTTTTGAGTTCCTTACTCAATGGAACCAAACGATCATTCACCCGTATTCCTCGTGTTTTTTTCCCAATGTCGGTATGAATGGCAAATGCAAAATCCAACGCAGTTGCTCCTTGGGGGAGTGATTTTAAATCTCCTTTGGGGGTAAATACAAAAATTTCTTTAGCATAGAGATTAAGTTTAAAATCTTCAACAAAATCTACTGCATTGCCCGAATTATTTTCTAAAACCTCCTGTAAACGGTTTAACCAACTTTCAATACCAATATCTTTCTGATCTCCTTGTTTGTATTTGTAATGAGCGGCATAGCCTTTTTCAGCGATCTCATGCATTCTTTCAGAGCGGATTTGAACTTCGACCCATCTATTTTGAGGACCCATTACGGTGATGTGCAGGGCTTCATAACCGTTTGATTTGGGTGCCGAAATCCAATCGCGGAGTCGAGTTGGGTTGGGTGTGAAATGATCTGTTACAATAGAATAGATTTTCCATGCCAAGAGTTTCTCTTTAGCCCGTGTACTTTTGAATACAATCCGCATTGCAAACTTGTCAAAAATCTTTTCAAAAGGAATGTTTTGAGTAAGCATTTTGCGGTGAATGGAGTAGATGGACTTACTTCTTCCCTTGATGGTGTACTTTACACGTTCTTTATCTAACTCTTGCGATAAAAATTTAGAAAAGGTTTTGATGTAATCTTCTTGTTCATCGTAGCTTTCTTCAATTTTACTTTTTATTGAGACGTAGCGTTGAGGCTCTGTGTATTTTAAACTGAGATCTTCCAGTTCGGTTTTAACATTGTACAGCCCAATCCGATGGGCTAGGGGCGCATAAATGTAAAGTGTTTCGGATGCGATTTTTACCTGTTTGTATTCCGGCATGGCATCCATGGTCTGCATGTTGTGCAGTCGGTCTGCAATTTTTATGATGATTACACGAACATCATCATTAAGTGTCAGAAGCATCTTTCTGAAATTCTCAGCTTGGAGTGAAATATTTTTATCCTTTTTGAGACTGGATATTTTGGTCAAACCATGAACAATTTTAGCCACGGTATTGCCCATGAGCCGCTCGATATCATCTAAAGTAAATCGTGTATCTTCAACCACATCGTGTAATAGGGCCGCACATATGGAGGTCGCGTCCAAACCGATTTGTTGCGCAACAATTTTAGCTACTGTAATGGGATGAAAAATGTAGGCTTCTCCTGACTTTCTTCTTTGGTCACTGTGCGCTTCTACAGCTGTATCAAAAGCAAGGCGGATCATTTTTTTGTCTTTCTCGCTTAACGTTTGATAGCTGATGCGCAACAGTTCTTTGTACTGTTTGGCTATTTCTTTATTTTCTAATTCTTGGTCAACAATCATTTCATCAGAAATATACTAAAGATTTTAATGAGTTTCTCGATCAATTTTTTTGTTTCTTGCTTCATACATCAAAATTCCTGCCGAAACCGATAGATTTAGAGAATCTACGTGCCCGGCCATAGGAATAATCAGATGTTGATGAGAAGCTTTTAGCCATTGCGCATCTAATCCTGTGCTTTCGGTTCCCATGACAAGTGCGCAAGGAGGTTTGAAATCAAAAGTGTTGTAATTGACAGCCTCTGGATGAAGTGCAGCAGTTGCTATGAAAAACTCTTTTTTATTCAAATAGTTAATGACCTCATCAGATGGACCTATTGCCGTAGGTAGAAGGAAGATACAACCGAGGCTGGAACGAATGCTGTTCGGGTTGTAAAAGTCTGTTTTTGGATTTGCAATAATGACTCCGTCAAATTGAGCTGCTGCAGCTGTGCGGAATAATGCACCAATATTTCCAGGTTTTTCAGGAGCTTCAAGAACTAAAATTAAAGCATTTTTTTTTAGTTTAAAGTTTTTTAAATCGTGTTTTTTGGATTGAGCGATTCCTATGATTTTTTCAGATCCTGAACGGAAACTGATCTGCTCAAAAACACTGTTTGAGACAATAAATTGATCGGCATCTGAAAGTTTTTGGACAATATTTTCACAATCCAACTCATGATTTTCTTCAATAAAAATTGAGTTGATAAGATAGTTTCCAGAAATAGCTTTTTCTAATTCACGTTTTCCTTCAACCACAAACAAGCCTCTTTTTTTCCGTTCTCGAGATTTTTGAGAAAGAAGCCTTAGTTGTTTTATTTCTGGATTTTTGTTGCTTGATAAATATTTCACTGAAACGAAGTTATTTTAAAATACTTGACCGCAACAAAGTAATGAATAAAACTTATTCAGAAGCTTACTCACTTTGTAAACTGTATTCTATGACCATTCCAACCATAGCATTATAGCTTTGAATTCCCATTGCTTGTCCATTGGCTTTTAAGTAAGAGTCATATCCTTTTTTAAAATAAGGTTCTAAGGGGTTTTGGTATTTTTTCCAAAAAGAAGCAGCTTCCCGAAAATTTTTTAAGACCCCTTTGTGTAATTTAGACAGTTGTTTTTTAGCTTTTTCTGGATTGGCTTTGTACAATTCAGAATAACAATACTGTAGCGCAAAACAATATCCAGCAAATCGAATATGAGGATCAGGGTGTTTAATACAGCTGTAGAAAGCTACAAAATTAGCCTCAGCTTCTGAGGCAATCCCTAACTGATGTGCCATTTCATGTGAGGCAGTGGTAATGTAGTTTAGTTTTGGGATTTTGTAATTGACTTGTGATTCCAAGGTGAGGGGGTTGAGGTAGCCGGCAAAACCCATGTAACTCAGTAGGGTACTCCAAAGGGAGTTTTTTAAAAAAGGTTGTACTTTAAAATTGTAAAGTTCAAAGTCAAAATCTTTTTCAAGCAGTCGTGTAATTTGTTCTTTGGAATGTGGAATTATTGCAGGAACAGAGTCCAAATTGCCAAGATTTTCATGAAGTTGATTGGTTGATGTAATTATTAGCTGAAGTGTTTGCTCCAATTGATCTTCAGTGTATTCTGTGGTAAAGTTTAATTTTTCATTCAAAGACGTACGGTAATAATTCAATCCCCAATGTAGATGAAAAAGCAAACTTATTAATGAGGCTGTAGCAAAGGTATTTAAAAGGAGGTTTGTGATTTTTACTTTTCTTCGAATCAGGCTGTAAAGGTTCCATACAATTAAAAGTACAGCAATGCCGTAGGCGATATCACCAAAGGAAAAGGGAATCTTGCTAAAGAAAAACTTCTGCAAGTTGAAAAAAACGGGATAGATTTTTTGGCTGTAGTTTTCTTCGATCCACTGGGGCTGGTTTCTAATGAATAAAATTGCTACCCCTTGTAAGGGAATTAAAAGGAGAAGAATCCATTTGGTTTTTTTCATGGCCAATAAAAAAGGGAAGCAATTGCTTCCCTTTGAATTTGGTTAATCGACACTAATTATCTCAACTTCAAAAATTAGATCCGATTGTGGAGGAATACCTTGTCCACCTTGAGCTCCATAGGCTAATGTGTAGGGCAAAAACAGGGTGGCTTTGTCGCCTTGATTGAGGAGTCTTAAGCCCTCTTTAAACCCTTCAATCATAGCATCATCAGGACCTACTGCTGCCTGAAAAGGATTGTATTGATTTGCATTTTTTCGTTGAATGTTCACTGCATCATTAGCTTCTGCAATTTCCAGTTTACTGGTTTCTAGCAACATGCCGTCTACAAAGTACACAGCATAATGTACTGTGGCTTTGTTGGTTGATTTTACTGGAGTACCATTTCCTTGAGAGGTAATCTTGTATTGTAGTCCAGAAGCTGTCATTTTAGCTGAACTTTTTTGAGACTCGAATTTAGAAACATTTCCTTCTTTGATACTGTTTAACTTAGCCTCTTTCTCTTGAGCAATAACTTCTTTTTGATCGAAGTAGGTTGTAAATATTTCAGGAGCGTCAAACTGTTTTGCTTCGCGTCCTTTTCTGATGATTTCAACTTCTTCAATCAAGTCATTTTGTTCAATGCTATCCACAATCTCTAGACCAGAAACAACTTCTCCAAAAACAGAATGTTTACCGTCCAGCCAGGGAGTTGCTTTGTGAGTAATAAAAAACTGACTTCCATTAGTTCCAGGACCTGCATTTGCCATGGATAGAATTCCGGGACCTTTATGAGTCAGATCACTAAACTCGTCATCAAAACGGTAGCCGGGTCCTCCAGAGCCGGTTCCGGTTGGGTCTCCTCCTTGAATCATAAAATCGGGAATGACACGATGAAATTTAATTCCATTGTAGTACTTTTTTGATTTGAATTCATCACTTACTTTGGGGTTTTCTCCTTCACTTAAAGAAACAAAATTTGCAACTGTAATGGGAGCTTTGTCGTAAGCAAGTTTTAATAATATCGATCCTTTATTGGTTCGGATATCAGCATAAAGACCAGACTCAAGATCTGGATGTTGAGTTTTACATCCCAAAAGGGTGATGAGCGCAACTAAAGGAATTAAAATTTTTTTCATTTGATGTTTTTAGGTGAGTTGTAAATTAAACTAAGGGCTTGATAAGCGTTCTACTGTAAATCGAAGAGGCTTATTAATACCAATTTTATCACCATCTCCTTGATAACTGTAACAAAGGTAGGAAGGAAAAAGAAATACCACAACTTCATTGGGTCTCATCATCCTAAGACCTTCCCTAAGAGCGGGCAATAGTTCTTCTTCATCTAGCGCGTAATTGACAACTCCAAGACTTTTTTTGTCGTAGATGATGTTCTGATTTAAATCTTCTATTTGGTATTGAAAACGAACCAAATCTCCTTTTTTAGGAAGCGGAAGTTCAGAGGAGGCTCTAATTTTGTAGGCGTACAAATATCCTTCCTCTGAACGAAAAAAATCTAATAGACTATCTTGCTCAGCACTTTCTTGTAAGCGTTGTTCTTCTTCTAAAAATAATTTTTTATTGCGCTGTGCTGAATCGTTTAAAAAAATTGCTTTTTTCTTATTTATGGGAGCTCGTGGTTCAAGTTGTGTACAACTGGCAAACCAAAACATTAAGATAAAAAGTCCAAAGGTTTTCATTCCTTTAAAATTGATTAGCAATTTCTTTAACCGCCTGTTCAAAACGAGCTACGGTATCACTCATAGTGTCTGTTGACATTCCTCCAGATGCATTAATATGTCCTCCTCCACGGAAATAATTTCTTGCAAAGTCATTTACAGAAAAAGACCCTTTGGATCGAAAAGATATTTTAATTTTTCCTTCTTTTTCATTTTCTATCATGATACAGGAGAATACGATTCCTTCTAGACTTAATCCGTAATTTACAAATCCTTCTGTATCTCCTTTTTGATAATCACATGAATTAAGTTCTCTCTGGGTTAGTGTAATGTAAACGATGGGGAGGGATTTAATTTGGATGAGATTAGACAAGGCAATTCCCAAAAGCTTGATCCTGTTAAATGAAGAGCTGTCGTAAATTAATTCATGAATTTTAGTTCCATTGGCTCCTTCCTCCAACAGGTGGGCTATGGCTTTGTGAGTTTTAGCTGTGGTGGATGGGTATCGAAAAGAACCCGTATCGGTCATGATGCCCGTGTACAAACAAGTTGCTATTTCTGGAGAAAAAGCAACTGGATTTAAGGCATTAATCAGATGATAAATCATTTCACAAGTCGAACTCATTTGAGGATCAGAATACATCAAGGCTGCATAATCTTCAGGAGCTTCATGATGATCAATCATTACCTTATCTCCCTTGGCATTTGAAACCATATCACCCAATTTATCAATTCTTCCTAGTGAATTGAAATCAAGCGTAAAGATCAGAGAAGCCTCCTCAATTTTTTTTTGAATGAGTTCTTGTTTTTCATTGAGGATTAAAATTTGCTCTTGCCCCGGGAGCCAACTTAAAAATTTTGGATAATCATTGGGAGAAATAATAACGGCTTCGTGATTCTCAAAATGTAAAAAATGCATCCATGCCAAGGTGCTGCCTAAAGCATCGCCATCCGGATTTTTATGAGGAATGATGACTGCTTTTTGAGGGCTTTGAAGACGCTTTTTGAGTGCTGAAGTGAAGTCTTTATCCATAGTAGCAAAGATATCATTTTCACTTAAGTCAAGCCTTGTGCACTCTTTATTTTTTTAGATTTAAAATCTTTGAAGCATTCTCTATCTCGCTTTAAATTTCATTTAGTAATTTTGCCGCAAACAAAAAAAATGGCTAATAAAACATTAATGATGATTAAGCCCGATGGTGTCGAAAATGGACACATTGGCAATATTCTTGAAAAAGTTACTTCCGCAGGCTTTAAGATCAAAGCTCTTAAACTGACTCAGCTTACCCTTAACGACGCAGAAGCATTTTATTCAGTTCACAAAGAACGACCTTTCTTTGGAGAGCTCGTAGCCTTTATGACTCGAGGTCCAATAGTAGCTGCACTTCTTGAAAAAGAAAATGCCGTGAGTGATTTTAGAACACTAATAGGCGCAACCAATCCTGCAGAAGCAGCAGAAGGTACCTTGAGAAAGCTCTATGCAACCTCAATGGGAGAAAATGCAGTCCACGGATCAGACAGTGATGAAAATGCAGTAATTGAAGCTAGTTTTCATTTTGCAAAACGAGAATGCTTCTAGATTAGCGTAATTTTTTGGATGAATGTTCCACCTAAATGGTTATTAATTCGATCTACAAGTGCATCAAGTCCATAGCTCAATTCCATTTTTAAAGGAGCTGAACGTAGAGTGACGTAAAGTGTGTTGTGTGAGTAACGAACTTCCTCTGTGTAACTGCTTATGTGTTCACCCATGGTTTCAGACCAAGCATTGCATATTCGTACTTTTTCTACCCCTTTTTTCAAAGGTTTTTGAGAAACTAGCTCTTCCAGAACTGATTTTATGGGTTTGGGTTCGAATTGTTTTTTAGGATTACTCATCTCCAAGTATTATTTTGTTATTTGGGGGTCTTTTGTAATGAAAGGTTCGATCTTGGTGCGAAAGCACAAGTTTTTGATCATCCACATGTTTTATTGTTTTGTACCACACACTCCATGGAGAAGTGAATTGAAGTAGGAAAGTACCATTTTCTCTAATGATTTCAAAGGTAATTTCGCTTTTAGAGGTTTGAAAGCTTCCGTCTAGTTGGGGTACTACTTTTTTGTAAATTCCTTTATTGTTCTCCATGAAATAATAATCGTAAAGCAGTTTTGATTGTTTGCTCTTAAAAGTTTCATTCTTCTGTTGAACAAACTCAATTTCCCAATACCCATTAATTTGTTTTGGATTGACCTCAGCATGAGATTTGCAGCCAAGAAGAAATGAAATCGAAAAGAGATAAATAAGATGTTTCAAAAGTTACAGATTAAAAATTTTAAAGCCCGCTTTGGTATTGGATAGGGCAGATAAGGTACGATCTTCATGAGTATCTGTAATAAAGATTTGTCCGAAATCATTTTGATCGACTAAAGCGATAATTTGCGACACTCTTTTTTGATCCAGTTTGTCAAAAGCGTCATCAAGCAGTAATAAGGGCGCACCTCCTGTTTGAGACCTTAAAAAATCAAATTGTGCCAATTTCAGAGCTACCAAAAATGTTTTTTGTTGTCCTTGACTGCCAAACTTTTTAATGGGTTGATCTTCTTTTAAAAAACGAATATCATCTTTGTGAATTCCAATACTAGTATGCTGTATGGCTCTGTCTTTTCCAATACTAGATTTGAGTTGAGAGGAGTGATCTTCAGTATCAAGTTGGGTTTCGTATTCCAGAGTAACAAATTCATCTTGACCACTAATTTCCTGATAGCGCGATTTGAATATGGGGATGAACGCTTCCATAAATGCTTTTCTTTTTTTGAAAATGGGAGTACTTCTTTCGGTAAGTTGATCGTCATAAACTTCAAGTGTTTTTGAATCAAAAGTTTGATTTATTGCAAAGTATTTTAGAAGTGCATTGCGTTGCGAAAGGATTTTATTGTACTCTTGAAGATGTCTTAAAAAGGGAGTATCTGTTTGACCTATTACTCCGTCCATGAATTTTCTTCGAGTACTGCTACCTTCTGATATGAGATCTCGATCTGAAGGAGAAATGATCACGGTGGGAATGAGTCCAATATGATCGGCTAGTTTTTCATAGTTTTTCCCGTTGCGTTTAACGATTTTCTTTTGCCCTTTTTTTAGGCTACAAATAATTTTTTCTTCCTTTTTGTCCTTTTCGAAACGGCCTTCGATCACAAAAAAATCTTGTCCCATCTGAATGTTTTGTAATGCGATGGGATTAAAATAACTTTTTCCTAATGCAAGATGGTAGATAGCATCCAATACAGTAGATTTTCCTACCCCATTGTCGCCAACGAAGCAATTGATCTTTGGATCCAGATCAAAAGTTTTCGAACTGATGTTCTTGTATTGAGTAAGGGTTAGTTGTTTCAATAGCATGTTTTGCAAAAATAATAACTTAGAAGCTAGCTTTAGGCTTTTTGAATTAGAATAAAAAGACTAATTTTACGCGCTAAAATAAGTTACAATGGCTACATACAAGAAACGAGGTGCAAAAAAATCAATTACTCCTAGCAAAGAGAATGAACTTGTTCAGGATAGTACCACTGCAGAGGTATTTGAAACCCTTGATACTACAGCGAACAAAACAGAGGAATGGGTCGGTAAGTACCAAAATGTAATTCTAGGATTTATTGGAGTAGTCGCCATTGGAGTCTTGAGTTATTTGGGCTACACAAATTTTGTCACTGAACCAAAAGCGCGAGAAGCGGTTAGCGAATTAAATCAGGCCCAGTACTATTTTGAATTGGCAGTGAATAGTGTTGATTCCGATTCTCTTTACCGAAGAGCTTTAAACGGTGGAGAAGGAAAGTTTGGTTTTTTAGATATCATTGAAAATTACAAAGGAACTCCAGCAGCAAAACTTGCGACATACAGTGCAGGGATGGCTTATCTGAATCTAAAAGAATATGAAAATGCAATTGTCTATTTGGACCAGTTTAGTGCGGACGATGTTCTTCTGAGTGCACTAGCTAAAGGAGCCATTGGCGATGCTTTTGCTCAGTTAGGGCAAACAGATGATGCTTATGACTACTACATCCAAGCCTCGAAAGTGAGTGAAAATATGTATTCCACTCCCAAATATTTGTACAAAGCGGCTATGCTTGGTGTTGAAAATGGAAAGATTAAACAAGCTTTGTCTTTTTTAGATCGTATTGAAAAGGAATATCCAAAGGCTGATGAAGCTAAATGGGTTGCAGTCCAAAGGGGCAAACTTGAACACTTGAAGCCCTAAGGAAATGGCTACTGCCAATCATAACCTTTCTGTGTACGATTTAGAAAGTGTTCCAAACGGTAGTCCGTTTTGTGTCCATTTGGTTGTTTCCAAGTGGAACGATTCCATTACTTCAGCCTTGTTAGAAGGAGCAATAAAAACCCTTAAAAAACATGGAGTTTTAGACTCAAATATCAGAGTTTGGGAGGTACCGGGGAGTTTTGAATTAATCTACGGTGCTAAAAAAGCACAGTCGTTTGATCCTGATGCTGTGATCACCATTGGAAGTGTTATTAAGGGAGAAACCCAACATTTTGATTTTGTTTGTCAAGCTGTTTCGCAGGGAATTAAAGACTTAAATGTAGTTTCTGAAGTTCCTGTTATTTTTTGTGTTTTGACAGACAATACATTACAGCAAGCCAAAGATAGAAGTGGAGGCAAGCACGGAAACAAAGGAACAGAAGCTGCTGTAGCGGCGTTGCAAATGTGCCAGCTCAGAACCGTCCAGTAAACGAACTTTCTCCAAATATCATAACAAGACTTTCATCGCTTTCTTGTATTTTTGAGTTATGTTAAAATCCAGTTTGTTCAAGTTGAGAAAAAACAGAAGGTACAATTACACCCCACGCTATTACAAAGGCAAAGAGGAAGGTAATTTGTATGAATTTGATTCCAAGTTTTCAAAATACCGAGACACATACAACACCAATGACTTTGGCCAGCAGTGGAAAGAAGCACGTATGCAAATGCGTACACGAAAGAACAGATCACTTTCTTTACGGTTGCTTATCATTATTTTGGTTCTTGTTTTTTTAGCCTTGTATGTATTGGATTTTGATCTTAGCCTTTTTATTTCTTAAAGTTAATGTCTGCCAAAATTTCGCTCTTACCGGATCATGTTGCCAATCAAATTGCAGCAGGTGAAGTCATTCAAAGGCCCGCTTCAGTGGTTAAAGAACTGCTTGAAAATGCTGTAGATGCTCAGGCAAAAACAATACAGCTGGTAATTAAAAATGCAGGTAAAACTCTAGTTCAGGTAATTGATGATGGCGAAGGTATGGGCAACACTGACCTCCGACTGGCTTTTGAACGCCATGCAACCTCAAAAATCAATTTAGCGGAAGATTTATTCTCACTTAAAACCAAAGGGTTTAGAGGTGAGGCATTGGCCTCTATTGCTGCCATCGCTCAAGTAGAAACGCATACCCGAACGGCCTCTGATGAGGTTTCTCATAGTCTTAAAATTGAAGGGAGCAAAGTAGTGGATCAGTCTTTGTCAACACAGTCTAAAGGGACTTCAATAGCAGTAAAAAGTCTTTTTTACAACATTCCTGCTAGAAGGAATTTTTTAAAGTCTGATCAGGTGGAACTTCGTCATGTAATTGATGAATTTCATCGGGTAGCATTGGCGCACCCCGAAGTTAAGTTTCATTTTTTTAACAATGGTAATGAATTATTTGATTTACCGATCTCAGGTCTTAAACAGCGCATATCGGGAATTTTTGGCGCAAAATGGGAAGCTCAATTAGTCCCCGTTGAAGAAAAAACCTCGTTGGCACAAATTAAAGGTTTTGCAGTAAAACCCGATTTTACCAAAAAGACTAGAGGGCAACAATTTTTTTTCGTCAATAATCGATTTATTAAAAGTCCGTTTTTACATCACGCAGTAAGCGCTGCTTTTGAGGGGCTTTTAAGGCCTGGATATCAGCCAGGGTATTTTCTTTATCTCACGGTAGATCCCCAATCTATTGATATCAATATTCATCCTACTAAAACTGAAGTAAAGTTTGAGGAAGAACAAAATTTGTACGCCATCATAAGAGCTGCTGTTAAACACAGTTTAGGAATTTTTCAAGTATTGCCTACGCTTGACTTTGAACAAAATGCATCGATGGAAGTGCCTTACTCATTCAAAGATAAAGTCGCAGTTCCCCCACCGATAGAAGTAGATTCAAATTTCAACCCCTTTAAAAGTGATTCCAATTTTAGAACACCAACCTCTAAAAAAGATCCCCAATGGGAGGGTCTTTAAACGGGACTGCAACAAGAAGAAACCCTTTCTCACAACCCTCCGAAAGATTCCTTAATTGAGATCTCCGAAAGTCCAAAAGTTTTTCAGTTGTTCACAAAATACATTGTTTGCCCCTTACAAACCCATATGCTTATTATCGATCAAGGAAGGGCTCATCAGCGAGTTTTGTATGAACGTTTTTTGAATGCCATAACCAATAAAAAAGGAGTTAGTCAACAATTGTTATTTCCTATGGAGTTTCAATTAAATCCCCAACAAGAGGATCGTTTTCAATATGTAGAAGCAGCTTTGGAGATGCTTGGATTTCAATTGGATTTACAGAAAGAAAAAACGCTGATTATCAAGGGAGCACCTGATCATTGTCCTGCATCTAAAATAGAGTCTGTTATTGAGTCCCTTTTGTCTGAACACGATGAGGAGTCATCTTTAGAGCATTTTAGTCATGCAGACCAAGTTGCTAAAACAATGGCCAAAAAGTTAGCCATTAAATCAGGAGAACTTTTAGATTCAAAAGAGCAACAAGCTTTACTTGATGATTTTTTTGGTTGTAAGGAAACGGCTGTCTCTCCATTTAATCGTCAGATTTTTATTACTTTAGAAAAGACCGAGATTGAACAAAAATTGAATTAATGCGAAATATTACAGAAACAGTAAAACATCTCTTGATCATTAATGTGATATTTTTTATCGCGACCCTTTCCCTAGGTGATGTTGTTTTCGATTTGTTTGCACTTCATTACCCATCAAATCCCAAATTTCAGTTTTGGCAACCACTGACTCATATGTTTATGCATGGAGATTTGGGTCATATTTTTTTCAATATGTTCACTCTTTACATGTTTGGAATTCCAATTGAGCAAATGTGGGGTAGAAACAAATTCATTTTCTTTTATCTTTCAACTGGATTTGGAGCAGCCGCACTCCAGTTGGGGATTTATTATTTTCAAGTGAGTGAAGTTTCAGACTTGCTAATTTCTCAAGGGCAAACTGGGAGCCAGGTTGCAACTTTTTTTGAGACACGAGATTTGTCTTATGCGCTCATAGAGCAAATAGGAAGAGAAAAACTCCTTTCAGGTTTATCGGCTTTCAATGCAGTAATGGTTGGTGCTTCAGGTGCTCTTTACGGTGTCTTGGTAGCATTTGCTTTCCTTTTTCCCAATGCGCGATTGATGCTTCTTTTCCCTCCCATCCCAGTTAAGGCTAAAATACTTGTTCCCTTACTTATTTTAGGGGATTTATTTTTTGGTTTTACTTCTTATTCCATCGGTCCCATTGCTCATTTTGCTCACATAGGAGGGGCCATTACCGGACTGATTATGATGTGGTATTGGAAAAAAACTCAGTTTGATCAAAAACGTTGGGATTAATGAATTTTCAAGATCAATTACGCTACCGTTTACAACGACTCAACGAGGCTGAAAAATTAATATTAGTCAACGTGGTTTGTTTTGTACTGCCCTTGTTTTTGAAGACGGTATTTTACTTATTCAACATTCCTTCTAATATCTTAATAGGGTGGTTTGAACTTTCAGCTAGTTGGGGAGATTTACTTTTTAAACCTTGGACAATACTGACTTACAGTTTTATGCATTCAGGGATTTTCCATCTTTTTTGGAATATGTATTTATTGTATTTCGCTTCTCGTTTATTTCTCAATCTATTCCCAGCCCGAACTTTTTTTAATGTTTATTTTTTGGGGGTACTCCTTGGAGGGCTTACCTTTCTTTTGAGTTATTCGATATTTCCAGCATTTCAAAATGCTTCGCCCATCATGGTTGGTGCATCTGCTGGAGTGATGGCAGTATTTATTTTTATGGCAACCCATTCGCCTGATCTTGAAGTGCGTTTGATTTTTTTTAATGTCAAGCTCCGTTATTTAGGTATCGCTTTTGTGCTTTTGGATGTGATTCAGATCCCGTATGGAAATGCGGGAGGTCATTTGGCTCACCTCGGAGGGGCAGCTTTGGGCTATTTTTATGTCATGCGATTGAATCAGGGTGTTGATATTGGTTTGCCTTTTGAAAAATTTACTAAGCGGTTTTTAAATTTATTTAAAAAACAAGCTCCACTCAAAACGGTACATAAAAACAAATCGGGCAAACGTTCAAATAAAAAAGAGACTACAGAAGTAATAGACCAAAAAAAGATTGATTCCATTTTAGATAAAATAAGTAAGTCAGGATATGAGAGTCTTTCGAAAAAAGAAAAAGATTTTCTATTTCAAGCTGGAAAAAAGAAATAAATGTGAGGAAGAAAAGTAAAAAAAACTCCTTTCTGTTTAGGTTGTTCCTTACGATTAATTTGTGTTCTTTGGGATTGCAACTTTTCAGCATGGGTGTCTTTGGAAATTATCTTCAGATTCCACTACTCACTCTTTCTGTTCCGTTATTGTGTCTCGTCAATCTTGTATTTTTTGTTTTTTGGTTGCTTCGTTTTCAATGGCCCGCTTTCCTTTTTTTAGGTGCCTTTTTGTTGAGTTATGAAGAATGGCAATTGTTCTATCAGCTTGAAAATAATGGGATCGCTACTTCAGATGGAATTACGGTAATGAGCTACAATGTCCGTTCTTTTAATCGTTTTAAGTGGTTAAAAGACACAGAGGTGTCCTCAGCAATAGAAACTTTTATTAATCAAAGTGCGTCCGATGTAATTTGTTTTCAAGAATACGCTCTGAACGAAGCTCCAAAGCTAGAGCAGTTTCCTTATCAGATTTTTAAACCCTATGTCAAAAATGGTAAAATTGGCTCTTGTATTGTGTCCAAGTATCCGTTAGTTAATTCTAAATCGATTGCTTTTGAGGGTTCTTTTAATGGGGGGATGCAAAGTGACTTAATTTTGAAAAACGATACGATAAGACTTTACAATCTTCATTTTGAATCCTTTCGTTTAGATCGAAACGACACTTTAATTGCTTCTAACTATTCGAAAAGAATACGATCCAAATTGAGAGGGGTATTTGATAGTCAGCAAAGTCAAGTCTCACAATTCAATACACTATCCAATTCAAATTCATTTCCAGAAATTATCTGTACGGATCTAAATAATAATGCATTTTCAAAAACGTATCAAGACCTTGGAAAATCCAGAGTCGATAGTTTTCTTGAAAAAGGAACTGGCTTTGGAGCTACCTATTACTTTTCGTACATGCCCATGCGAATTGATTTTATTTTTGCCTCACAGGCCCTTAAGGTAATTGATTTTCAAACTCATGGGGTAAAGCTATCCGATCATAAGCCAATCTCTGCCAAATTTGGTATCGATTAGAATAATATTTCAGCTTGTTTTTTTAAGTAGGAAGGGGTTTCAGGGCCTAAATTAAAGAGAACATCCAGAATACTCAGATTACCGAGAAAGCCATTTTTATTTTCAAAAACTTGAGTGTAATGCCCTAGTTTATCATTGCTCATTTTCTTTGCATTGATGAGGAAGTCCATTCGCTGATATTTTTTTTCATCCCAACCAACAATTTCAAACGAAAAAGGGGTTTCAATCAATTCCATAGTCTTTTGGATAAGAGCTAGATTGAAGTCCATTAAATGGGTTGCTTTTTTTTCATAGAAATGAGCGAGGTCTGCTTCATAAAATTCAAAAAAAGGAGAAGACCGGTAAGCAGTGCAAATTGATTTCCAATGATGTTTTTGCCAATCTGTTGTGTTTGCAATAAGAACTTCATTTTCTTTTTGATGCTTTTCCGATTTGGAATGTACTATGGGTATGGTGAGTTTCAGTCTTCCGTTAGGTCCGCAAATCTCGGTTCGATTTCTAAATGTTTGTTTTTGGAAATGAGTGTCTTCTCCAAAAAAAACTTTATTCTGGACTAAAAGCCAGCTGCAATAGATAATATTGGGAAGGTAAGCAGGACAAACAACGGGTGTCATGCCGCGCTTTTATTTTTTCTTCTTCGGAAAAAAACAAACCCCTGCCAGAGAATAATTACCCCTGCAAAATAAGGGAAGTAAGAGTAACGTTCACCTGGCCCCTCTACAGTAGTGAAAACGCGATTCCAACGAATACTCCAATTTTTAATTCCATCGTTAATTCCCTTAATACTAAACCAAATAAAAATGGGTTTTCCAACAATGTGATCTTCAGGAACAAATCCCCAAAATCTACTGTCTTCCGAGCGGTGTCTGTTATCTCCCATCATCCAATAATAATCTTTTTTAAAAGTGTATTTTTCAGTGGGTTCTCCGTTAATTAGAATTTCAGATGGGGTTATTTCCAATTCATTCAATTCGTAATCAGTGATGATTTTTTTGTAGAGAGGAAAATTTGTTCGATTTAAGGAAACCGTCATTCCTTTTTTGGGTATTAATAGAGGACCAAAATTGTCTTCGTTCCAATCGTATGGAATTTTATTTGGAAAAAAAGATTCGTTGGGTATCTTGTTCTTGCTTATTTTAAGTACAACACTGTCAATCTCAGGAATTGCTCTCAGAGATGCGGCCTCCTTTAAGGTTAATACCATGTCTTTTTTGGCTTCAAGTTGTTCGCTGACTCGCAATCCCAACTTGCGAATGAGTTCTATTGGTAAGCCCTTAGCTTCTGTAATTACTACGAAATTATCTACAGTATTCCCTGACCTACCCACAATGTAAGGAATCAGTTGTTTGTAACTACTCTCAGTAATATTTTCAATTTTGTATCTTCGATAAAACGATTCAAAACCTTTTGAAAGTAACTTTCTAGAAGAAACGCCTTTTTTTGCATAAGCACTGTGGCTAAATTGAATTCGAGTACGATCAGAATAAGTGCTTTTATTTCCGTTTGTGTGCACGAACCCGTTAATTATTTCTAGGGTGTCCCCAGGAATAGCAACACATCGTTTGACATAATTAGATTTTTTGTCAATGGGTTTGTCAACTCTTTTTTCTTTGACAAAGAATTGCCGAACAGTATCTGCAGGCCAACTGAAAACAACAATATCATTTCTTTTAATTTTTTTTAATCCAGGAAGTCTAAAATAGGGGAGTTGAGGATTTTTTAGATAGGAACGAATTTTGAGTCCAGGGATTGTATCGTGAACCATGGGGACGGATACGGAAGTCATAGGGGTACGTGCACCGTAATGAAATTTACTCACAAAGAGGAAATCACCAATGAGGAGTGATTTTTCCAATGAACCTGTAGGAATAATGTATGGCTGTATGAAATAATTGTGAACTAAGGTAGCTGCAACGATGGCAAAAAGTAAGGAGCTTATCATTTCTCCTAATGCGGTTTTAGGTCGTAAGCTGCGATCGGGTAGGTGAGTGGGGTTTTTACTGTAGTTTAAACTGAAAATACTCAATCCAAAAGTGAGCAAAACCAATAGCGTATCAGTAAGTTTATTCTTACCAAAACTTTTTAGGGTTTCAACCCAAATGGCTCCGAAAATAATCAAGTTTATTGTAGGGATAAAAAGTAAAATCACCCACCATTTTGGGCGGTTGATGATCTTCATTAAAATGATTGCATTGTAAACGGGTACGGCTGCTTGCCATGCCTTAAAACCTGCAGCAACATAAAGTTTCCAGGTGCCTAAAAAATGAATGATTTGTAGAGCTAAAGCAAAAAGAATCCACTGAGTGAGTGTCATGTCTTAACGATTTTTACCAAAGATAAGGGGGTTCGAATTAATGAGCTGTAGAATTAAGAAATATTTAAAACATCCTTCATTCCGAAAACTCCCTTTTTCCCCATAAGCCACTCAGCAGCGATTATTGCACCAAGGGCAAAACCGTCTCTGCCAAAGGCTTCGTGTTTTAGACTGATTTCATCAATGGAAGAGGTGTATTTTACAGTATGAGTTCCTGGTACTTCACCCTCTCTTTTGGAATGGATGTTGAGTTTGGTCTTGCTGTTTCCATCCAATTCCCACTCCTTGAATGAAGATTCGTTAAGAACGGAATCTGCAAGGCTAAGTGCAGTCCCGCTGGGTGCATCGAGTTTGTGTATGTGATGTATTTCCTCAAGTGAAGGTTGATAATCCTCCTGATGAGACTTCATGAGTTTTGCAACAAGTGTATTTATTTTAAAAAAAAGATTGACCCCTATGCTGAAGTTTGAGGCGTACAAAAAACCTGTGTTTTGAGCCTTGCAAAAAGCGGCAACTTCTTCATAATCATCCAGCCATCCAGTTGTTCCTGAGACTACTGGGATTTGTTTTTCAAGAGCGGATTTAATATTTGCTACGGCTGACTGAGGGACACTAAAATTGATTGCAACATCAGCTTTAGATAGATCTCCTTGGGCAGAATCTTTGTCAAGGGTAAATACAATTTGATGGGCTCTTTGGAGCGCAAATTTTTCAATGGCTTGTCCCATGCGTCCGTAACCTAAGAGTGCAATTTTCATTTGTTCGATTTAAAATTTTAAAGCAAGACGAAGCCCTCCCTGTTGTTGATCAAAAATAATATTGGGTGTCACACTTAAGTCATCGTTTACATTAAACTGAAGTAGATGAGCACTTACATTAGCTTCCAAAATATTTAGCATGTATGCAGCGGCTAAAAAAAGAATCGCCATATCACGGTAATTTTTATGAAAATCCATTCCAATAAGTAATTGTTCGGTGCTAATGGGAATATCTTTTTCTAAAAACCGATCGTTAAAAATACCGTTTAGCCTTTGCTTGTAGGCAGTTCTGTATTCATTCATTTGCTTGTTTTGCAAATTGTAGTAATAAAAAGAAGTACCCATTGCGGCATAAACCAGAGGAACTTTCCATGCTTTACCAAGATAAACTTGCCCTAGACCAGGAACTACAGCTGAGTAAAAAGCAGCTTTAGATGGTGTTAGAGGATCGTTGATCAAACGGTGCATACGGGGAGAATAGTTTTTTGCATAAGCCAAAGAATCAGGAATCATAATTTCGTTGAGTTCCTGTTTGTCTTTTTTCTCTGTAGTGTCTTCCTGTGCAAAAACTGAAATAGAGCAGAAAACAAAAACACCACAAAAAAGCAGCTTAATATTCACCTTTGATTTTATTTAAAATGTGTTGGAGTTTCTCCTGAGATTCAAAACTTATTTTGAGTTGCCCCTGACCCTGATTGTTGGTAGTAGCCGAAACAGGGGTATCAAAAAGAGCCTCGAGATCATTTGCCGCTTGTTCGATGTAGGCGGGTTGATAAATTTTACTGGGATGCTCTTTGGGTGTTTTTGATTTTCGGACTAATGCTTCAGTTTCACGGACTGAAAGTCTTTTTTTGACAATAATTTTGTACAGCTTGATTTGCTCTTCGGCTGAATCAATATTAATCAAAGCCCGTCCATGTCCCATCGAAATAAAACTATCCCGAATCCCTGTTTGAATAATAGGATCCAGTTTGAGTAAACGCATGTAGTTTGTAATAGTGGATCTTTTTTTACCTACACGAGCACTCAGTTGGTCCTGAGTCAAATTTATTTCATCTATCAGCCTTTGGTAGGAAAGGCCTATTTCAATGGGATCTAAATCCTGTCTTTGGATGTTTTCAACAAGTGCCATTTCTAAAGATTCTTGATCGTCTGCAAGACGAACAAAAGCCGGTATGGTTTTTAAACCTGCCATTTCTGAAGCTCGTAATCTTCGTTCTCCAGCAATGAGTTCAAATTGGGTGCCTTTTTTGCGAACGGTAATAGGTTGGATCACACCAAGCTCTTTGACGGATTGACTTAATTCTTCTAGTGCTTCCTCGTTGAAATGGGTTCTGGGTTGAAAGGGGTTGGTGGTAATTTTTTCCAGATCGAGTTCGATCATGTTTCCAACTACTTGATCTGCATTTTTATCATTGATCGATTCGATGGCGTTTTCAGAATCATTTAATAGAGCGGAGAGACCACGACCTAGAGCTTGTTTTCGATTTGATTTTGCCATGCGATATTATTTATTGCGTTTAATGATTTCGCTGCCCAAAGATAAATAACTTTTTGCACCACGGCTTGCAGCATCATAACTGATGATATCTTCTCCGAAACTTGGCGCTTCACTCAGCCTAATATTTCTTTGGATAATTGTCTTAAAAACCATTTTTCCAAAGTGCTTTTTCACTTCTTCTACCACTTGGTTAGACAGGCGCAAACGAGTATCGTACATGGTGAGTAAAAGTCCTTCAATATCCAAATCTTTATTGTGAAGTTTTTGGACACTCTTGATGGTATTTAGCAATTTACCTAGACCTTCTAGCGCAAAATATTCACATTGAATGGGAATAATTACTGCATCTGCTGCAACAAGAGAATTAAGAGTTATTAAACCAAGGGAAGGTGCACAGTCTATCAAAATGTAGTCATACTGATCTTTGATTTGGGTTAGTGCTTTTTTGAGCATGTATTCACGTGAGGGCTTATCAACCAATTCAATTTCAGAAGCTACCAGATCAATATGGGAGGGTATTAAATCAAGATTAGGGCTTTCAGTCGACAGGATGGCATCGGAAACTTCGATGCTGTGTTCTAGCAATTGGTAGGTCCCGTATTCGATTTTTTGCACTTCAATTCCAAGTCCAGAAGTCGCGTTTGCCTGAGGGTCTGCATCAATCAAAAGAACTTTTTTTTCTAAAACCCCTAAGGCTGCTCCCAGATTTACAGCTGTTGTGGTTTTTCCAACACCTCCTTTTTGATTTGCTATGGCAATAATTTTACCCATCATGTAATTTTAAAAGCCTCTAAAAATACAATTATTTAAGCCTTTAGAAAAGATTCGAAGAAGACAATTGTCAAAGCTTTTCTAAGCCCTTGTTTATGAACTATTTTTAGTTCAAACTATCTTGAGATTCGATGATAAAAACAGTCTCGTTATTCTTTTTGTGGCCATATTTTTCTCTGGCAAAACGTTCTAAGCTGTCTTTGTTTTTAAGTGCGTTAATTGTTTTTTGATCTTTTTCAATAATTTCTCGAAGTACTTTCTTTTCTTTTTCCAGTTGATCAATTTCCTGATTCAATTCTGAGAGAATGGTCCAAGAATGTGTATCTAAAAACCCCATCCACAACATAAAGCCAAAAAAGATGGCTCCATAAAGGAAGTATGGTTTTTTGATTTTTTTTGCGTTATCCCAAAAGGAACGGTAATTCATTAGTCCACTAGATTTTTTGGAATTTTATTAACTTGTTCGGTGGTGATTTGTTCGGTGTAACTGTTTCCCCACTCATTGAGTATGTAATTCATTACATCTGCGATCTCCTCGTTATCCAAACCCTGAGAAACCATAATTCCATCGTAAATTTCATCATTGACAGTGATTTTGCCTCGTAACCCGTATTTAATTCCCGCCACACTTTTTTCGACATTATTCATAAGGTAATCAGAGGCTTTGAGAGCAGGAAAAACGCCCGAAACTCCTTCTCCCGAATTCAGATGACATTGAACACAAAAATCTTGATAAATTTCCTGTCCCGCTTCGATGCTTTCCTTTTTTGTTTTTTCTTGAAAAAGAACCATTGTAAGTCCACCAATAGTCAGCAAATAGATCAGTGCAAATAGTTTCATTGATTTGGAACGATTTTTAAAACCCCTTTACCTTCTACACCAAGGTACAAATAGCCTTCTGGGCTTTCTACTACTTCTCTTACCCTGCCAATTTTATCCAACACTTTTTCTCTTTGGATTACTTTGTTTTGTTTGATTACGAGTCGTTCTAGATATTCAAACTTTAGCGATCCGACAAATAGATCTCCTTCCCAGTCTTTGTACACTCCTGAAGATGAAAAAGCCATTCCACTTGGGGCTATGGAAGGTACCCAGTAATAAAAAGGTTGGGCCATATCGGGCAATGCGGTTTTATCAGTAATCTGAGTTCCGCTGTAATTAATTCCGTAAGTAATCGTGGGCCATCCAAAATTGACCCCACTTTTGATAATGTTTATTTCGTCCCCACCTTGAGGTCCGTGTTCATGTTCCCATACTTCACCTGTTTTGGGATTCATAACCATGCCTTGTGGGTTTCTGTGACCGTAAGAATAAATCGCTTTTTTGGAATTGTTAGTATCAACAAATGGGTTGTCTTTAGGAATGCTTCCATCCAAATTTAGGCGATAGATTTTACCACCGTCACGGGTGATGTCTTGTGGATTTACGTCTCGATTTCCACGGTCACCTATGGAAAAGAAAAGATGTCCATCTTGGTCAAAAACAATTCGAGACCCCCAATGTTGTCCTTTTTTGGTGTTGGGAGTAGCTTTGTAAAGTAATTGAGCATTTTCAAGTTTATTTTCTTTGAGTTGAGCGCTGTACAAGGCAGTATTTCCTCCTTTTTCATCTCCCTCAATGCTTGAGGATAGGGTCATGTAAATGATGCTGTTTGAATTGAAATCTGGGTGCAGCGCAATGTCTAAAAGACCTCCTTGTCCCCGAATGTAGATTTCGGGAATTCCAGTGACGGGTGTTTTTTGTCCGTCTACTACACGATAAAGAATACCAGACTTTTCGGTTACTAACAGGTCGTTTTCTGAGATAAAATCCAGACCCCAAGGAATGTCAATTCCATCGACAATGGTTTCATAAGTGTAATTTATTTCTGTGGGTGTTTCAATAAATGGAGGATTGTCTTGAGCACAACTAAGATGTAAAACCAAAAACATTAAAATACTGAGAGAAGACTTATTTTTCATTTTAAATTAATTTATTTTAAGTCAATTAGACGGATACGAACTTAATGAATTTAGGTGAAAATGTAATCAAAATTTTTATGGAACGAAAACTACTTTCGTTTTGACAGTAAATTGGAACTGAAGCTCTTTGTTGGAATTGTTTTTAAACTGAAGCTCATGAAACACGCTGCGAATTGTTCATTTGCCTAATCTATGATGTAGATAAGATCCTCAGTAGAGAACGAAATTCATAATTTGTTAGATACAACTCAATCAGTGTTATTTTAAGATAGAGGAGTATCTGTTTAAATTAACAAAATTGAGGTTTATGAAAAATTTAGTCGGGATGACAGGATTTGAACCTGCGACCCCACGCACCCCATGCGTGTGCGCTACCAGGCTGCGCCACATCCCGAATAGAAGATCGGTATTACAAAGTCGGGGTGGCAGGATTCGAACCTGCGACCTCCTGCTCCCAAAGCAGGCGCGATGACCGGGCTACGCTACACCCCGAAAAAGTGTGCGCAAATATAACATTAAAAAAAGTTAATGCAAACCTCAAATAACCTTTCTTCAAACTTTATTCTGTTTTAAGTCGTATTCCATCTTCATCTACTTTCAAATGGAGCTTTTCGTCTCCATCAGCATCTTGGTATTCAAGCTGTAATTTACTTTTGTTGGGCGGGCAATCTAAACATTCAAGTTTTTCAACCCCCATTTTCCATAAGTAACCTGCTGTTTTTCTACTATGAAATCCCTGATCGTTTTTTACAGGATATTGCATGAGTGTATTAAGGTTACGATCCAGATTTAGTATTTGTCCCTCTGCTAGATGAAGTGTAAGTGCAATATCTTTATGTACCAAACTACTTAATTCTTTGTTCGAAATAAATTGATCTAAATAAAGTTTATCACCTCCCAATTCCCAGTGATAGTTAACTTGCTGAACTTTTTTTTGCGCTCTCTTTTCGTTCGATCCTTTTGCAGAGGCTTTGATTTGTAGGGTTGATTGTGATTCCCTGCTTCTCTTGACGGAAAGTGAAACTTGTCTTCTGTCTTCTCTAATCCTTGTGAAAAGATTGTTTAATGGATTACTTTTTTCAAATTCCCAAACGGTAGTGTTTTCTTGAATAGGAAAAATTTGCACTTTTAAAGTGTCATTGAGTTTAAGCGGTAAGGGATGGTTTTCTTTTTTTGTTGCAGTTACACGATGACTCCTGATTTCGTTGGCACCTAGGGTAACAAAAGTAGCGATTGCTGCAATCCAAAGTCCAAGTAGAATTATTCTTCCTACACTTCCGAATGTACTGGAGTTCCCCCTTAAAAGACGAACGCCTAAGGAAAATAAAAACAAAAAAGGGATTAGGATAAATAAAAATACAGAAAGGGCTCCTAATACGTTGGGAATTAAATCAAAACCAAGGAAATCGAAAGGCCATAGTACTGTTCCAAAGAATAATAAAACAATCCCTGTTGTTAGTATTGTGATGATGGTGGAGATTGAAATAATCAAGAATAAAATCCCGAATATTTTAAGAATTACTTTTGGAATTGCCCTTAGCGTTTCTTCTAAAAAATGAAAAAAATTTCTTGACTTTTTTTTTAAAGAATTTGAAGCTTTTTCGTAATCAATATCTTTAATCTTTGATGATACTTCGTCAAACTCTTCTTTATTTTTTTTTTCTATAGTAGAGATATTTACAGGCTTCCCTTTCATCTTGAGTTTATCAACAGTAGTTTTCGCTTCGGGTACAAGAATCCAGAATAAAATGTAAATTGTAATAAATGTTCCCCCAGAGAAGACGACCAAAAACAACCAGATTAGTCGGATCCAAGAAGCATCAATACCAAAATAGTGTCCCAAACCAGAAGCAACTCCAGCAATGTAGTTGTCGTCAGGATCACGAAATAGTTTTTTACGAATGGGTTCTTCGGTTTGAATAAAATCTTCTTCTTCCTCGGTAATAAAATCTTCAGGCTGCCCTAAAACAGAAATAATTTTATCTACATCAGCTTCGCTAATGACATAGTCAGAATTTGTTTTTATTTCTTGAAACAGTTCCGCGATCCGCGCTTCGATGTCTTTTAAGATTTCTTCTTTACCTACGGTATTTTTAAATCCATTTTCAAGTGTTTTTAAATAGGATTTTAATTTGGCATAAGCACTTTCATCGATATGAAAAAAGGTGCTTGCTAGATTGATGTTTACAGTTTTATTCATGTGGAGCTATTTTTTTTGAGTGATGATTTTTACGGCTTTATTAAGTTCGTTCCAAGCTTGCTTAAGTTCGGCTAAGAAGGTCTCCCCCTTGGGCGTTATGGAATAGTATTTTCTTGGGGGTCCAGAAGTAGATTCTTCCCAACGGTATTGCAAAAGATCAGCATTTTTTAATCGAGTAAGTAAAGGGTATACTGTACCTTCTACAACAAGCATTTTCCCTTTTTTTAATGCTTCTAAAATTTCAGAGGTGTACAAGTCTCCCCCTGAAATCAAAGAAAGTATACAGAATTCTAAAATCCCTTTCCGCATTTGCGCTGTTGTATTTTCGAGTTTCATAACTTCATAAGTTTGCATTGCAAATATATGAATAAAAGATAGAACTATGCATAACATAGTAGTATTTTTATTTTTTTAACTTTTTTACAACATTTTAAAAACATAAATCTTCCTAAATTGATTATTATTTTAAACCAATTGAATATGTCTAGAGATTTGAATTATTGTAGAGCGATCCTCAAAAAAGTAAGTTTTGATCCAACCCTATTCAAAAAGGAGTTTACTAAAGCCTATCGTTTGCTTGAGCCGGAAGAGCGAATTGAACTAATTGATTGGGTCAAAGGGTTTGTTAAGAATAATTCTGAACTACGTTTGGTAATTTCATCAAATTCAGATGTATTTACTTTGGTGTAATTACCTTAATATTCTCGAATTTAATTGCGCCCCTGAGAACGCCTTCAATGGTGTTGGAAAGGGCTTCGATAATTGGTAATTTGAGTAGATTCTTACTTTGAATCATGCTTATTTCTCTTGCTGGTTCGGGAGTATTGAAATACTTTAGGTTTTCGTTACCATATTTAGACAATACTCTTGTGTGTAGGTAGGGAAGCAGGGTCATGCCCATTCCTTCATTTGCTAACTGGATTAATGTTTCGAAGCTCCCACTTTTCAAATCAAATGACTTTGAGCCACGGGTTGCCTGACATAATTTAAGAACGTGTTCTCTGAAACAATGTCCGTCTTCGAGAACAAGAACATCCATTTTTTCAAGGTCTTCTACTTCTAATTTATCTAAAGCAGAAAGGGGGTGTGGCTTAGGAATGTAGCCCACGAAGGGCTCGTAATAAAGTGGTTTCTCGATAAGTTGTGGATGATCCAAAGGAGTGGCCGCTATGCCAGCATCAAGTTTTCCTAAGGTCAGTTCTTCAATTATTGAAGCGGTATTGAGTTCTTCAATTTTTAAATTGACTTTTGGATATTTTTTGATGAATGTATTTAAAAATAAAGGGAGTAGTGTAGGCATAACCGTCGGGATGATACCGAGTCTAAAACGCCCCTCGATAATGCCTTTTTCGGTTGCAACAATATCACTCATTCGCTTAGCTTCCTCAAGAATGACTTTTCCCTGAACAATAATCTTTTCCCCTACTGCAGTTAAGGTAATGGGTTTTGATTTTCTGTTGAAGAGTTGAATGCCCAACTCCTCTTCAAGTTTTTGGACTTGCATACTTAGGGTGGGTTGTGTTACAAAGCACTTTTCTGCGGCAAGAGTGAAATTACCTTCCTCGGCAACTGCCAGGGTGTATTTTAATTGAGTTAGTGTCATTTCTTATGATTTTCATAAAGTTAATAAGTAAAACTTATATTAAAAAATAATAAACGACTTTTTATTAGAAAAAATCTCAAAATGAAAAGTGTTGATAAGAAAATATTATTTAATTATTGAAACTTGCATATGAATATTAGTCAGAGGAGCTTCTCGGTTATCTACTTTTTGTTTGTTGATTTTGTCAACAACATCCATTCCTTTGATTACTTTGCCAAAAGCGGTGTAAGAACCGTCAAGGTGGTAGGCTCCTGGACTTTGCTGTACGATAAAAAATTCGTAGGGAGATGCTAATTTATGCGGATTTTCAATTTCGCTGCTTGGCATAGAAATTACTCCTCGGTGGTGCTTGTATCCTTTTCGAGTGTCAGGAGGCAGAAGGTACTTTCCAATTTTACGCCTTTTATCAGCAGTTTCTGCTCGGTCAGAATTACCACCTTGTATGATGAAATTTGGAACTACCCTATGAAAAGTACTACCATTGAAATATCCTTTTTTAGTAAGATAGATAAAGTTGGCTCTATGATAAGGTGTATTTTTGTAGAGTTGTATGTCGATATCGCCAAAACGAGTTGAAATCCGAACTTTATCTTCTAAATTTTTCTTTTGGTAGTTGAAAAAAAATGGAATAGCATTTTGATCGTTAAGTAAAATAGTTTTCTCTTCTTTTTCTTGTGGCTTCTTTAAATTTTTCAGGGTATCATTCTTTTCCTCTTCAGTTTTTTGTTCTTTGACCAGAGGCTTTAACGTTTTTTTCTTCGAATTACTACATTGTATGTTTAGCATTAGAATACCTAAGGCGAGAATGACTATTTTTACTTTTAACATGGATTATCAAAAATTTTCTAACTGTTTTTCAAATGTAAAAGATTTCAATCGTTCAGAAAAACCTCTTCATAATCAAATGTTATTGGCTGAACGAATGAAATATGTGAATAAAGATCTTAATTCCTTTTCAAATGCAAAAAAAGCAGCGGTATTGCTTTTTTGTTATCCTAAAAAGGGAGAAATGCATCTTTCTTTGATAAGACGCTCGGAGTATGAAGGAGTTCATTCCGGGCAAATTAGTCTTCCTGGCGGAAAGAAAGATGAAAATGATTCTTCTGTTTGGAATACGGCCCTGAGGGAGTGCAATGAAGAATTGGGCACTTCGTTAGATGCACCAATTCCGCTAATGTCACTAAGCCCAACGTACATTCCTCCAAGTAATTTTTTGGTGAGTCCCTTTGTTCATGCTGAAATGTATTATCCCAATTTTAATTTAGATAAACGAGAAGTTGCTCAACATCTTGAGTTGCCCTTAAAGACTCTGATGAGCTTTAAAATTGAAAAAAGAATCTTAAAAGAAGGATCAGCTTTTGGAAAAAGGGTACCGTGTTTTGTTTATGATCATCATATTATTTGGGGAGCAACGGCGATGATTTTATTTGAATTTAAGATTTTTTTAGAAAGTCGCTTGTAGAATAAAGCATATATTTGACATCATATCTTGATCGCACATATGTTTAAAAAGAACCCCTTTGGGCATTACCTAATCCTAAAAAAATGGCTCATACGTTATTTAGGATTTATGACACACAGAAGGTATCGAGGGTTTAATCAGTTGCATATCGAGGGTTCAGAAATTATTAAAAATTTACCTGAGAATAAGGTTCTGTTTATTTCGAATCACCAAACCTATTTTGCAGATGTTGTAGCGATGTTTCATGTTTTTAATGCGAGTTTGAGCGGAAGAATTGATAATATCAAAAACGTGGGCTATTTGTGGAGCCCAAAACTTAATATGTACTATGTTGCTGCCAAAGAAACTATGAGGTCGGGTTTGTTGCCCCGTATTTTGGCCTATGCAGGATCCATTTCTATCGAACGAACTTGGAGAGAAAGCGGTCAAGATATTAATCGTCAAGTTAAGATGAGTGATATTACAAATATTGGGGTTGCTTTAGACGATGGTTGGGTCATTACTTTTCCTCAAGGGACCACCAAACCTTTTAAACCCGTTCGAAAAGGAACGGCACATATCATAAAAAAATACAAACCTATTGTCATTCCTATTGTAATTGATGGTTTCAGACGTTCTTTTGATAAAAAAGGACTGATGATTAAAAAAAGGGGTATTCTTCAGTCTATGATTATTAAGGAGCCCTTGCAAATTGATTATAAAAACGATAGCGTTGAGGCCATTTTAGAGCAAATCCAATATGCAATTGAGCAACACCCCTCGCATTTAAAAGTTTTGTCTAAGGAAGAGATCGAAGCACAGGAAATATTAAATCAACTCCGAAAATGGGATATTTGATTAATAAATAATTCCAGCACAACTAATTCTTGCACCAGCAGCACCTGAAGGTTGAGAAACCAAATCGTCTTCACCCTGATGAACAATAACGGCCTTACCCATCACATTTTTAACAGGGTCATCACAATCCAAACACCATAGATCCGTGGTTAACGTAACAATTCCTTCACCAGAAGCATTGGCCATAAAATTACCTATGTCACCTCGGTGAAATCCTGTTTCGCTACCCCATGCACCGTGGTTTTCGAAGGTAGGATTCCAGTGTCCACCACTTGACTTTCCATCGTCTGAGGAACAGTCCGCTTTTTCGTGAATGTGAATAGCATGAGATCCTTCACTAAGTCCATCAATCATAGCTTCGAAAGTTACTTGACCATCGGCCTCTGTGAGTGTAACAATTCCTTGAGTATTGCTACCACTTTTAGGGTCTAATTGAAACTGAATTTTTTTGACAGTTTTACGAGTAGTGTTTTTTATGGAATCATCATTTTCATGTTCAGCAGTAATCAACTCTACTTTTTCTTTGACCTCTTGATGAGTTCCTTCAAAGACTTGAATTTCTTCTGAGACTTGACCGTTAACTGTTTTTTTAGTTGTCACTGTAGCTTTTGACAAAGAATCAGTTCGATCAATTTTCACCTCAACTGTAGTGGGAAATTCAGTTTCTTTTTTTTGGGTGTTTTTACAGCTTGTAGCAAACACAAGAGAAAGGCTAATAATGAAGATGATTTTTTTCATGAATTTTTTTTTAATGCATGTAAATGTAATTATTCTTTTTCAAAAAATTGAAAAGTGTAAGAAGAGCATTTCTAAACTTGGATTTAATTTATTTTAGTTGAACAATGCTTATCTTTAAACAAAAAATGAAAAAGATTTGCATCGTTCTATGGGGCCTGTTCCTTTTTCATTCGTGCAAACCCATGTACAAAACTTCTGATTTTAATTATGAAACGGCACCCCCTGCTCCAGATTACAGTCTAACTAAAGATTGGGTTGTTTTGCCGAAACATTTTCCAGAAGCACTAAAAGAAGTTGTTGGAGAGTCCAAGCCAAAACCTGCAGATGTTTTTTTTATTTATCCAACCATGTTTGTAGATAAAAAAAATGGTGCTTGGAATGCGGATTATCACCTCAGTTCAATCCGAAAGGATGTAATAGAGAAACCAGCAGCTTTTCAGGCATCAGCTTGGTGTGAGGCGGCCAATCTTTACATGCCTTTTTACCGCCAAGCTCATTACAGAATTTTTGTTGAACCTTATGCATCAAAAGGACAGGAGGCGGGACTTTTAGCTTATCAAGACATAAAACGCGCTTTTGAATATTACTTAAAAAACTTTAATAAGGAAAAGCCCATAATAATAGCTGCCCACAGCCAAGGTTCACTCCATGCTAAAAAATTAATTCAAGAATATTTTGACGGCAAACCACTTCAAAAAAAACTTATTGCTGCTTATCTCATTGGGGTAAAAGTTGAAAACTCAATGTTTAAAGAGATTACTGAACTTAAAAAACCTGATGCAGTAGGGGGCTATCTTAGTTGGAATACTTACAGAATGAAAAAATTACCCAAGCGCTACGAAGAATGGTATCGGGGAGGTGTTGTAACGAATCCTATTACTTGGAATACAGAAAAGTTTACCGATAAAACAAAACATTTGGGTGTCTTGTATTCCGATAAGAAAATTTACCCTCAAAGTTTATCGGTGCAACTTGTAGACGGGATGCTATGGTCCAGTGTTCCTAGAGTACCCAAGCGTTTTTTCCTTTCCTTTGTAAAAAATTATCATTTCGCAGACATCAATCTTTTTTGGGCAGACATTCAGCAGAATGCAGTGCTCAGGACGAATGCATGGATAAAACAAAATACGCTCTGAGCATGCTAGATACACTATTAAAAGATTCTAAAAAACAACTTAAAAGTGCTTTAAAACACAAAAAGCATCCCTTTCGATATTTTACTTTATCGACCCTATCGCTAAACGGAGCTCCACAGTCAAGAACGGTTGTTTTAAGAGATTTTGATTCGGAAAATTTAATTTTGACAATATTTACCGATTCTAGATCAAAAAAAGTTGAGGAGCTTAAAGAGGATAAAAGAGCTGAATTATTGTTCTATGATCCCAATCAGTTATTACAACTGACAATTAAAGTCAATTTGACTGAAAGTAAATCTTCTCCCGAAAAATTTAATCAATTACCAGAACCAACTAAAAAGGATTACTGCAGTCTTCAAGGTCCAGGAGTTTCTGTTAAAGGCCCCGATGCGGTTAAATATGATTTTGAAAAAGGCTATTTCATAAAACTTAAATTTCAGGCCTATCAGATTGAATATTTAAAGTTAAAGCGACCCAATCATTTGAGAGCTAAATTTTTAATTGAAGATGGATGGCAAGGCGAATTTTTAGTCCCTTAAGCCGATTTTTTTAAGTTTTTTTGTAAGTTTAGAGTGCTAAAAACATTAATTCAAATGGAGTCTAAAAAGCCTACCTCAAATTCAATTAAAAGAAGAGATTTTGTCAAAAGTTCGTTAGTTGCAAGCAGTGTATTTATTGTTCCTCGTCACGTTTTAGGAGGCGTTGGCTACACAGCCCCTAGTGATCAGTTAGCTCTTGCTGCCATTGGCACAGGAGGCAAAGGCTCAAGCGATATTATGAATGCATCTGTTCGAGGTAGAGAACGTGTAATTTCACTTTGTGATGTAGATACTTCTGGCAAAAATAGAATTTCAAGAGTTACAAAGAAGTTTACAGAAGCTAAATTCTATGACAACTTTAAAGAAATGTTAGATACTGAGAAGGATATTGATGCTGTTACGATTTCAACTCCAGATCATACCCATGCAGCAGCAGCTGTTTATGCTATGCAACGTGGAATTCATGTTTACGTTCAAAAGCCCCTAACGCATAATATTTACGAAGCTCGTTTATTGACCGAAATGGCTCGTGATAAAAAAATTGTTAGTCAAATGGGAAATCAGGGTGCTTCGAATCCTGATCAATTACAAATTCAAAAATGGATTACAGACGGGCGTATTGGATCAATTTCGGAAGTAAACGTTTGGACTGACCGACCCGTATGGCCTCAGGGAGGTAAAATGCCTTCTCCTGATGCGAATGCTAAGCCCAATACCTTGAACTGGGATCAGTGGTTAGGTCCCGCTCAGGAAACGGATTTTATTCCTGAAATGCATCCTTTCAACTGGAGAGGATGGTGGAATTTTGGAACGGGAGCTCTTGGCGACATGGGCTGCCATCTTATCGACATCCCTTTTAAGGCATTAGGACTTAAATACCCCACAGATGTTGAATGTAGTGTTGGATCAGTTTATGAAAAAATGTGGACTGCCAATCATTTTCCTGAGGGCTGCCCTCCTTCTTCTGTTGTTTCACTTCATTTTGATGCCACAGATAAAAATGATGTTCCTCTGCAAATGACCTGGTCAGATGGTGGAATTAAACCTTTCCATCCAGAATTGCTACCCACCAATGTATCAATTGAACCAAATGGAGTGATAATGATCGGAGAAAAAGGAGTAATTACTTGTGATGCGTATGGAGCAGATCCTAAAATGTATTTGAAAGGCGAGCCTGTTATTGAGCCTGATAAAGTAAAAGTTAACGAACCTGAATTTGGACATCAGCGTCAATGGGTAGATGCATGTAAATCAGGATTTAACAGTAAGGAGCACAAATCATTAACTTCTTCTTTTGATTATTCTGGACCTCTTACTGAAACCGTTTTGATGGGTAATATTGCCATCCGAAGTTATATGTTAAAGAATGATAGCAAAAAGCGTCCAGAGTTTATCGGTCGTAAGAAATTGCTTTGGGATGGAAATGCAATGAAAATCAAAAACTTCGAACCTGCTAACCAATTTGTGGGAAGAGCCTACAGAAAAGGATGGGAGTTAACCTAAAAAAAATCAGTTGAAAATACTAATTACTGGAGGATTGGGCTACATTGGCTCACATGTTGCTACACTTTTATTACAAAATGGAGTGGATGTTGTGGTTGTCGATAATCTGGAGAATTCGCGTATTCAAGTTTTGGATGGCATAACATCCATAACAGGGAGCGCTCCAGTTTTCAAGAAATTAGATGTTGGAAATGAAACTCAGATGGATGAGTTATTTACTGAACATCCTGACATTGAAGGGGTAATTCACTTTGCTGCTTATAAATCTGTTGGGGAGAGTGTTTCTGAACCACTTCGATACTATAAAAATAATCTAGGAGGCTTAAATCAACTTTTAAAGCATTCCATAAATAAAACAATTCCTTTTATTTTCAGTTCCTCATGTACCGTTTATGGTCAGTCAGAAAACCTTCCCATTTCTGAGGATGAACCTCTCAAACCTGCAACTTCACCCTATGGAAATACAAAAAAGATTGGGGAACAAATAATCCAAGATTGTTGCAAAGCTCACCCAGATTTCAGTACTATTTTACTGCGTTATTTTAATCCTGTTGGAGCTCATGATTCGGCAAAAATAGGAGAGTATCCTGTTGGAGTGCCACAAAACTTGGTGCCCTTTTTGACTCAAACTGTTAAGGGAATCAGACCTGTTCTTAAAGTATTTGGGTCTTCTTATGACACTCCAGATGGAACTTGTATTCGAGATTACATTCATGTAATGGATTTGGCTCAGGCTCATGTGGACAGTCTAAACTACTTGCTTAATAAGCAAAACTCAGAGTCTTGTGAAGTTTACAATGTAGGTACTGGAAATGGTGTTAGTGTCTTAGAGTTAATTCAAATGTTTGAAAATGCAACAGGTAAAAAGGTTTCTTACGAACTCTCGGAACCGCGTACTGGAGATACAATTGCGGCTTATGCGGATGTCTCAAAAATAGAAAGAGAAATTGGGTGGAAGGCTCGTTATAGTTTAGAAGAAGCACTTTCGAGTGCATGGAAATGGGAAGAGATGCTCCACAAAAAATTAGAATAAAATTATTTATATTGTACTTTAATCCAAACAAAAATGAAATCAGAAAGAAACATAAATCGCAGAAATGTAATCAAAACAATGGCTCTAGGTTCAGGTGCTTTAGCAATTCCCAAGGTTGATTTCACTAGTAAATCGAATGAGTTAGAACCTTTAAAAGGAAATATAAATCATTCCGTATGCCAATGGTGCTTTAGCAACATTCCACTAGAAACCCTAGCTCAGGAGGCTAAGAAAATAGGATTGATCGGAATTGATCTTATTGGTGCCGAGGGTTGGGATACCTTAAAGAAGTATGGATTAACTTCTACCATGTGTTACGGTGACTTGGAAGGTAAATCTACACGCGATTTAAGTAAAGGATGGTGTGACACTCAATATCATGAAGAATTGATAAAACAGTACAAACGTCACATTCCTATGGTTGCCGAAGCGGGATGGACAAATCTCATCTGTTTTAGCGGGAACAGCAGAGGAATTGACCCGCAAACCGGATTAAAAAACTGTGTAAAAGGCCTTAAGGAAATCATCCCATTGGCTGAAGAACACGGAGTTGTATTGCATATGGAGCTTTTAAACTCAAAGGTAGATCACAATGACTACATGTGTGATAATTCCGAGTGGGGAGTTGCCCTATGTAAGGCTTTGGGTTCAAATAATTTTAAGTTATTGTACGACATCTATCATATGCAAATAATGGAAGGTGATGTAATCCGAACCATTAGAGAGAATAAAGAATATTATGGTCATTTCCATACAGCTGGAGTCCCCGGGAGAAATGAAATTGATGAGACTCAAGAACTATTTTATCCTGCGATTATGGAAGCAATTGTTGAGTTAGGTTTCGAAGGCTATGTTGCTCAAGAATTTATTCCTCGTGACAAAACAAAAGAGGGGCTTAGTTCACTTGCCGATGCAATCCGACGATGTGATATCTAGTATTTTGCAGCCTTACCCTTAGAGGAGGTAGATTCGATAAAAATCCGAATATCTTCGTTTGCTTGAATTAAGTCTTCGTTGCGAAGGTACATCATATGTCCACTCCGGTAACCTTTAAAATCGAATCGATCTTTCATTTTTCCACTTGGATCCACTTGCCACATGGTGTATTTTGCATTAAAATAGGTGGTTGCACCGTCATAATATCCTGATTGGAAAAGAACCCTTAGGTATGGGTTTTCTGCCATGGCACGTCTCAAGTCCTCTCGTGTATTGTCATTGTCATTATTCCATGGTCTCACAGGACCAAACATATTGTATTTGATATCGGTCTTAAATCGAAGTTCTTTTTGGATGTAGTGATTAATTGCGGGTGTAAAGGAGTGAAGCCAAGAAGTGAGCTCAGCACTGTAGTCAGGCCTTACTCCAGCATCTTTCCGATCAATCCCTAAATAACGGGAATCTAACCTCCCAATGGTTTTTCCTTGATCCCGAAGTAAATCTTTCCAGAAAAACTGCGTAGGAATGTCCAAATTATTTTGGAGAATGGATTCAAGAGAAAGTCCAGAGTATTCAGCCATTTTATTGGCAACATCCATTTTTTCTTTTTCAGAAATAAAACCTCCTTTAGCGAGCGCTGGAATTAACTTGTCAAGAGTGAAACTTTCTACTTCTGGCAACACATCTGTTAAGTCTTTTTGTTGAAGACTTGAAGGTAATTTTTGATGATACCAGGCAGCTGCTGTGTAATAGGGAAGATTTAGTGCAGAGGAAACAGGACCACCCACGCGAATTACCTTGTAATCTGCAGGAGATACCATAATTACACCATTGAGGTACATCCATTGACTTTCTTGGAGGGCAGCTGATAATCCCATAACTCGTGTTCCTCCATAGCTTTCTCCTATGAGATACTTAGGTGACTCCCATCGTTGTTTTCGACTAACAAACGTGGTCAGCCATTCTGCCAGATATGCAATATCTTCATTAATTCCAAAAAACTGTTTTCTGTCGGGTAATTCTCCGTCAACTTCAACCATTCTAGAATAGCCTGTGTTTACAGGATTAATAAACACGATATCGGCAACATCTAAAATGGAATTAGGGTTGCTTTTGTAACCGTAGGGCTGAACGGGATAACCTTCATTATCAATTTTTAGAATTTTAGGTCCCGTGTAGGCTAAATGCATCCAAACTGATGCTGAGCCTGGGCCTCCATTAAATGAAAAAATTAAGGGTCTTTGGCTTCCGTTTTTGATATTTGTTCTTCGGTAATAAGTGTAAAACAATGTGGCGATAGGCTTACCCTCTTTGTTCCAAACAGGCTGAGTACCAGTCTGCGCCTGATAATTGATTGTTACTCCTTTTATTTGGGTGGAATGGTTTGTTGTGACTACTGTATCTACTGGAATTTCTCTATTTTGAGCATTTATGTTAATAACGAATAAAAATGACAAAGTTATTAAGTGTAGTTTTTTCATTGGTCAAGTGGTATTTAATGTTGAACTCAGAAAAAAACCTCCTAATTAGGAGGTTTTTTTGTTATTGTAAATCATTTATTGTTTAATCAATTTTAAGTTTAGCACTTCTATTAATTTCTGCTCTTCTATTGTTTTTTCTACCCTTAGCAGTATTATTTTCATCAATAGGTTTTGTTTCACCGTAGCCAATTGTTTTGACTCTATCGGGAGAAACTCCGCTAGTAACCAAATGATCTTTTAAAGCGGCTGCTCTTTTTTCAGAAAGTTTTTGATTGTATGCTGAACTTCCGTCACTTGAAGCGTGCCCTTCTACTGTAATGGTCACGTTAGGATACTGGCTTAACAGGGCTTTAATATTATCTAAAATTGCAATATTTTCTGCACTAAGCTTACTGCTGCTTGCGCTAAAAAGGAAACGATTCTGTTCGCTGTTAATGAAATTTATTAGATCAGTAGGTGCATCTGGGCAACCATTGCTAGCAATAGTCCCTTCTACATCAGGACAAGCATCGTCTTTGTCTGGCACACCATCATTATCTCTGTCGGACCAAGGACACCCATTGTTGGCTGGATCACCAGCAACTTCAGGACAACGATCTTCGTGATCGCCAACGCCATCACCATCACTGTCAGGACAACCGTTCATAGCCGCAGAACCTGCTTTTTCAGGACAAGCATCGTCTGGATCTGCAATTCCATCTCCATCGCTATCAGGACACCCCTGAAATTCTTCGGGTCCGGCCAGATCAGGACATCTGTCTTTGTTGTCTGGAATTCCATCACCATCTGAATCTGGACAACCGTCAAATTCTTTAAGCCCTGGAACATCAGGACAAGTATCTTTTTGGTCAGGAACACCATCTTTATCAGCATCTCCTGCTCCAAAATTGTAACTTAACCCTATTATGTGTTGTAAATGATTGTAACTGTTCATTTCATTTGAACCCCTGTAGGAAGTACTAACATTGATTGCAAAGTTATCATCTAGATAAAAATTTACACCAACACCACCGAGGACTGTTCTTGAAGATTCTGTGGAAGGGAAAAAGCCATAGTCATCATTTTTACCTTCAGAGATTTTGCTTAATCCGTAACCAGCAAATAAATAAGGTAATACTTTACCCTCCGAAACATTGTATTTTACGATACCATCAAGTGAATTGTAGTCTAAATCTACTCCATTATTTTCGGCATTGCCTACTGCGTACTGAGCTCCTATTGAGAAACCAGCACCCAGATATCGTGAAAGACTTAAAGCAGGTGCACCAAATTTGAGAGCAGAATTCACATTTTCACCTTGAAGATTTATGAGGTCAGCACCTACAGCAATTGCCCAAGGGTTTTCACTTGTTTGTGCATGTGTCGTAGTAAAAATAGCCATTAGGGGAAGGGCTATTAGGAAAGATTTGATTGCATTCATTTTATGAAGTATTTAATAACAAAGATAGCATTTTTTGATTAAAATTTTGAAATAAACAAACAAAAGTTATTGTTTTGAAGATAATTTTTCGTAAACAAAAAACGATATGCTTTTAAAAATTTCACTCCATTTCAAAAAAAGTTGATTCCAAAACTTTTATGATGTTTTTTTCTTGTGTAACTTGAAACTTAATAAAGCATACTTGAAATAACGTTAAACTTTAGATGCTTTCAATTTTTAAAAAATTATCGAACCAAACTCAATTATGATGAAAAAAAGAGAATTTATTAAAACATCTGCAGTACTTGCAGGAACGGCTTTGCTCCCTTCATCAATGTTTGCTTTTTCAAAAGGAATTAAGAGACTTCGTACTGCCCACATAGGGGTAGGGGGAATGGGAGGTGCAGATTTAGCATCAATAGCATCTCATGAAGCGGTTGATGTTACAGCACTTTGTGACGTTGATCAAAAAAATCTTGAGGCTGCTCACAAATTGTACCCAAAAGCAAAAATATTTTCAGATTATCGTGAACTACTCAAAGAAATGCATAATCAAATTGATGCTGTCATCGTTTCTACGCCAGATCATACTCATGCTCCTGCTTCACTGATGGCAATGGAACATGATAAAGCGGTCTATTGTCAAAAGCCTTTAACTCATTATGTCTCTGAAGCCAGAGCCATGCGTAAAATGGCAGCAGAAAAAAATCTAATTACCCAAATGGGAATTCAAGTTCATTCTTTTTACGATTACAAATTAGCAACATTATTAATTCAGTCTGGAATTATTGGAAAAGTGCGAAAAGTTCATGCTTGGTCACCAAAAAACTGGGGTTATGATGGTCCCATTCCAAAAGGTCAAGATACTGTTCCAAATTCTTTGGATTGGAATTTATGGTTGGGTACGTCACCCGAGCGGACTTACAAAGAAACGGTTTACCATCCAGGTAACTGGAGAAAGTTAGTAGATTACGGATGTGGCACTTTAGGCGATATGGGGGTTCATATTTTTGACACACCCTACAACGCATTGGCTTTGGATGTACCCAAAACAATTGTTAATAAATGTAGAAAACCTAATGGATTTAGTTTTCCAGAAAACAATCATGTAACCTACACTTTTCCAGGAACTAAGTACACCTCTGAAACCTTAACATGGGTTTGGTCTGATGGTCAAGGAGCACCATCGAAAAACAAGGAGTTAAAACTTCCAAATAAAGACAAACTTCCTTTGCAAGGAGCGATGTTTATTGGTGAAAAAGGGAAACTTTTACTTCCGCATTTTATGGAACTCCCAAGGCATATTGTAGATGGTGAATACCAAGAAATTGATGTTTCAAAATACGATCCAGACGGTTCACTAGGGACAACAAAAAATGATTACGAAAAAGATGCCCCTAAACACTACCATCAATTTGTAGATGCTTGTCTTGGGAAGGATACGGTTTCCGCACCTTTTTCTTATTCTGCAAAACTGACAGAAACAATTTTGTTAGGAGTTATTGCTGGGAGGTTTCCAAAAAAAACGCTTCACTGGGACAGTGCAAAAGCCTTATTCAAAGAACCAGAAGCTAACGAATTTTTGAGTGGAACGTATCGGGAATTTTAGTTTTATGAATAGACGTAAAGCCATTCAGAATGTTGGTTTCTTGACAGGTAGTATGTTTTTATTACCCTATGCTTGTGAGCAAGAGCCTGAATTGGTGTATTCCAATTTTCCGCTTTTTAAGAGAAAAGATCAAACCTTGGTTAGTCTTCTCTGTAACACTATCTTGGCTGAAGATCCCATAAACTTTCCCACGACAGAAAATCGTGGTCAGTTTGTAATGACCATGATAAATGATTGTGGTTCTCCAAGAGAAATTTCAATTTTTGTAGGAGGTATGGAAGCATTTAAAACAAGTTTGTCTCCAACCCATGAACTTGATTTTGCGAATCTGACCCCTGAAGAACAAAACAAATTTTTGGAACATCAATTTTATGCAAGTACTGTGGTCACAGAGTTTTTAAACCTTTTAAAAAAGTACTGTCTTCTTCATTTTGAGACTTCTGAAAACTATCTTACTCAATACCTAAATTACGAATTTATGCCCGGGCGCTATTTGGGTCGGGTGGCAATTTAATTTTTTCAAATGAAAATGAAGTCGAATACTTTTGATACTATTGTGGTTGGAGCAGGAATGTCCGGGGGCTGGGCTGCAAAAGAGTTTAGTGAACAGGGTTTTAAAACATTGTTATTAGAACGAGGCCCGAATGTTGAGCACCTAAAAGATTATCCAACAACCAATATGAAGCCCTGGGAATTTAAACATCGAGGGCGTTTGACTTCACAAGAAATTAAAGAGAATCCGATTGCGAGTCGATGCTATGCTTTTAGAGAGGATGCAAAGCATTTTTTTGTAAAAGATAAGGAACATCCTTATGGACAAGTAAAGCCCTTTGACTGGATTCGAGGTTATCAAGTAGGGGGGAAGTCGATCATGTGGGCTAGACAAGTTCAACGTTGGAGTCCTTTCGATTTTGAAGGTCCAGCTCGTGACGGTTTTGCTGTAGATTGGCCCATTCGATACGAAGACTTAGCAGATTGGTACACCTACGTAGAGCGTTTTGTTGGCGTGAGTGGTAATAAAGACGGATTGGATGTGCTTCCCGATGGAGATTTTTTAAAACCTTGGGAATCGAATGTTGTAGAAGATTATTTCAGTCAACAAATGAAAAAGCATTACAAAGATCGACATGTAATTTACGGAAGATGCGCCCACCTTACCGAGAGTAAGCCTATTTTTGTTGAGCAAGGGCGGGGCTTGTGCATGAGCAGAAGAATTTGTCAAAGAGGTTGCCCACTTGGAGGATATTTTAATGCGAATTCAACACTTATTCCATGGGCTTTAAAGACAGGAAACTTGACTTTAAAACCCAACTCGGTAGTTCATTCGGTTCTTTACGATGAAACCGAGCAAAAAGCTGTAGGAGTTCGCGTGATTGATTCAGAGACCAAAAAGTCAGAGGATTTTTTTGCTAAAGTTGTTTTTGTAACCGCAGCTACTTTGAATACCAACTTGATTCTACTCAACTCCAAATCCAATCGTTTTCCAAATGGCTTGGGAAATGATCACGGATTATTAGGAAAACATATTGCATTCCATAACTACAGGGCAACGATTCATGCCGAATATGATGGATTTCCTGAGTTCACAACCCAGGGTGCAAAGCCAACTTCACATTATGTCCCCCGTTTTAGAAACGTTTACAAGCAAGAGACTGACTTTCTCAGAGGCTATGCTGCAGGTTTTGGGGCACAACCAGTGCGAGAAACCAATCGAGAAGGATTTGGAGATCAACTCAAATCCAATTTATTAAAAACTAAAGAGAATGGACTTTGGAATGTCAATTCTCATATGATGGGCGAAACCCTACCAAAAGAAACCAATCGGGTTTCTTTAGATGCTGATGTCAAGGATGCCTGGGGAATCCCCCAGTTAAATATCGATGTGGATTACGATGAAAATGATGAGAAAATGATTCAAGATTTTTTTGAGCAGTTCACCGAAATGTTCTCTAAAGCTGGTTTTACAAACATCAGAACCAACGATAATCAAAGACGACCCGGAAACGACATTCATGAAATGGGAGGAGTTCGTATGGGGAAAGATCCTAAAACCTCACTTTTGAATAAGTGGAACCAGTTATACAATTGCAAAAATGTATTTGTAACTGATGGGGCATGCATGACTTCAACATCGACTCAAAATCCTTCATTAACGTTTATGGCTATTTCTGCACGTGCGGCAAATTTTGCTATTTCACAGATGAAAAAAGGGGAATTGTGATTCTATTAGATGAGGTATGGAATTTTTATTCTAAATCTTGTATCATCATTTTTCTGAAAACGGTTTTCAGTTCACTTTTATCGAAATAGGTAATCTCTCCTACACGCTTAGAGGATACAATATCTTTTTGAACCCATTCCATTAATTTAGATTCATTTGTATTTAATAAGGTACACGCGTCTTTTAAACTCAAAAGGTTTTCTGAATTTAGATTTTCGTTTTCTTGAGATTCATCGTAGTAAAAAGGGAGTGCCTCTTCGATTCGATTTAGTTTTTTTAAAGCAATATCCAAGCTTTTCTCTAGGTTAAAAATTCGATACTCCAATTCTTTATTTTTTTTTTCTAAACTCATAAATGTGACTTTTAAGGTTTAAATACTTTTAAGCATGTAACTTACTTCACCTATTGTTTTGTTTTTCAGTTTTGTAAAAAAGGTTTTTGCGGTAAATAATTTACGAGCCGTGTTTTTATCTTTTATTAAGTAAAACGGCTTATTGAGTAATTCTAAAATAGAAGTATTTTCAAATTTGTTAGTGATGATTAAGTCAGAATGATTGAAAAGGGGAAAATGTGTTACTGCATTTATTGATTTTTGCTTACTGTTGATAAAACTTTCTTTCGTCAATATTTTACCTGAACTTATTATTTGATTGTAATCTTCTATGTGATGGGTAGCAAAAATTATTTTCAGTTTGAATTTTTCTATCAATTGTTCGCTGAGATTGGTAATCATCTCCAATTGCCTATTTTTTTGGAGCGTAGAAAAATCGAAGTCCATCAAAACATAGTTTGCATTGGTTAAATCAACAGCGTAATTGGTATTGTAGATCCAGTGAATCATTTCATGATTTTTTCGTACAAGCATATTTTCAAGATGAAATTTAGGTTTAATTTCCATAGAATGTGAGAAAATACTTGCTACCAAATTGGAAAGGTCCTCTAAACTTAACATTTGAATTTTTCGTTTCTGTACTTGACGAACTATTTTAGTAAAAACAAAAGAACCCAAGGTTCTTTTAAAGCTTATTTTGGATGCTGCGCTGATTTTTTTACTAGCAATCAGACCCAAAAGAGAGTCTTCTATTGAAATCAAATAATCATAGCTTTCTTTATTTATTTTTTTGAGTTGTGATAGCCGATCTAGGTATTGAATTTCAGAATAAGTATTCTCAATGAAGAGAAAATTTTCATCAATTTTCAAATGAGAGATCAAAATAAGTTTTAAACTTAGGTCATGTCCTTCAAATAATGATTTTAAAGCATTAGATAAGGCATTTAAAATAAAAAGCTGAGAGGCTTCACTCGTACCAATTAAAAGTAATTTCATAGAGCGTCTATTAATTAAAAATACGCATCAATTTTTTAGAACGAGTTGTTCAACCTTTTGAACTAGCTTGCCGATCTTATCAAACCAGGAAATCAGATTTCCATTTTCATCAGCTGTTATTACCAAGTAATTTCCCTGTTGATCTTTGATCAAATTAATATCCCAAACCCATTTTTGATGTCCTTTCAGAGAAATAGCTGAATTGGTTATTTTGGAAACATCTCTCAATGTTGTGTTGTACTTTAAAACTTGATTATCAAAACTAGCAGAGTACAAATTGTCATTTGATTTATCGTAAAAGAGTTTTGTGATTTCTGATCGGTGAAGAACAATTTTATTATCAAATGACAGAGCGATTTTAGCTTTTGATTGGCTGATTATGTTGTAGGCATACAATTCACCAGATCCAGTTCCTAAAAACATACGATCCTCTGTAAATGAGATGGCTGAAATTTTATCGTTATTGAGATTAATTTTACGAAGTGAAACCGGTAATAATTCATTTTCTAAAACAGAGAAAAGTCCTTCGTCTGTAGCCACATAAAGTTTGTTTATGTCTGGGTTGTAAAAACTTGAATTGATGGATTTGGTTGCATGAATTTGAGCAGTATCTTGCCCATCATACAGGGAAATATCATTTGCTGAAATGACATAAAGTTGTTGGGTGTTGGTATTGAAATGCAGTTCTTTAATCAGACTTGATGCTTTATGTATTCTTTTCTTTCTATCCCTTGCGTTTTGTGCTTTTAAATCAATTTCATAAACATTTCCTTTAAAAGTACCGACATAAATTAGGTTGGTGTTAGCAATAACAACCTTCCTGATGCGCTCATTGATTTTTATGGGTTCAATTTCTTTTTTAGTAGCTCCATTTAAAACATAAAGATATTGGTCATCTCCACCCATGGCAATGATGTTGTCATTAAAAGTACTTATGGATCTAATTGAGGCATTGGGTCTGATATTTTTTATGAGCATAGAGGTTTCTCTGTAGCTAGCCTTGTTTTCCATCGCTTTTAAAGCGGTTTGTAAAAGAATGAAGAGTCCTTCCGTGACAATTTTTCCAGAATTAGTTTCCAGCATCAACTTTTCATAAGTGTAATATTTCAGGAGCGTTTCTCGAATTGTAGTTAGAATAATGCTGTTGGATTCACCCTCGGAAGATTCATTGATCAGATTTTCGAGTCGAAGCATGATGGGATAAAACTCTGTTTCCAAAAGGGCGATTTGCTTTAGTTTTTCTGCTTGTTCTTTGGCTTTAGTAGCATTGTCTTTCTGTATTAGAGCTTCGCTTTGTTTTTCTTTTGCTATTTGCTCCGAGGCTTTGGCTAATTTTTTTTGTTCTTCTGCTTCTAATGCACTTTTTACTGCTTGTCTTTGTGCAATTACTGCTTTGCGTAATGATCTTTGCGCAATAATTTTTGCCGAATCAGCTAACTTTTTTTCTTTCATTGCCATGGCAGCACTTTCGTCGGCAATTTTCCGAGCATTTTGAGCTTCGATGGATTTTTTTTCGGCCAAATCTTTTGCCAGATTGGCTTCGATGTAATTTTTTTCTGCTTTGGCTTTACTCATGTAAGCATCAACCGCCATGAAAATGGCAATTATTGTAAGCGAACTTACCGCCAAAATTACATTTTTTGTAATACGCCTTTTTCTTTTTATTCGCTGCTCTTCCTTGAATTTATTGAGATTAAAAAACTTCTCACTTTCATAAATATAGTTAATAGTTTTTGTGAAGTTCAAAGAATATTTTTTAGCCCAATTTTCATTGACAGTAGCGGAATCTCTCCAGTTGATTGCCATTTCAAGTTCGGGAGAATTCATTAAGCTAATTTCGTCTAAAGCATTTTTATCAGCCAAGACTGCATAGTCGGCATAGCTTTGATAGGCTAACTTTTCCTCCTCAATCCAATTTTGTTCACGTTCCCAATTTCTATTTTTTTCGTAATTAAAACCGATGACATCTCCCAGGTTTATTGTTTTCTTGTATTTCCTTTGAATCCCTGAGATTTTATTTTCAAAAAACTCAATAGAGTTCCCCAATTCAGATATGAATTCATTTAATAGTCTGATGGAGTTTACTTTTTCTTGACCTGAAATTTTTAAGATATCACCAAAGTAATTTGCATTGACATGATTTTCGTCATTTTCAAAATTGACAGTTGCTTTAATGATTTTTTCAAAGATTAACTGATCGGTTTCAGTCAAGGATTGAAAAACTTCTTCAAATTTTGCTCCAATGTTGTTGTGAACTCCACCTTTAGATTCAATCATTTCAACGGTGACGGTTTCACTGTTAGGGTTGTAAAGTTGACAGAGTAAAAAATGGATGTTGGGCAATAAGCTTAAATCATTTAAAGATTCATTGAGAATAAGGTTGAAAGCGGCAGTGTCAAATCCGATTCCGTTGGCAGTAAAATTATTTTTGATTAAAGATTTTAATCCTTGAGAACCAATATTTTGAATAGCGTACTGAGATTTGCTAAAGAGTTCTTGCAAACTGGCATAGTTGGTCAGTTCAGAAATGTATTCTGTTTGTAAACAAATTAAGAAATAAATAGAAGTTTCTCTTATTCTGACTGTTCTTGAGACGATGTCAAGAAGCAATTGATCGTCCTCATTTTTCTCTTTAATAATTTTATCAAAAACAAAAATATCCTCTAATTGATCAACAACGATCAATAAATTTCTTTTGTTGTAAATCTCGGAGTCTCGATAAATTTTGGAAAGGGACAAGTTTTTATCGTCTTCAATGATCTTTTTGTAATCTGAGAAATCTTCTGTATTGGAACGTAGATCTGTATTAAAAACCCCACTATTAGTGAGTGCTGCAATCATGTTTTCAATGGGATTGACCCCAGGTCTAAAACTGCAAACAGACCATTCTTTTCCAGCCTGACCCAAAAATCCTTTTTTCAATCTGGGGATAAGTCCAGCATTTACGAGTGAAGTTTTTCCAGAACCTGAGGCACCGGTCAAAGTGATGAGTTTATTTTTCTGAATAATTTGCAATAAATTCTCAACTTCTTTTTCACGACCAAAGAAAAAAGACTGATCTTCTTCTTGGTAAGGCAATAAACCTTTTAGACTACTTTTATGATTCATCAAACTTCGATTATCCTCAAATTTATCAAAATTTGAATTTGGAATTGTATTTTTATGAAAATAATTAAAGAATAAATAATGTTCAGGTTCTACAATACAAATGATTTAATATCTGAACTTGAGAAAGAGCTTCTAAGGGATCATCGAATTGTTCAACTGATGCTGGATGAATACGATCTGTTTTTAATCTCAAAGACCTTGTTTGAGGCTGTTGAAAATGGAATTTCGGTTGAAATAGTTGTCGTATCGACCAGTCATAAAAAATCAATGAAACTGGTTAATCTGTGTAAACGATTGATTGATCTCAATGTTCAGATTTTTTGGAAAGTGGATAAAAATTTATTCGTAAAGGAAGATTATTTTGGCATTTTTGATAAGGAATATTTGATTTGTAAGCGAGAACAGCCCAATTTTGATGACGCGGAAGGTCTTATTCGGTTTAAAAATGATTTTTTTAATGGCTTAGCGCTGGATTCCAAAAAGCTGAGCATGTTTGATGGAGATATTCAAATTGAATTTGAATCTGACAGGGGTATTATTTATCCAAAAGAAGAAGTAATTTTAAGTTGGGAGGTTTTAAATGCTCATGAAGTTGAGATTGATCCAATTGATAAAAAGCTTGATATTAAAGGTGTTCTAGGTATTTCAATAGAGGAGGACACAAAATTTACTTTGGTTGCGAAAAACAAAGGCACTGTCCAGAAAAAAAGTGTATTTGTCCGTGTTTTAAAAATCAAGGAAATTCATTTTGATGTTGAGGTATTAGACCCAGTAATCAATGAATACATTGCACTGAGTTCTTCAGCGAGCGACCAAGAACGATATGCGGTTTATTTGGGTCAAAAAGTTAAGATTTCATGGAATATTAAAATGCTAGGTAAACTGCTGGAGTCCGGATTGGGAAATTTGCCTCTCTCTGGATTTCACGAGTTTGAGATTTTCAAGGATACTGATTTTAATTTCCTTTTTAAATCGCTAAAAAGTACACAGAGAAAGAGTATTTCACTTCATTGTTTTAAGGATAGTGCCCTATTTAAAGAAAAGGAGGTGGAAGTTCCCATAAAATCTGTGAAAAAGAAATCTATCACTAAAAATTTTCTTTACTTAGTAAAAGATTTTTTTACTAAATTATTAAAATGACAAACCCAACTAATAAGGTTAATTTCATTAACCGTATTTTAATTAGTTGTTCAGGAGCTAGTTTCGAGCTTTTGAAAGATTGCCCTCGGTTTGAGGTTACAAAATACACCAGTATTGGGATGACCATTGTTTTTACAGCAATACTTGCTGTGGTTTCCTCATTTTTTGCACTTTCCATTATTTTCGATTCTTTGCCATTAAATATTTCTTTAGCCTTTTTGTGGGGGGCAATCATATTTAACCTGGATCGGTACATAATTTCCAGCATGCGATCTTCAGACAATAAGTGGAATGATGTAGTGAAAGCCATTCCAAGGTTTATTATTGCCATCATTATTGCTTTGATTATTTCAAAGCCTATGGAAATACAAATTTTTAAAACAGAGATTGATTCGTATTTAAAAGTTGAAAACACAAATCTGATATCTGATGTTGATAAAAAATACTCCAATTTACTGGAAGATAACACGATTGAAAAAAACAATACAGAACAGCAATACAGTGAATTGCTATTGATCAGAGAGCAATATTATCAAGAGTACAAATGCGAATGTGATGGAACTTGTGGGACCAACAAGAGAGGTAGGGGAATTGAATGTTTTAGTAAAAAAGAAAAATACGAAACCTTCCAAGAGGAACTAAAAACTGAAAAAGCCAAACGAGATGCAGCTCTTGCAAAACTGGCTGATGACGAGGCTCTAATTAGAAGTCAAATGCAAGCTGAAAAGCAAATGCTCAAGGCAAGTTTGTCTTATGGTTTGATGGACCAAATTAGAGCACTTAACCAACTCGATAGTAGCTCTTCATTGTTTATTGTATTGATGTTTGTAATGATCGAAATCGCGCCTATTTTGACTAAAATAATGTCCAGTAAAGGTCCATACGAAAATCTGATTTTAGAGTACGAGAAAAAGTTTGAAGTAAATTATTTAAAGGCCCTTGACAATTTGGATCATGAGAGAGTGAAAAACAAAAAACTCAAAGAAATGTCAACTCGCTTTGAAATAAAATCAAAGGAAAAACAAATTCAAGACATTGTAAAACAAGACGCTTACGATCGGTATGAAAAGATTCGCACCGATCTTGAGAATAAAATTTCTAAAAACTAGAGCTAATGAAAAAAAAGCTACTGCATTTGATTTTAGTTATCTTATTATTTATTGGATGCAAGTCTCTTTTAAACCCAGTCGAAACAGATTTTTCACCTTCTGTGTCATTGGATGCGTTATCGGCTCCTAAAGTATCGGTTCCAGAAAACATTGGTTCCACTTTAGAAGATAAATTTACCAGAGAAGCAGAAGCACTAATCCGAGCAACAGAAACGGATTTAACTTCCTATTACGAGAATTATTTGGACAGTTTAAAAGTGAAACTAAAAGATTCTGGTTCTGTTAAAATTAAAGGCTACGAAGCATTTTTGGTCGATATCTTATCAGATCAAATAAAGAATGACACAGTTTATCTAGCTAATTTGGTTACTCAGACCGAATCCAAAGGGACTCCTCTAAGTTTTCAATATTCGGCTCTCAAAAATGACAAGTTTTATTTTGAAATTGAATGTCTTAAAAATAACGCCTTGTCAGAATTGATTTATGGAGGAATTGATATTGAATTTATTGAAGGAGCTGAGGTTCGATACCAACACTTTGATTTAAAAAAGAAGGATAAGATTAAGGGTTCTTTCAAGATATTGGAGGACAATCCTGTAATCTTTAACATCACAAAAAAAGGATTTACCAAAGGGGCTTTGAAAGTTAAAGTTACAAAGACTTTAGGTTCTAACTTGATTGTAGAAAAGATAACGGATAGTTTGGAGGAAACAAAAATGGTGGTTAAACAAGTGGCGGATACGATCTATCATCTTGTGGATGAAAAACAATACACCTTAGCTCCTCAATTGGACATTACCAATGGGCACCAGTTAACAATGCCACTCTCGGTTGATGATCTTGACAATTTACTCGGATGGGGTTTTTGGATTGGATTAAATGAAAAAGATATTGAGAATTACACCAAGCTTTTCGAGCAAAATCCTGATGACCCTCTTAAGCTTTTTGCAAAATCTGAGTTAACAAAGGTTGGTTTGAATGTCCAGTTACCCTATTCGTTGGACGAAAATTTGATCATTAATTTTAAAAACTCTTCAGGTGATGCGCTCAGTCTGAATAGTACAAAAACCTACAGTTTTTTTAGTTCAGATTCACTCAGCCAAGACTACAAAGGGGAACTTCGTATTACCAATAAGTCTAAGTTGTATGATTACATGATTACAGTTAAAACTGTAGGAGTAAACGTAATTAAATCCAAAGTAGAAGAAGAGGAGACTACTTACACATTAAACGAATACATTAATATTTCAGTTGTAAAATGATGAAATCGAAACCAATTTTTGTAATTGTTGTGCTTGCAGCTTTAGCATTTTCTTCTTGTAGAAGGGAGTCAATGCAATTGAGATCAAGTGTGAGAAGAACACAAAATGATATGCGTTATTTTAATAGAGATATTAATCAGGTGAAAAATTTGATTGGGATTGAAGAAGAGGATTCCTCAGCCAATACAGACTCACTATCGCAAACTTTATTTACCCCCATAGATCAAAAAAACATCTTTACTTCTTATGGCTATGTTTACGATGCAATAAACGGTTCAAAAGATGTTATCAATAGTTCAAATTTTTATTGGGACTCGATACAGAAGGTTTATTATGTAAGGAACAAAAAGTACAGCAAAATAAAACCTGAGAATGAAGTCTTTGGATGGCATCCTTATTGGATGGGAAGCGCCTGGGAAAGTTATCCTTTTGAGTTACTCTCTACGATCTCTTATTTTTCCTACAAATTAGATCCAAATTCGGGTTCCTACACTAACCCACAACAAATGAATGAATGGCGAAATACCGCCATGATTGATTCTGCGAAACTGAAAAATACAAAAGTATTATTGACAGTATCTAGCCACGGATACAAGAACAATAATTCGTTTTTGGGTGATCAAGCGAAATGGGGTGTATTAATTGATTCACTTTCAACGCTTTTATTAGATCGAGATGCTGATGGTGTCGATATCAACTTTGAGAATTTACCTTATTTGAAACGAGGAAGTTTTAATCGATTCATAGAAGAACTTCGGAAAAGGCTCAATCAAAAGTTTGATTCTAAAACTCCTATCATTTCACTTACCCTTCCCGCAGTTGACAGCAGGGAGATATTTGATGTAGTAGATCTTCAGAAATTTGTTGATTTATTTGTCATTATGGGGTATGATTACAATACGGGTCCTCAGCTTCAAGGAGCAGTCGCCCCTTTGATTCCTTTTGAGACCAAAAACATTAGCTTGAACACTACATTAAAATACTATCTAGAAGCGGGAATCAATCCTTCAAAAACAGTTTTAGCCTTACCTTATTATGGCAGCATGTGGGAAGGAACACTAGGCGAGGGGGGAAGTACCTCCTCCATGTTTGAGCGTAAGGTTACTTACAGGGAAGTGATGTCAATTTTTAACGATGAGTTTGTTACCAAAAACAACTTGAGTCCAATTTTGGAAAAGAAAAGCATGACCAATTACTTTAACATAACTTATCCTGATAATACGACTAAAGAAGTTTGGTTTGATGATGACTACACCCTTGGGAAAAAGTATGATTTTGCAATTACTAACAAGCTTAAAGGAATTGGTATTTGGGCCTTGGGATATGATAATGGTTACAATGAACTTTGGGATGTTATTGAGACAAAGTTTGCTACCGATGCAGTTCCCGTGGTAGATCCGGTAGGACAAATAGAAGGATATCCCATCAAAGTGAGTAACTTCATTTTGAAGAAAAAGAACTTACTCTTAGTATCTTCTATTTTTTTCTTGTTTGCTGTTGCCATAGGATTTGTTCTGGCATTGTCAGATTGGAAGGTAAGGGACTCTATTGTCAAAAATCAATTTCACAGACTCATAATGGTCATCTTAGTATTTATATTTTTGACACCCATCATTTATTTGATAAACGAATTGTTTTTCCTCAAATCTACTTGGAAATATTATGCTGTATTTATTCTTGGAGGTTTGACAATTTACTTGTCTTCATTTCTAAAAATAAAATCTACTAAAAGACCTTAAACATGAAAGATTTAATAATAAGAGAATTGTTTTGGTTTGTGATAAGTTTTCTGATTGCGCTTGTTGGGTCATTTTTATTTTTAGAGCTCTTGGCATTGAGTTCTGCAGAGCCAGAGTTAAATTCTTTAGAAAAACTCTTTACGCTACAACTTTATATTATTGGATGTATTGTTTCTTTTATTTCGGTTTACATCGTCAGGATCGTCCTTTCGTTCATTAAAAAAAAGGTTTAAAAATTTTCTATGATACATAATGTAGTTGCATCTATTGGATACCGCCTCAATGAGTACATAAAAAATTCACTTTCTCTATCGGAAGAAGCTGTGATTATTTCCAGTCTAGTTGATTTGAAGGGAAATGTAAACCCAGAGATTGAAAATAAAATAACTATTTTTTTGATCAATATTGAAGAAGAACGGACTTCAAAAAATGGACACTTTCAGTCCTCTCCTGGAATGAATCCTCCATCCACCATGAATTTGTATCTGATGTTTTCTGCCTATTTTCCAAATTTTAATTACATGGAGTCCTTACGCTACATTTCGCTAGTGATCGAATTTTTTCAAGCGCACAATACTTTTGCAAGTTCGAATACACCCCTTTTATCAACCTCTATTGATAAGCTTTTTGTTGAGTTTTCAAATGTAGGTATTGAGGATATTAGTAAACTTTGGTCAAACATCGGAACGAATTATGTACCCTCAGTTTCATACAAAGTCAAACACGTTGTATTTGATGGAAATACAATCTCAGAAAACGTATCAAATATAACGTAGGAGTTTTTAAATCATTTAATTTGAAACAAACAACGCATGAGTAATCGGATTCAGTATACAAATGATTTTAGTAAGATTGTAGAACTTTCTTTTTACCATGAATATTTTGTAAACACCAATTTAGATAGTATCGACTTGGTCCCTGATTCAGAAACTGCCGAGTTGATAAATAATTATAATTTAATTTTAAGAAAGAAAGGCAATTCATTTTTTATTTTTAAAAACAACAATTCAAATGTTAATAGCCAAGTATTTTCAGGTGCTGTTGTTTTGAAATTTTTGTTAAAATTTAACGATCTATTGTTTTTAAATTTTACTGACATGCCCTTTGAATACCATCAAAAATTCATTTTAAAAACAAGTGAGGCAGATAAAAGCAGACTTCACCCATTAACCCACACGGATGAATCAATCTTGGAACCCTACTCAGAAAACGGTGTTGTAGGTGAGGTAATGGTAGAGATTAATCAGAATGATGAATTTTTTGGTAATCAAGAGGAGTCAACTAAAGTTGAGCCACAAAAATTTTATGCGCGGTTTAACACTAGAACGGTCAAGTTTAGGTATAATTTTTATTTTTCTGGAAAAGAAAACGACTTCACTAATTATTTTGTTTTTGATGAAAATTCAAACAATAAATTTACTGAATTTTTTGTTCGGAAATTAGAGAACGGAATGACGGTTCAATCATTCGTTTTGCCTGAACAAGTCAAGATGAGTGAAAACTACAGTCATAAATTATATTTAAAGCAAGAGGATGAATTCAGTAAATCATTTAATAAATTTTTACCTCATCCAACCCCAAATAATCTTAAATATGACGTAGAGGAAAACACTTTTTTTCTAGAAAGTTTTATTAAGGTTAATTAATTTAAAATTTTGTTATTTACTATTATATTTTATCTATATTGCAGAAACTAATATCTCTTTTAAGTAAAAACTATGGCAACAACTTTAGCAACACCTGGAGTATATATTGAGGAGAAGAGCTCGTTCGGTTCCTCGGTAGTTCCAGTACAAACATCTATACCAGCTTTCATTGGTTACACCGCGAAAGCAACCAGAGGGTCAAAAGACCTTACCAATGTTCCCACACGAATTTCTTCTCTAGGACAATTTGAAGAATTATTCGGTGGAGCACCTAGTACAAAATTTAATATTGAATCAGACGATTCAGCAGTTGGATTTAAACTATCCTTTGTTGATGAGTCCCGTTTCTTACTTCACAGTTCTATGCGTCTTTTCTACGCCAATGGAGGAGCCGACTGTTACATAGTTTCAGTAGGGAGTTATGAGGATAAAATTGACGCTGCTCAATTAAACGATCCAACTGGCGGAGGTTTAACAGCTTTGGAAAAGCATTTGGAGCCCACAATAGTAGTAGTTCCTGATGCCATTCTTTTAGATGAAAATGATTGTTATTCTCTTCAGGCAGCAATGCTTCAGCATTGTGGATATAAATTGAAAAATCGTTTTGCAATTCTCGATGTTTATGAAGGCTCAAAGGAACGAACTTTTGATGAAGACGATGCCGTAGATAAATTTAGAAATGGTGTAGGCTCAAACTTCCTTCAATGGGGAGCCTCTTATTATCCTTTCTTGAACACTACCGTAGTGAGTAAATCAGAAATTGATTTTACACGAATTGCCAATTTAGATGGTTTAGTTGAGGTGTTATCAAAAGAAGTAGCTGAAAATTTAGAAGCGGATAATATTACCGCAGCTAGAGCTGAGGGAATTACTGCTGAAATAGATAAGATCGCAGAAACTACTGATGCAGATGCAGTGAATTCTTTGAATTCTACTTTGACTGTTATTAGTCCATCGTTAAATCTAATTCTAAGTGAAATTAGTGAAATGTTAAATGTATTGCCTCCAAGTCCAGCAATGGCAGGAGCTTACACAATGGTTGACTCACAGGCAAGTGTAGCTCAATCACCAGCGAACATCAGTTTGGGCTCTGTAATTGCTCCTTTGGTTAATATTAATAACGACAATCAAGAGGAATTAAACTTGCCTCTTAATGGTAAGGCGGTAAATGCAATCCGAACCTTCCAAGGTAAAGGTGTTTTAGTTTGGGGTGCTCGTACTTTAGAAGGAAACTCAAAAGATTACCGATACGTTAGTGTAAGAAGAACAATGACTTTCTTAGAGCAAAGTATCAAATCAGCAGCTGAGGCGTTTGTTTTTGCTCCTAACAATGCAACAACATGGTCCACTTTAAGAGCTACTGTTTCTAGCTTTTTGACTAACCAATGGCAATCCGGGCTCTTAGCAGGTCAATCTGCTGACGATGCTTTTTCTGTAGATATTGGATTAGGAGCTACAATGACTCCGAACGATATTTTGGACGGAATCTTAAAGATGACTATTAAAGTAGCAATTACAAGACCTGCAGAGTTCATTGTAATTACTTTTGAGCAACAACAACAAAAATCATAATTAACTAATTATATAAACGAATATGGCACTTCCAACAGCAGGCACCGGAGCAGAACAAGATCAGTTTTGGCCTTTACCTAAATTTTATTTCTCCGTAGACATTGGCGACATGACAGACTTACCTTTTCAAGAAGTAAGTGGTCTAGAAGTTGAAACCGAAATGATTGAATATCGACACGGTAACAGCCCAAATCATTCAAAAATTAAAATGCCCGGGTTACTCAAATACTCTGACATTACACTTAAGAAAGGTGTATTTGCGAATGATAACCAATTCTACGAGTGGATGTCAAAAATTTCATTGAATACTTATGAAAGATTAACCGTAGTAATTAGACTTTTAGACGAGACAGCAACGCCCAGAATGACTTGGACGCTTACAAATGCTTTCCCACTTAAAGTTACACCAACGGATCTGAATTCTCAATCTTCTGAAGCGGCTATCGAAACATTAGTTTTAGCCCATGAAGGTTTAGTAGCTGAAGTTGCTTAATCTATGAGTATTATTTGATTGCTGACTATAGCAATTCGCTATAACTATTTTAGCTAAATTAGGTCTTCTTCTGAAAATCTTATTTAGCTATTTTAGTTTTTATCACACACACTTTTAACTATGGAGGTTGATAAAAATACCTACCCCGCAGTAGGATTTAATTTTAGGGTAACATCAAGCGATGCAAATTTTGGTCTTGGAACAATTACGGAACTTACGGGTTTTGAATTAAACCAGACAGACGCATCGTTCCAATCGGTAACAGGAATAAGTGCTTCTCTTGGAACATCGCCTTACAAAGCATTGGGTTCCAACAACAGACAAATTGTTTTGCCTGAGACCGTAACCTATTCAAATCTTGAGCTTAAACGTGGAATTGTAAAAAAAGATTCCAACATTGGAAAATGGTGTAATGGTTTTCTTACGGATGACCAGTGGGGGTATTTTGTAAGTAGAAAAACAATCAATGTCTTCTTACTTGATAACAACAGCAATGATATTTTAATGACATGGACTTTTTTTAACTGCTACCCCATTGAAATTAATATTGATCCATTTGATGCCATGGGAGGAAATTATGCTGTAGAGACCATGAAATTAACTTATTCTCATTTTAAGAAATCGTAATTTAAATTTTATGCCCATCGAAATTAAAGAACTTGTTGTAAAAGGAACGATAGAATCAGAGCAAAAGGAAAAAAGCATCGATATTGTTAAGCTTATTGATGAAAAAATATCTGATATGCCCAAACCTCAGTGTGGTTTAAATAAGAGTAGCTTGATTGATGAATGTGTTCAAGAGGTTTTAAGTGAAATAAGAAAACAATTAGACTATTAAAGGATGAATTTAAATTTTATAGCTTTCGAAGAAGATGATTCTTTTTTACCATCAGGGATGTACAATCTTCAGCTCAATCCTGAAAGTTTAGTCATTGGATTTCAAGACAATAAAAAAGAGGGCAATTGTGAAACAGCTGCAGACGGACAAATGGTTGAAAGTTCAGAAGCACTCTACAGTTTAAAAACTTGGGATGTTACATTTACCATAGATAATACAGGGGCAGTACCTTTTCCACCCATGGCTTTTCCATTACCGATTTTAAGCCCAGGAACATCTATTTACCCGTCCATACTGTATTTCAAAAAACTTTTTGTTTTACCCAATAATGAAACGCATTCAAGAAACTACATAAAAGGAATTTGGGGTCTGGGTGACCTCACTATTTTTGGACGTGTTAAAAGTTTTACTTACGATTACAATTTCTTCACTGGCTCAGGCGTTCCTTTGAGAGCTTCCTGCAAAGTGTTTATTGAAGAAGTTCCAGCCCAGTCTTTTTTATCTTATTTCATGAGTCCAGATATTACTCGGATTCCTAAGGTAAAGGAGAGTGATAATTTGGTTGATTTTTGTGAAAAATACTACAACGATAAAAATTATTATCTCAAGGTGGCTGAGCATAATAACCTCTCCTCGTTTAGAAAACTAAAAACAGGATCAAACCTTGAATTTCCGCCAATTAAGAAATAATGGGTTTACTTTTTCCTTCTCCATCAGATTCTCTCAATCAATTAGCTTCCTTCGATGTTAAGGTAGATGGAACCCAAATAGAAAGTTCCTACAAGTTATTTCGAATTCAAACCTTTAAAGAGGTGAATAAATTGAGTAGAGCAACAATCTCAATTATTGGAGGAGACCCGAAGCAAAATACTTTTGAAGAGAGTGAAGAGTCCATTTTTGCTACAGGTAGCGAAGTTGAAATTTCTTTGGGGTACGAACAAAGTAATACGGTTGTTTTCAAAGGAATCATTTCTAAACATGCATTACAAATTAAACGTGGCTTTCAGACCGCTGCCACTAATAACCTTTTGGTCATAGAGTGTGTGGATAAAGCTGTGAAACTTACAAATACATACACCGCTGAGATTTACGAGGATAAATTAGACAGTGACATCATTACAAGTCTAATTTCAAATGCTGCAGGGGTGACCAAAAATGTTTCATTTACCTCGGTGATGAATGACTTTTTGCCAAAGTACAACTGCAATGACTGGGACTTCATCCTTCAAAGGGCTGAAGCCAATGGTATGATTGTATTGAATTCTGACAACGAACTTACCGTCACAGAACCGAAGCCTTTGATTACTATTCCTGAACTTACTGTCACTTATGGAAATGCCATGATTGATTTTCAGGCTGAAGTAGATGCCACCACTCAATACAGTACTTTTGATATTAGCAGCTACGATCCCTACAACGAAGAAGCAATATCCAGTGTGAGTCAAGAGCCCTCTCTTGTAGATCCTGGAAACTTGGATGGAGTAACAATCAGCAAAGATGTAGCTCCCACTAAAAATGAACTGTCCACTTCCTCTGTGTTAACAAGTAGTGAAGCAAAAAATATTGCAGATGCTTATCTGACTCGGTCAAGACTCAGTAGACTAGTTGGTAGAATCTGTGTCAAAGGAATTAACAACATCGATATTGGTTCTGTAATCACCTTGGTTGGTTTTGGGGCTAGATTTAGTGGATTGGCCTATGTAACCTCCTTATTTCACGAATTTCATAAAGGATCTTTCAAGACTTGGATTGGTTTTGGAATGCGTTACAATCCCATAGAAAATAAAAACAAAGTTGACATCTCTCGATACACTTCAAAAATTGAAGGTCTTCATATTGGAACCGTATCAAAAATTGATGCTGACCCCAATGACGAATTGCGTATTCAGGTAAAAATACCAACCTTAAAAGCAACAGGAGACGGTTTGTGGGCCAAGTTAGCAACACTCTACACCGGAAATGAAGCCGGAAGCTTTTTCATTCCTGAAGTAGATTCTCAAGTAGTCGTATCTTTTTTGTCAAACGATTCTCGATTTCCCGTAATTCTTGGAAGTTTGTACACAAAAACAACAAATCCGTACAAAACGATCGATGCAGAAAATCAATTTAAAGCCATCCTTTCAAAAGAAAAATTAACCCTTGAGTTCGATGATGTTGACAAAATTATTACTGTAAAATCTAGTGATGATAATTACATCAAAATCAAAGAAACAGATAAAGAAATTGAAATCACGGACATCAATAAAAATAAAATTTTGATGTCTGAAAAGGGAATTGAATTAAACAGTGAAAAGGATATTAACATTGAGTCCAAAGGAAAAATAACTCTTAAAGGTGGAAAGGGTGTAGATGTTGACGGAGGAAGTAAAATGACAATAAAAGCGGGTGCAATAGAAATGAATTAATACTATGGAAGATTTAGAAAAATCCTTTTTGGGGAAAGGTTGGTCCTTTCCTCCAACATTTGATAAAAAACTAGGTGATGTGAAAATGGTGACCATGGAAGAGGACATCAGGCAAAGCCTAGAAATCTATTTTTCTACCAAGTTGGGAGAACGCATAATGAGAAATGATTACGGATGTTTTCTTCACAGTCAGGTTTTTGAATTAGCTAACGAAAGTCTGATACAAGGGCTTTCTAAAGAATTAGAACGCAGTATCAATGAATTTGAACCTCGCATATTAATTACTGAGATTACGGCTTCAAAAGCGGAAAGTACCGAAGGCCTGATAGAAATAAACATCGCTTACGAAATTCGAGCAACCAATAACAGATCTAACATCGTATTCCCATTCTATTTGAATGAGGGAACGAGCATAAAAAAATAAGCGTTTGAAATCACGTATTTTAGAAATACTAAATCCTGAGAATATAAAAATCGACGATCGAGAGGTCGAGGATTTAATTATGTTCACTCTCAAACTCTCTAAAAAGATTAATTTTTACAATCTCAAAAACAAAAAAGAAGGACACTGGGATGGATTAATCGAATTGGATGACACTTTTTTGATCGCTGAGATATTAAAGTTTGATTTAATGTTGTACGATCAACAAAGATTGAACATTGTAAGAGAATTAAACGACTTTTCATCACAGCGAGAGAAGGAAGTTATTTTCGGAAATCTTTTTTCAATACTAGCAAAGTATTTTGAAAGCATAAACAAATGGTATGTTTCCTCTACAAGAAACATTACTTCAGTTGAAAGTTCTCCAATAGAACTCGAGCTTGAACAAGCCATAATCAACAAACTTAAATCAGTTTTTGAATTGTTTGTAGGGTATTACTTGGGCTTGAAAGATCATGCTGACTACGAACTGGATCTTGAATTTGACCCCTCTCTTTTTGCTTCCATTTGGGGAGTTAAAGACATCAATCCAATCGATATTTTTGCAGACATTGATTTACAACAGCCTCCGCTGAGTAGTGGACTTAAAAAATTAATCCTTCTTTACAATCCTGTTTACAGTATCCTTTACAATATTCAACTCAGAGCTCGTCCATTATTTGAAAAATCGCTCCAAGAAAGAAGTATTCATAAGGCACACATGGGCCTGATACTCGTTTTTTTTGACTTGTTCAAGAACCTTCAATTGGATTTAAATTCACTTTCTAAAAAGCATTTAGATTATTATTACAAAAACATTTTGATGCAGGAGCCCAAAAAGGTAACTCCCAAAAAAATGTTTGTCCATTTTGATATTAATCAAAATCAAAAATCAATCAATCTGGCTGCCGATAGTAAGATTATTGCAGGTCAGTATGAAAATGGCGATAACATTCTGTACACTTCCAATAATGAAATAAACTTAAATAACACTAAAGTAAGTGAACTGAGGACTTTCTTTATTAGTAAGAATAATAGGTTCGATTACAATTCAAACTTTCGATTAGTTTCAGGACTTTTCAGTAAAACCCATTGTACAACCAATGACGATGTCATCAAGTTTAATGAAAATGAGGATGTATTTTCCACTCTAGGAGAAGAACAATTCTTAAAAACGGATACAAATCAGACCATGGATCTGGCCAATGTCGGATTTGCTATTTCTTCCGCTACACTGAGGCTTGCCAAAAGTACTAGGGTAATTAACTTTAAAATTCAGTTTACTCCAAATTCAATTAAAACCCTTACAAATTTAATCATTGATATTTCCAATCATCGAGGGTTGAGTGAGGAAGAAATTTTCAGTGAAATTTTTGATCAGATGTTTTTGATCAACTACACAAACGAGGAAGGATGGGAGTCGGTAGAAGACTACACCATAATTTACCCTGAAGATTGGTCAGAGGGTGAAATTAAGGTGCAGGTAGTGTTGGATAAGCGAAAGCCCTCAGTAGATAATTACCATGAAGCCATACACGAAAAAAACTACAATGTAGATTTTCCCATTTTTGAATTTCTCCTAAATTCAGGAGACTTTTACCACTCGTATTCATTTTTGGCAGGAATGGAGCTTTCAAAAATTGAAATTGATGTAAAAGTGGAGGGATTGAATAAACTCACTGCGATCAATAAACAAGGTGATGTTGATTTAAATAGTGAATTCGAAATTCTTGGTGCTGCACCAACTAAAGGGACTTCAATCACCATTGGTTCAAATGAATTGTTTTGTAAACCGATATCAAAGCTCAGTTTAAGATGGGAGTACAAAAACCTACCTGTTGAAAGCGTAGACTTAAAAGAATATTTTGAAAATTACAATAGAGAGATAGACAATTACAGTTTTAAACTTAAGCTTTCAGCGCTTTCAGACTTTACCTATCAGCGAATTGGCTCTGAAGATCCTCAGTTTGAAATGTTCCAACTGGACGAAGAAGCAAAAATTAAAACTTCTTTTGAGATTAAGGATATTGACGTTTCTAAGTTTCAACTCAAGCCCAAATACGATTTAGAATATGAATCTGTGGAAGAATATTCCAAAGAATCAGAAACAGGCTTTTTAAAACTTACATTGACTGAACCAAAAATTGGTTTTGGATTCGATGTCTTTACTTCAATTTACAATGAAGCTATTTTAAAGGCTTCAACTCAAAAAAAAGGACAAGAAATAACCCCACCCAATCAGCCTTGGAGCCCAATGGTGGAAGATCTTTCGCTAGATTACAGTTCAAAAACTACCCTTTATTTCAACCAGTCGTTACTGAGTGAAAATGACTACGAACAACGAAATTCCTTTTTCTTAATTTCAAATGAAGGAAATACAAAAACATTTAATGAAGACAGTGTCATCAGTCCACTTCTAATTCCCAAGTTTGACAATGCTGGAGAGTTCATTATTGGACTTAATAACGTTCAAGCACCTCAGATGTTAAATTTGTTTGTTGATGTCAAAAAAAGCGAAAATACAGATTATGAGTTTAGTGAAAAATTAGATTGGTTCTACTCCAGCTCGAACGGTTGGAAGCTCTTGAAACCCAATCAAATTTTGTATGATGAGACTTTATCTCTGTTAAAATCAGGTGTGATTTCATTGAATCTTCCTCAGGATATTTCCAATGATTACAACTTTTTCAATAATGATAAATATTACATTAAAGCCGTTTCAAAAAATAAAGCAGACCAGTTCAGCTTAATTAAAGCCATACACAATAACGGATTGACTTTGTCTGAGATTGTTCCAGAAGATCCAACACTTCAATTCACCCCTCAACGTGAAGCAGGATCCGTACAAGAATTGGTTACTCCAATAAATGGGATCCTTCGAATTAATCAACCTTTACCTTCCTTTGGCGGAAACCCTCAAGAGACAACGTTACAGTTTTACGACCGTGTAAGTCGTTTACTCAGACATAAAAACAGACCGATAACCCAGTGGGACATCGAAAATTTTTTGTTAGACAAATTTGATTGGCTGATGCATGTCAAATGTATTTGGGATCATCAGAAAGGTGACGAAAACGTCAGTGTGGTCAAGATCTTGTGTTTGAAGAAAATTGATCAATCACAAAACATCGACGAGATCAAATTAAACGGAGCAGACATGATTGAAGTCAAAAACCTTCTGTATCAATATTGTTCTCCGTTTTTAAAAGTGGAAATTATTAATCCGGTTTTTGAAGACCTATGGATCAAGTGTAAAATTAAGTTTTCTAATATCTCGGGAGGAAAAGCGATCAATGAATTGAATAATGAATTTTTTAAATTCATTTGCCCTTGGGTTTCAGGAGAGGGACCGATAAAAACACTTTTCAAGAAATCTGAAATCGTTCAATTTATCAAAACTAGACCCTATGTTTCTTTTGTTACAGGTCTTTCAATTATTCATTTTAAATCTCTCCCAGACGGTGGGGTCGTAGCCCATGATAGTGCCTCCAAAGGAGATGATAATGATCTTATTGAATCGGGCTCTCCATGGTCCTTGTTTGTCCCTAGAAATAACAATAAAATAAGTATTATTGATGTTCCCGAATATTCACTTCCAGAACCTATGGAGTACAACGAGCTCAACATAGAAGGAAACTTTATTATCAATTCTGGAAATGCAGCTGTTGATTTAGATTTTGAACCAGATGAGGATCAAAATGAAGATACAGCTTCAAAAAATTTAAGTGTAATTAAAATTAAAATTTAAAATGGCTTTAATTAACAGACAAACCTTAAAAAATTACTTCCAAAAGGGAGGATTTGCCACAGAAAAGCACTTTGTGGATCTCATTGATTATTCATTAAATATGATTGACGATGGGATATCTATCAATCAAAAACACGGATTTAAATTAAATCCGATGGGATATTCCAATCGTTTGATGTCCTACTTTAAGAAAGCCACTCAAAAAGAGCCTGATTTTTCCGTAAACTTAAATCAAGATAATATTGAAGGACTCTCAATTAATGACCGAGAGGGAGCTCCATTGCTCAAGTTTGATCAAAATAAACAAATAGGAGTTCATACCAATGAGCCTCGTTTTGATTTTGACGTGAAAGGAGTCCTCGGAGTAGATTCGAAAAGTGGAAGCTATGCTGTAGGTGAGGTTGATGGGGATGGTAACTGGCAAACGGTAATGGCCAATTTAGATGGAATTAACGGTTTTGAGGTCGTAGCTTCTATCAAAGGAAAGCTGGGCAGCGGTCGCTATGCGATGGCTCACGCAATAGCTCTCTCCACCTTTGGGGGAAGGTCTTCTCGAAATAAAATTAAAAACACACATGCCTACTACGGTAGTTTCCTAAATCGCCTTTCATTCCGATGGGTGGGTGAAATGCACAATTACGAACTTCAAGTTCGTACACGAAGGCATTATGGTGTGAATGAGGTAGATGGGCAACCCTACAAAATCAAGTTTAATGTTTCACGATTTTTTTCTGAATAGTACCACCGATGATTGAACCTAAAAATTTTACAATCCCTGAGTTCAAGAGTGCTAGTGAAAACTATGACTTACTCCTTGAAAAGGGAATTGCTTTAATACAAAATTACAGCGGGGAACGTTGGACGGATTTCAATTATCATGATCCCGGAATTACGCTTTTAGAACAAATTTGCTATGCCATAACCGATTTAGGGTACCGTACAAATTTCCCAATAGAGGACTTGCTCATTGGTAAAAAAGAGGGAATAGACCTAGAACAAACAAACTTGTTTTTCCCTATTGATAAAATTCTTCCCTCTAAGCCACTCATCCCAAAAGATTTTCAAAAGCTTATTATTGAAGAAGTTGAAGAAGTGAAAAATGCATGGGTCTATCCCGTCAATGACAACCTACTTGGTTTTGACGGACTCCTAAACGTATTTGTCCAATGTCAAGATGTCAATGACTTTGACTTTTCTGAAGAGGAGGTGAGTAAAAAAGTTTCTTCTCTTCTAATGAAAAACAGACCGCTTGGAACTGATTTTCAAAAGGTTCAAATCTTAAAAAAAGATGAACTCAGCATTGATGCTAAATTAAAAATTGACTCTTTTGTCTTGGGTGAAACCATATTGTCAGAAATTTATTTTCAAACTGAAAAAATACTCAATCCAAATATTAAGTTTCAAGACTTTGAATCCATGAGAGCTACTGGCAGATCGGTTGCAGATATTTTCTCAGGCCCGGTACCTTTAAAAGGATTTATTGACTCCAAAGATTTCACACTTAAAACAAATGAAATCTACATTTCTGAGATAAGAGAGGTTATTGAGAAAATTGATGGAGTCCTTGAAATTGAGGAAATTCATCTTTTTAAAAACGGAATCGAAGTCTTTGAAGATTTGATCACTTTCGGAGAGGATAATTATCCTTTTTTGAAAAAAAACATCAATACATACAATGCTGCCTCAGAACAAATTAAATTGTACAGAGACAATATTTTCTACGAAATTGATACCATCATTCTTTCACAATTGTACGACTCTTTAAGCATCTCTCAGAAGACCAATTATTACAAATCGATAAAGCCCCAGAAAATTGATCTTTCTGGACGTTTTAGTAAAGCTGAGATCGAACAGTATTACTCAATTCAGAATGAATTCCCAGCAGTTTATGGTTTAAAAGAGAATGAACTTCCATCTAATGCAGACAAAAAAAGAATAGGACAGGTAAAACAGCTTAGAGGGTTTCTAATATTGTTTGAGCAATTGATGGCAAACCATTTAAGTCAGCTTGCAAATTTTCATCAAATTTTCTCTACCCAGTCAGAAATAAAAAGCACTTATTTCAAGCAATATGCTGATGAAGTACCTGGGTTAAAGGAATTGATCTCTTTTGGTAACAAAGAGGCGTATTTGGAGTACTTGAATACCATTTCCGAATCAAAAAATAAGTTTTATAAGAGAAGAACCCAAATCGTAGATCATCTTTTAGCACGGTTTGGAGAAAATTTTAATACTGAAACTCTTTCAAAGTTGATGAAAATCGAATCCGAAAATAGTTCAGATTTGCAGATCAACGAATCCATTTTAAATTCCAAAATTAAATACGCTAAAAAGATTGTCGAAAACGGACAAAATAAAAGCTTGGGACTTAACTACAAGGCAGATACTTGGGACACCGAAAATACATCGGGTCACGAAACAAGATTAAAATTATTATTAGGTATTGAGAACACTACTTTCCGATCTCTTACAACCCCACTAATTGACGACTACGATCAAGTTGAAAACGAAAATGAGTGGAGTAATCAAACCATAAAAATTAAGGGAGGTGGAAGTTTAGAAGTAGTGACAACTTCAACCATAGAAAATGAACATTTAAATTATTTTACTTCTACTCACAATGATTTCAAGGGATTGTTTACCCATGCGAATAAATCTAAAAATTACAACATAGTTGTAAGTACAGCGAATAAAAAAGAAGTTTTTCACTTACTCTACAATGCTCCTGGACTGCAACAACCCATTGAATTGTTCAGAGCCGATTCTGAAACAAAATGTAATGCTGCTATGAAAAAAGGGATTCAGAAGTTTGAACACTTGAATTCAGCTTGTGAGGGTTTCTTTTTAGTTGAACATATTTTGTTAAGACCACTTTTAACCACGAACTACGTAACTACTTTTTTAAACGATGATTCTGAGCCTTTTTTGGTAAGTTTTAACGCAAGTAGCTTTGAAGATCAAAACGATCTTAGAAGTGATGTTTTCATCCTTGGGGTCAATAAAGAAAATTACTCCATCATTAAATCCAAAGAGAAAAAAGAGTTTCAAATAATAATTTTTGACATTTTTAACAAGCCTGTTTTTAAGAGTCCTAAAGTTTTTTATTCTAATGTTGGTGCAAAATCAGAAATGAAACGTTTGCTCAGTTTTTTCACTAAAAAGAGCCAAGACAAAGAGCCTATTGAAAACTTCAGCGAAATAGTCATAGACAAAGGAAACAGTCATGAGTTCCCTACTAATTTTGGTTATTCAAACAGATTGAGTTTCATTATTCCTGATTGGCCTTTAAGGTTTCAAAATACAGAGTTTAGGGCCTATTTAAAATCAATTATTCAGGAGCATATCCCCGCACAGTTTAAATACGATCTTTTTTATTTAAACATGAATCAATTGAGTCTTTTTGAAGATACCTACCTCAATTGGCTTGATAAAAAGAAAAGCGATGCTATTAATGAGGCTGATGTTTATGCCCTTCAACTGATTCAATTATTGAGGAGTTACAAACCGGAGTAGATGCCCATATCTGGAAATATCAGGAAATTTAAATTTGACTTAACTCTCTCTGAGGAAAAAGTTTTTGAATCCCTTGGTGATGATCTTATTTCCATGACCAAAGAAAGCTTTTTAAACTCGATTCAAAAAGCTTTTGCACCTTTTGAAAACAGTAATATTGTCATAGATAAGCTTGAAATTGATCTCGGCAATTTTAAAATTAAAGATCTTCCTAGTCTTAGAAAACAATTTCGTCAAGCAATTGAAGATTATGTTCAAGAGAACTTGGGTAAATGGTCCTTACAAAATCAAGAACGGGTTGAGGATGCCATCATTTTTTTTATTCAAAAAGGGTATTTTCCTTGGTGGGTAAACAGTGTCGAATCTTTCAATGACATGATATTAAAATTGCCCGATTCATTTCAATTCTCTAGTGCACTTCTGACCCAATTGTATTCTAGCCAAAAAAACTATTTTAGAATTTTAAACACCCTAAATAAAGATTCAAAAGCGGTTATCCGAAAAAAGTTGCTTTTTCAGCATACCACTTTTTTTACCACAACACTTTCTTTTTACAAAAAACTTTTGTCTAATTATGAGCTCCCAAAAACGGAATCGTTAGACGCTATTTTAAAGCAAATTGAATACTATTTTATGGTGCAAAGTGCTAAAGTCAAGAATGACTCTTCACTTTTATTTTTTAAAACGCTCAAATATTTTTCTTCTTTTTTTGCTATTCCTTTTCCCAATTTATTCAGATTCATTTCAGATGTGGTAATACCGTCTGAATCGGATTCCACAATCAAATCTTTAATTGAGCAGCAATCAGTTGTTTTAAATAAATATGAGGGTTTTCCCCAGTCATTGAACCAAATCGTTTTGGATGGAAGTCTTCCAAATGATTTAAAAAAAGGAGGAGTAGAGGGGGTGATCTCTTTTTTTGAAAGGGGTTATTCTCAAATGAATTTTAGTCAAATACAAGAGCTTAAAGATCAATTTGACGCCAATCTGAATAAAAATAATCAAGCGCTAATGAGCTACCTTCAATCTGTAGCTTTTTACCAGAGTAAAGAAAAATTGGAAAGGCTTATTGTCTTACTTGATTCAGAAAATTACCAAAAATTACTTCGATTTTTGTCCAGTTCCGTGGAGGAATCCGAATCGGTTAGTTCGATAAAAAAATACATCAGTTCTTCAAGTCAGGAGACTAAACTTACTGACTCGACTGTTCAAGAAGGAGTCAGGTCACAAGCCTCTCAAGATCCACAAACGGTATCTAAATTCACTTTAGCTGAATTGATTGATTTTATTGAAAAGGGAATTTTGCAATTGAGTTTTAGTGCGATAGAGCAGTTTAAAAAGCGTTTTAATTTTTCAATCACAGAAAAAAATACTTATTTAATTAAGTATTTAAATGCGGCTGCTTTTTACTCTGATAAAGAAAAATTGGCACGACTAACTTCCCTTTTAAATTTCCAAATGTATCCGCCTTTAAATGAACTTTTGAATTCCAATGCGGTACATTCAATTAAAGAGTTTTTACAAGCTGCGGGTCAAGAAAAATCCCTTGCAGAATTGTCTAAATCTGAAAATGTAGATGTCCCCTCTGGAACAAATCAGTTGGAACCAAAAAGCGATGTAGCACTTTTTATTGAGTTTCTTGAAGATTTTTCAACTCCCAATTTCACTTCTTTAATTGAGTTTAAGAAACTATTTGATGCACTCCTAGAAAAAAAGAATAGTAAGCTTTTGAATTATTTGAGTTCCGCTTCTTTTTATGCAGATCAAAATAAATTGGCTCGTTTGATTACACTGCTAACAAATGAAAACTATCGACTTTTGATGTCAAATTTATCTGATACAGAGAATCCAGATGATTCGATTAAGTACATAAAAAGCTTTATTCAAGATACCAGTCAAGACAGCGCTTTGATTGAACTATCCGAACAGATCAGTCCTGAAATAACCGATGATGAGGCGCTTAAGACTCGATTACTTTCGGAATCGCCCTTGGAGTTTCTAATCTCTTTCTTTGAAAAGGGAATTTCTCAGACCAACTTTGGTGTATTGAGTGAATACAGTAAACTTTTTGAGTTATTTTTAAAACAAAATTCAAAAGCACTTATCCATTACCTCTCCAGTATTGATTTTTTAAATTCAGAAATTAAACTTGAACGGCTATTTTCATTACTTACAGATACTACATTAAAAGAACTCATTGTTCTTTTGGATGACACCAGCGCGAAATCATTAGTTAAAGATTTAAATGAACTGTTTTCTGATAAAATGTTTCTCAAGGAACTTATTCAGAAAACGGATCGCTTTAATGTTAATTACATCTTCAACAAAGTACTTCTGGTTGACTTGCTAAAAAGTAAACAGGAAAAAAGGAGTACGGAAGCATTTATTTCTTCTTTTGTAGATCGGTTGGGTCGAGAGGTTTCTATGGGTAGGAGTGAACTTCTTTTTGAGCTTGCAAAAATCGGAGAAAAAGAAAAATTCAGAAAATCCGTTGTTCGCATTTTTGATTCACTTTTCACCATTGAATCAAGCCAAGTTAAGGACTCCTCTAAACCCGTAAAAGAGTCAGTAGACGCTTTAGAATCGGTGGTGAAAAGTGCAAAGAATGCAAGCGATTTAAAATCATTACAAAAGAACGATCTAGAACAGCTTTTGTTTGATTTGATCAAGCAGCTTCCAAATTCAAGAACATCTTTAGAGAAAATTGTTTTTCATCCAGAATTTTCAAAACTATTAGATTTGAAACTTTTCAGCAGCTTGTTTCAGAGGTTAAAGACCATTGTTGACATTGACTTTTCACGACTAATTCTTAGTGTAGTTGATCTCATAGAGGATCAGAGAAAAAATCAATTTTTATTGACAGTGAACCGAGTAGCCTTTCAAACGCTTATTTCTAAAGGAATACAGATTAGTCCTGAGACTTTTTTAGAGTCTTTAACAGCAAGTTTGGTTCAATTAGCACCACAAATTTTCAAAAAGCAATCGACTTCAAAAGAAGAAGCTACCTCTGTTGAGCAAAATACACTTCAGACAATAATTAAAAAGGTTTCATTAAAATCTAAGAGAAAGAATGAGATAGTCCCCATCGATCTTGAAAAATTCAATTCCTTACTTCGATTAAAACAAGATCTTTTCGAAAATCAAATGACCGTTCTTTTTTCAGATGAGGTTATTAATTTTCATGAAGATTACGATTCCATTATGGAATCCTCTGAAACCTTAATGGATTTCTTAAGTATGAATTATTTGGACCATGAACTAATCATGGCTTTTTCTGAAATCACATTAGAACCTAAAGTTTCAGATCAGATCAAAAAACGCATTGAGGAACGAAATCCTTCTATTTTTAAACTAGAAGAGAATTTGTTGGATATTCAAAAAAAGTACAACATTATTTCACTGAATATCAGTTCATTAAAAATTATTTTGCGAACTTTTATTTTCAAGAAAATTGGAGCTTTAAATAGCTTTGAACAATTTTCAGTCATAAAATTCACTATTGATTTCTTTGAAGAAATAAAGAAAGAAAACTATTTAAACTTTCAGCAGTTGGCTTTTTATCTTCGTTCGGAGGAATCTAAAAATGCCTTCCAAACAGTAACGGAAGCATTATCAACTTTTAATTTAAGCAGTAAGTTTTCCATTACCAATCCGAAATTAAAAAACGAACTTTTTTACAAAGACTTAGTTTTTAATTTTTTAGAAACAAAAGCCATTCCAGAATGGGCTAATATTGAGAGTTTTGATGGCAAAGATGTTATTATGTTCATAAAATCTTCAATCAAAATTGAGGATAAATATTATCTAGAACGATTGGTCACCCATTCAAAGGTTTTAGATCATTTCTTAGTTTATTTTGAAAACTTAGCGCCCCAAGAAAAAGCTAAAATTTTACAATTGATTCAACCAAGCGGTGCAAATTTTGATATTTCCATCTTGCTCGAACGATTGGATGTGTTGTTTGAAAAGGTAACGTTTTCTAACTCTTTATCGAATCTTGAGTATTTAACTCAGTTGGTATTAAAAGAATCTTTTTGGAAACAAACAAGTCTGATCAGTTTCATTGAAATGTTAGTTCCCTTTATTGAAAAGAAGTCCAAAAAGACTAAAAAGCAGTTATTAATTTTTATCTCTGAGACGTTCCCAATTCCGACGAAGTTAATACAACTTGAAAAAAATGTTCAATTTTCTGATGCAGAGAAAATTGAAGTTTTAAAGTTTTATTTGGAGTTTGGCGATTTCCCCAAACACATGAAAATTTACAGCAAGGAGATTAAAAATCAATTAGGGGAATTCCTTTTAAAAGATCAATACGTGCTCGCACAAATTTTAAAAGAGTACAAAACTAGGACACTAGAATTGGAAAGGCTATTCACTTTTATTTCCTTAGATGCTGTTGTAGATTTGTTTGATCAAACTATTTTTAAAGATCAGTTGTTTACCGTTTCGTTAGCAAAAGTGTTAAAGAAATTTTTATTTTCAGCAAAGCCTGATACGAAATCAAAAGTACGGTTCATTGAAAATCTTGTCACAAGCTTTGAAAATAATAGACTTACTCAGACAACACTATCCGATTTTTACAAAAAGATAAAAGAGGAATCTTCCAAAGACTACCAAACCTTTGTGTCTTTATTGAAAAAAGAAGTTAAAACTAGAGGAGAGGAGGAGTTTAGTTTGCAAGAAAAACTATTAGATAAAATTGAATTCTCCTTTCAAACTCAAGAGTTGGATAAGGTAGAAGTAATGGAAAATATTGACCTATTGGATTATTACCTTGAAATTGGATCTGTAAACTTTGAAAACAAGACTTTTTCAAAGATGGATTTGTTTCAGATTCTTTTGGATTCAATTAATAAAGCAGAGCTTCGCACCAAAAAGATGGTTTTTGATTGGGTGAAATCCAAACTCAAACGAACGCGTCTTTTAGAGATAATTCCTAGAGATAAAAGTCAAATACTTATCCAACTGATCCATTCTGAACTGCCTAAAAATTGGTCGCTTTTTTCAGCTACAATGGAACAACTCTTGGACATTCGTATTGAAAAACTATTAAAGTTTGATACCCAAAGAGAGCTCGACACAAAAATGATCGAATACTGGATCAAAAAGAACATTTACTTAGACTCTTCTTTTCAGATTTTAATTCATTTGTTTGAAGAAGTTCTTGCAAATCAAAAATTGACTGGTAAAGAGTTTTTTGAAGATTTTAGGGATGCGGATATTGAATACCCTCTAGAGACTAGCAATTTTGTATCCTCTTTGAAGCGTAACTATGGCAATTACAAAAATCAACTTTCTGAAGATGTCCTATCAACCCAGGAAGAGGAGGAGAATCAAGAAGAAACTGAGACCGATGCAATAGTTATTCAAAATGCAGGGTTGATTATTTTATGGCCTTTCTTTTTCAGACTTTTTGATAGGTGCGGCTTGTTAATTGATCGTAAATTTAAAGACGATACATCCCTTCAAAAGGGAATTATTCTGACTCAATATTTGGTTACGGGATCATTAGAAATTCATGAAAATGAATTGGTCTTAAATAAAATTTTATGCGGAGCAGAACAACGAACTCCAGTTGATGTGAAACTCAAGATAGATGAAGTAGAATTGGAAATTTGTGACTCTCTTTTAAAAGGAGTTTTGCAAAATTGGCAAAAACTCAATAATTCAAGCGTGGAGACTTTGAGACAAACCTTTTTAATTAGAGAAGGAATCCTTATCCCAAACGAGTTGGATTATGATTTGGATATTGTAAAGGAAACATTTGATGTGCTCTTGGAAACGATTCCATGGAATATTTCAATGATTCAAACAACCTTTATGAAAAATAGAATTATCGTGGATTGGAAATAATAAAAGACTATGGAAAACACTAATGCATTAAAAAATAATAGCATAACCATACAAAACGAATTGAATTGGTTATCTGACCTCATTGACAATCGATTGGATTTTTTTTTCTCTTCTGAAGTAGATAAGTCATTTGTCTCTCTTTCGGGTCCCGATTTAGATGAGGATTCAAGTAATATGGCCGCTTTTATCAAAAGAGATTTATCAGATGATTTTGAACGTTTGTTGATAATAGGAGCCATGGCAGCAAATCTATTCCCTGAGGTGTACGATCGTTTTTTAATAAAAAATAAAACTCTAGATAAGCCTTACACTGAATTTGGCGGTAGAAAAAATTCAGATACTAATTACTTTGAGCCTACGCTAAGGACTATTGTCTTTATTATGTACGGACCTTCGATAGTTCACAAAATTAAACTAAACAGTTATTTTAATTTTGATCATATTTTTAAACAAAGTAAAATTCTAAGTCTTGGTCAATCCTCAGAACCAATAGAACTTTTGGATAAAACACTTAAGTTGGGAGAGGAATTTATGTTGCATATCACCAGTGGCACTCCCTTTAAGCCTTCTTTCACCTCAAGCTTCCCTGCTAGTCGATTGGAAACTCCATTAGACTGGGGAGATCTTGTTTTAGAAGATAATTCACTTGATGAAATAAATATGATAGATACTTGGTTGCAAAATCAGAATCATTTTCATGAAAACCCAGTATTGAGTAAAAAAATTAACAAAGGATACAAGGCATTATTTTACGGACCTCCAGGTACTGGGAAAACACTTTCTGCTTCTTTAATTGGGAAAAAAAATAATTTAGATGTTTACAGAATTGACATTTCCCAAGTAGTATCTAAATACATTGGAGAAACGGAGAAAAACCTTGGAAACATATTTGATATTGCCGAAAACAAAAACTGGATTTTGTTTTTTGATGAAGCGGAATCTTTATTTTCAAAACGAACAACAGTAAGCGATTCTAAGGACAAATTCGCAAACCAAGAAACCGCCTACCTATTGCAAAGAGTTGAAAATTACAACGGTCTGATTTTGTTGGCAACCAATTTAAAACCCAATATTGATCTTGCATTTTCCAGACGAATTCAAAGTGTTGTAAATTTTCCGATACCTTCAATTAAACAGCGAGAAATTTTATGGAAAAATGCCTTAAAAGGTTTGGTTGAAATTGATGAAAAAGATTTGAAAGAGATTGCAAAAAACTATGAAATTGCTGGAGGATCAATTAAGAATGTAATTCAATATGCTTGGTTAAAAGCGATGCACAAGGACAGTCAAATTACATTGAATGAAATCCTTATGGGAATCAGAAGGGAACTAAATAAAGACGGGAAATCATTTGAAAAGTAATCATAAATCCAAAATGATTTTGAAGTTAAAATGTCGTCCTCTCTGAGAGGCATAGGGAACATTTTGTCCCGTAAGAGAACGGTTAATCCATTGGGTGTAATTTTCTCCTTCTTCTCTCAATCTTAAATCAAAACTACCCGCAGCGGAGCGAATACCGGGATGATAATAAAGCTTATTTAGAATATTATTCAGAATTAAGGAAAACTTTAACGAAGGGAGTTGTTTAAAACCAAAAATAAAATTACTGTTTAAAACAAAGTATTCAGGAATCCGATTGGTCTGGTTTAAGCCAAAATTTAGATATTGTGTTGTATTGGGACCTACCAATTTTTCACCCACGTAGTTCGCTCTTAAATTTAGACTCGACTGAAACGATTTTCCGTCAATAAAAGTGGTAACTCCCATGTTAAATCGTAATTGAGCAATATCTCCAGCTTTTTTTTCTTCAACAACAGTTTCAGAACTCAATTCAGAAGTTAGAACTTCTTTCAAACTCAAAGAACCTTCATAAGGATCCAGAAAGGTACCGTTAAGGTCAAGTCTTAAAAGCTTTGATTGATATTTTAAATTTAACATTCCACCAATATTGACATAAGCATCTTCATTTACATTTTGACCAAAGCCCAACTCATTAACTTTTAAATCAATTGCATTTTGAACTTCATAAACAAATCCAGTCAAGTTCCACTTAAACTTTTTATTGTCACTACTTCCAAGAAGTGAGAGGTCCCAATACTGTATTTCTTCGGGTAATAAATTCGGGTTGGGAATTCGATTGCCTCCCGTAGAGAATTTGTTGAAAAGTGATACGTTTTGAAACCCTTTAGAATAGTTTGTTTTAAAAGTTATTTGTTCAGTTGTGAATACAAGACCCAGACGGGGTTCAAATACCTCAAAGCCTTCAGTAGAGCGAATCAGTTGTCTGTCATAGCGCGCACCAAAATTAAAATGAAGTTTTTCTTGTAGAATGATGTTTCCTTGTAAAAAGCTACCTAGTTCATTTAATTTATAGATGTTGTTTTTAGTTGAATTACCAGCAGGTTCTCCAAATTCTTCGGCTAAAGCAGCATCAACTTCTTCTTTGTATTCACTTTCATCATTGAGTTTGGTGTTGAAGTCTCTGAAAAACAAATAGTCCCCTTGACTGGTAGTTGTTCTTCGATCAGCTCCAAATGTGACATTTAATTTTTGAGAGTTGTAAAACAGTCTTGCTTCTGTCCTCCCTTGAAGTGTTTGATAGTAATAGAATTGGTTTCTCCAACCATGAGGGATTTGAGTATCCTCAGAATTTTCGGAATTAAAAGAGATTAAATCTCGAATGTTTAATCCTGAACTGGGGTTGCCAAAGGGTTTGAAATTCACACGGTTTGATTCTCTCCCTAAGGAGTGAGACTTGATTGAGGTTTGAACTGAAAAACTCAAATTATCGTTGAATGTGTGATTGTATTTAAGGTAGGTAGTTGTGTTTATGGGTGCCCACATGGATCCGTTTCTGGAAGGAGCAATATCCAAGTCTTGCATATGATTTAATCCTTCAGCTCTTTTCCAGGTTCGAAATCCGAGAGTCAAATCTTTGATGGCAAGTTTAGCTCCTAAAAAGTAATTTTCTGTATGATTAGAATATCTTAAGTAGTTTCCATTCACCTTGCCTACATAGGCTTGTTTATCGTACAGTGCGGCCTGTTCTCTACCAAATTCAGATACTACGATACTGTTGCCTACAATATTAATAAATGGGTTTGCTTCAGTCAAGTTATTGGAAGTAAGGTAGTTGTCCAGTTGAGTTCTATTTCCAAAATTTTGTCCTAAATGATCGTATTCAAATTGTTCCAAATCAGTGGCGGAATAATTAAAAAACGGTAAATCGGACATGTCGTGTTCATTGGAGCGATAGTATCGGCCCGTAACTTGAAAATTAACTGGCTGTTCTTTAACACTGTTTCCAAAGGTAAAGTCAGCATCGTAGGTATCAAAGCTTCCTCCTGTGAAATTTCCGTTAAAATACATTGAGCTTCCTTGTTCTAATTTTTCATTTTCAAAGTAGTTACCAGCTTCCTCTTTTGGTGAATAGGTAATGATATTGATAGTCCCTACAAATGCCCTAGGGCCATACATGGTTGCTGATGGACCGTAAAGAATTTCTATTGCTTTAATATTGCTGATTGGGTATTGTCTTGAAATGTAGGCAACGTTTGACCATAAGTCGTTTTCCTCAACACCGTCAATCATCAATAATGTTTTTTCAGTTTGCTCTTGACGGTAACCCAACTGGTAAATATTTGCATAATTTAAGGAATGAGTCTTACTGATTTCAAACCCTGCAACGTCGGAGAGCATATCTACTAAATCCACATACCCTCGTGCTATGATGTCTTTTGCTTCAATAATTTCAACAACAGCAGGTGCAGTTTCAAGGTCTTCAGGTCGTTTGGATACTGATGATACGGTAACTCTCAGATTCTCTTTTTTGGTACTGTAAAGGAGTTTCTGAAAAACAATATTTTGGTTTTCAGGTTTGTAATTTGAATTTGAGGAAACAATCTCATTTAAATACTGAGTTGCCAACGCGATAGAATCTTCCGCGATTGCAGTCAAAGCTAAAAGTTCACGCATTCTATTGGTGTTACTCAGCGAAAGTTTTTTATTGGGACTCAAGCAGCATTTTAAATTGTTTTTAAGAGAAGGGAACTGACCTATTACGTATAATTCTTTTAGATTTTCAATCTTACAGTCGCAGTTGTTGTTTTGAGCTTCTGCTTTTAAAAAAGACAGAAGGAGTAGTGAAAGCAAAAAGACTTTTCTATTTAAAAGAGTTATCATCAACAATATTTAGTAAATAAATTTAAGGAAAGATAAGGAATATGGAGTCATCTCGAATAAAATTCAAATAAATGTTTACCCCTCCAAAAGCGTTTTTAATTTATTGATTTCAAATTCGTCATGGTTGTAAAAATTAGACAACCATAATCTGTAATATTTAAAATTTGATTTTTGTGCGATTTGGCAACGATCAATGTCAAAAATGTAGTCTTCAAATCCATTGTGAATAATTTTGCCATTGATATCCAAAAGGAGAATTTCTCCAGATTTTTTAATCAAGGCTATTTCAAATTCGTAACCTCCAATTTTAAAGTAATTTTCAAAATAAATCTTTTGGTTGAGTTTTTTGGAAAGATTTTCAACGAGATCGATAGAAAAGGATTTTAACATTTCAAAATTCAATCTTCTTTTATGTGGATTGTTAAATTGTTTTTGACTTACCACCTGCAGAACATCAGTTGCGCCCTTCTGATTTTCCTCATAAATCGCTTTTACATAATTTAAATAAGCATACAGAATACTTTTACCTCTATTGCCATTTTCTTGAATGAGCGTGTGATATCCTTTGTAAACAGCTTCAGGAATTGAGGAGAAAACAACCATTTTATCTATTGCTCTAGTAATAATAACATTCAACAATTTATGGCCTCTTTTACGAGTATTTACTGGGCCTAAACGCTCTTTAAAAACACCCTCATCATTCAAGCCATAGGTAGTCCCTATGATAATTATGTTGCGCTCTTCTCCTTGAATGTTTTCAATATTTTTTACAAAAAATCCGTTGGCTTGAAGTTCTTGAAGTTTTTTATAAAATTTCAAACTTATTTTGGATCGTATTTCTAGCTGATTCAAAACTTCTTCACGTTGTTTTAAACTAAAAGTTGCCACCCCTAAAGATTGATTTGAAGGTACTTTTTCTTCGATGTAATTTACAATTTCACGAGCTTCTGTTTTGTTGACACGGTTGATGAATTTTCCTTCTACTGGATAAAACTCAATAGCTGTGTATTTTTGGTTTGGTGGTTTGGGGATTAATCTTGATTTGTAAAATGCCGCATTAGAGAAATTGATTAAGTCAGGATGTTTAGAACGGTAATGAATGTCTAGATAATGCGAGTTAAAATTTTTGGAGATACAAAAATCGAGTAATGATTTGGTATTTTCCTGATTAGCAGTTTCTTCATTGTTATCAAAATTTGAAAAAGATTCTGTAAAGTAATCCATGGGAGGAAGCTGATGGAGATCGCCTGCTACAATAGATCTTTTTCCTCTCAATAAAGAGGCAAAGGTATCTTCAATTTTCAGTTGACTGGACTCATCAAAAATAACATAATCAAAATACCCTTTTTCTAGCGGGAAAAGACTCGAACAACTACTGGGATTGGTCATACAGACGGGGAAAAAGGATTTGAGGATTCCCGTTTCATGATTTGAAATCTTAGTCAAAGAATATTTAAGTCGATTGGAAGTACTTTTCTTTGCGAAAAATTGCTCAATAGTGAGATCAGTTACAGTTTTTTTAAACTTTTGTATGCCTTCCAGTCGGTTGCGATTCAGGTGGTATGATGTTTTTTTAAGAATGTAATCGTTGATTTGTTTTACATCTGTTTCAATATCGTAATACCCTTTTTCGAAACCATTAAAATCGAAATTATCAATAAAATTTTCGTGGAGTAAATGAGCGCAATACCAATCAAAAAAATCTTTGTCAAAAGAGGCTCCAATCGAACCCATTTTGTAAATAAGATTTTGGTCATTTATCCCATGACTGATGTAATAAGAATGGAAGTCCTTCAATCCATCAAAATCATTTACCTGCTCTTGTAATTGATGAATGGATTGAGCAAGAAAATCAATTTTTTTTGCGAGATCAAGCGCATTGAGTTTACTGTTGAATGAGGAGTTAAATACAGCTAAGTTTTTAATTTGATGGGCATAGTGTCGATATTCTTTCTGGATGTCATTCAGGGTTGAATCATCAGAATCAACAAAGTCCAGATACTTAAATGCAAAGTTGCTTTTACCAATCAGTGCTTTTTCAAGACGAGGAGAAAGTTCCTTCAGCTTTTTGTAGTAGGTCTCATAAATAGAGGAAATACGGCTTTGAAAAGTGAGTTTGTCAGTATCGAAAATAGCTTTATCAGCAAGTTGATAAAAGGATTGATAAGGATTGATATTCTTAAACTTTTCAGCAGTTTTTTTAAACAATTTTTGAAGTGTTTTAAATTCTTCAAGAGTGAATGTGTAAGCATCTGCTTTTAATTCAAGTGATGTACTCAATATTTTATACCGATCAGATTTTAGAGCCACTACAAGATCAGAGTACGTAATTTTTTCACCTAGAATAGGCTGAAATAATCTTTTTTTAGTTTTGTTGATAAGGGTAATTACTTCCTCAACTTTTAAAATTTTGTCTTGAATCAGTTTCTCTTCAGCTGAAGAAAAATGAATTTTTTTCTCTTTTGTTTGAGCAAAAATTGAGTTTCCACTATTCAGTTTCAATAAGATATCGCGCGCCTTATTGACAACACTTCGGCGATCTTTTTTTACCTCTGAAATATTGATGCAATAATCGTCAAAACCCAACTCTCTTAAATTCTCATAGAGTACGTCAATCGCTGTTTTTTTCTCACAAACAACCAGACAGGTTTGTCCTTTGCTTAAGATGTAAGTAATGGCTGCGGTTAAGGTTTTACTTTTTCCTGTACCAGGAGGACCATGAATTACTATATTTTTTCTTTCGTTTATTGTTCGAATAACTCTTTGCTGTGAATGATCCAGTGCAACCCCAGCATAGAGGGAGTCATTCAGATTCTTTTCCATTTTGAACGAACAAGGAATGGTGTTGTTTTCTAGTGTGTTGTAATCAGCTACAATAGCTTCTTTAGAGCCGGCATAGAGCCCCAAAATACCGTTGTTAATCAACTTTGGTTTATGATCAATAAAAAATTTTGGAGCCTCTTTTTCAAAAGGGTCAAGTGGATAAAATCGATGATACTCATTCAGAGGCATACAACCCAAGGTGTAGAGAATCGTATTTAGAGTATTTAAAATTTGTTCAAAGCTTGTAGATTCATTACTTAGGTTGGGGAGAGCGAATTCCGATTGATAATGTTTTCGTATGTGGCTTATGAGTGATGGGTTGATTGAAATGCTATCACTGACTTTACGACTGACACGAATAGATCCAGTTCTTTTTAAATGTCCAGAAATTTGTACATCCCAAATGAGAATAGGTAAAGTGTTAATTCTCTTTTTTTTAGGTTCTGCTATTTCAATAAGGGGAAATCCAATTCCTACAGGATCTAGATTTAATTCGTTTTTAAAATCAACATTTTTACGCAACAAGTGCAGTAGCCTTCTTTCGTTTCTGTTTTCGGAAAGGTTTTTAAAGTGAATGGGAAATTTATATTTGAAAGGCTCATTAGATAAAAGTTTATGTGAGATTTGTAGAGGTTCTAAGTTTATGGCGAGACTACTTAAAGAGATTAAGTCGATCTTATTAACACTCTTCTTTGGATGGGCATTAATAAAAATTGAGCGTGCATTGGAGTCTAGTACCTTATCTTTTAACTGAGCAATAGAATAGTCTCGATGCATTAACTAAAACCTTAATCTTTAGACTTCATTAGCGCTTTGGTCAAAGAGGAAGCAACAATCCCAGTTGGAATAGCAACCAAGCCCAAGCCTATAAATACTATGAAGGTTGAAAATATTTTACCCCCAGCAGTGATGGGATAAATATCCCCATAGCCGACGGTAGTAAGGGTGGCTACCGACCACCACATGGCAGCAAATATGGAAGAGAATGCCTCGGGTTGGGCTTCATTTTCAAAGAAATAGATTCCAACAGAAGAAAAATAAATGAGCAATAGGGTAGCAAATGAAAATAAAAAAAGTTCTCTTTTGACATCATCAAAAGACTGTTTTAGTTTCGCCAATGTATCCTGATAACGCAAAAATTTGAGTAACCTAAGCAGACGGAACAGTCGTACGGCTCTTAACGATTTTAAATCCATACCCATAGAAATGTAAAAAGGTAAAATGGCAATGAGATCAATTAATCCAAAAAAACTAAAGATGAACCTGAAGGGTTTAGGGCTGGTAAAAAGTCTCAGTAGGTATTCCAAACTAAAAATTAGAATGGAAAATAATTCAACAATATTTAAAACTTCAATGAGTCGGACAGAAAGATTAGGAAGGGTTTGAACGGAAAAGTTTAAGATGGATATTAGAATTAAAACTTGGATACTTTTTTCAAAAAAGGAGGCAAAATTTGAATTCCCGAAAAGAAAGTTATTTAGCTTATATCTCAATTCTAAATCTTTTTATTTTAATTGTTCAGATAAAGTGCGGTTAAAAGTTTTGAAAAGTAAAGGACAAACTTTGAATTAATTTTTACTCTTCTGTAAGTTTGAGTTAAAATTTAAAATTCTGA
>JAQWSN010000008.1 GCA_029243165.1 Flavobacteriaceae bacterium
CAATGCCATCAGGATTACAATCAAGTATTAGTAGTGGAACATTAACTATATCTGGTACGCCTGTTTTCACAAATAATGATTATAGTTTTTCAGTATTTACAACAGATGGAAATGCAAATTGCAGTCAAGTATCACAAACAGTTACTTTGAGTAAAAAAGACTCTCCTTTACTAACGCTAATTTCAGGGGCATATAATCAAACTATTACTTTAGGTGATTCAATGCAACCAATTGTTTTTTCATTTGGAGGTTCAACAACAAGTGTTACCATTACGGGTCCTGAACCACAAGATATTTCTCAATCTGGGAATACGATTACAATATTTGCAGGCTTTGACGACACAGGCACAAATACGGGAACAATAACAACCATTAGTAGTGGAGGGTGCAATGAAATAACACAAAGTATTGCAGTAACTGTAAATGCGCCTGTAGTTACTAATACTGGAGGAGGAGGTGGAACTACTACTGGAGGAACATCATCAGGTGGAACTGCTACAGGTGGAACTACTACTACTAATAGTGGGGTGTCAACAATAAGTTGTCAAAGTTCAATTTTAGACGATTTAGGAACATTTATTGTGGTTTCTTCTCTATCTAAAAATTCTGATGGAACAGGTGACTTGACAATTGATGACTTTAAATTTAGTATGGTCACTCAGGGTGGGTCAGTTAACGCAGGATTTTATAGACCATCATCAATTGATAATATTTCAAAAAACTGTTCTAGTGGTAATCTATACACTTTATCAGGGCCATTAATTCTTTTAACTGACAATATGAATATGGCTGGTTTTAATGTTGGACAATCTTATACTATTTCCCAATTAAGTGATTTATATGAAGATTACTATTTATTATATAGTTTTGGTTTTTGTGAAAGTGGTAGTGCTTGTGAAATAGGTAAAATCGGAAGAGTTGATGTTCAACTAAGAGGTTTTGATAGTTCGGGAAGTTTAATAAATTTTAATCAATCTAATGCAACACTTTTTAAATGTGCTGTAAATAACCCCTCAAATCTCCCTAATTTTATCAGGTATTCATTGAATGCAAATGGGTGTGGGCAACTCTAATCAACTTTTTTACAAAGAACTGCAACCTAACTTATGCTAACAAACATGTTTGGGGTACTTGTGACTAAACTATAGTCCTCCTCAAGTTTTTCTAAGACATCAAGAGACCGAGGGTTATACCCGCAGAGGCTCTTTCAAGAACAATGAATTAAAAAAATCATCAACTCTCTGACAGTCAAAATAACTTATTTTAATGTCGTGGAAAGGTGTTCCATTTTCTTAAACGCAGTAGATTCTTAAATACATTTAATAAAAAAAACTTTCTCCAATCATTAGAGGGAATTAATTGACTAATCAAGTTCTTTCAATTCAAAGGGTAAGTGGTCTTAATCAGGTAATGTAAATTGTTACATTCTGCTCAACATTTTTAGGTGGCTTGTAGGGTTTATTTTTGCAAGTTTACATTATATTTACATTACAATCGATGTATATTAGTCATAACTTATTCATTTACAATAAATTAATACCTCATTATGATATTCTGTATCGGAAAGTAACAACCGGCTAATCTCCCTGCTAGATTTTAAACTCAAAAACTAAGGGGCTGTAAATTTTCTTCAACGAAGGTGCATTTGCACTGCAGAAATCTTAGTGAAGAAAGGATCTCTGGATTAAACTAACTCCTTAAAAGCAAGTTTATTTATCAGCTTGACGATTAATTTTAAGATACATTTTATGAATGTGCTTGGAAACGTAAGTTTTAAAAGTAAATGGAAGTAGCGCATGAATCATGGCTACAAAACCCCACACAATTAATTTGAACCCAATACCAAATGCAAAAGCAAAATGTTGAAAATAAGTTTCTCCAACAGAGTTAGGGTGATCTGTAAAGATATTTTTCATTTAGTTTAAGATTTTTTAAAAATACTAATTTGGAATCAAAGCCCAAAAAAGAATACCTCGCGCTTACAGAACTAACTCACAAACACTTGAATTTTTTAATAGATTAATCATACAGAATGAGATTTCTACTGATTACATAAAAGTGATTTTTTGTTTAATAAATACTTAAAAATCTTTAAAAAAGAAAATAAGCTCAACAAACATTCAGCTTTACTTAATCTTTTATTTCCTATTTTTGACACAATGGAATTACTTGAAATTGTCGGGTGGATCGCTACCACCTTTATCATCTCCTCTTTCTTAATAAATGACATGATTCGCTTGCGAGCCGTTAACCTTATTGGTGCTTTATGCTGGCTCATCTACGGAATTATGGCAATTGCTCCGTCCATTATCTTCCTTAATGTTGTTATTATCGCCATTCAAATTTTTAAATTGTGGGGATTAATCAAGAACAAAAAGAACTAGATTCTAATTGTTTGATCTCAAAATTCTAAAGAAAAAAGATGTTTGCATTTTGCAACTTACTATATTTTTCATAATTTTAAGTAAGTTTTGATTGTTACAAGACTTTCATAAACCAATTTGTTTTTTTAACCGCCTTCGGGCGGTTTTTTCTTTTTTTACAGTTTGTTCTTTCAAAAGCTTACCTTAATACTCTATGATGTAGTTGAATAAAAATCACTAAATTCAATAACTTTTAATTTGAATTGAATCACTTAACTAGTTAAGTTTTTCTAGAATTGGCTTGAAAACTTCTAAAAAATGAAAAAAAGAGATTTTATTAAAAATATGGGGATGCTTGGAATTAGTCCACTGCTTATCCATTCAAAAAATGAATTCCTATCTGAAGAATTTCTCCCCCCGCTTCCCGCTAAAGAAGATGAAATTTGGGAATTAATCAGAAAACAGTACGAACTCCATCCCGATTTTGTAAATCTAGAAAGTGGTTATTACAACATCATTCCAAAACCCACGATGGATAAACATCTCCAGCACATTAAGAGAGTTAATCTGGAAGGGTCGTATTACATGAGAAACCATCGCTTTAATGACAAAGCATCCATAACGGCAAAACTCAGTGATAAAGTTGGATGTAACCCTTCAGAATTAATCATTACCAGAAACACTACAGAATCTCTTGATCTGGTCATCGCTGGCTTTCCGTGGAAAGAAGGAGACCATGCAATTCATGCAATTCAAGATTATGGAGCCATGCAAGACATGTTTTCTCAAGTCGAGAAACGTAATGGAATTGATGTTACCCGAATTTCCATTCCCAACCATCCCAAAAATGATGAAGAGATTGTTTCCCTTTACGAATCTAAAATAACCTCCAAAACAAAGCTCATCATGGTGTGCCACATGATAAATATTACAGGACAAATTTTGCCCATTAAAAAAATATGCGACATGGCACACAAACGCGGAGTAGAAGTTCTTGTTGACGGTGCCCACTGCATTGGTCATTTTGATTTTAAAATTGATGATTTAAACTGCGACTATTATGGATCTAGCCTTCACAAGTGGTTAGCCACCCCCTTGGGTGCGGGACTTTTGTACGTTCATGCTGATCATATTCCAAAAATATGGCCTTTATTAGCAGATCATGAAAAAGATGAAAACAATATCAAAAGACTCAGTCACACAGGAACACATCCTGTTGCTACAGATTTAGCCATTCTTGACGCAATAGAATACCTAGATTGGATTGGAATAGATCGAAAAGAAAAACGAATGCGGTTTTTAAAAACTTATTGGCAAAGTGCTCTTAAAGAAGTTCCTAACATTCGCATCAATACTCCTTTTGAAAGTCATCGGAGTTGTGGGATCGGAAACGTTGGACTGGAAAATATGAGCCCAGCAGAACTCGCAAAAAGACTTTACGACGAATACCAAATCTTTACCGTGGCCATTGATTATGCAAACGTGAAAGGCTGCCGAATCACGCCCAACGTATTTACTACAACAAACGAATTAGATCAATTTATCAACGCAATGAAAAACTTAGCTAAAGCATAACTTTTTAAATAGTATGAAAAAAATAAAAATCATTTCAATTGTATTTTTTACAATATCATTGATTATTTCTTGTACCAAAACCACTTCAGAAGAACCTGAAGAAAAATGCATTGATGAAGCATCAATCAATTTAGAAGCCCCCTGTTATCTTATCTATGCACCCGTATGCGGATGCAATGGCGAAACCTACTCCAATGACTGTGTAGCCAAAAGTAATGGCGTCCTAAGCTTTGAAGAAGGAGCCTGTAACTAAAAAAAATAAAATATGGAATGGTATCTTAAAAACAGGTGGTGGATATGGACAATAACAGGTGTTTACATCCTGTACAGAATCCTTACCGGATTCATTTACAGTTAAAAACCATGTTAGCCTTAAGCGACAAAGAAGTCGCAGAAAATTTATCCAAACTCTCCGAAAATTGGAAATGCGATAGAAAAAAATTGCTGTGTCAGTTCACTTTTACCAACTACAATTCAACTATTGATTTTGCAAATAAAGTTGCGCAACTTGCCATAAAACAAAATCATCATCCAAGTATTCAAATTGATTATGGTGAAGTTAAAATAACAATTACCACCCACGATGTTGGAAATCAGCTTACCCAAAAAGATTTTGAACTAGCTAATGCTATTGAAAAAATCTACTAAAGTGAATTAATCATCAAATTTCTCCAACGTACTTTTATCCCACCTCCATCGTGAATTTGGAGCGCCACCGAACCTTTTCCTTTGCCAATTTTTTCATCAACAAGCTCTACCATAGGTGTACCATTTAACCAAGTCATAATTTGATCTCCAACGACTCGAATCTTCATTTGATTCCATGCTCCCATCTTAAGAGCGCTATCTTTTGATTTATCGGGTTTAATCAACCATCCTCTTCCATACGATTCGTAAATTCCCCCCGTATCGTTACCGGGTGGGGCCACCTCAACCTGCCAGCCGCTTACTTTGGTTCCTTCCACAGTTGAACGGATAAAAACACCACTATTGCCGTTGGCCTCTTGCTTAAATTCGAGTGTCAATTCAAAATCATCGTAATGCTTATTGGTAGAAAGATATCCGTATTGTTTATCTGGTCCACTTTCACAAACCAACAATCCATCTTCTACATACCACAATTCGGTACCGTGTAGGGTCCAACCCTCAAGATCCTTTCCATTGAAAAGAGATTCTTGCGCTTTGACGGTGAAAATACAAATAAGGGTTAACAAAAAAAGTAGGTGTGTTTTCATAAGTATTATTTTATCAAACCAAGATAAATATTTTTCAACATAAATATGGAATCTAAAAACTAAAAAGAATTTTTATATTGGTGAAAAAATAATGAAAAAGAGCTTCTCTATTTTAGTTGGCTTACTGGGTTGCAGTTTTGTTTTTTCTCAAATTGAGCCCACAAAAATTGATATCGTAAGGGATCACTATGGTGTGCCGCACATATTTGCTGCTACCGATGCAGAGGTGGCTTATGGATTGGCATGGGCACATGCCGAAGACGATTTTAAAACCATTCAAATCGGGTATTTAGCAGGCAATAATTTGCTTTCAAAATATTTGGGAAACAAAGGTTTAGGAGCTGATTTCATCGCGCAATTTATCGGATCAGATGCCCTCTACGAATCAAAATATGCATCTGATATTCATCCGGATTACAAAAAAATTGTCTCTGCCTACGCACAAGGATTAACTAGCTATGCAGCATCCCATCCCGATGAAGTACTTTACGAAGGGCTGTTTCCAATAACCCCAAAAAAAATGATCCGCTATGCACAACTTCAATTATTTGTATCCTCAAAAGGAGACCAGTGGGTGCAACGAATAACTCAAAATCAGCTTGATTACGATTTCAAAATGGAGGAAATTCCCAAAGGATCGAATACCCTCGCCTTTAATAGTGCCAAAACTGATGATGGATCAACTTTTTTAGCCATTAACACGCATCAACCTCTTGACGGTCCAGTATCTTGGTACGAAGCCCACCTTTGTAGTGAAGAGGGCACAAATATTTTAGGAGCTCTTTTTGCTGGAAGTCCAAATATTTTGATTGGAGCAAACGAAAACCTAGGTTGGGCTCATACCGTTAACCAACCCGACAAAACCGATGTTTTTGCTTTAGAAATGCATCCAAAAAACAAACTCAAATACAAAGTAGATGATACCTACCTTGAATTAGAACCAAAAAAGGCAGATTTACAAATCCGTGTATTGGGCATCCCCATCAAAATCAAAAAAACTTTTTATGTAAGTATCTATGGCCCCACCCTAAAAAGTAAAACGGGCACATACGCAGTTCGTACCCCTGCACTTTTTGAAATTCGAGCTCTCGAGCAATGGTGGCGTATGAATAAAGCTACAAACTTTACAGAGTTTTACAAGGCACTAAAAATGAAAGCACTACCCGGTTACAATATCGGTTATGCAGATAAAAATGATACCATTTTTTACATCTCTAACGGATTGATCCCCATCAGAGAAAAAGGATATCAGTGGAAAGATGTAGTGCCAGGCAATACTAAAAAAACGCTTTGGACCGAAACCTATGCCATAGAAGATTTACCCCAAGTCATACAACCTCAATCAGGATATGTTTACAATGCCAATCACACTCCCTTTCATTCTAGTGACTCACTCGACAATCCCAATCAAAATGACTTTTCTTTGGATATGGGCTTTGAAACATATGACAACAACCGATCTACCAGATTAAAAATCTTGATTGACCAATACGAAACCGTAAGTTATTCTGATTTCAAGAAAATTAAATACGATAGGGAATATCCCAAACCCTACAACTTCAGTTGGATGGACATAAATTATTTGGATCAATTGGATGCAGATAAATACCCTGAATTGAAAGATCTCATCCTAACCCTGCAAAAATGGGACCGCAAGGCCGATGCAAATTCTGTTGGTGCTGGAATTTTTGCAGTGCTTTACAGCCAATTAAGACCTTTTTATCAAAAACTTCCTGAACCCAAAATATTCCCCCCAGCTATTTTGATTAAAGCACTCAAAAAAACGCAAGCGTATCTTATCAAACATTTTGGTTCAACTCAAATACCACTTGGAACGTATCAAAAACTAGTAAGGGGGTCAAAAGAGATTCCTATTTTTGGACTTCCAGATGTAATTACCTCAATGGCAACGGCACCTTATCAGGATGGAAAAGTCAAGGTCGTCAGTGGTGAATCTTACATTGAATTGGTTCACTTTACTAAAAAAGGAACGGAAATCGAATCAATTATTTCTTACGGAAGTTCAGATCATCCTGATTCGCCCCATTATGGAGATCAGATGGATTCATACGCACAGTTTAAAACAAAAAAAATGAGTCTGAATAAAGAAGAAATTTACAGCAATGCCAAAGTGATTTACCATCCTGAATAAGAATTCACATTTAGAACTGAATGGAAGCCGAAGCATCGGAATAAATGGCTTCGTATTTTACAATGATTTTCTCTAGAGAAAATAAAGAGGCTTGTTTTTTCGCTTGCTTTTTAAATCTAGCATGCAACTGAGTGTCCGAAAGGAGTTCTTTAGCTCTTGCCGACAGGGTCTCAACATCACCAATGTTTGCTAAATAGCCTGAATAGCCTTCTTTATTCACCTCGGAAATCCCCCCCGCGTTAGACGATATTACTGGCACACCATGCGCCATTGCTTCCAAGGCAGAAAGACCAAAACTCTCCTTTTCAGAGGGCAAAAGAAACAAATCTGAATAACATAAGATTTTATCGATCTCATTACTGTTACCCAAAAACAAAATTCTGTCATCCAATCCTTTACTTTCTACATATTCGATCGCTTTAAGCTTTTCAGGCCCCTCTCCTACCATCATTAATTTACAGGGAATCGTTGGAGCAATTTGTTCAAAAACAGCGATCACATCCATAATTCTTTTTAGCGGTCTAAAGTTGCTAATATGAGTGAGGATTTTTTCATCCTTTTGTGCCAATAAGTCCCGTTCACAGGGCTTACCTAATCGTTCGATTTTATCCGTATCAATAAAATTCGGAACAACATCAATTTTCGTTTTAATGTCAAAAAGACGCAGGGTGTCTTGTTTCAAACTCTCTGAAACTGCTGTTACTCGGTCTGAATGATTAATACTAAACGTAACTGCAGGCCGATAAAAAGGATGGCTTCCTACCAAGGTAATGTCTGTTCCGTGTAAGGTAGTCACTATGGGTATGAGGATTCCTTCGTCCAAAAGCATTTTTTTCGCCATGTAGGCTGCATAGGCATGTGGTATGGCGTAATGTACGTGCAGTACATCTATTCGAGAATTTTTTACCACATCTACCAAACGACTTGAGAGTGCCAGTTCATATGGCTGGTATTTGAACAAGGGGTAATCTGGGACATTCACCTCATGGAAATGAATGTTCGAATTTTTTAGAGCTTCTAAACGAACCGGCTGATGATACGTAATAAAGTGAATTTCGTGACCTCTTGCAGCGAGTGCAATTCCAAGTTCTGTAGCCACAACTCCACTTCCGCCAAAAGTAGGATAACAAACAATCGCTATGTTCAAATGTTCAAATTTTAATTAATAATCGCATTGTAAAAATGCTCTTGCAAACGCGTTCTAATATTATTTTTACTAAAAGTAAAGTCATCATTAGGATACGTTCTATTCGCCAAGATAACAATTACTAATTCTTTTTCAGGATCTGCCCAAGCATAAGTCCCAGTGTAGCCAGAATGTCCAAAACTATTCATAGAAACACATCCACACGTAGAGCCGTGATTGCCTTCCAACTGAGGCTTGTCAAAACCAATACCTCTTCTATTTCCTTGATCGCAATACGAGCAAACATTGAAGCTGGAGATTGTTTCTGAGTCCAATAGGTTCACGCCGTTGTAAATACCGTTTTGCAAATACATCTGCATGATTGCTGCCACTGATGCAGCATCCCCAAAAAGTCCGGCATGCCCTCCTACTCCATTTTGCATAGCAGCTCCCATGTCGTGAACATATCCGTCCAATTCGCGATGCCGAAAATAGCCGTCTATTTCTGAGGGAACCATTTCGGATGCCTTAAACTTCTTAAGGGGGGTGTAGCTTATGCGATTCAAACCCAGTGGAATGAAAATTGCTTCTTCTACTAATTGGTCAAAGGGTTTTGAAGTAGTCTTTTCAAAATATTTTTTCAAAATGTAATAAGGCAAATCGGAATACACATAAGACAAGGTATCGATCAACTCACTCGCTTTTATTTCTTCGTACATTTCTTTTTCAAAATCAGATTTCAAAAACAAATCTTTTGCAACGGGTAGTGAAAATTTTTCTGAGGGTTTGTTCTGATACATCGATTTTTTAGGAAACCCTTTCGAATTTAAAGTTTCCTTGTAAAAGGGAATCCACGGCCATAAGCGAGCGTAGTGAGACAACATTTTTCTCAATGTAAGGGAGGCTTTATTTGAGTCACTCCATTCAGGAAGCATTTCGGCCACTGTTGTATCAAGACTTAGTTTGCCTTTCCCTACAGCTTGCATTACCAGTGGAAGTGTTCCTAAAATTTTTGTGAGAGAAGCAAGGTCATACAGATCGGTAGCCCTCACCTCTTGCTCTTTTTCATAAGTATGGTATCCAAAATTTTTTTGATAAAATATTTTTCCTTTTCGAGCAGCTAAAATTTGCATCCCAGGTGTCATCATAGAATCTATTGCCTGGAGTGCAAGCTGATCTACAGCCTTCAATTTCTCCTCACTCATCCCCACACCAATGGGACTGGACATACCCAGCCTAAAATTTCCCTTAAGATCCAAACCAGACCCTTCTACAAATGATTTTGAAACAGCTACGGGAAGGCGCCCTGTGATATCTTCTGCTCCAAACAGCGCATCGGCACTGAGTTGTTGTGCTATGGTACTATTTTGATAACTCAACAGTAATGCATCAATTCCATTAATATCTTCAAGGGGCTCTAAAGCATAAGGCTTCACAAATACATCTAAAATCAGCGTTTTGTTGGCCGCTAATTTTCGAATAATATCAAGTGTTTCTTTATCAAAATTGGAAGCCTTCCATGGGGTTTCGTTGGATCGGTGAAAACTCACGATCAGTGTATCTACCTCTTGTGTCTTATCCAAAGCATTGGCTGCTGTAATCCCAGTAAATGAAGTAACCTTTTGATAGTACCGCAAACGATCTGAAAATGACTGGCTGGGGGCGTCGCCTAATGCCAAATGACCCAGCCTACTTATTCTTTTAAGAGGCAAAAGATTATTTTCATTCTTTAATAGGGTTAAAGCTTGCCCAAATGCTTGAGTGTTTAAAAGGCTGTCCAGCGGGGTGTTTAAATCTTTAAAAAGATTATGTGTATTCACTGGCTTTGGATTTGCCAAACCAACTTTAAACTTTGCTTTCAATAATTTCTTTACCGAATGTTCAAGTCTTGCTTCTGTTATTTCACCCCTTTTGTAAGCCTGAGAAAGTGCTTTTATTCCTTTTGGGATATCGTTTGAAATTAGTAACAAATCATTTCCAGCTCGAAATGCTGCTAAGTCAACATTTTTTACCTCAGCATATTCTGATACGCCTTTCATATTCAGTGCATCAGTTACGATCAAGCCTTTAAAACCCATCTCTTCAATCAAAAGTTTTTGAATAACGTCTTTGGATAAAGAGGTCGGTAAACCCTCATGGGTCAGAGAAGGTACATTTAAATGCGCTATCATCACCGAAGAGAGCCCTGCATCAATCAACTGGCGATAAGGCTCTAATTCAATTGATTTGATTCGGTCAGAGGCAAATCGAATCGAGGGTAGGGTCTTGTGTGAATCCTTGGCCGTGTCTCCATGTCCTGGAAAATGTTTCCCTGAGGTTAAAATTCCTGCATCATGGTGGCCCTGCATTATGGCCTTAGCCTGGCGGCTAACCCGCTCTTTTGATGCACCAAAAGAACGATTTCCAATGATGGGATTTTTTGAATTCGTATTAATATCTAACACAGGCCCAAAACTGAAATGGATCCCCAATCGTTTTTCCTGTTCCCCCATTCGCTTTCCAATTTTTCTCAGCAAAACCGTATCTTTTATTGCGCCTAGGGTCATGGGCCAAGGAAAAGGCTGAACCGAATCCAAGCGCATGGCAACTCCCCACTCTGCATCCATCGCAATCAGCAAAGGAGTTTTGGATGCGGCTTGAAATTCATTTAACCAGTGACTTTGCTCAACGGGACCTCCAAGTGAAAAAATAAGTCCCCCTACCTTATGTTTTTTTACCAGTTCTAAGGTTTGTTTAAAATGCAAACTATCTTGTTCAGAAAAAACCATGGGCATAAACAATTGTCCTATTTTTTCTTCCAAAGTCAAACTGTTGTACAAACTATCAACCCATTCTTTTTGGGCTTGCTGTTCTGAAACGCTTACCAAAAGCGGATCATAGGTTTGGCTCCTAACTAGAAAACTAAAGCAGATGAGAAAACTAAGCGTGTATTTCATTCAAAAAAAAGTAAGACTTATTTAAAAAAACGACTGTGCCAGCTTTCTGCAGCTGGAACTTCCCAAAATGTTCGATAGCTCGCTACCGTATCTACTAGATTATTAAAAACTACTGTCGATGAGTTGATCGCTCGTGCTTTAGCCATCTTCTTAAAGTCCTCCAAACTTTTATGTGATAAAAATTCGCCTTGCTTAAAGGTCACATTCATTTTATCCAAAAGAATGAGGTTGAATTTTTGTTCCAGCTGCTGAATGAAACGAACAGAAGCATCGATTGAACAACCACTGGCTTGTGTGTGTTCTTGATTCAATCCCAAAACAATAAAACGGTTGTAAGGTAGCTCAAAACCCGCTTCTAAAGCTTGATTATGGGCTGTCCATCCCGAAAGGAATTCATTTAAGGATTCGTGAAGTTCTTCTACTTCATCCGCAACAAAAGGTCGGCTGGAAGGGTAAATCCAAATTCTGGATTCAGAAGGTAGGTTTTCAAAAGGGACTATCATTTACTACAAATTTTTAGCATTGGCAATTAACTCTGCTACATCCATTATTTTTACTGTGTCTTCTTGCTTTTTATTTTTAATACCGTCAGTCATCATTGTATTGCAAAAGGGACATGCAGCAGCAATTATCTCGGGTTGCGTTTCAAGTGCTTGTTCTGTTCTTTCAATATTAATTTCCTTGTCTCCTTGTTCTGCGTCTTTAAACATTTGTGCGCCTCCTGCACCACAACACAGTCCTTTGGTCTTACACGATTTCATTTCAACCAACTCTGCATCCAATTTTTCAATCAAAGTACGCGGGGCCTCAAAAATTTTATTTGCTCTTCCCAAATAACAAGGATCGTGGAATGTAATGCGTTTTCCCTTGTACATCCCACCTTCTACTTTAAGGCTTCCTTCCTTTATTAAAGATTTTAAAAATTGGGTATGGTGCATCACGGTGTAATGCCCTCCCAATTCAGGATATTCATTTTTAAGCGTATTAAAACAATGGGGGCAAGTCGTTACAATTTTAGTGACTCCGTATTGATCCAGAGTCGAGATGTTTTGCAACGCTTGCATCTGAAATAAAAACTCGTTCCCTGCTCTTTTAGCAGGATCCCCTGTACAAGCCTCTTCAGTTCCTAAAACTGCAAAAGAGGTCTGAGTATGATTTAAAATTTTGACAAAAGCTTTGGTTATTTTCTTGGCTCGATCATCAAAACTACCCGCACATCCAACCCAAAAAACCACTGAGGCTTTTTTTCCTTCTGCTTGAAGCGATGCTAATGTTGGAACTTCGAGTTTCATGGTTTAGGCTTGAGATTGACCGTCATCAAAAACTTCAATGGTCACTTCTTTTTCAATGAGATCTGTGAATTTTCCATTGTATCGAGTTGCTTTTACAAGGTGGTTGTCAATCCAATGATAGTTTCCTCCTCTTGGTTTACCCATAAGCAAACTGTGGTATTTAAAACCGTTTTCCTTGAGCCATTTTTCAGTTACCGTCCGATGCGCCTCTACTCGTGAAGTAAAAAAACAGATAAGGTGTCCCTCATCAAACCACTTATTTAGAGTCACCAAGGCATCTGGATACAATTTTGCTGTAGCCATGCGCTCGGGTTCCTCGTTAGGTATGTCATCACAGATGGTCCCGTCGATATCAATCAGGTAGTTTTTGATTCCTTCAGGTAAAACCGGACTAACCACCTCTCCCGATTCTATTTTTTTGTGTAAATAACTTTCTGCTTCTTCTCGTTCCATAAATTTAAATTGAATTAATTATTCGTTTGACCATTGTAGGCGATCTTGATTACTAAAAGGCCATGGGGCTCCATTGTTTTCAATATTTCCCATCATAGCATTGAGTTCTTGTGGTGCCGCAGATTGTTCCATGACCAAATACTGCCTCATGTCCATGATAATGGACAAAGGGTCTATTGCAATGGGGCAAGCATCCACACAGGCATTGCATGAGGTACATGCCCACAATTCCTCTGGGCTAATGTAGTTATTTAACAATTGTTTTTCATCATCGTTGAAAGTACCTCCATTTGCATTGATGTTTTTACCTACTTCTTCAAGTCGGTCTCGGGTATCCATCATTATTTTTCTGGGGGATAATTTTTTCCCGGTAAGATTTGCTGGACAAACCTCCGTACATCTTCCACATTCGGTACAACTGTAGGCGTTCATCAACTGAGTCCATTTCAAATCAAAAACATCACTAGACCCAAATTTTTCAGGTGGATCTGCTTGAGCAGTCGTAGAAGCTTGATCGGGGTTGAGCATTAACAAAACTTCATTTTTAATATGGGCATCTACTTCAAACTTACCCTCTGGTTCTAAATTGGCATAAAAAGTATTGGGAAAAGCCAAAAGAATGTGCAAGTGTTTAGAATAATACAAATAATTTAAAAAAATCAAAATCCCAATAATATGTGCCCACCAAAAGCTCCTTTCAAGGAGTATCAACGTTCCCACTTCAAATCCTTCAAATAATGGAGCTAAAAATTGAGATATGGGAAAGCTTCCTGCTTTGACGTATGCCTCAACTCCCTTCTGCTGCAATAGGACATCTGTCGCATTCATCGACAAAAACAAAAGCATGAGTACTACTTCAAAATAAAGAATTAAGTCTGCGTCAAACTTTGGCCAACCTTTCATTTCTGCTTTCCAAAAGCGTTTGATTTTCACAACATTTCTTCTGAACCAAAAAAGAATAACAGCCACTAAAACAAGTAGTGCAAGAATTTCAAAACTACCAATTAGGAAGTTGTAAAACGGTCCCAATACAGTGGCAAATATTCGGTGAGTTCCAAACAAACCATCAAAAACAATTTCGAGTAGCTCAATATTGATCAGTACAAATCCTATGTAAACAACCAAATGCAGAAAACCAGCTAAGGGCTTGACTCCCATCTTGGATTGTCCAAAGGCAATACGGATCATGTGTTTCCATCTCTGTTGCTTACGATCGTTACGATGCGCTTCTTTACCCAAAAAGATATTACGTCTAAGTCTTAAAATGTTTCGTGTAAAAATACCACCTCCCAAAATGAGCAAAGCCAGAAAAATAAAGTTTGGCAAGTAGCCCATAATCATTATTCTTTGGGACTTGTTTTATTTTCTTTTCTACCAAAAATAGAAAAATGAACGTAATTTTTTGGATTCGCTTTGAGGTCTGTAAGTAAGGCTTCAAGTGCTTCAGAAGATCCTAAAAGTTTGTTGTAAAGTGCCTCGTCATTTAAAAGTTTGCCCGCCGTACCTGTTCCCGTTTCCAATCGAGCAATTATGGTTTTTAAATCTTCGGAGGTTTTTTCAAAATTTCTTAATGTCGCACCCAATGGAATTTGGTTTAAGGAATCGCTAAGACTACTCAGATTTTTAGAAGTGTCATTTAAATTGGCCATTGTCCCTTTAAAGTTCATTTCATTTTGGAGCACCACCCGATTCATGTTCTCAGTCAATTTTGCAACATTATTGACACTCTGGGAGAGTCCTTCAAGTGCCATTTTTAAATTGTTTTGGGTTTGGTAATTCATCACATTACTCACCCCTGCGAAAAGAGAGTCCGCTGAAGTCAAAAGTCCTTCTATTTTATCTTGTAAAGGGGCAATCTGTTGGTTTACCAATTCTGTCAGGCCGGGTTTGATTTCAGAGGGTAATACATCTCCATCTTGAACGGTATTTCCTTTTTCATAAACGGGTAAAATAGCAATTGCTTTTCCACCAATAAGACCCGGTTCATAAAGTTGTGCTTTACTTTTATTGGAAAAGGTAAGGTCACTTCGCAAGCTAAAAATAACACTGATTTTTTCGTAATTTTCATCAAAATCAATGTTTTTTACTCTACCCACATTCATTCCGTTGATTGTAACATTGGATCCCACCACCAAACCTTCTACATCAGTGTAGTGTGTCGAAACTATCTTGCTGTTGTCAAGCAGTGATGCGCCTTTGAGGTAACTAAATCCAAAAATAAAAATGGCAATGCAACTGAGGATAAGGATTGCGGTCTTTACTTCACGTGATATCTTCAAAATAGTGTGTTTTAGGATGCATCACAAATTTAGGAATTATTTTCAGAAGAGCATCATTTTAAAAGTTCTAGTGCTTCACTAATTGTTATTTTTTTATCCCCATCATAAGCAACTAAAAAGGCGTTGCTAAATCCGTTCTTTTTCGCTTTTTCTAAATAGGCTAAGGCACTTTGATAATGATCGGTATTGTGATAATAATAACGATACATTTTTCCGCTCTTTTCTCTTGTTATGGGCGACAAGCCTTTGAAGTTGTAAGGTTTGGGTGAAATTTTGTTTTTGCTTGCCGCAATCTGAATTTTAAAATTCAAATCCGAAGTCAATTTTCCGGAGGGGGTCGGAAGGGGTTCACTAGAGGGAGTTGCTACTACCGTATCTTGATACGCTGAAGCCCTTTGATTTTTGTAGTTTATGATTGCTTTTGAGATAGCGTTCGCCATTTGATTTTGTCCTTTGGTAGAATTTAAAAAAGCTCCCTCAGAACTATTAGTCAAAAACCCTGTTTCAACCAAAACGCTGGGCATGTAGGTGTATTTTAAAACAACAAATCCAGCTTGTTTTACGGTTCTGTCTTTACGCTTCAAGTTGTTTACAAAACTTTTTTGAATGGTACTGGCGGCATTGATGCTCTGATCCAAATAGGTCTCTTGCATTAAAATCAAGCTAATAACCGATTCCGGATCGTTGGGGTCAAAACCATCGTATTTTTGTTCGTAGTTTTCCTCTAAAAAAATCACAGAATTTTCTTTTTGGGCAACCTTAAAATTTCTTTCGTTTTCATGCAATCCCAAAACAAAAGTTCCAGCTCCAAAAGCACTTGAAGAAGTAAAGGCATCGCAGTGAATGGAGACAAACAAGTCTGCATCCGCTTTGTTGGCAATATTGGCTCGCTCAATTAAATCCACAAAAACATCTTTTTTACGGGTGTAAATAACCTTAATCCCTGGAGTTTTTTCCAATTGGGCACCAATTTTAAGAGCAATAGTAAGTGCGATTTTTTTTTCGTAATAACCATTTCCTCTATTTCCTGAATCATGTCCACCATGACCCGCATCCAATACCACTACGAAGGGTTTATTTTGAGCGTGAAGCACTGAAGGTTTCAATACAAAAGCAGCTAAGAACAGAGCCCAAAAAAACATCGGCACAAAACTTCTTATTCTTGTGATCTTGTGAAACTGAGAAATAGCAAAAAAATCTTGATGCATCCTTAAAATTATCATTAATTTTGGTCGTTTGAACCAAGCACAACAAATTTAGGGCTTATCAGTTTGCAATCAAAGTTTTATCATATCGCAAATTTTCTCATTTTCTTAGGAATTGGGATCATGCATGCGCAAAGTACGGTATCGACTACGATTTCAAAAGAAACTCTGATGGACAGCATAGCCCCTCCCGTTGAAAAAAAACCTTTACTCCTGGCTAAAGTGAAATACACAGCCAAAGATTGTGTTCAAATTGATCGAAAAGAAAATAAACTCATCCTTTACAACGAAGCAGAATTGTACTATCAAGACATTGAACTTCGCGCTGGAATTATCATTTTGGATTACAAAACAAATGAGGTTAATGCAGGTAGGATCTTGATGGATTCAACCTTGGTTCAATATCCTTTTTTTAAGCAAGCAGGCAATGAAGTAAATCCAGATTCTATTCGATTTAATTTTGATACCCAAAAAGCATTGATCTGGAATTCCAAATCAGGGCAAAACGGAATGGATATTTTTGCTGCATTGACCAAAAAACAAAATGACTCCACTTATTACATCAAAGATGCAAGAGTGAGTACAGCAGGAAAATTAGTAGGGGACGAAGAGGAAGGTATCGACTACTATTTCAAGGTAAGAAAAGGAAAAATAATCCCAGGGGGGAAGATCATTTCTGGTTTAACCAATATGTTCATAGCCGATGTTCCTACCCCGGTAGGGCTTCCATTTGCCTATTTCCCGTCCTCACAAACCAAAGAATCAGGTTTTATTATTCCCTCTATCGGAGAAAGTAATTTGAGAGGGTTTTATGTTCAGAATGGAGGCTATTATTTAGCCCTGTCAGACTATTTTGATTTTACAATGATCGCAGATTATTACACCAACGGTAGCTACGGTTTTCGTGGTGATTCACAATACAATGTGCGCTACAAATACCGTGGAAAATTTAGTTTTCGCTTCGAAAATCTAATTAATGAAGCTCGTGGGTTACCTGACTATTCAAAATCTACCGTCTTCAATGTTCGTTGGAATCACAGCAAAGATCCAAAATCAAGTCCCAATTCTACTTTTTCTGCCTCGGTAAACTTTGGTAGTAGTGACTATTATCGACAATCCGTAAATCAACTGAACTCTCCCAACTTTTTAAACAATAACCTGAGTTCCTCGATTTCGTATTCCAAAACATTCCCCGAATATCCTAGAGTAAATATTTCGTTGACCACCGCCATGTCTCAAAATTCACAATCAAAATCGGTTAATTTGACCCTTCCTACCTTCCAAGCCAACATGGAGCGAATCTATCCTTTTGCTCCCAAAGTAGGTGCTAAAAAAGGAATCTTTCAAAACATTAATTTTCAATACACCGGTAGAGCAGAAAATCGGATCATTACCACAGAGGAAGCTCTGTTTGGCCCAAACATGTTTGACAATGCAAAAATGGGAATGAAACATTCCATTCCGCTAAGTACCAATTTTAAGCTCTTTAAATACCTCAGCATGTCCACCAGTGCCAACTACGATGAAGTTTGGACTCAAAACACCGTGCGCTTTTCCGATTACGATCCCGAATTGGGAATTGCTGTCAAAGACACAATTAATAAAATTGGAACTTTTAGACAATACAATTTAAGTGCCTCATTGGGGACAACCTTTTACGGTACCTTCAATTTTGGTGAGAACAAAAAAATACAATCCATACGGCATACCGTAAGACCCTCCATCAGTTACACCAACAAACCTAGTTTTGAACAATATTACGACACCTACATTGTGGATGCAGAGGGCAACACTGCTGAATACACCCGCTATCAAAATAGCCTCTTCGGAATCCCATCAAAGGCTCTTTCCAACAATATGGGTATCAGTGTTGGAAATAATTTTGAAGCCAAAGTACGCGATAAAGATTCTACCGCTACGGGGCCTAAAAAAGTAATTTTGCTGAACAACTTAAATTTTTCCACCTCTCATAATTTTGCAGCAGATTCCCTACGTTGGAGTCCTATGAGAATGTCCACGGGTTTATCCCTTTTAAAAGGTAAAATGACTGTAAATTTTGGAGGTACCCTTGATCCTTACACTTTAAATCAAGACAAAGTCCGTATTAACAAATATCATATTACGAATGGAGGTGGATTATTCCGTTTGACTAGTGCAAACGTCAACATGAATTATTCTTTTTCCAGTACACAAATTAAAGGCAGAGAAGAAGAAGAAAATGAACGAAGTCAGCAGGAATCAACTTCTAGTGGCGGAAGAGAAGACGATTTGTTTGGTCGAGCGGAAGACTTTACCGACCGCCGTATGGAGGATCCTGAAGATAATGATCCCCTACCCACCTATCCGAGTTACCGATCAAAAATACCCTGGAATTTAAAACTTGCCTATTCACTAACCTACAATAACTCAAGAGGACAAAGAGATTTTAGCAACAATTCATTAATGTTTTCAGGAAATATTGATCTGACTCCAAAATGGAAAGTCGGTGTTTCTTCAGGTTATGATTTTAAAGGGAAAGGTTTTACTTACACCCAACTCCGATTCAATAGGGATTTAAACAGTTGGCGCCTCAATTTTAGTTGGGTACCCTTTAGTGATCGAGCTTCTTGGAACTTTTTTATTGGGATAAAATCAGGTTTGTTAAGCGACATCAAATACGAAAAACAAAGCGAACCCAACAGGAGGTAGAAAAAATTTGAATTTTTAGTACCTTGTATGAAAAATCAAGTGAAAAAAAAGATCATCACAACACTCAATGCCCCTGCCCCACTAGGCCCATACAATCAGGCAGTAAAGGTCGGAAACACCTTGTACATCTCTGGACAAATTCCCATTTTAGCCGAAAGTATGGAACTTTTCAGTGGAACCATTAAAGAAGAAACCCAATTGGTGATGCAGCATCTGGAAGCCATTTTAGAAGCTGCGGAAATGAATTTTAATCAAGTGGTTAAAACCTCGATCTTTTTGGACAATATGGATAATTTTGGACAGGTTAATGAAGTGTACGGAAGCTATTTTGACAACGATACGGCACCTGCCAGAGAAACTGTAGCTGTCAAAACACTTCCAAAATCAGTTCGAATTGAGATATCCATGATTGCAGTGGATTAAATCCTATTTCGAGCAGTAAACTCGTTTTAAACTAAAGACATTCCAATTTTTATCGAAAAAATTTTTCGTGATGCTCCTGTTGTTGAGGTCAATCAAAAGAAAAATAGATTCACCTGTACAACCCTATGGAAATTAATTAGTTACAATTCAATAATACAAAAGTACGTTCAGGTAAACGGAGTCTAGTTGTGTCAAAAATTAAATACTTATTTAAATAAGTATTTAATTTTTTGATAAAAAAATCAATTTGTAAATCCCGTTTGCAAAGTCAGAAGAAAAAGGACTATTGATCCGTTTCTATTAAATCTTTGTGGTATTTGACCAACTCGTCAATAGGACGTTGAACAATTCTGCCCATGGTCAAACCTTTTAATTTTAAGGCTTTTTCAATTTCTTCTTTTAGGAAAAAGGAGATTGATCCAATAAAATGAATGGGGACCTCTTTAGCATTTTCAAATTGAAGAATTTGATGACTAATAAAACGATCCAAACCTTTGGCAATAATGTCCTGAAACACCGCATTGTTTTTATGCTTGATTAAAAATCTAGAAAAGGTAGCGAGATACGTATTCGGATTTTCACGACGGTAAATGTTTTCTTTAATCGTATCGGGTGAAAGGTCGTATTCTTGCTCAAATTCTTTGGCTAAATCTTCCGACATGGTTTTGAAATAGTAACTTCGAATCAGTTGCTTTCCAAAAAAATTACCACTGGCCTCATCCATTAAAACATATCCGAGGGAGGTGACCCGCTGTTCGATTTCCTTTCCGTCAAAATAGGTGCAATTGGAACCCGTTCCGAGAATACAAACAATGGATTTATGTCCAAAATCTGCAGCAGCGTAAACTGCCGCATATGTATCTTCTTTGATTATGATTTCACTATTAACAAAGATTTCATCAAATACACGACGAATTCTTTTTTGAGGGGAATCAACACCACAACCCGCTCCGTAGAAATACAAATGTGTAACCTCTTTGCGGTTTTGGAATAAATCAAAATTATTGATGATTCGCTCCTTGAGAATCGCACTGGATAACACCTGAGGATTTAGACCTAAGGTTTGGGTAGCAAAAAGGGTTTTACCCTTTGAATCTACTGCTATCCAGTCTGTTTTGGTAGAACCACTGTCAACTACTAAAATCATTTGTCAATGAGTATTTAGAGTTGATTAATGTGTTTTGCTAGATCAATAAGTTTATTGGAGTAACCACATTCGTTGTCATACCAAGAAATAATTTTGAAAAAACGAGAATTCAATTCCATACCTGCTCCAGCGTCAAAGATTGACGTTCGGACATCCCCAACAAAATCTTGGGAAACAACGCCCTCTTCCGTGTAGCCTAAGATATTTTTCATATCACTGTCGGCATGCTTTTTCATGACCTGTTTGATTTCTTCGTAAGAAGTATCTTTTTCTAACTTAACAGTTAAATCAACAACCGATACATTGGCTGTAGGGACACGAAAAGCCATCCCTGTTAGTTTTCCTACCAATGATGGAATTACTTTGGTCACTGCTTTTGCTGCACCGGTAGAAGCCGGCATAATGTTTACCAACGAACTTCTTCCTCCTCTAAAATCTTTCTTCGAGGGACCGTCAACAGTAAATTGGGTAGCCGTAGTGGCGTGAACAGTGGTCATTAGCCCTTCTGCAATTCCAAAATTGTCGTTCAATACTTTTGCAACAGGAGCCAAACAGTTCGTAGTACAAGAAGCATTGGAAACGATGGTTTGAGCAGCCTGTGCTTCAGTATGATTCACTCCCATAACAAACATTGGCGCATCAGCTGATGGAGCAGATATGACTACTTTTTTGGCACCCCCATCGATGTGGGCTTGCGCTTTTTCAAGTGTGGTAAAGATTCCTGTACACTCAGCAACTACATCGGTATTCATTGCACACCATCCAATTGCTGCTGGATCGCGTTCGGCAGAGATACGAACAGGCTGACCGTCAACCACTAAGTTGTTTCCATCAATTTCAATAGTACCATCATATTTTCCATGTACGGAATCGTATTTTAGTAAATATGCGAGATGTTCAATATCTAAAAGGTCATTAATCCCTACTACAGTTACATCGTCTTGCTTCATTGCAGAGCGAAATACCAGTCTCCCTATTCTTCCAAATCCATTGATTCCAATTCTAATTGCCATTTTACTTGTGTTTAATTTATTGTTTATGTTAAATTGTTAAAATATCCGAAACCCGGATTAAGTCTTTGTTAATTTCTGACTTGCCTTTGATTGCTTTTTCAAGTGGGCTTAAGGTCATTTCTTCTTTGATCATACCCACCATCATGTTCGATTTTCCTTCGAGTAGCGCCTCTACCGCATAGACCCCCATTCTTGAGGCTAGCACTCGGTCAAAACAACTGGGGCTTCCTCCCCGCTGCATGTGACCTAGAACGGATACTCTTACGTCGTAGTAAGGCATGTTTTTTTCAACGTATTCTGCAATTTCAAATACATTTTTTCCTGTTTTGTCTCCTTCGGCTACCACCACAATACTAGATGATTTTCCAGACTTCTCACTCCGCTTTAACGATTCTAATAATCGGTCAAGCCCCATGTCTTCTTCAGGGATCAGTACTTCTTCAGCACCTGCGCCTATTCCGGTATTTAAAGCAATGTGTCCAGCATCTCTTCCCATAACTTCAACAAAGAAGAGTCTGTTGTGTGAAATGGCCGTATCTCGTATTTTATCAATGGCTTCGATGACGGTGTTTAGCGCTGTATCGTATCCGATGGTATGTGAAGTTCCGAAAATATCGTTGTCAATCGTTCCCGGAATTCCAATCACAGGGATATTAAATTCCGATTGAAAAATCATGGCTCCAGTAAAAGATCCATCGCCTCCAATAACCACTAAAGCTTCAATTCCATTCTTTTGGACGGTTTCAAATGCGGTTTTTCTTCCCTCTTTGGTTCTAAATTCCAAACAGCGGGCAGATTTAAGTACGGTACCTCCTTTATTGATAATGTTGTTTACGCTTCGAGCGTTCATCAATTTGACCTTATTGTCAATAAGACCTTGATAGCCCTGGTAAATACCAACACATTCAATGGAATAAAATGCAGCTGACCTAACCACAGCTCTGAGGGCTGCATTCATTCCTGGAGCATCTCCTCCAGAAGTCAGTACACCAATTCGTTTTATCGTTGTTTTCATTTGATTTCGCAGCAAATTTAAACATTAAATTAACAGAAGACTAACTCGAAGCAAAATTTTACAAAATTGCAACAGAATGTTACAAATTCCCTTTTTTGACAAAACGAACTCCTCCGCTTGGGGTCTGATTCGTTTCCGTTTGGGTAGATTGAGACTCCAGATCTTGACTGTTTACAACCTTCTGTATCAGGTCTTTAAAAGTGTTAAAATCCACATCATAAGACAGGCCCACCCCCTGAGTGTACCCCAGTTCGTCTCCTATGTAACGAAATTCGTTTTCTTTATTAAACACTTTTGCCCTCAGAGAGCCTTCGTCATTAAGGATAAAATCAATTTGGATGTTCCCTACAATCAGAGTTTGTTCTACTCCTCCTACAGGAACTCCAATCTTTCCGTTGAGTAAAATCCGATCACTGATTTTAGTTGACAGTGTAAACCCCAGTCGATCCTCTGTCGCAATATCCAGTAATGCACTTTTATCTCCTTGAAGGTAATCGATTCCGACCTTTAATTTGTCGTTTTCTTCACCAATCAAATTACTAACAATGTCAGAAGCTTTTTGATACAAATTATTTGTAATTCCTTGCATAGAAACACTCACTTCATTAATAAAAATTCCTTGAGACAATAACGATAAGGCTTGCAACTGACTCCGTTGAGGATCGGCCAAACGATAGTTAATTTCAGAGGCAACAGTACCGCTGGTGTTGGGAAAGTCAATTTCAAAAACAGGATCATCGGGTTTGAGAAGATTTCCTTGCAAACGGATCAATACTTCAGTAGGAATACTTTTGTTAAAATTCGGATTGTCCAAAAGCAAGGCAGGATTTGCACCACCGGGAACACTGTAAACTGCTTCTAAATCCATTTGAGCTTCCAGTGGATTTCCCTCCCATACAATATTACCCCCGGGTTTGACATTAAACTTTTTATCAATTACTCCCAAGTTTTTAAAATTGTAAATTCCATCAAAGGTGATAAAGTCACCCCACATATTAAATTTTCCATTGGTATTGATCTCCATAAAAAGATTTCCTGCTCCTCTTCCGCTGAGATAACTTCCTGTTTCTTGATCAATAACAATTTCGATCGAAGCATTATTAGTCACGTCAAGTTCAAAATCCATCTCGACCCCACGAATTTCTTTGATCGTTTTTTCCTCAACCATAGGGGTTACCTCCCTTTTTATTTTTTTGTCAATAAAATTCACAAAGCTACTATCGGACAAGCCGTAACTCTCAGCCCAGGGAATTTTGATGGAAGTACCCGTTTCCGTGGCTCCTTGTAGAGAAATTTTTAAATTTTTTGTTGGCCCAGACAAATTTAAATTTCCATTTAAAAACCCTTGCCCAAAAAACAATGATTCGGGGACTTGTTGGGTATTTAACAATAACATTCTATCGGATTCGATGTCCATCTGTAAGCTCCAATCACGAAAATTATCATGCGAAAAAGTTCCGTTCATTTCCACTGAGGTTCCTTCAGCCCGTTCATTAAGTTTTACATCTTTAAAGGTAAAATCTTGATTGGACAAAAGAACTTGGGTTGACTCAGCCTGATAATCAAGATTGAGATAAGGAATACGGATTTGAGCCTTTTCCAAATTGAGAACACCATTATGTCTGATCTCATCTAGAGGGCCCCAGAGGTTTACATTTCCCGTAATAGCCCCATTGATGTTTTGAATTGCATCTTTACCCAAAGGGGACAAAAACCCGAGGTTGAATTCATTTAAATCCAAGTCAAGATTAAGTGTAGGCTTTTCGAAACCTTGCCATACTCCTCGAGCAGACAAGCTCTTTTTGTTTTCTTCATCGAGGTTAAGGGCAACGACATAGGCGTTCATCAAGGTATTTCCATTTGCACTTAAATCAAACTGACCTAAATTTTGACCATTAATATTCCAATCGGAAATTGCTGTTGAGAATTCCAATTTATTTTCCTCAGACGATCGAGCTATTTTTGCTCTGAGATCCACAATACCCGATTGCCTAAATACAGGATTTACGGGGAGTATGTTTTCTAAAATAACATTTTCAATTTCTAAATCTAGGTTAAATTCTTTGCTGTTTGAATAGGCACCAGAAAGCTCAATGAGTTGGTCTTCAGTGACTGCCAGTAGGTCAGTCAGGATCGTTTCATTTGTTTTTGCATTGTACCCAATTTTTTGGTTTGGTGTATCCTCAGGATTCAAAACCCATGTCTCCTTTCCTAATGGAAACTTAGATTTTTTAAAGCCAAAATAAGAAATTCCATCAGTACCCATAGTGTGGTAAAAATTCAGTTCAAAGGGCGTCTTTTCTTTGGCTTGATTGGTAAATTCTGAGCGAAAATAAAGGGTGTCCTTTAACTTGGCACTAATCATGTTAAAGGCTCTTCCTTTGATGTACTCTTGGCTGATTCGGTTTACGCTGAGATACGTATTGTAAATTGGGTTTTTGGTGTCAATTTGGAAGTGAAGTTCCTCAAGCTGCAATCCATTCCACCGCATTAAGGGAGCGTCTAAAGTGACAATAGAACTCTTAACATCTGAACCAATATTCCCTTTGAGGAAAATGTTTTCAGAAACCGAAAACTCAGGATACAAAGCATCCAATAGCTTCTTGTAAATCGTTAACTTAAAACTTAACTCTTGTCCTTCTCGAGGTTCTTTCAGAGGTAGGAAAGGATAGACCTGGTGAAGCGTTTGCTGAAACAATTGAACCAGTTGTGAGGTTTGAAATTTTCCTCGGGCAGCACCGGAAATACAATCCGTATTTTCAATAGTTAATAGGGTTTCTCCCTGAATAATTTTTTGAGAAATTGTTAAAGGATTCAAATCGACAGTGGAATCCTCATTAGTGATCTGAGCTGCCGAAACCTTAAAGGCTCCTTCAAGATTGTCAATATTTTTTCCTTTAAAATTTCCTAAAACTACTCCTTTAAAATTGCGTTTTGCTTCTCCAAGACGAAGGCCAAAAAGGTTGATGTCCCATTTGGAAATATTGGCAGCAAGGGTGTATTGGGGTTGGGTATCAGAAAAATCAAACCGAAAATCACTTTTGAGCGCCATGATGGAATCATTCACGCTGAGTGTATTTCTCAGTTGCTGATCGGTGAAATTTCCTTCAATTTCAATATTTGAAAGTGAAAAAGTAGGGGTTTTTAAAAACATTTCTCGTACATCCCACTCCAATTGCTCGTTTCCCTTCTCAGCCAAATTACCCTCAAATTGGACAAGTCCCCCCCAACTAAATTCTTTTTTTGATACCGTAGGGAGTAAAAAATTTATCGAGTCAAAAGTTGCCTCCACGGTGATGGCTTTGTCTTTATTCTCTTTCATAAATAAGCCTTGATCAACAGCTCCTTTTGCTTTGAAATTTCCCCAAGCATTTTGTGATTCTAAATCAAAATCAATCGCTTTAGTATTGGATTTAAATCGTCCTTTAAATTGGACAGACTCGCCCGTGAAATAATCGTTAACGGCAATCAAGTGCTTGTTTTGCTCAAGCAATTGAACCGTACTTAGGGAAGCATTTGAAACAGTAAATTCCCAATTCATCTTGCTAGAATCCAACAAGTTTTGAAGCATCAGCTTTCCTTCAACATCAAACTCATCATGGACTACCCTGAGCTTTTCAAGGTCAAAATCATCTAGCCACCCTTTTGCAACGAAACTTGCCTTTACAGGACTTTTCGCTAAAAATGGAGACGAACTGAAACGTTCCGTTTTTAATTGACTTTCATTGACCACCCACTTAAAGGTTCCCTCCTTGTTAAAATTCCGAAAACTATTGTTTGCTCCCACTAGGTTTAATGCGCCACTCAGTTGATTGTCTGCAGCACTTAAATTCCAATCTGACAAATAGAGCATACCGGGTCGATACAACACTTTTGCTGAGGTGGAAAATTGTTCTTTTACGGGCGAGACTAAATACCCTTTTAAAGTATTTAATTCCAGAAGTAAACTATCTGCGGTGAAGTTAAAATTTTGTGCCTTGATGTTGAGCGAATCGACTTGAATTGGCTTTTCCTCTGAGTTTAAATCAGTGTAGTTAAATTTAGTATTGACAAAATCCACTTCTGATACGTTCAGAATGGGTTTGTTGCGATTCTTACTTTCTTTTCTTAGTTTTTGCACCAAAACTTTTAGCGAATGGACTTCCTCATTAGGATACTTTTTGATGTTTAAATACACCCCAGAAGCCTCAAGAAGACTGAAGTCAAAATCGTTTTGTTGTAATTTTTTAAAATCCTTGAATGAAGTTTCTATCTTTTGAATAAAAGCTAGGGTATCCTGATGATGATCACCGATAAAAATATCTGTCAACTCGAGCCTACCGTTCCACTGGAGGCGGATTCGATCGAAAGTGATTTGCTGCTCTGTAGTCTGCTCAAAATTTTGAGTAAATTGTTTTAAAATACGCGACTGTACCCAAGAGGTAGAAATCAGTAGGAATCCCAGACAAGAAATGAATAGGATACTACCTAAAAGGATTGCCGCTATTTTATTCCACTTTTTGATACGAATCGTTTATTTTTGTAACGCTTTAAAAAACACTATGTTGCCTAATTCCGAACTAATTTTAGCTATTGAATCATCCTGTGACGATACTGCAGCAGCGGTACTCAACGGTAGAAAAGTACTTTCCAATTGCATTGCCAATCAGACGGTTCACAAAGCTTATGGCGGGGTAGTTCCGGAACTTGCTTCACGCGCACATCAATCCAAAATCGTACCGGTAGTCCAACAGGCCTTAGTTCAAGCAAATATCGACAAAAATGACCTAACCGCAATTGCTTACACCCAAGGTCCGGGTCTTCTAGGCTCATTGCTTGTAGGGAGTGCCTTTGCAAAGTCTTTTGCGCTTTCATTAAATGTACCGCTGATTCCCATCAATCATATGCAAGGGCATCTTTTAGTTCATTTTATTGAGGAGAATGGAATTAATACTCCAACATTTCCTTTTTTGGGGATTACAGTTTCTGGTGGGCATACCCAACTCGTTTTGGTTAAAAATCATTTTGAGATGAACGTATTGGGCACTACCCTAGACGATGCCATAGGAGAAGCTTTTGATAAATGCGGCAAACGCATGGGACTTGACTATCCTTCTGGGCCCCAAATTGACAAACTGGCGCAAACGGGAAATCCTAAAAGATTTCAATTTCCAATACCCAATATGAAAGGGTACGATGTAAGCTACAGTGGTGTCAAAACTGCTTTTACCAATTTCATTCACAAACAAACACAAAATGACAGTAACTTTATCCACGAAAATCTAAACGATCTTTGTGCCAGCTTACAATACACCTTGGTTCAAATCATTTTGAATAAAATAGAACAAGTTGCTTCTGAAAATCAGTTGAATCAAATCGTGATTGGTGGGGGTGTTGCGGCAAACTCTGAGTTACGTAACCAATTGCTTGCTCGAAAAGAAAGTCATCATTGGGAGGTTTTTTTACCTCCATTAAAATACACTACAGACAATGCAGCCATGATTGGGATTACAGCTTATTACAAACTCCAAGAAAAACAATTTGGAAAACTAACGGATGCATCAAAATCTAGACTTACCTACTAATTATGTTGTTGTTTTTTGATCACTTACTGCTAGCCGATACAAAAGCGTTTTCTTTTTCTAGGGATGAAAGCAAGCATTTGGCCAAAGTATTGAGACAAAAATCAGGAAACCCTATCACACTCACTAACGGCAAAGGATTGGAATGGAGAGGAGAATTGACTCACGTTAGTCCCAACTCAGCAACAGCTCTAAAAATTGAATCCGTTCAGCACAGCCCCCCCGACAAAAAAATACATTTGGCAATTGCCCCAACTAAAAATAACAGTCGAATGGAGTGGCTGGTGGAAAAACTCACCGAATTGGGAGTGGCTTCCATAACCCCATTACTCTGCGAGCATTCCGAACGCAAAGTGATCAAATCCTTACGTCTTGAAAAAATTGCCGTTGCTGCACTCAAACAATCTCAACAATTTTTTCTCCCTCAAATCCACCCTCTTATTCCATTTTCAGAATTTATTCAAAGGAAAAATCAGATGGGATTTTTAGCCCATTGCAAGGACACTCCAAAAAGCAATTTGATTGATTGTGACTTGAGTCAAAACGCAATTACGCTGCTCATTGGTCCGGAGGGAGATTTTAGTTCACAAGAAATTCAAAGTGCTGAACAATTGGGGTTCACCTCAGTAAGTATTGGTTCCCAACGTTTTCGAACAGAAACCGCTGGACTCTTTGCCTCACACATTGCATTTCTTAAACAACAAAATAATTGAAGCTCTAAACTTTCCTATCTTTAACCTATGAATTCAAAAGAAATCTCCAACGGAATTGTCAAAGCAGTACTCCAAATCACAGGGATTTGTATTTTGGTGTGGCTTCTCCTCCAAGTCAAAACGTTGTTAATCTACATGCTTATTGCAGGAATTGTAAGCCTTATCGGTAGGCCCATCAATCAATTTTTAATTAAGCGTTTGAAGTTGAAAAACATATTGGCTTCAACCTTAACCATAATTTTCCTGATCTGGATCCTGGTCAGCATTTTTTCATTATTTGTTCCTTTACTGGTTCAGCAAGGAGAAAACCTTTCTTTGTTAGAGGTCAATCAACTCAAGGGCAACATAGAAACGCTAGTTCAAGAAATTGGAACTTACTTTAATCTTGGCAATAGCTTTTGGCAACAACAATTTTCGGTAGACAACCTCTTCCAAAATGTAAATTTTGGTCTGCTTCCCGAATTGCTGAATCAGACTTTAGAGTTGTTAGGCGGCTTTACCATAGGTTTATTCTCTGTGGTTTTTATTCTCTTTTTCTTTCTAAAAGACAGTCATTTGCAAGAACGCATTATTCTAGCACTTGTCACAGATAAGGTGAGTGATCGAGTTGAAAAATCGATTGAAAAAACCAAAAACTTACTTTCGCGCTATTTTCTTGGATTGCTTCTTCAAATTACTATTTTAATGATTGTGTACAGCATCGTATTGGCAGTCTTTAAAGTAGAAAATGCCTTTATCATTGCCTTCTTGTGTGCTTTATTGAATTTAATTCCCTATTTGGGTCCTATTATTGGAGGGGTTTTAATGTTACTCTTGACCATGAGTAGTTTTATTGGTGCTGATTTTAGTACGGTCATTCTTCCAAAGACAGGTTACGTCATGATTGGGTTTGTGGTGGGACAGCTGATCGATAACTTTTTAAGCCAACCCTTTATTTTTTCAAATAGTGTAAAATCTCACCCACTTGAAATCTTCATCGTGATTCTTGCTTCAGGAACCTTACTTGGTCCCGTTGGAATGATCATTGCAATTCCCCTTTACACCACGATTAAGGTTATTGCACAAGAATTTCTTACTGAGAATAAAATTGTCAAATCCTTAACAAAGAATTTCTAAAAATTCAATTTTTATGAAAAAAATACTATTTGTAATCACCCTTATTGCCTTGAGTTCATTCAAACTTCACGCTCAAAAATTGAGTAGGACAGAACGTAAAATTATTGAAAAAGTCAAAAGCTTTGATGAGTCGAGTCTTTCGTTTTTAGAAAAGGTGGTCAATATCAACAGCGGGACTTTGAATCAAGAAGGGGTTAAAGAAGTTGGTGAAGTGTTTGATTTGGCTTTTCGTGAACTTGGTTTTCAAACCGAATGGATAGACATGCCCGCGGAAATGAATAGGGCTGGACATTTATTTGCCTCTATTGATGGTGATAAAGGAAAAAAGCTGTTGCTGATCGGACATTTGGATACTGTCTTCGAAGAAAACAGTCCGTTTCAAACTTTTGAACGAATCAATGACAGTTTGGCTTATGGCCCTGGAGCAAATGATATGAAGGGTGGTGATGTGGTAATACTTTATGCACTGAAAGCTTTGGCAGAACTTAACTTACTCAAAAGAGCAACTATTACCGTGGCCCTTACTGGAGATGAGGAAAGTACTGGAAAGCCATTAACAATATCGCGTAAGTCATTGATTGATGCGGGAAAGAAAGCAGATATTGCTTTAGGATTTGAAAATGCAACCGGATTTGAAAATGCAACCCTAGCGCGACGCGGAGCCTCAGGATGGAAAGTAGAAGTAAAAGGAGTGCGTGCTCATTCTTCAGGTGTTTTTAATGAACGAATTGGTGCTGGAGCCATTTTTGAAATGAGTCGAATACTCAATGCCTTTTACGAAGAAGTTCGAGGTGAAGAATACCTCACTTTTAATCCAGGAACCCTTTTAGGAGGCACTTTCGTTAACTACGACAAACAAACCAGTAGTGGTGACGTTTTTGGAAAGACAAATGTTGTAGCTCAAAAAGCTGTTGTTCATGGTGGGCTTCGTTTTATTTCAGAAGAACAAAAAGAAAATGCACGTTCGAAAATGCGAGAGATTGTCAGTCAAAACTTACCCCAAACCTCAGCCCGTATTGAATTTATTGACAGCTATCCAGCAATGGGGCCCACTGAGGGCAATAAGGCAGTATTGGAAACACTTAGCGAAGTAAGTCAAGATTTAGGATTCGGGCCTGTAACAGGCTATGATCCAAGCCGAAGAGGTGCCGCCGATATTTCTTTTGTAGCCGATTTTACAGACGGCTTGGACGGTTTAGGGACGATGGGCAGCGGAGCACATACTCCGCAAGAAATTGTAAATCTGAAAACGATGAATGCTCTCATTCAACGTTCTGCAATTTTGATTTATCGTTTGACACGTTAATGCCTGCTCCTGTTTTATCAAATTCATTAAAAACTATTTTAAGCAATGGTCTTTAACATAAATAAAACCCTTTTTTCACTGGTAATCACGCTGTTGGTTTCGTCTAGTTTGTTTTCTCAAAACAAAAGGGCTCGAGATTATGGGATCGAAATAGGCGTACTGAAAACAGGAAAACTCAATTCCATCACAGATGTAGAAGGAGTTAAAGTAGGACATACCACATTGATAGAGGAAGAACACATTAGAACCGGGGTAACCGCAATACTCCCTCATTCAGGCAATCTCTTTCAGCTGAAAGTTCCCGCAGCAATCTATCTTGGAAATGGTTTTGGAAAGTTAGCAGGATACAGCCAGGTTAAAGAATTAGGCAATATTGAAACGCCCCTAATTTTGACTAATACTTTAAGTGTACCGGCTGCTTCAAATGCATTAATCAGTTACACCTTAGATCAAAAGGGAAATGAAGGTGTTTATTCAGTAAATTCGGTAGTAGGAGAAACCAATGACGGTTGGCTCAATGACATTCGGGGGAGGCATATCGAAGAAAAACACGTACTCGATGCCATTTACAATTCTAAAAGCGGGATGGTAGAGGAAGGGAATGTGGGTGCTGGAACTGGAACTTCTTGTTTTGGTTACAAAGGAGGCATTGGAACCTCTTCAAGGATTATTCCCAAAAAACTTGGAGGTTACACCGTGGGCGTTTTAGTGCAAACCAATTTTGGTGGTGTACTTCAAATCAATGGCGTACCCATTGCCAAAGAAATGAATAATTATCCTCAAGAGTTTAACTACGATGTTGATGGTTCTTGCATGATTGTGGTACTGACAGATGCCCCCTTAAGTTCACGAAATCTAGAACGTTTGGCAAAGAGAGCCATGATGGGATTAGCAAAAACGGGAGGGATTGCATCAAATGGAAGTGGAGATTATGTAATTGTGGCTTCGACTGCAGAACAAAATTTTATTCCTTATCAAAGTGAATCGTCATTGATTCAGGCCGTTGAATTAAAAAATGAAGCCGTGACACCTTTGTTTTTAGCCGTAATTGAAGCAACAGAAGAGGCTATTGTAAATTCATTATTTGCCGCAAAAACCATGAAGGGAAGAGACAACCATAAAAGAGCATCATTGCCCATTGAGGAAGTGGTCGAAATCATGAGAAAACACAATGGAATCCGCTCCAACTAAATAATTTTTTCCGAGTTCAAAAGCTCGATAGTTAGATCAGTTTAAACGCTAGCAGTACTTTTTGTAGTTTTTCTGTTGGTCTTCCAAAGCCGTTTTAAATTCAGTCTTTAGTTTTTTGATGAGTTCAGCTGTGGGTTGCACATCGTCTATTGAAGTTACGCCCTGACCTGCTGACCAAATGGTTTTCCATGCTTGAGCTTCTGCTTTTGCTGCATCCAATTCGCTTCCAAAATCTATTTTTTTGGACTGTTTCCAAAGATCCTCGGTGATTCCCATGGCCTCTAAACTGGGTCTAAGGAAGTTTGCATTTACTCCTGAAACAGCAGCTGTGTAAACGATGTCCTCTGCCTTACTGTTAATGATCATTTCTTGATATTTGGGATCTGCCATACTTTCCTTTACATTGATAAAACGAGTCCCCATGTAGGCAAGATCGGCTCCCATTTGAAGCGCTGAAGCAATGTCCCGTCCAGTGCTGATGCAACCAGAGAGTAATATGGTTTTGTCAAAGAAGCCTTTAATCTCATTGATCAATGCCAAAGGACTCAATGCTCCTGCATGTCCTCCAGCACCTGCCGCAACGAGGATCAAACCATCAACTCCTGCTTCAGAAGCTTTTTCTGCATGGCGTTTTTTAATGATGTCGTGATAAACCAATCCGCCATAACTGTGTACCGCATTGACTAAATCTGGGACTGCTCCCAATGAAGTAATAATTAAGGGAACCTGATGCTTAACACAAACTTCAAGGTCAGGCATTACTCTAGGATTGGTCGGATGTACAATTAAATTTACTCCAAAAGGAGCTGCTTTTTTGCCTGTTTCCTTTTCAAAAGCCGCTAAGGCTGTTTTGATTTCGACAACCCATTCTTCAAAGCCTTCTGTGGTTCTTTGGTTTAGCGCGGGAAAAGTTCCAACCACTCCATGCTTACAGCATTCAATAACCAATTGGGGTCCTGAAATTAGAAACATAGGTGCTGCTACTGCAGGTAAACTTAAATGTTCTTCAAAAGGTACGTTCATAAATTAATTTTTTAAAAGTAAGGTCCATTCAAATTCAAAGGTTGAAACGACATTCCCTTGTTGGTCTATTCCCTGAGAGGTCAACCATAGTGTCTGAGGTTGTTGTGAAGCAATTAATTGCTCGAAAGCGTTGTCAATTAGCTTTTCGGCATGACAAGTAAAACTAATTTTGCCCCGTCCCTTTTTGGAAAAATTTGCTCGATTGTTCAAAACTAACATAGAAACTTTTCGATTCGATTTTTTAATGGCTTGCATGATCAAAACTCCTGTGGTCAACTCTGCTGCCATCCCTTGAACTGCCCAAAAAAGGGACTTAAAGGGATTCTGATTGATCCAATGATGTTTCACTTTTACTTCGCAAAAGGCATCCTCAATTTTAGTCACACGGACACCACACCACCAAACAGAGGGCAGCTTAAAAAAAGTAAAGAGATTGAGCCTAAAGGGAGAAAAGGTCATTTTATTACATCAATGATGAAGCTTCAAGATACTTTAAATCAAAAGCTTCCGCAACTTCTTTGTAAACAACTTTTCCGTTTGCAATGTTCAACCCTTTCGCCAAAGCATTATTTTCAGAACAGGCACGTTTCCATCCTTTGTTTGCCAATTGCAATGCATAGCTCAAGGTTGCGTTGGTCAATGCGGTGGTAGAAGTATTGGGAACCGCTCCGGGCATATTGGTTACTGCGTAATGAATGATTCCTTCTTTTATTTTGATTGGCGCATCATGAGTTGTGGGTTCACTGGTTTCAAAACAGCCACCTTGATCGATTGCTACATCTACTAAAACTGTTCCAGGCATCATTTTAGCAAGCATGTCTTTTCGGATCAATTTTGGTGCTTTAGATCCAGGTATTAATACCGTGCCTATTATTAAATGGGAACGTTTTAATTCTTCTTCAATAGTGTAAGAGTTAGAATACACAGGGGTAACGTTAGCTGGCATGATACTTTCCAGTTCACGGAGACGATCGAGATTAGTATCCAAAATGGTAACGTTCGCACCCAAACCAGCCGCCATTCGAGCAGCCTCCGTTCCAGAGACTCCACCACCGATGATCATTACATTGGCAGGCAAAACTCCTGTAACTCCTCCTAACAGAATGCCAAACCCCCCAAAAGGCTTTTCTAAATATTTGGCTCCTTCTTGGGTTGCCATGCGCCCCGCCACTTCGGACATGGGAATTAAAAGAGGTAACTTTCCTTTTTCTTCAACCGTTTCGTAAGCCAAACAAACAGCTCCACTTTTAATCATGGCATGAGTCAGTTGCTCACTTGACGCAAAATGGAAATAAGTAAAGAGTAATTGTCCTTCTCGAATCAAATCGTACTCTTTTTCAATAGGTTCTTTAACTTTGATGATCATTTCTGCATCGTTGTAGATTGACTCAATATCGGGAGCAATTGAACAACCTACACTCAGGTATTCTTCATCTGAAATCCCGCTGAGTAAACCCGCTCCTTTCTGAACGTTGACTTGATGTCCTGATCGGATAAGAGTCAAAGCTCCTGCTGGGGTCAGTCCAACTCTAGCCTCTTGAGGTTTGATTTCTTTGGGTACACCTATTTTCATAATTTGGATGTTAAATTAGAACGGTTCGAAGATAAAAATTTGATCTCGATTTACACCTAAAACACTTTATTTAAATCGAAATTATGACTAGTTTTAACAAACCCAAATTTTAACTATGAAATATTTTAACAAAACCCGAACCATTGAACAAAAAGTGACAGACCGTGAGATTCTTTACAACCTTAATCGTCAGACAGAATTATTAGAAGCCATTTTAAAAGAATTAGAAAAACAGAATAATTCTTGAGTTTATTAAGTTAGGAAGGTTGTCCGTTTTAAGTAATTTACGTTTGACTGTTGCTGTTGCTCTGGGTCTGTAACATAAAAAAAGCTTTACATTTTAGTAAAGCTTTGAAAAAAGAGTGATCGCGATAGGATTCGAACCTATGACCGTCTGCTTAGAAGGCAGATGCTCTATCCAGCTGAGCTACGCGACCATTATTACTGTTTATAATACTTTAAAAGGTAATTAAATAATTTTTATAACTCAGAACATTTCATTTGCATAAAATTTTGCATAAAAGTTAAAAACACATCTAATTTCACCCTTTCAAAGAACTGCGGCAAAAATAGATTATTTACTGTAAACCATAAAATGTTTACACTCTATTCTTGACTATTGTTTTTTGGATTTGGTTTGGTCTAAGTTTTCAATTATTGATTTATTATGTTCTAGGTTGGGGTAGTTGAATTATAAAACTTTAGAATTCAATATTAATTTAATCCCCACAATTAGCAACAATACTGCGAATGCTTTTTTCAATGCTGCCGCTGGTAATTTATGTGTAAGTTTT
>JAQWSN010000021.1 GCA_029243165.1 Flavobacteriaceae bacterium
AAAAATAATTTTTTTCTATTTCAGGCACTTTATCAAAATCTGAATAAAGTGGAACAGTTTCAATATCGAGAAAAAGAATTTTATTTAAATCAAGGTGTGTTAGCATCTGGATTAAGTTCTAGTGCAATATCCATGTAATGATAGATGTCTGGAGTAAATGGATCACTCGATATACCGTCTGGGCCTTTACTATGTCCAAGTCTTACCAAGATTAAATTTTTCTTTGGAAAAGTTAAAACATACTGTCCTAAATGTCCTCGATTCATAAAAACTTGATGCCCCTTATAATTTTTTAACCACCAACTGTAGCCGTATTGAGGACTTTCTTTAAATCGTGGTGTTATAGATTTGGAGATGAATGTAGAGTCAAGTAATACTTTGCCATCCCATCGGCCATGATTTTTATAAAGCTTTGCTAAACGAGCAAAGTCTCTTGCATTAGATGCAATACAACAATAGGCTTTTTCCACTCCGTTTTCATTACTATCTAGTTGCCATAATGATTCGTGTTCTGCGCCCATGGGGTTCCAAAAGCTCTCGTAAAGGTAATCTGTAAGTGATTTTCCAGTTGCCTTGGCAATGACCATCCCTAACAGTTGTGTTGTGCCGCTTTTGTATTCATACGATTTACCCGGAGCTTGGTCTATGGGTTGGTCCATGATCAGTTTACCCAAATCTTTCACAAAATAGGCAGCAGTAGTAACAGAGGTAGGGGAGTAATATGCCTCATCCCATTTTTGCCCTGACGCCATACTTGCAAGATCTCCAACAGTAACCACTGAAGCAAACTCACCTTTTAGTTTGGGTAAAAAATCAATTACTGGTTGATCTAAGCTTAGGATGTATCCATCCATAATTGCTTTGCCAAGAAGTGCAGCAACATAACTTTTAGCCATAGAAAAAGAATTACTTTTTGAATCTATTCCATAGTCTTTATAATATTTTTCAAAATAAATACTGTCATTTTTGATCAGGAGAAAGGCAACAGTTTGATTTTCAACTATGAGTTGTTCTTGAACTTCAGTTAAATTTGCAACATTGAATTTTGAATGAATTGGCCAAGGCTGAGGGTTACTTGACGAATTTAAGGTACGATTGTCAAAATTTTTGTAGTCAGAAAGATAGGCAGTTGTATGTCCTTTCAAATAAATTTTTGAAATGGCCGTGAGGAGATAGCTGTAATCCGATATGTAAAGTATCCCAAATAGAAAAACGAGTACCAAACCGATACTTTTAAGTATTTTTTTCATCATGAAATTATTGTTTTCTATGTTTAAAGCAAGATTATTACAAATCTAATGTTTTTTGAATAGACATTCCCTCAAGGGCTAACAGCCTATTTTTTCTTTCAATACCCCCTGCGTAACCCGTCATGGAACCATCACTTCCAATAACTCTGTGGCAGGGAATAAAAATCAAGATGGGATTTTTACCTATTGCATTGGCAATAGCCCGTATGGATTTTAAATCACCGTGAGCTAGGGCTACATCTTTGTATGTTTTCGTTTTTCCATTTGGGATCTCTTTTAAGATTCCCCAGATTTTCTTTTGAAAAGGTGTCCCTGATGGGGATAGTTTTACGCTAGGTTTTAATTGCCCCTTGTTAAAATAGTGATCCAAATCATCTTTTACTGAGGAACTGAATTCATTATTATTTTCGTTCAATAAGGGAGCTGACGTAACAAATTGTAAAGAAGCCAAACCCTCTTCATTTTCAATAATTTCAATCCAACCTAAAGGACTTTTGTAGTAGTACGTTGTAAATGGAGAACATTGGGACATAGAAAAATTGGATAAAAGCCTTACACTAAGGTAGAAATCTTTTCAATTATGTATTTTCAATTTTTAAAAAAACTTATATTCAGAGAATAAAATCGGACCTAATAAAATTTAAAATGAAAAACTTTAAATGGGAAGGCGTAATGCCCGCAATTACAACCCAATTTGATGAAAGCTATCAACTGGATCTTACTGCTTTTTGCGTTAATTTAGATGCACAAATAAACGCTGGGGTTCACGGAATTATCTTGGGAGGAACTTTGGGCGAAGCGAGTACCTTGACTGCACAGGAGAGAAGTTTGCTTTTGGCAACAACTCTAGAACGTGTAGCAGGTAAAATCCCCGTAATTATGAATATTGCCGAACAGGCAACTACTGATGCAGTTAATTTAGCGAAGCAAGCAGAGGCAGAGGGAGCAAGCGGATTAATGCTGCTTCCCCCGATGCGGTACAAGGCTACAGATGACGAAACAGTTGCGTATTTTTCTTCTGTTGCAGCCGCCACTTCTTTACCCATTATGATTTACAATAACCCTGTGGACTACAAAATTGAGGTTACTTTAGAGATGTTTGAACAGCTTTCAAAATATGAGAATATCACTGCTGTTAAAGAATCAACAAGAGACACAACTAACGTTACGAGAATGATCAATCGATTTGGAGATCGATTTAAGATCTTATGTGGTGTAGATACCATTGCTTTGGAATGTTTAATGATGGGTGCAACAGGATGGGTGGCAGGTTTGGTTGATGCATTCCCTGAAGAGACAGTTGCTATTTACACATATTGTAAGGCGGGTAAATGGGATAAAGCAAGAGCCGTATTCCGTTGGTTTTTACCTCTTTTGGAATTGGATATTTCCCCTCAATTGGTTCAAAATATTAAGCTATGTGAAGTAGCAACAGGATTAGGGACAGGACTAGTAAGACCTCCTAGAAAACCTTTAACGGGTGAAGCACATCAACAAGTTCAAGACATTATTGAGGCAGCTTTAAAAACGCGACCTCAAAATCTTGATTTTAAAAAACTCCTATGATAAGTGGTAAGAATTTAGTAGCAGGAAAATGGTTGCATTCCCAAGATGCCAAACAATTTAAAACGATTGACCCAATATTGGATAAGCCTTTACCCTATGATTTTCAGGAAGCTACGTCCCATCAAATTTCAGCTGCATTAGAAGCAGCCTCTAAAAGTTTTGAATTATTTGCCCATACTAGCTTCATGCAAAGAGCTGCATTTTTGGAGTGCATTCAAGAGGAGTTAGATGTTTTACAAGAGGATATTCTAACAACTTACACCACAGAATCAGCTTTGCCTGAGGGTAGAGCAAAGGGAGAGTTTCAGCGAACTAAGGATCAAATTCAGCGGTTCATCGAATTGCTGAGTGAAGGTTCTTTTGCAACTGCAAGTATTCATACTCAAGGACCTGATTTGAGAAAAGCACTTCATCCAATCGGGCCTGTGGTTGTTTTTGGTGCAAGCAATTTTCCTTTGGCCTTTTCTACTGTTGGTGGAGATACTATTTCAGCCTTTGCGGCAGGATGCCCCGTTGTAGTAAAAGCTCATCCCTATCATGCAGGTACCAGTGAATGGGTTGCCCAAGCCATTGCAAACGCCATTGAAAAAAGCAAACTGCCTCTAGGAATTTTTTCTCATCTTGGAGGACAATCACATGAGGTTGGGAGTCAATTGGTTTGTCACCCTTTAACCAAAGGAGTAGGATTTACTGGGAGTTTTTCTGGAGGAAAAGCACTTTATGATTTAGCTCAGAAAAGAGAAGAACCGATTCCTGTTTTTGCTGAAATGGGGAGCATCAATCCGATTTTTGTATTGGAACACAAGTTGCAATCTGATTCCGGTTTGGCAGAAGCGCTTACTCAGTCGGTAACCTTAGGGACAGGACAATTTTGTACGAATCCTGGACTGATCGTTGCTTGTAACCCTTCAGGTAAAATAGACCTTTCAAGCCAGATCAAAAAACACCTTGAAGGAATGCAGCTACCACCTATGGTGCATTCCAATATTGAAAAACAATACAATAAACAGCTCAGTTTATTAAAATTGAATGACAAACTCAATTCAATTCATACCTCAGAAAGTTGTTTAGCCGCAGTGGCAAGTGTCAAAGCCGCTCAATTTTTAAAAGATAAAAGTTTCTCTGAAGAGGTTTTTGGTCCTTTTACCTTAGTGGTTGATTGTAAAACTGTTGATGAAGTATTTGAGGTGGCTGATTCTTTAGCTGGCCAATTAACGGCTACAATTCTAAGTGAAACTAAGGATTATGAAACATCAAAAGGTTTATTGATCAAATTACAATCAAAAGCAGGGAGAATTCTTTTTGAAGGAGTCCCTACTGGAGTGGCAGTAACCCAGTCCATGCATCACGGAGGACCCTATCCAGCATCTACTGACAGTCGATTTACTTCAGTTGGAACAGATGCTATTTATCGGTGGTTACGCCCCATAGCCTTTCAAGATTGTCCAAACGAGCTATTGCCTGATACCCTTAAAAATGAAAACCCCTTAGGCTTACAAAGAAACATAGATGGAAAACTAACTTCAGCTGCTTTATGAAACAGTCCGAGCGGATAGTATTTGATTGTGTGGACGGTTACACTGCGGGGAACCCAGTTCGGTTAGTGAAATCTCCAAGGCCTGAATTAAAAGGAGGGAGTATGGGCGAAAAAAGAATTCATTTTATGGAAGCTTACGATTGGATTCGAACAGGGCTGATGTTTGAGCCCCGTGGACATGACATGATGAGTGGAAGTTTTTTTTACAAACCTCAGAATCCTCAAAATGACGTTGGAATACTTTTTATTGAGACCAGCGGTTGTTTGCCAATGTGCGGGCACGGACTGATTGGGGCATTAACGATTTTATTGGAAGAAAACTTGATCCAACCTCAATCAGAAGGGACCTTGAGGGTTGAGACTCCAGCGGGACTTGTTGTAGCGAGTTACAAGAAGATGTACGATAAAATTCAGTCTGTCAAGTTTACCAATGTCCCCGCTTTTTTGGCCGCCGAATCTCTAAAAGTAGAATGCCAAGATTTAGGAGTCCTAAGTATTGATGTTGCTTATGGAGGAAACTTTTATGCAATTATTGATATTCAAGAAAATTTTAAAGGAATCGAGAATTACACTGCGGGACAACTCATTGACTGGAGTAGAGAAGTTCGTTCTCAAATTAATACAAAACACCATTTTGAACATCCTTTAGATGAAAAGATCAAAGGTTGCAGCCATGTTTTGTGGGGAGGTCAACCCAAACAAAAAGGATCAACGGCAAGCAACGCTGTGTTCTATGGCGACAAAGCTATTGACCGATCTCCTTGTGGGACGGGAACCTCTGCGCGCATGGCTCAGTGGCATGCCAAAGGAAAATTAAAGCTAGGTGATTCTTTTGTCCATGAAAGTGTCATTGGATCTGTCTTTAATGGCAAGGTAGAAGCAATAGCTCAGGTTGGAAACAAACAGGGAATCCTACCAAGCATTGAAGGTAGTGCACGCATAACAGGGTACAATCAACTCATTTTGGATCCGGAAGATCCTTATGTAAAAGGATTTCAAGTTTTGTGAGATGACTCAGAAAAAGATAGTTGTGATTGGAGGGGGAGTAGTGGGTTTGTGTACCGCCTATTACCTCCAACAAGAAGGTCATCAAGTTACGGTCATAGACAAAGGGAACCTTACCTCTGGGGCATCTCACGTCAATGCGGGTTATCTTACACCAAGTCACATCATTCCCATGGCAGCACCCGGAATGGTGGCAAAAGGTTTTCGTTGGATGTTTAAAGCATCAAGTCCTTTTTACATTAAGCCGCGATTGAATAAAGACCTGATTCAATGGGGATTAAAATTCATGAGGTCGTGTACTCCTGCTCATGTACAAGGCTCTATGCAAGCAATACTAGACATCAACGTATTGAGCAAACAACTCTACCTTGAAATGCAAGGAAACGAAAACTTCGACTTCCATTTGGAAACCAAGGGACTTCTGATGGCGTACAAGACGGTTCAAGCTGAAAAAGAAGAGGCAGAAGTCGTGGTTAGGGCAAAAGAATTAGGATTAAAAATCGAACAATTAGATCAAGCAACCCTATTGAAAAAACAACCCCATGCTCCTATGGATATTGCAGGAGCTTTTTGGTACGAAAGTGATGCGCACAGTACGCCTGAGTTGTTTATGCAAAATTTGATTGAAGTATTAAAAGGAAAAGGGGTCGATTTCATTCTAGAGCAAGCAGTCACCCAATTTACAACAGCGGCTGAAACAATAAAATCGGTAAAAACACCCATTCAGGAAATTAAGGCTGACGAGGTAATTATTGCCTCTGGTGCTTGGTCCGAGCCTCTTTTAAAGCAACTGGGAATTCAACTCTCTGTTCAGGCGGGGAAAGGGTATCGTCTTAACGTGAATCAAGCTACAGGAATTTCCTTGCCAGCAATACTGATGGAAGCTAAGGTTGCTGTAACACCCATGGAAGGATTTACTCGTTTTGGAGGAACTATGGAACTCTCGGGAATCAACCATAAAATTAACCCAAAGCGGGTAGCAGCAATTGCCCGAGCAGCGTCGGAGTATTATCCTGAAGTGACCATTACTCAACAAGAACAGGAAGCGGTAAGATGCGGACTGCGTCCTTTATCCCCCGACGGTTTACCTTTTATTGGGCGACATTCAAAATGCAAAAATTTGGTTTTAGCTACAGGTCACTCCATGATGGGCTGGAGCCTAGGTCCTGCTACAGGTAAATTGGTAGCAGAATTAGTTTCCAATCAAAAAAGTTCTCTTCCTCTGGGCTTTTATGCTCCGGAAAGGAAATATGGATTTAAGTAATTGTAGTTAAAGAAGTTCTACAGCTTCTTCGGCAAAATACGAAGCGATAAGCTGTGCTCCTGCTCGCTTAAAACAGAGGAGTTGTTCCATCATAACGGAATCATGGTCTAGCCAACCTTGAGCTGCAGCTGCTTTTAGCATTGAATATTCTCCACTGACTTGATAGGCTGCTATGGGAGCTTGAACCGTATTTTTTAAATCTCGAATGATGTCTAAATAAGCCAATCCTGGTTTTACCATGACAATATCTGCCCCCTCTTCAATATCTCGTTGAGTTTCGATCAAGGCCTCATCTCGATTTGCAAAATTCATTTGATAGATTTTTTTATCACCAAATCCTGGTGCAGAATCCAAAGCATCTCTAAAGGGACCGTAAAAAGCAGAAGCGTATTTGGCACTGTAACTCATGATCAGAGTATCGTGAAATTGTGCCTCTTCCAGTCTCTTACGTATTGCTAAGATACGTCCGTCCATCATGTCGCTGGGCGCTATCACATCGGCTCCAGCTTGCGCGTGTGAAAGAGCCATTTGGCTAAGTACTGCAACTGTAGGATCGTTTAAAATTTTTCCTTCCTCTACAATCCCATCATGTCCAAATGAGGAATAAGGATCCAGAGCCACATCAGTCATAACAATCATTTCAGGGACTGCATTTTTAATTGTCTTGATCGTACGTTGCATCAAACCATCTGAATTCAAGGCTTCTGTTCCCTTATTATCTTTTAGTGCCTCCGGGACTTTAACAAAAACGAGAACAGCCTTCAATTCTTTTTTCCAAAGCGAAATCACTTTTTTTTCTAAACGATCTAAGGAAAGTCGAAAATAACCCGGCATGGAGGGAATGGGCTCTTCGAGTTGTTTTCCTTCAACAACAAATAAAGGAACAATAAAATCGTTAGGAGTAAGTTGGTGCTCTTGGAGTAAACTTCTCATGGGTGACGAACTTCGTAATCGTCTATTTCGATTCAGTGGATACATCATTATTAATTTAGTGGATCTTCGGTTTCATTTTCAGAAGATTCAGGGGAATCAATTTTCATTTCTACAGTAATAGGAATTTCTTCTTCGTCAATCAAATCATCTTTTAGATGCGCTTGCTCGGACCTTTTTAAGGTTCCAATGAGCATGACCAACATGGAAATTAAAATTACGATCAAAAGAACCCGTTCATCAATTGGACTTGTTGTTAAATCAATAAATTCCACTTCTTTGAGTTGGATAAACAGTAAAATGCTAATGAGTCCTCTTGGAGACATGTAGACCAGTGAACTGGGTTTGATTTTAAATGTAGTTGCGGTAAAATACACATAACGCAAAAGCAACATAACGAGAATAATCAGTCCTCCATAAAATAGAGGCTGAATGGAATTAAAGTCGGTAAGCTGAATGGAAAAGCCAAAAAATAAAAAAAAGAAAGTTCTGACGATAAAGGTGGATTCAGCGGTAAGAATATGAAATTCGTGTAGTTCTTTTTCGGTTTGATCTAAGTCCAAATAGTTTTTTAGAAATCGAGGTAAAAGGCTCTTGACATTGCTTAAGAAAATTCCAAAAATAAAAATCGTAACCAAGGCTGGTAAATGCAACAGTTTGCCAAATGCATAAACAAGAATGAGTAAAGCGAGGATTAAAAAGAATTTTACATGATGATCAATTTGACGAATCAGTCGAAACAAAACATAAGTTATCGCTAAAGAAATTACAATAACGCCTAGAATTTGTAAAAATAGGGAAACTAGCGGTGTTGTTCCTATTAGATCTTGTTGGGCTTCAAATTGACGTAAGGCATAATTGAAAATCATGATGCCTAAAATATCTGAAAAAGTGGATTCGTACACTACAAATTCGCGTTCTTGATTCAGTAAGCTTGCTGCGGAAGGAATAGCCACAGCACTACTGATAATGGCCAAAGGGATAGCTGAGAGGATAGACAATTGGGTGCTCATTTGAAAAAGGTTAGAAAAAACCCATTGTAAGGCAGCGATATTGAGAATTAAAAGAACCAGTGCAGCCAAAAACCCCTTGAGAATTAGACCGAGTTTTTCTTTGCGAATTTCTAATTCTAAGGCACCTTCCAAAACAATTAGAATTAAACCAATTGTTCCCAGAACTGGAATCAGATTGTCCAAGAAGCCAAAGTCATCAAAACCATAAGCAGAAGTTATTGCTCTTACAATAATTCCTGTAAACATTAATAGAATAACCGAAGGGAACTTTGTTTTTCGTGCAAACGCATCAAACATGTACGAAAAAATGATCAACAGAGGAAAAACAAATAAGATGATGAGGGTATTCATAACTTCTATTTTGTGTTTAAATTACAAAAATTGGAGGTGAGTTTCATCTTGATCATACCCATTCCTTCGGTTTTTTTAATACCTCAATAAGTAAGGCCTCTTGACTCGCTTGTTCAGGTTCAAAATCATAATGCCATTGAACATGCGGGGGAAGACTCATTAAAATACTCTCAATTCGCCCCTTTGTTTTAAGTCCGAAGAGCGTTCCCTTGTCGTGGATCAAATTAAATTCGACATAGCGGCCTCTTCTAATTTCTTGCCAATCCCTCTGAGATTTTGTGTAATGAAGGTCTTTTCTTTTTATTAAAATGGGGAGGTAAGCATCTAAAAAAACATTTCCCACTTGGGACACAAAATCATAACGGTCTTGTATGCTAAAAGAGTCGTTAGCTTTTAGGTAATCAAAAAACAATCCTCCAATTCCTCGCGCTTCATCTCTGTGCGCATTGTAAAAATAGAGGTCACACTGAGCTTTAAAGTCTTTGTAAAAATCAGCATGATGAAGGTCACAAGCTTTTTTGCAATGTTGGTGAAAGTGAGTAGCATCTTCTTCAAAAAGGTAATAAGGAGTGAGGTCTAGTCCACCTCCAAACCATTGGTCTATCAGCTTACCCGACTTGTCATACATTTCAAAATAGCGCCAATTTGCGTGGACTGTTGGAGCCATTGGATTTTTAGGATGAATGACTAAGCTTAGTCCGCATGCAAAAAAATCAACTTCTCCTACTTTGAAATAAGTTTGCATGCTTTTTGGTAAGTTTCCGTGAACAGCGGAGATGTTGATGCCTCCTTTTTCAATTGTGTCACCGTTTTCGATTACACGAGTATGACCTCCTCCACCTTCTGGACGTTCCCAAACATCTTCTTTGAATTTGGCTTTTCCGTCTATTTCTTCAAGTGCTTGTGTAATCTGGTTTTGTAAGTTTTGAATGTAAGAGTAAAATTGATTTTTCATGGGGATGGTTTTGATTTAATAATAGGATTTTACAGCGTCAACAAATGCTTTGGCATGGTCTACGGGGATGTTTGGTAAGATTCCGTGTCCAAGATTGACAATGTATCGATCTTTACCAAATTCATTAATCATTTTGTAAACAGCTTCGGTTATCTCAGGGATGGGAGACAGTAAACGGGAAGGGTCAAAATTTCCTTGAAGGGTAATTTGTCCTCCAGACAGGTAACGTGCATTTCGGGCAGAACAAGTCCAATCTACCCCTAGTGCTGATGCTCCTGATTTACCCATTTCATGAAGGGCAAACCAGCATCCTTTACCAAAAACAATCACGGGAATTTCATCTTTCAGAGCATCAATAATTTGTTGAATGTAGGGCCATGAAAACAGTTGGTAATCGTCAGGAGAAAGCAATCCTCCCCAAGAATCAAAAATCTGTACTGCATGAACTCCTGATTTTACTTTCTCTTTGAGATAAGCGATAGTCGTGTCAGTAATTTTTTGAAGTAGATTATGTGCTGCTTCAGGCTGACTAAAACAAAATGCTTTCGCCTTGTCAAAGGTTTTTGATCCTTGACCTTGAACGGCATAACATAATAAAGTCCAAGGAGATCCTGCAAAGCCAATTAAGGGCACTCTATTGGCTAGCTCTTGCTGGGTCATTTTGATTGCATCCATTACATAGCCTAAATGTTCGTGAATATCAGGAACAATGGCTTGATCCACATCTGCTTGAGATCGAATGGGATTGGGAATCCAAGGACCGATAGTATCTTTCATTTCTACTGGAATTTGCATGGCTTGCAAGACAACTAGAATATCACTGAAAAGAATGGCAGCATCTGGACCAATTTGGTCAATCGGCATGACCGTAATTTCTGTGGCGAGTTCAGGAGTTTGACATCGAGTAAAGAAGTCATATTTTTTTTTAAGCGCCATAAAGTCTGGTAAATAACGTCCAGCTTGACGCATCATCCAAACAGGAGGTCGAGTAACAGTTTCGCCTCTGAGGGCTTTTAAAAATAAATCATTTTTGAGCATGGTCTTGAGTGTAATAGTTACGGAGGCTCAATAGCAGTTGTGCCTCATTAGGTTGTTTAGCAATTTGGTATTTTGAAGTGTATTTTTGTAAGGCAGAAGCGGTAGTTTTTCCGATGCAAAACCCTTGGGTATTAGGATGCCATGTGTTTAGTTCAAAATAACTCTCAACAGCTGAGGGGCTGAAAAATAAAACTCCATCAAATGTATTTTCTATTTTGTTGGGAGTTAAAAGGGTGTCATAGAGTTGATGAATCTCGAGGGGGGTGTTATTTTTTAAGAAAAGGGATTCGATTTCGGGCCTTCTTCGTTTACCACAAAAAAATGAAAAAGCTTCATTTTTGAAGTTTTTTACTAAAAAATGAGCCAATTCAGATGAATTTTGAGTCATTTTGATCACTTTTTGCCCATTTTCTTCTAAAAGTGATTTGGTTTTTTCTCCCACACAGAAGTATTTTTTTTCTCTCAATTGAGATTTTATTTCAGGATGGGAAAAGGCAATTTTTACTGCATTTTGACTTGTAAAAATCAAGTGATCAAAGGTTGATTTGATCTGGACTGTGAGCGGTTTAATTTCAATGAACGAATATTCAACCAATGAAAACCCATGTTGAACAAGGCGATCTTTTAGTGAAGGGGACAGTTTTTTAGTAGCTAATAACCTCATCTTACAGTTGAAATTTGATTTGTTTCATCAGTGAAGCTCCACCCTGATTTAGGATTTTCTTAGCGGTTAAAATTCCAAATTCTTTTGCGTTTTCCAAAGAAGTTTGATCTTCAATGGTCAGTGCTTTTTTACCATCCAGTGAATAAAGACCTCCTTTGAAATAAAGTTGCTCTTTTTCGATTTTAGAAAAAGCTCCAATCGGGGCCGTACAACCCCCTTCTAATGTATTTAAAAAGCTACGCTCTACATAGGCGCACAAGGCGGTATGATCACAATTTATTTTTTTCAAATAAGCCTTAATCGGAGTATTTGATTCCAAACATGCAACACCTACAATTCCTTGGGCAGGAGCTGAAACCATCCATTCCAAAGTTTCGTAAGTTAAAGAAGTAAGCCCTAGACGTTCGAGTCCTGCTTTTGCAAAAATTGCACCTGTCCAATTTGATTGTTCCAGTTTTTGAAGTCGTTTTTGCACGTTTCCTCTCAAGTTTTCAACAGCATGTTCTGGATACTTTCTAAGCCATTGAGCTTTTCTTCTCAAACTTCCTGTTCCAATAATATTCTGACGTTCTTCTTTATTCGCATTAGAGGGGTACACAATTACATCTTGATGCGCACCACGAGTTAAAACTGCCCCGATTTCAATACCTTGAGGCATTACGGTTGGAACGTCTTTTAAGCTGTGTACTGCAAGGTCAATTCTTTTTTCTAATAAAGCGACATCTAGTGTTTTGGTAAAAATCCCTTGAATTCCCATTAGGTAAAGTGGGTCGGTAAGATTTTGATCTCCCTGGCTTTCTACCTCGACGATTTCTGTTGTTGCTCCAAGCTCATCTAACTGTTTTTTAACCTGATCCGCTTGCCAAAGTGCCAAAGCGCTTTTGCGTGTTCCGATTCGTATCATTTTTCGTTAAATCGGTCTGGGTTCAACTCAAAAACATCTTGAAGTAAATGAACGGTTTGGTCTGCTTTATCAGGGTTAGATCTAAGGTATGCAGCGACCTGCCCCATGATTTTCTGGGCCAAATATTCGGTTTCGTTCTCAGGAATTGGTTCTAAATTGGGACTAGGAGTTTTAATTTTTTCTCTGAAAGCCTTCAAGGTAGGGACGTATTTTCTGTGAATCAGCCATTCCATAAATTCCATTTTGACCGTTTCAAGGATTTCCTCAGCTTGCGGAATAAATTTCTTTCGTTTTTCAAAAGTCGCATCTGTGATTTGTGAAAGTTCGTCAAGATGGATAACCTGTGTGTTGGGCCGTTGATTCAAGCTAGGATCTACATTTCTGGGTAATGAAAGATCAAGGATCAATAAGGGTTTGTGGTTGTGGATTAGTGCTGGAGTAACTGTTGGCTTTTGAGCACTAGTAGCCACTATGAGTACATCACTTTCTCTGATGGAAGCTACCAATTCTCCATAGGGTCTTACCAGAACTGGGAATTTTCCAGCAATTTTTTCGGCTTTTTCTTGGGTTCTGTTGATTAGAACAATATGATCATTTTGGCTATGCTTAACTAAATTCTCACAGGTATTGGCTCCTATTTTTCCAGTTCCAAAAAGGAGAATATTTTTTTGAGCAATGTTACTCACATTTTTCATTATGTATTGGACCGAGGCAAAGGCTACCGAGGTGGCACCACTGGAAATCTGGGTTTCTGTTTTAATCCTTTTACTTGCCTGAATTACTGAGTTTGTCAAACGTTCTAGTTTACCATGTGCAAGACCCATTTTTTTGGATCGATAAAAGCTTTGTTTGATTTGTCCAATAATTTCAAAGTCACCTAGAATCTGACTTTCCAAACCAGTACCTACGCGAAAAAAATGATGAATTCCCTTTGTGTCTTTTAGACAATAACCGAATTGTTCAAAGTCTTCTCGACTCCCTTCTGAGTGAGAGCAGAGCAATTCAATCAAGAGGTCACTGGATGAACTCCAAGCATAGATTTCAGTTCGATTACAAGTGCTGATCAAAAGTAAATCTTGAAGACCTTTATCTTTAGCTTCTAAAAAAAGTGCGTGGAGTTGGGCGTCACTTAAACTGAAGCGACCTCGGGAATCTATTGAGGCGGTTTTATGGCTCACACCAATAGTAAAGAATTGTTTGGATCCAGTCAAAGAAACTAGTTTAAATTCAAGCACAAAAATAAAGGAGTCAGACCTTAAAAAATAACGCTGTAAAGTTTTTAAATACCCATAAAGGTTTTTTTGAAAGAATTCTTGTAACCTCTTAAAAAGGCTTATTTTTATTGAAAATTTAAAAAACTGATGGCACAAGGTTAAACAAAATGCTAATTAAATGAAAGAGAAAAATAACGAAAAAAGTTCTTTTGGTATTACCGAAATAAGTTCAGGTTGTTATGTTTTAAGAACAAAAAACGATAACGATCAGGTTCAGCGATTAAATCAAGGGGTGGCTCAAAACTTCCTACAATTCCATTTTTGTTTAAAGGGACAGATGAATTTTAATTACAATGAGGGCAATTACACTTTTCCTTTGAACGAAGACCATTCTATGTTGCTTTACAATCCAGCTAAGGAACTTCCGATTGACGTAGAATTGAGTCCAAACACCTGGTTGGTAAGTATTTTGGTGTCGATCACCGAATTTCATGCTTTGTTTTCGTCAGATGCAGATCATATTCCATTTTTAAGCACGGAAAATGTGGCTAAAAAGTACTACGATAATCAAACTTTTTCATCTTCAATTGCAGTTGTATTAAGTCAAATACTTCAATCGAAAATACATGACAGTATTAAGGCACTTTACATCAAAGGGAAGGTTTATGAGTTGCTGAGTTTGTATTTTAATAAAAACGAAGACCCTTCTATTGAACAGTGTCCTTTTTTGGTAGATGAAGAAAATGTTAGAAAAATAAGGCAAGCCAAAGAAATCATTTTAGAACGGATGACCAATCCTCCTTCTTTGGAAAATTTAGCTGTTGAAATTGGACTTTCATTAAAAAAATTAAAAGAAGGTTTTAAAGAATTGTATGGAGATACAGTTTACGCTTATTTATTGGATCACAAAATGGAAGAGGCATGTCGAATGCTGAGTTCTCAAAAGTACAATGTTAACGAGGTAGGTTTAAGACTGGGGTACAGCACAGCGAGTCATTTTATTGCTGCGTTTAAAAAGAAGTATGGAACCACTCCAAAGAAATATTTAGGTTCAGTATCTTCGTAAAAAAATTGAAAATGAAAGGAGTACTTTTAGTCAATCTGGGCTCCCCAGATAGTACCGAAACGAATGACGTAAGGTCTTATTTAGACGAATTTTTAATGGATGAAAGGGTAATTGATTTACCCAAGTGGTTTCGCACTTTTTTAGTAAAAGGAATCATCCTGAATACCCGACCTAAGAAATCAGCAAAAGCATACAGAAAAATATGGTGGGAAGAAGGATCCCCACTAATTGTGTTGTCTGAGAGGTTACAAGAAAAGATTGAGAAAAAAGTTTCTACGCCGGTAGCACTAGCAATGCGCTACGGTAATCCTTCCATACACTCTGGTTTAGAGGTTTTGGCCAAACAAGGTGTTACGGAAGTGCTTTTGGTACCTCTTTATCCCCAATATGCTATGGCCACCACCGAGACTATTCTTGTATTGGCTGAAGAAATAAGAAAAGAACATTTTCCCCAAATGGAATTTACCTCGCTACCTCCTTTTTATGATCATCCTGATTATGTTCGTGTTTTATCTAATTCGATTCAAGAATCCTTAAAAGGAAAAAATTGGGAACATCTTTTATTCTCCTATCACGGTGTTCCAGAACGACATATCAGAAAGTCTGACATCACAAAGTCACACTGCAAAATGGATGGGAAATGTTGCTTTGAAGATTCTCCAGCACATGCGTATTGTTATCGTCACCAGTGTGAAATGACTACCCGAAACGTGGCAGAATATTTAGAACTCAAAGAAGGAACTTACTCAACAAGTTTTCAATCTCGAGTTTCCATTTTAGGATCCTGGCTAAAACCTTACACTGATAAAACGGTGGAGGCTTTTGCAAAAAACGGAACTCAAGAATTAGCAATAGCTACTCCCGCATTTGTATCAGACTGCTTAGAGACCCTGGAGGAAATTGGAATGGAGGCAGCCGAAGATTTTGAAGATAATGGAGGAAAAGAATTACATGTTATTCCATGCATTAACGATAGGGAAGATTGGGTAAATGTATTGAGCAGATGGATAGACGAGTGGGCACTTAAAGAGGCTGCTGAATGAGCTTTAAATCAACTGAAGCTTTAGGAAGCCAACCCATCCCTAAATTATTGATTCAACAGGCGGTTCCGGCCTCGATAGGAATTTTGGTCATGTCTCTGAATATCCTCATTGACACGATATTTGTTGGACAGTGGATTGGCTCAAACGCTATTGCAGCGATCAATGTGGTACTTCCGGTTTCATTTTTTATTGCAGCACTGGGAATGTCAATCGGAGTTGGAGGTGCCTCGATTATTTCGAGAGCTTTAGGAGAGAATATGCATTCTAAAGCAGAACGAACCTTTGCCAATCAAATTACCTTAACCCTTATTTTAACCGTCTTTGTTGTCTTTTTTGGTTTGCTGTTTGTGGATCAAATTATTCCCATATTTGGCGGTAAAGGAAGTTTGTTTTCATTGGCAAAAACCTATTATGTAATTGTAATGTACGGTGTTCCTGTACTTGCTTTTTGTATGATGTCTAATAACACCATTAGGGCTGAAGGAAAACCTAAGAATGCGATGTACGCCATGCTATTGCCTTCGGTATCCAATCTGTTTTTAGATTATGTTTTTATCCGTGTTTTTGATTGGGGCATGATGGGAGCTGCTTGGGCTACCACACTTTCATATGGAGTATGCGCTAGTTACATTCTCTATTTTTTTCTTTCAAAAAAGTCAGTGCTCCGCCCCAAATGGGATGCCTTTTTTTTAGATTCTACTCTTTTGAAAGAAATTACTTCTTTGGGTTCAGTAACCCTTGTAAGGCAAGCTATGGTCAGTGTAACCGTTTTGTTGGTTAATAATATTTTATTTTCATTTGGTGGCGAGTCCACCATAGCAGTTTATGCCATTCTAAGTAGAATGTTAATGTTTGCTACTTTTCCCATTTTTGGAATTACCCAGGGTTTTCTTCCCATAGCGGGTTACAATTATGGTGCAAAAAACTGGAATAGAGTTCGAAGAGTAATTAATATCTCAATCGCCTTTGCTAGTGGTTTAGCGACTCTAGTTTTGATATTTATTTTATTTTTTGCGGACCAAATCCCCATGTTGTTTTCACAAGATGCTGTGGTTAATTCTCAAACACCTGGAGCACTGAAATACGTTTTTGCTGCACTGCCCGTGGTGGGTATCCAGCTCATCGGATCCGCTTTTTTTCAAGCTATTGGAAAAGCACTACCCGCACTGTTACTCACCCTAAGTAGGCAAGGCTTGATTTTTATTCCTCTGCTGTTTCTTTTTTCACACTATTACGGTGTTGAAGGGGTATGGCTAGCTTTTCCCGTAGCGGATGTAATAGCTACCGTTGTCACCGCCTATTTTTTAAACAAAGCCATAAGAAAAGAACTGCATAGTTGATTAATTACCTGCCTTGGTTGAACAATACAAGAGATTAGGATTTAATTTTATACTTTTAAATAAAAACAAACATCACTTTATGATAACAACTAGATTTTCTACACCCAAATTGTTTTTAGCCGTTTTACTGATTTTTTCTGTTAGCCAATATTCAAATGGACAGCGAAAGAAGCGGAACGTTAAAGAGTTTACTCTTAACTATCCTCAAGAGGCCTATGCTCCCCTACAGTACCGTTCCATAGGTCCACACAGAGGAGGTCGTTCAGCAGCTGTTACTGGAGTACCTGGCAAACCCAATTTATTTTATTTTGGTGCCACAGGTGGAGGTGTTTGGAAAACAGAAGACGGTGGGCAGACTTATGAAAATATTTCTGATGGTTTTTTTGGTGGAAGTATTGGATCGGTAGCTGTATCTCATAGTGATCCAAATGTTATTTATGTAGGAGGTGGCGAAGTAACACTGAGAGGAAATGTGTCTTCAGGTTACGGTATGTGGAAATCTGTAAATGCTGGAAAAACGTGGGAGTTTTCTGGTTTACCCAAATCAAGACATATTCCTAGGATTGTCATTCACCCTCAAAATCCAGATGTAGTCTATGCTGCGGTGTTAGGAAATATTTACAAACCTACCCCAGAAAGAGGGGTTTACAAGAGTATTGATGGCGGTAAAAATTGGAAGAAGGTATTGTTTTCAAATTCGGACTCAGGAGCGGTGGAATTGGTTATTGATCCAACAAATCCAAGAGTATTGTACGCTTCTACTTGGCGGGTCAATAGAACCCCATACAGTTTGAATAGCGGAGGTGCAGGTTCTGCACTTTGGAAAAGTACTGACGAAGGTGAAAATTGGGAAGAAATTAGTTTGAATGAGGGATTTGCTTCAGGCATACTTGGAATTATTGGGGTTACGGTTTCTGCTGTAAACCCACAAAAAGTTTGGGCAATTGTTGAAAACAAAGATAAAGGAGGAGTTTACCGTTCTGACGATGGTGGAGCAACATGGCAACACATTAACGAAAGTAGAGCTTTAAGACAACGAGCATGGTATTATTCAAAAATTTATGCTGATACCCAAGACGAAGATGTTGTTTACGTCATGAATGTATCGTATCACAAGTCTAAAGACGGAGGAAAAACATTTAAAAGTAATAATGCCCCACACGGTGATCATCACGACTTGTGGATTGCCCCTGAAGACAATCAGCGCATGATTATTGCAGATGACGGTGGAGCACAAGTTTCTTACAATGGAGGTGAAACATGGAGTACCTATTACAATCAGCCAACAGCACAATTTTATCGGGTCACTACAGATAACTCTTTTCCTTATCGGATTTATGTAGCTCAACAAGATAACTCCACATTAAGAGTTCGGCACCGTTCTAGTGGGAGTGGAATTTCTGAGGCAGATTGGGAACCAACTGCTGGAGGAGAATCCGCTCATATTGCAGTAGACCCTTTGAATAACGATATTGTTTATGGAGGAAGTTATGGGGGTTACCTAACTCGTGTCAATCACAACACAAATACGGTACGAGGTATTAATGTTTGGCCAGACAATCCAATGGGATATGGAGCAGAGGGAATGAAGTATCGTTTTCAATGGAATTTCCCAATTCACTTTAGTAAGCACAACCCTAAAAAATTATTTACTTTTTCAAATCATGTCCACGTTTCAGAGAATGAAGGTCAAAGCTGGGAAATTATTAGTCCAGATCTGACTCGAAATGATCCTGAAAGATTAAAATCTTCTGGAGGTCCAATTACACAAGACAATACAGGAGTGGAATATTATTGCACTATTTTTGCAGCGAATGAATCTCCTTTAAAAGAAGGACTTATGTGGGTGGGTAGTGACGATGGACTCATTCACTTGACTCAAGACGGAGGTGCTAACTGGGCAAATGTTACTCCTAGTGAAATGCCTAAATGGCTTATGATTAATAGCATAGAGCCTTCTCCTTTTGACCCTGCTGTGTGTTATGTGGCAGGAACCCTTTACAAAACGGGTGATTTTAAACCTTATTTGTACAAAACCTCTGACTACGGCAAGACATGGAAAAAAATTACTAACGGTATTGATAAGGAACACTTTACCCGAGTACTTCGAGCAGATCCAGCCCAAAAAGGGTTGCTTTACGCAGGTACAGAAACAGGGATGTACATTTCTTTTGACGATGGGGCAAGCTGGAATCCTTTCCAAATGAATTTACCTATCGTACCTATTACAGATTTGACCATAAAAGAGAATAGCTTGATCGTGGCAACCCAAGGACGAAGTTTATGGATGTTGGATGATCTTACGGTTCTGCATCAATTGAAAAACCAAACCTTAAACAATGCTTTGACATTGTTTAAGCCGAAAGATAGTTATCGAACTCAAGGAAGATCTACCGATCCTTCCTTGACACAAGGAACTAATTTACCCAACGGTGTTGTAGTTTATTTCAATCTTAAAGATTACGATCAAGAGAAGGATACACTTCAACTTCATTTTAAAGAAAACAACGGTTCGCTAATCAAGACCTTCAGTTCAGCTTCAGAGGAAAACCCATTGGAAGTTTCTAAAGGAGGGAATCAATTTGTTTGGGATACCCGTTATGAAGGAGCAGAAACCCTTGAAGGTATGATTTTTTGGTCGGCTTCTTTTTCTGGTGCCAAGGCTGTTCCTGGAGATTACAGTCTTGAACTTGAAGTGAATGGACAAAAGAAAACCCAAGCGTTTACCATTCTGAAAGATCCTAGAGCGGAGGTCAATATCGATCAAATGAAAAAGCAATTTGATTTTGTAAATACGGTTAATAAAACTGTTGATGAGGCGCATAAGGCAATAAAAAACATCAGAATCATTAACAGTAAGCTTAGTGGTTTTGAAGAAAATTATGGAGAATTGGAAGAAGCAAAAGAACTTTTAGCTCAATCTAAGATTCTTAAAAACAAGTTTTCTGATATCGAAAAAGCATTGTATCAGACTCAAAATAAAAGTAACCAAGATCCATTGAACTTTCCCATACGCTTGACCAATAAATTGGGTCATTTAAACCGATTAGTTACAGTGAATGATTTCCCTCCTACAGAGCAAGATGAAGCTGTTCGTATTCAGCTTACTCAAGAGGTGGAAAGCCAATTGGAGCACTACAATGAATTAATTTCAGAAGATTTGGAATCGTTTAATTCGGTATTTGCTAAGCTCAATTTGGATTATTTAACTTTAAAATAGAGACAGTTTGTATTACAACTATGTAAAAGCGTTGCATCTTATTTTTGTAGTTACATGGTTTGCTGGGTTGTTTTATCTACCTAGGCTTTTTATCTATCATATTGAGGGTTTAAAGAAACCTAAAAATGAAGCGGATATTTTAACAACGCAATTTAAAATTATGGAAAAGCGTTTGTGGTACATTATCACGTGGCCCTCTGCAATTCTCACGGTTTTATTTGCAGCATGTTTACTTGTTTTGATGCCTGAGTGGCTCGCTCAACCCTGGATGCATTTGAAACTTTTTTTTGTTGTTTTACTGGTAATTTATCACTTGAAAACCCATAAAATGTATTTGCAATTTCAACGTGATGAGGCCAATTACAGCAGCCTCTTTATGAGGATTTGGAACGAAGGAGCTACACTGTTTTTGTTTGCCATTGTTTTTCTGGTAATCCTTAAAGATAGTTTGCATTGGATTTCGGGAATCTTAGGGTTATTTGGTTTGGGATTGGTTCTTTTTTTGGGAATTAAGTTGTACAAAAAGACACGAAAAAACAAATGATAAAATCGTTTAAAATTCCGAAGAAATTTTCATTTCGAACCCGATTGTTTGTGGTGATGATTATCATGCTTTTTGTTGCAGGATTATTAATTCTGGGTTCTACCAGTATCCAATATGAATCGCAAAGAGAGAATTATCATTTGGGACGTCTAAATAGAAAGGAAATTCAAATTCAAAGACACATTGATTATTTGGTCAACAAACACGATTTATTCAATAGCTCTGATAGTTTGTGGGAGGTTTACGCCGTGGATTTTGAAAAAATAAATGAGATTCACAACATTCAATATTCTCTTTTTAAAACGGATGGAAGCCCATTATTTATTTATCATTCTCCCTTGGAAGTCATTGCGAACGATTATGTCCTAGACCCCATATTATTGGAAAAAATTTTTTCCAGCAAAGAGGGTCGTTATCTTGAACATTACAATTCTGATATTGATAAGTTTCACGCCTCTTACCGTTTGTTGAAAGATCGCTTTCAAAGACCCTACGCCATACTTTTCTTTCCCTATTTTGAAGATGTCTCCTTTTCTGAAAACGAGCTCAATAATTTTTTAGAAAACCTCTATCAAATTTATATTTTACTCTTGTTTGGAGTAATTTTCATTGCATATTTTTTATCTAAATTTGTTACCCGATCTCTTGAAACCATTCGAGTTAAAATGGGCAAGATGGGTTTGGAGAAGAAAAACGAAAAAATTTACCTCAAAAATGCTACACGGGAAATTGACAGTTTGGTAAATTCCTACAATAAAATGGTAGATGATCTTGCAGAAAGTGCTGAAAAGCTTGCAAAAACAGAACGGGAAAACGCTTGGCAGGAAATGGCCAGACAAGTGGCCCATGAGATCAAAAATCCTCTGACACCGATGCGGCTTACCATTCAAAGTTTTGAGCACACCTACAACCCTGATGACCCTGATAGCAAGCAAAAACTCAAAGAGTTTTCAAAGTTATTGATTCAGCAGATAGACACCATGAGTGAGGTTGCTGAGGCTTTTTCAGATTTTGCCACCTTACCCAAACCCATGATGAAAGATTGTGATTTGGTGGAGGTAACTCAGATGGCAATTAATATTTTTCAACACGATTACATTGTGTTTTCATCTAATGAAGCGCATATTTTTCATAAAATGGATCGTACCCAATGGATACGAGTAATCACCAATTTAATTCAGAATGCTTTGCATTCGGTATCTAAAAAGAAAACGCCTCAAATTGGTGTTCAAATTGTATCGGAGCCTACTCAAACAATAGTTTCTATTACGGACAATGGAAGTGGCATACCGGACAAGCTTAAAAGTAAAATCTTTGAGCCCAAATTCACAACCAAATCAGCCGGTATGGGACTAGGTTTGGGAATTGTAAAGAATATTATCAAATCTCATAAGGGTAAAATAAGCTTTGTTTCTACTCAGAAAAAGGGGACAACGTTTTCTATTGTTCTTCCTAAAGAATAAGATTATTTTTTTTGTTTTTTTTCAACTTCCCTTTGAATGAATTTTTCAAGATGCTCTACGAATTCCTGAGGTTGTTTGTGGTCAATGATTAGGGGTTCGTGTGCAGTTATTTGAATTTTCACCCCCAAGGGCATTGGGAAATATTTATGAGTTCCAAACTTCCAAGAATTTCCAATGCTGATTGGGACTACCAGAGCATCCGGCATCGATTTGAACAAGCAGACCAGTCCGGATCTCTGAAACTTTTTCGTTTTTCCGTCTTTACTTCGAGTACCCTCTGGAAAAATAACAGCGCTTTGATTTTTACGATGAAGTCTTTCTCCAAACTTTTGAATTTGTCCCAAAGCAAGTTTTGGTTTTTTTCGGTCAATCATAACCGATCCTCCATGTCGAAGATTAAATGATACACTTGGAATACCGCTTCCTAATTCTTTTTTACTAATGAATTTGGGATGAAATTTTCTCAAATACCATATGATCGGCGGAATGTCATAGGTGCTTTGATGATTGCAAACCAAAATTAAAGACCTGTTCTGGGGAAGGTTCTTCGGAAGTTTAAAATTAATTTGGGTTCCCAAGAGGTTGAGACATCTCAAAATGAAGAAGTTGAGTAAGTCTACAGAAATTTTATGCGCTTTGTAGCCTATACCATAGTAGCAAATCCATTGAAAGCCATGAAAAATAATTAGGCAGCTTCCGAAAGTAAAGTAATAAATAACACTTAAAGGATAGGCAAGTAAACTTTTCATGCCTAGCTACAATTGGGCTAATTAACAGTGATCTTGATAAGCTGCTTTTAAATTTTCAGCGATAAGATCGGCAGGGCGACCTTCAATATGGTGACGTTCAACCATATGAACCAATTCACCATCTTTAAATAAGGCAATACTTGGAGAGGAGGGGGGAAAAGGTACCATCATATCCCGAGCACTTTTGGTTGCCTCGGCATCTACCCCAGCAAAAACGGTAACGAGTTGGTCAGGGGTTTTTTCATTTTGAAGTGAATAAAAAACACCAGGACGTGCGTTGGCAGCTGCACAACCACAAACTGAGTTTACAACTACTAATGTAGTTCCCGATTTTTCAAGTGCACTGGCAACATCTTCTGAGGAATGTAACTCAACAAATCCAATGTTGGTTAATTCTTCTCTCATGGGTTTAACTAATTCGGCTGGGTACATTTTTAATTTTTTTTCAAAGATAATAAAGTAATAGAATCTCTTTAGGTTTTGACACCCCATTTTTATTTTTCAAATTTGCACCAATAAGCATATTTTAAATGATCAAGTGGATTCTCGCTTTTTTGGGCTATTCCTTCTTCCGATTTCCTGGAGCTTTATTAGGATTTTTTGTGGGAGGTGTAATTGATAAGTTTTTTAACCCTTCAACCTCTGGATTTCAAAACCGGTTTCAAAGTCCTAACTCCGGACTCTTTCAGATGAATCTTTTGGCTTTAGCTGCAACTGTAATTAAGGCAGATGGAGCTGTGAAAAGACAAGAGCTTCAGTTTGTAAGAAACTTTTTCATTTCAAATTACGGGCCGGAACAAGCCCATTCAATTTTCGAGAAGTTTAACGAAGAAGTTAAAAAAGAAAAACAGAATATTCCTGATTTAACTCAAATTTTCGCTCAACGGGCTCAATACGAAACCCGACTTCAAATCCTGCATTTTTTATTTGGTGTCGCTAATGCCGACGGATCTGTTTCGCAGGCTGAACTAGGTAAAGTAGAACAAATTGCGGCAGCTTTAAGAATTAGTCCCAATGATTTGGAAAGCATAAAAGCAATGTTTTTTAAAGCTACAGGGAGTGCCTACAAAATTTTAGAAATTCCTTCTTCTGCAACCGATGAAGAAGTGAAAAAAGCATACCGAACCATGGCAAAGAAATACCACCCCGATAAATTACGATCAAAAGACCCAGCTCTAATTAAAGGAGCTCAAGAGAAGTTTCAAAGGGTACAAGAGGCTTATGAAAATATTCAAAAAGAAAGAGGTTTGTAATGGATGTGGTTAAATTTTACACAGATTTGGGTTTTTGGCATGTCATGGATTGGGCAGGATTGGATCACTTTTTTTTCATTGTTACCTTAGCCATTCCTTTTACTTTTAGTGAAAGCAAAAAGTTACTTTGGTGGGTCACACTGTTTACTTTAGGCCACACCCTTTCTTTGGTTGGAAATTTCTATGCAGCAATTAATTTTTCTTCTTTTTGGATCGAATTGTTAATTCCAATTACCATTGCCATGAGTGCAGGCTCTTTGTTATTCCAAAAAGGAACTTCATTCGCACCTAAAAGCAGTTGGTTTTTCCCAATTCTAACAGTCTTGTTTGGGGTGATCCATGGATTGGGTTTTGGACGATACTTTAGTATGTTGATTCCTGAAGAGGCAGTTGGTCTCTCACTTTTTTCGTTTGCTATTGGAGTAGAATTAGCTCAAATTATGATTGTTTTAGGAGTATTGATTTCTAATTTGATAGTGGTTCGTGTTATGAAATTTTCGGCTTCAAAATGGGAGTATTTTATTGGAGTAATGATACTTTCTCAAGCTTTTGCAATGATATTTGAGCGAATTTAAATTTTGGGTTTACCCTAATTTGGTATCTTCGTCATAATGGTAAAAGACAAACAAAATAAATACGATAAAGCATATCTTAAGATGGCTCAGACTTGGGGTCAGTTGTCGTATTGTGAAAGAAAAAAAGTAGGAGCTTTAATAGTAAAAGACCGAATGATTATTTCTGACGGATACAATGGAACTCCTTCTGGATTTGAAAATGTTTGTGAAGATGAGGATCATTACACTAAATGGTATGTGCTTCATGCGGAAGCAAATGCCATTTTAAAAGTTGCTTCATCAACCCAATCTTGTAAAGGGGCTACTTTGTACATTACTTTGTCTCCTTGCAAAGAATGTAGTAAATTAATACACCAATCCGGTATCGTGCGAGTTGTTTATTCTAAAGCTTATAAAGATTCTAGTGGACTAGAATTTCTTAAAAAAGCAGGAGTAGAATTAACATGTGTACCTTTGTAAAAAATAATTTATTTTGAAAAGAAATACTTTTTTTTTATTGTTGATAGTGCTGCTGTCTTCAGCAATAGGTTTCCTTTTTGGGTCGCATCAAATCAATCAAAATAATGCTGCTAATTTTTCGAATCCTAGCATAGAAAAACTCAATAGATTGATGAATTATTTATCGGAAGATTATGTCGATAAAATCAATACTGATAGTTTAGTAAGTGTAGTCATAGAAGATATTGTAGACGAACTGGATCCTCATTCGGTTTATATTCCTGTTCAACAGCGTCAAGCCCTTTCCGAAAGTATGCAAGGTAATTTTGAGGGCATCGGTGTTCAGTTTTTTATGAAAAACGATACCATAGCTGTTATTCGCGTTTTAGAAGGTGGACCTAGTCAAAAGGCAGGGCTAAAATCGGGAGATCGGATACTCATGGCCGATCAAGATACCCTTTATGCAAAAGGAAAAACAAATCAGGAAATAATTGCAAGACTGAAAGGTCCATCGGGAGATCCCGTCCAATTAACGGTTTATCGCAAAAAAAATGATTCCATTTATAAATTTGACCTTAATAGAGGGCCAGTCCCTTTACCTAGTGTTTCTTCCTCTTACATGCTAAAAGAAGGGGTAGGGTACCTTAAGATCAATCGATTTTCTCAAACCACTTATCCCGAATTTGAACAAGCTTTAAATAAACTTGTCAAGCAAGATATGGAACATCTGATTCTTGATTTGAGAGGTAATCCAGGAGGCTATTTGCTCCCTGCCAAACAGATTTTGGATGATTTCTTATCTTCGGGAAAGCCCATAGTTATTGTTGAGGGAAACAACGGAAGAAGAGAACGAACCATCGCATCTTCAGATGGGATGTTTGAAAAAGGAAATTTATATGTTCTTGTTGACGAAGATTCTGCCTCTGCAAGTGAGGTAATTGCAGGAGCAATTCAAGACAACGACCGAGGTTGGATCATCGGGAGAAGAACTTTTGGCAAAGGTCTTGTCCAACAACAAATGCCTTTAGGGCAGGGAGATCAAATTCGACTTACTACAGCCAGATATTACACCCCAACGGGTAGATCCATTCAGCGTCCCTATGACAGCACCACAAAGTCCGACTATTATGCTGAAGTTAATCAACGATACGGATCAGGCGAAATGGAAGATCCTATCAATATTCCTACGAACGACAGTCTAGAATTCACTACACCAAGTGGAAGAAAAGTATATGGAGGTGGTGGAATTACGCCTGATATTTACATGCCTAACATGGAAAAACCAGAAGAGATTTGGAATTCTTATTTATTGCGATCTAACCTGGTTGATCGCTTTGTGTTTTTAGAATTAGACAAAAATGTTCGTAAGTATAATTTTACAAATGCACCCCATTTTTTCAATGAAGAACTCCCATTTAAAGATGATTTTATTGAGGCCTTTTTACAATATTGTGAAGAGAATAACTACCCGATCAAGGTTAAGGATGAAGAAAGTTTAATCAATTCAATAAAAGCTTACATTGCTATCCAGTTATTTGATGAAAATTTATTCACACGAATTATTAACAAGGAAGATCCATTCATCAAAAGGGCACTCAACGAAGTTGATGCTGAATAATCTATTTTTTGATCTTTGATGCAATTTTTTTCGAAAGCATCAAAATAGAAATAAGCAAAAAAGCACTGGCAGAAGCCATAGTACCAATAAGCGCTATGCCACTTTTCCCTTCAAAGGGTGTTGCCCAATCAACCTGGGTTAGATTGAAGATACACATTGCAAGTGCTAAAATCAATAAAACGGGTAATGCTATTTTCATAGAATAAAAGTAAGTATTTAAATGAGTTGTCCAATATTAGTGGTGAAAAGTTTTACCGCAATAGCAAGAAGAACAATACCAAAAACTTTACGGATGATATTTATTCCTGAGGTACCTAAAAAGCGTTCAATATGTTTGGACGATTTAAGGACAATGTAAACAAACAGAATATTGATTAGGATTGCTAAAATGATATTGAGTAACTGATACTCTGCCCTAAGTGATAATAAAGAGGTCATTGTTCCTGCACCCGCAATCATTGGAAATGCTAAAGGAACGATGGAGGCGGTTTCGGGAATATCGTCCTTGTAGAGTGTGATTCCCAAAATCATTTCCAGAGCTAAAAAAAGAATTACAAAGGAACCAGCTACAGCAAACGAATTGATATCAATTCCAATTAACTTTAGAATTTCTTCTCCTAAAAATAAAAATCCAATCATGATCAAGGCAGCCACTAACGAGGCTTTTTCAGACTGAATATGCCCTACTTTACCTCTTAAGCTAATAATTAGAGGGATGTTTCCTATGATATCAATAACTGCGAATAAGACTAGACTTGCCGAAAATATCTCTTTTAAATTCAACATTGAACAAATTTTTTGCAAATGTAATTTCATTCTTACAAATGAAATGTGATTTATCCTTATTTTTAAGAAAAAATTGCAAAATGCTATCTATCGAAAATACCCTAATCTCAGATGAACTAATTTCTGAAGATTTTGTTTGTAATATTTCTAAATGTAAAGGCGAATGTTGTGTAGCAGGTCAAGCCGGGGCTCCATTGGATAAAGAAGAAACAACTTACTTAGAAAAAAACTTTTTAAAAATAAAGCCTTATCTAAATGCTAAGGGAATAAAATCTATTGAAGAGCAAGGGGTTTATGTAAAAGGTTCGGACGGTGATTTTGAAACCCCTTTGGTAGGTGGTCAAGAATGTGCCTACACCGTTTTTTCAGAAACCGGTGTTGCTTCCTGTGGAATTGAAAATGCTTACAAACAAGGAGCGATTGATTTTCAAAAACCCATTTCGTGCCATTTGTATCCTGTTCGGATTCAAAACTATGAAAATATGGTTGCAGTAAATTATCACAGTTGGTCCATTTGCTCTGATGCTTGTGATTTTGGAAATGCATTAAAAATCCCAGTTTATCAATTTGTAAAAACCGCACTAATTCGAAAATTTGGAAAAGTGTGGTTTGAAGCCTTGGAAGAATATGCAAAAAAGACGTCCACGTGAAATACTGGTGTTTAAAAGGGATTGAGAAAATAACGTCTTGTAAAAACTTGAATTACAGATAATTACAAAAAAGACCTTTTTGACAAAATTGACAAAAAACTTCAATTTTGTTAAAAACTAACCCCCATTGTGGAAAAGTTCACCTTTCAAATCTGAGTTCATTTTAGAATCTTTGTAAGACAAATAATCAATCAACTTTAATTCTAAAATAAACACTAATCAAGATGGCAGCTGTAGAACCTATTCTCCAAGAAAATGAAAATCGATTTGTAATTTTTCCAATCCAACACCACGATATTTGGGAATGGTACAAAAAAATGGAGGCTAGCTTTTGGACGGCTGAGGAAATTGATCTGCACCAAGATCTTACTGACTGGGAAACAAAGCTAAACGACGATGAAAAATACTTCATCAAACACATTCTTGCTTTTTTCGCAGCTTCTGATGGTATTGTGAATGAAAACTTGGCAGAAAACTTTGTGAATGAAGTACAATACTCAGAAGCAAAATTTTTCTACGGGTTTCAAATTATGATGGAGAATATCCACTCGGAAACATATTCGCTATTGATTGATACTTATGTTAAAGACGACGCAGAAAAGAATAATTTATTCAAAGCCATTGAAGTTTTTCCAGCCATTAAGAAAAAAGCAGATTGGGCTTTACGTTGGATCGATTCCGACTCGTTTGCTGAAAGACTAATTGCGTTTGCAGCTGTCGAAGGAATTTTCTTTTCTGGAGCATTTTGTTCGATCTACTGGTTGAAAAAAAGGGGACTTATGCCCGGACTAACCTTCTCAAATGAATTAATTTCAAGAGACGAAGGAGTACATTGTGATTTTGCCGTACATCTGCACAATAATCATCTAGTCAACAAAGTTCCTCCTGCACGAATCAAGGAAATTCTTCTAGATGCCTTGAAAATTGAGCGTGAGTTCATAACAGAATCGTTGCCCATAAGCCTGATTGGAATGAATGCGAAATTGATGACACAGTACCTTGAGTTTGTAACAGATCGTCTGTTGGTTGAGCTAGGTCTTGAAAAAGAATTTAACGTGTCCAATCCCTTTGATTTCATGGATATGATTTCGTTGCAAGGAAAAACCAATTTCTTTGAAAAACGTGTTGGGGAATACCAAAAAGCAGGAGTACTCAACAACGAAAATAACGAGACCAAAATCAGTTTTGACGCAGACTTTTAAATTCATCTGCTTCTGACTAACCATAAGTCCAAAGAAACCGAATTAATAAAAATCAATAAAGACTAAAATATGTTTGTAGTAAAAAGAGATGGCCGAAAAGAGCCCATCATGTTCGATAAAATTACAGCGAGAATCCGAAAGCTAAACTATGGATTGAATCCACTGGTTGACCCAGTAAGGGTTGCTATGCGTGTAATTGAAGGATTGTATGATGGCGTTACCACCTCTGAACTGGATAATTTGGCAGCAGAAATTGCAGCCACCATGACTACAACACATCCAGATTACGCAAAGCTTGCAGCGAGAATATCGGTCTCAAACCTTCATAAAAACACCAAAAAATCTTTTTCTGAGACCATGACCGATCTCTATGAGTATGTCAATCCGAGAACAGGAAAAAAAGCACCGTTACTTTCAGATGAGGTGTACAAAATCATTCAAAAAAATGCAGATAAATTAGACTCCAGCATTATTTACAATCGTGATTTTGGGTATGATTTTTTTGGATTTAAGACGTTAGAGCGCTCCTATTTATTAAAACTTAATGGGAATATTGTTGAACGCCCCCAGCACATGCTGATGCGGGTTTCTATCGGAATTCATTTAGACGATATTGAGTCGGCATTGGAAACGTATGAGTTAATGTCAAAGCGGTATTTTACCCATGCAACTCCCACTCTGTTTAACTCAGGAACTCCCAAACCACAAATGTCATCCTGCTTTCTTCTGACCATGAAAGATGACAGTATCGACGGAATTTACGACACACTGAAGCAAACTGCAAAAATTTCTCAGTCTGCCGGTGGGATCGGTTTGTCAATACATAATATTAGAGCTACAGGCTCCTACATAGCTGGGACAAACGGAACCTCTAACGGAATCGTACCCATGCTTCGTGTATTCAACGACACGGCCCGTTATGTTGATCAGGGAGGTGGAAAACGAAAAGGATCTTTTGCCATTTATGTAGAACCTTGGCATGCCGACATATTTGCTTTTTTAGAGTTAAAAAAGAATCACGGTAAAGAGGAGATGCGTGCACGCGATCTTTTTTATGCAATGTGGACACCGGATCTATTTATGAAACGTGTCGAAGAAAATGCAGATTGGACCTTGATGTGCCCCAACGAATGTCCCAATTTATACGACGTCCATGGGGATGAATTTGAAGCACTTTACCTCCAGTATGAAAAAGAGGGTAAAGGACGTAAAACAATTAAAGCACGTGATCTTTGGGAAAAGATTTTAGAATCTCAAATTGAAACGGGCACACCCTACATGCTTTACAAAGATTCTGCAAATCGAAAATCCAATCAAAAAAACTTGGGAACCATTCGATCTTCAAATCTATGTACCGAGATACTTGAGTACACATCACCAGACGAAGTTGCGGTATGTAATTTAGCATCCATAGCCTTGCCGATGTTTATCAAAGACGGCACTTTTGATCATCAGGCTTTATTTGATGTTACGGTCCGAGTTACTAAAAACTTGAATCGTGTGATCGACCGAAATTATTATCCTGTAAAAGAGGCTGAAAATTCAAACTTCAGACACCGTCCAGTAGGACTAGGTGTTCAAGGTTTGGCAGATGCTTTCATCATGTTGAGACTTCCTTTTACTTCTGAAGAAGCCAAGCAACTCAACCAGGATATTTTCGAAACCTTGTACTTTGCTGCTGTTACAGCTTCTGCTGAGGAAGCTAAAAAAGACGGTCCTTACCAAACCTACAAGGGCTCGCCAATGTCCAAAGGTGAATTCCAACATAACCTTTGGGGAATCAAAGATGATGAGCTTAGCGGAAGATGGGATTGGGCAACACTCCGAAAAACAGTTAAAAAACAAGGGGTTCGAAACTCTTTGTTGGTTGCACCGATGCCCACAGCTAGCACTTCACAAATCTTGGGAAATAACGAATGTTTTGAACCCTACACCTCCAATATTTACACACGAAGAGTACTTTCAGGAGAATTTATTGTAGTAAACAAACATTTACTAGAAGATTTGGTAGATCGAGGCCTTTGGAATGAAGACATGAAGCAAGAATTGATGCGTAATAACGGATCTGTTCAAAGTATTGAAGGTATTCCAGACGATTTAAAGGAACTGTACCGAACTGTTTGGGAGATGAGTATGAAAGATATTATTGATATGTCACGCCAAAGAGGTTATTTTATTGATCAATCTCAATCGTTGAACCTCTTTATGGAGGGAGCAACCATGGCTAAACTAACTTCGATGCATTTCTACGGATGGAAATCAGGTTTGAAAACGGGAATGTATTACTTAAGAACAAAGTCTGCCGTAGATGCAATTAAATTTACTCTAGACACTAAGGCCAAGCCTGAGGCAGTTCCAGAAGCTACAAGTAAGGCAACAGTCACAGCCACAGCAGCTTCTCAAAATACGGTTCCAGTAGAGCCTCTGAGCCCTCAAGAGCTCAAGCAAATGCTAGCACAAGCCAAGGATAATGAAGATGACGATTGCTTAATGTGTGGGTCATAAAATGAAGAACACTCATTTAGTTAGTTTATTTTTTCTTACTTCAATAAATCTACTTTTCTCTCAACAAATTAGTGACACTAAGTTTGGGAAAGGAATGATCAATTTCGTTGCCAAAGACAGCTCGTTTAGTGTAAAATTTGCTCCTCGTTTTCAAACGCGATATCAGAGCCAATGGGATCACGATGATTATGAATATGCCCCAGCTGAATACAATTTCTTGGTTCGCAGAGCACGATTAAAATTTGATGGATTCGCTTTTTCTCCGAAGCTTGTTTACAAGATTGAACTTGGTCTTTCCAATCGAGATATCTCTGGAGCAAATATGTACAACCGAAATACCCCCCGTTACATTTTAGATGCAGTACTGAAATGGAAGTTCCATGAAAATTTTGAGTTGTGGGCAGGTCAAACAAAATTGCCAGGGAATATTGAGCGCGTAGTTTCTTCCGCAAACCTCCAATTGATAGATCGTTCCTTACTGAATAGTAAATTCAACATCGACCGTGATATTGGAATACAGTTAAGGCATAAATCAAGACTTGGAGGTCGTTGGATTAGCAGAGAAAAATTCTCTATTGCTCAGGGAGAAGGAAGAAATATTACAGAAGGAAATATTGGAGGACTTCAATACACCAGCCGAATTGAGTTGTTACCCTTTGGGGAATTTAGTTCTAAAGGAGACTATTCTCAAGCCGATTTAGTGCGTGAAAAATCGGTTAAAGCAATGTTTAGTTTTACGTATGATTACAACCAGGATGCAGTCAAAACTAGAAGTAATATGGGTTCGTACATGACACAATCTAGTGGAGGATTATTTGAAACAGATATTGTAACCGTTTTTATTGATGGGGTTGTTAAATACAAAGGTTTTTCACTGACCGGAGAATACGCTAAAAGAACTGCCGATGCAATAGAAGCTTTGGAGATTGACGGAAAAACAAAAACAGGTGCTGTTGTTGGAGCAGGGAATGCAATCAATTTTCAAGGAAGCTATTTGTTTAAAAATAATTTTGAGATGACAATACGCTACACCAACTTAGACTTTAAGGAGGTCACAGGTCTTTCAGATCTTCGACAGATTACCTACGGGCTGTCTAGATACATCGTAGGGCATAAATTAAAAATACAAGTAGATCTCAGTTTTTCTCAATCCAATGGCGCAAAAGATTATGTCCTTTTTAGAACAGGATTTGATCTGCATTTTTAAAGTTTAGATAACATTAGAATTCAAAATAAAACGCACCTTTAAACTAAAAAAATTAAGTGATGGATAATATTTATTTATTTATGTTGGTTGCCCTTGCGGTACTAGCTGTATTGGACATTATTGTTGGTGTTAGCAACGATGCCATTAACTTTTTAAACTCAGCTATTGGGTCCAAAGCAATTTCACTGCGCACCATAATGATTGTTGCAAGTTTAGGAATTTTCATAGGAGCGGTATTTTCAAGCGGAATGATGGAAGTAGCCCGAAAAGGAATCTTTAATCCCAGTGAATTTTATTTTGATGAAATCATGATCATTTTCATGGCAGTAATTATTACCGATATCTTATTGCTTGATTTTTTTAACACGCTGGGATTACCCACTTCTACTACGGTTTCCATAGTTTTTAACCTTTTAGGGGCATCAGTTGTGATGTCTGTTTTTAAAATTCTGGGTTCAGAATCGCAGACTTTAGCTGATCTGGGAGTCTACATCAACACTGAAAAAGCCATAACCATAATTAGCGGAATACTGTTGTCTGTATTGATTTCCTTTTCTGTAGGAGCCTTAGTGCAATGGATGTCAAGAATTATTTTCACTTTTCAATTTGAAAAGAAAATCAAAAATTTTGGAGCCCTTTTTGGTGGAGTTGCTCTAACTTCAATAACCTATTTTATCTTTATTAAAGGGTTAAAAGGGACTCCATACTACGGTGAGCTATCCGGGTTTTTAAAAAACAACGAACTCCTTATTATCGCCTTAGCTTTTGTTATTTTGACTGGGTTTTCATATCTCTTTCAAAAAATATCCGATAAGAGTATTTTAATCGTCATAATTCTGGTGGGGACTTTCGGTTTGGCCTTAGCCTTTGCAGGAAACGATTTGGTTAATTTTATCGGAGTGTCTATGGCTGCCTATCATTCTTATGAGGCATGGAGTGTTTCTGGAATTGACGCCTCTCTCTTTTCCATGGAGTCTTTAGATAAAAAAGTTCCAGCCGAACCTTTTTTGTTATTCCTTGCCGGTGGAATTATGGTGGTTACCTTATGGTTTTCTAAAAAAGCAAGAAATGTGGCTGAAACAGAGATCAGTCTGTCAAGACAGTACGACACGCATGAAAAATTTAACCCCAACTTTTTCTCAAGGGTAATTGTAAATCTTTTCTTTAAAAGTTCTTCGGGTCTAGGGGCATTATTGCCGAACACAGTACATCAAAAAATTGAAAAGAGTTTTGAACGTAATAATACTTCTCTAGTAAATAAGGATCAAAGTATTGATGCACCTGCATTTGATATGATCAGGGCATCTGTAAACCTTATGGTTGCCGGAGTCTTAATCTCAATCGCTACAGCTATGAAACTACCGCTATCTACTACTTACGTAACCTTTATGGTTGCCATGGGGACTTCATTGGCAGATCGGGCTTGGGGTAGAGAAAGTGCAGTCTATCGTGTTGCAGGTGTAGTGAATGTTATTGGAGGATGGTTTCTTACTGCTATTGGTGCTTTTATGGCCTCGGGTGTTGTTGTTTTTCTAATTCGTTGGGACAAGAAAACAATGATTCCCGCTTTATTACTTTTAACCCTCATATTGCTGGCACGAAACTTCTTGAAACACCGAAATAAAGAATCCCAAGTAAATCATAAAGAACTAAAAAAATCAGAAAGTAGTACTGTACAGGGAATCATCTCAGAATCTGCCGATAACATTGTGAATGTTATTTCTAGAACAAGTAAGATTTATTCTAATTTCCTAAATGGACTTTCAACCCAAAATTCAGATTTGCTCAAAAAGAGTAAAAAGGGAGTAGCAAAATTGGACAGCGAAATCGAAGAACTTCGGGATAATATTTTCTTCCTTATCAAAAGTCTAGATGAGACCAGTGTTCGTGGGAGTAACTTCTACATTATTATTTTAGCTTATCTTACTGATATTGCCCAATCGCTTGATTTTATTTCTAAAAAGAGCTACAAACATGTAAACAATCAACATCAAAAACTAAAGTTTAACCAGTTTAAAGATCTTAAAGAAATAGACGACCGATTGAACCTTATGTACAATGAGATTATTGAGATTTTTAACAGTAGAAAATTTGAAAGAGTTTCACTTATCCTCGCTCAAAAGCAAGAAATAATAGATTTTCTCACAGATAAAATCAACACTCAAATTGAACGTACACGGTTGGAAGAATCCAGTCCAAAAAACACTACTTTGTATTTTAATATTTTAATGGAAACAAAAGACTTGGTGAACAGTATTATGAACTTAATGGACGAATATTTTACGAGTTACAAAAAGTAATTTGGCATAAAAAATCACAAACCCATCTGTATTTAAAGTGCTGATTTTCATAGGGGGTAACCTTACAAACAAGTTTTCCCTTTTATTCACCAACTGCTCAGCGATTTATCTAAGGCTGTAGTGCTTTCAAATAACCCTCAATTTGGTATCTTTGAGAGTTGATGGATTATTAGAAATTAGATTCATAAACCACATTTTTTGATTTCAAATATCAGGAAGCTTACTTCCGATATTTGTTCTAACTGTTGCACTTATTGTTTGAACTTAACATATGAAATGGGAATCTTTATTGTCTTTAAAGCGTTTTGGTGATACCAACAAACGTCTCAGAGTAGAACAAGACAATCTACGTTTGGGTTTTGAGGTCGATTACGATCGCATCGTTTTTTCAAATGCTTTTCGAAGCTTGCAAGACAAAACTCAGGTCATTCCTTTTTCGAAAACTGATTTTGTTCATACCCGACTCACGCATAGTTTGGAAGTTTCCGTTGTAGGCCGAAGTATTGGGCGGATTGCAGGAAAAGCAATCTTAGACAAGCATCCCCATTTGCAAAACGTTTTGGGGTATCAGCCTAATGACTTTGGAGCCATAACTGCAGCAGCGTCTTTGGCTCATGATATCGGGAATCCTCCTTTTGGTCATAGTGGAGAAAAAGCCATTGGACATTTCTTTTCTTCAGGTAAAGGAGCTCAATTTCAATCCGAACTTACCCAACTTGAATATCAAGACTTATGTGATTTTGAAGGAAATGCTAACGGATTGAAAATTTTAACAGATTCTTTACCTGGAACATTGGGAGGTCTTCGATTGAGTTATGCCACTTTAGGAACCTTTGTGAAATATCCTAAAGCAAGTCTTCCCCTAAAGCCAACAAGTCATGTAGCAGACAAAAAATACGGCTATTTCCAAGCGCAAGCTTCCTTTTTTAAGGATTTAGCAGACGAACTTACTTTATCGGATCAGAACAAGTACTTGCGTCATCCCTTAGCCTATTTGGTCGAAGCAGCCGATGATATTTGCTACACCATCATTGATTTTGAAGATGGTATTAATTTAGGATGGATCTCTGAAGATTATGCTTTGGAGTATCTAATCAATTTAGTTCGCGACCGTATTGACTCCAAAAAATACGCCCAATTGGTTCACAAGCCCCAACGACTCAGTTACCTCAGAGCCTTAGCAATCAATAGCTTAATTCAAGATGCTGTTCGAATTTTCTTAGAGAATGAGCCTGCTATTTTAGCTGGAAGTTTTAAGAATGCCCTATTGGATAAAAGTCAGTACAAAGCCCAAATTGAAGATATTATTAACTTGAGTATCCGCAATATTTATCAATCCAAGGAGGTTGTACAAAAAGAGGTAATTGGTCATCGAGCCATTACCGTTTTATTAGAACACTATGCCGATGCTGCTGTAAGAAAATGGCAAGGAAATGCACGGACTTTTGATAAATTAATCCTTTCATTAGTTCCTGAGGGTACCCCAATAGAAGGTAAAAGCCTTTATGAAACACTTTTAAATGTGAGTTGTTTTGTAGCCAGTCTTTCAGACGGTAAGGCATTACGAATGGCTCAAGACATAGGGAGCTAAGACCGTTAGCTACTTCAGAATAAACGGATTATCTTTACGCAAAAAAAACATGAGATGGATCTTTACCATATTACTGTTGTTGGTCTTCCAGTGGTACGGCTTTCAGGGGTTTAAAACCGTTACTTCTAATAAATGGATCTGGTTTGCCTATTTCGCTGTGGTGGTTATGGTAATTGGCAACCTTCTAGTTCATACCTTTTATTTTGAAAGAAGCCCTACAACTGAACCCCGATTGATGTACGCCATAGGGTTCTTTATTTCTTTATTTGTTTTTCAAACAGTGATCAGTCTTGTTCTCCTAAGCGAGGATATTTTTCGAATACCTCAAGCGATTTACACCTACCTTACCAGAGTGCCAGGCGAAATGCAGTTCCTCCCCTCTAGGCGAGCATTTGTCTCTAAAATAGCCCTAGGACTAGCAGCAATTCCATTGACATCTTTACTTTATGGGATGTATCGTGGGAAGTACAATTTTAAGGTTTTGAATTATGAACTCGAATACGATGATTTGCCAAAAGCTTTTGATGGATTTACAATTACTCAAATCTCGGATATTCACAGTGGAAGTTTTGACAGCGTAGAAAAAGTAAACTATGGAATTGATTTAATCAATAAACAAAAAAGTGATGTCATTCTTTTTACAGGTGATTTGGTAAATAATACAGCAGCGGAAGTACTTCCTTGGATTCCACATTTCAGCAAAATTTCTGCCCCTCACGGTGTGTTTTCAGTTTTGGGAAATCACGATTATGGAGACTACATGCGCTGGGAAAGTCCAGAACAAAAAGTTGAAAATATTAAAGCGTTGTACCAAGCACAAAAAGATATGGGCTGGGATCTCCTTTTGAATGAATCGAGATTTATTGAAAAAGAGGGTCAACGATTGGCTATTATGGGTGTTGAAAATTGGGGAAGTGGATTCAAACAAGCAGGAGATTTGGACAAAGCCATGGAAAATGTTGGAGCAAATGATTTTAAGGTTTTATTGTCACATGATCCTTCTCATTGGGAGGCTAAGGTCTTACCCCATCCCAATACAATTCATTTAACTTTGAGTGGACATACTCACGGCATGCAATTTGGAATTGAAATTCCAGGATGGTTTAAGTGGAGCCCAGTAAAATGGAGATACAAACAATGGGCTGGAATTTACGAGCAAGCCAAACAGCGATTGAATGTCAATCGAGGATTCGGATATCTGGCTTATCCTGGACGTGTTGGGATGTGGCCAGAGATTAGTGTAATTACTTTAAAAAAGTCAAAACCTGCGGTTTAATCATTTTCTTTTACATTTGTTTAATAAATCTAAGCGATCATGTCCAAATTTGGTGAATTATTAGATGAAAAAAAGCCCATTCTCCTAGCCTTTTACCAGCAAGAAGGAAACGGTTTATTTGATATGGATGGAACCCTAAAAGACGTTGCTGCTGCACTTGGCGATAAGGGTAAAGTTATTAAAATTGATATTGATAAAAATCAGAAGTTATCCGAAGCATTACGCGTAAGGGTATTGCCTACATTTATGATTTACAAGCTGAGTGAAATGGTATGGCGGCAAAGTGGTATTCAGGACGCGAATACATTAATTAGTTTGCTCCAAGATCACCTCAACGCTTAATTTCTTCTTCTTCTTCAGTAGAAAAAGCTTCTGCAAACAATTCCAAGTTTTTAGTGTAAAGAGCCTCAATTTCTTCCCCAAATTTAGTGCTGTCATAGGCCTTTACGATTTGTACAACATAATTGAAATTGTTGAGTTCTCTTTGAATTCTTGAAATAAGCTGACGTTGGCTATCCAATGAAACTTGACTGTACAATCCTAATCGTTCGTTGTATTCTGCACTTATTTTATTACTTAATTCTCGTGCTAAATCGAGTTGTTCATCTAAGAAATAACCCTCTGCAACATCAATCAACTCTGTGTAAAATTCGTAATCACCATACAAATATTTGAAAGGTTCAATGGATTCCATAAACTGATTAAGGACAGGGCTAAGCTCAATGTTTTCTCCATGTTTAAGATCGGCTTCAACCAAGGTGCGATAACGTTCAATTTCAGTGATGATTTCTTCTCCCATATTGTACTGCAAAGCTGCATCTAAACTTGAGAAATAACGCAATCTATCACTGTACTTCGAGGCAATTTTTTGAGACAGTTTTTGTGCTTTTTCTATTTCGTTAATCCGATAATATCCATCTACAAAGGGAACCAAAAGACTGTAGTAACCAAAATAATCCAAAGGCATTTTTTCCAAAGCCAAGTCCAAAACATCCTTGGCTTTTTCAAACTTACCTTCATTGATCAATGTTTCAGCTAGACGAACCATATTACTTCTGAATGAAATGCTGTTTTTTCGTGTTTCAGGATCGTGATAAATATCTGTCCGTTCTGAATTTCCCCACTCCCATTGCATCACAATATCATACATTAAATCACTGTCAATCCTTCCCATCAAATAGGGGTTTTCATCGCCCAAGTCAGTTTCAATAGGGACCAATTTGTAAACCAATCCTTCAAGTTGTAAGTACTTTTTCATCCACAAGTATTCGGATTCAGAATAACTTCCACCTGTAAAATAGATAGGTCGTTCCCAGTCATTATTTGCTAAAATATCCAGCATCATCATCTGGTTTTTGTAAAGTGCGGTATCGGGAATATCAATATCAATGTACGGCACAATTTTATCTGAATCTTCAGGTTTTACAATACCACTTTTCAAAACGTTTTCTTTATTGACAGGGACTCTTATTTTACGTGTTGGATAAAAAACACCTTCTTGTTGACTCTCTGGAAGCTGATTGGGATCTTGGCCAGAATTTGCCAGTAAATCTTTGATTTTAGTCCGCGGATGGTCACTAGAAATCCAGTTTATTAAATCTTTAATATCCCATCGAACGGAATCCAAAACCGGTTGGTATCGAATCACATCCCGAACTCCGTAGGCATACAAGTTGTGAGTCATTTGAGAAGGAATCGGACTGCTTTCATACGTTTTTCGTTTCATCTGATCGATGTACCAATCGGTTCCCAACAAGCTGGAATTAATCGTGCGAACATCGGTTCGAAAACCTTCAATTTCTTGGGCATACCAAAGGGCAAAGGTATCGTTATCACCAATGGTAAAAATGATTGCGTCTTTATCTTTTTGGATGGATTGTAGATAGGATTTTGCTATGGATTGAGCCGTGTATCTGTTAGATCGGTCGTGGTCATCCCAATTTTGAGAGGCCATAAGGATAGGGACACAAAGCAAGCAAATACCTACTGTTAAGGGAGCGATGATTTTATTGGATAAAGTTTCTTTTAATTTTTGAATTAAGGCATAACTTCCCAACCCAATCCAAATTGCAAAAACATAAAAAGAGCCGACCAAGGCATAATCTCGTTCTCGTGGTTCGAATGGACGTTCGTTCAGGTAAACCTTTAATGCCAATCCCGTAAAGAGAAAGAAAAGAAGAAGGACCCAAAAACGTTTGGGATCTTGCTGATAAATAAAATACAGCCCAATCAAACCAAGAATGAAAGGAAGGAAAAAATAGGTGTTTCTCGCTTTGTTGTTTAAAGCATCTTGATGCAGTTCAGATTGATTGCCTAAACGCAATTCGTCTAGGAAAGGAATTCCACTGATCCAATTTCCATCAAGTATGTTGTACTCTCCTTGCTCGTCATTTTGCCTTCCTGTAAAATTCCACATCAAATACCTCCAATACATGTAACCGATCTGATATTCAAAAAAGAACTTTAGGTTAGATAAAAAACTGGGTTTTTCAATAGTAATGTAGGGACTGAAAGTTTTAAAAAAGTCATGGTATTGATCGCCAGAGACCAACCCTTCCTGAACATCTTCTCTAAATTTTTGAATCCTTGATTGCAGTTGTGCGTTGGATCGGTAACTGGACTTAATTGAAAATTCTAAAGGTTTGGTAAAGTTCATGTAATTCGCCGCATGCTCACTGCTCCAAAGGCGGGGTAGAATTCCATCGTGATTAGAGTTTGAATTAAAACGGGCATCTTTCCAATAATTCACAATTTTGTAGCGACCCGTTTTGTAATCTCTTTCGTATTTTGGTTTGTCGTCAATAAAGGGTTCTACTGGATCTTGACCTGCATAGACATCTGAAAACATGGGCCCATAAAACAGCTTGGTTTCGGGATATTGTTCCAAATTGTAATAGGCTAAAAGCAGCCGTGCATCCGAGGGTGAATTTTCATTAATTACGGTATTGGCGTTTGCTCGAATTGGGATCATGATCCAAGAAGAAAATCCGACAAGCACAAAAAGAATGGCGAGTACACCTGTATTGAGATTGATCCAGTTTTTGCTTCGCGTGAATTTTAAGCTGAAATAGAAAAACCCAATAAAAACTAGGGCAGCGATAAGGGTCCCGCTGTTAAAAGGAAGCCCCATGGAATTGACAAAAAACACTTCCGCATTTCCAAAAAACGAAAGAGTAAGCGGAAGTAATAGTTTAAAAATAAAGAGCAGTACAGCAACCGAAATTAGGTTGGCATAGATAAACCCTTTAACGGTTACTTTCTTGTAATTTTTGAAGTAATAGATCATCCCCAAAGCCGGAATGGTGAGCAAGCCCATAAAGTGAACACCAAAAGAAAGACCAATCACAAATGCAATCATCAGTAACCAACGATCGCCTCTGGCCGTATTCATTTCTTGTTCCCAACGCAGTCCCATCCAAAAAAGTACTGACAAAATCAGAGTTGCCATTGCATAAACTTCAGTTTCAACCGCATTGAACCAAAAGCTATCGGAAAAACAAAACGCCAAAGCACCCACAGCTGCACTCCCAAATACACCAATCTTATCAGAAAGGGTTTCTAGATTTTTAAAACTGGGAAGCCTTTTTAACAATAAGGTAAGTGTCCAAAAGAGGAATAGTACGGTGAATGCAGAAGAAAAAACGGACATAAAATTCACCATTAAAGCTACTTTTTGAGCACTGGTTGCAAAAAGGGCAAAAAAAGCACCAATCATCTGGAACAAAGGAGCCCCTGGAGGGTGACCCACTTGAAGTTTTGCCGAGGTAGAAATGTATTCTCCCGCATCCCAAAAACTCGCAGTAGGTTCAACGGTACTTCCAAAGGTTAGTAAAGCGATTGTAAAAACTGTCCAGCCGATGCTGCGATTCCAAAAGCGAAACGTTTTGTCGTCCATAGTTTGATTTAAATTTGAGCAACGAATGTAAGCATAAATCAAAGAAGAGAAAACCATTCCCGGTCTATTAACATAGCCTTTAACAATGTAACAGGTAAGAAAATTCAGGAAAAGTTGGTCTACAAAAAACTTTCGTTTAAATTTGCACCACTTTTGGCCTATGGTGTAACTGGCAACACGTCTGATTTTGGTTCAGAAGAGTCTAGGTTCGAGCCCTAGTAGGCCAACTCGATTTTAAAAAACCCTCTGTTTAAAGAGGGTTTTTTTGTTCTAATTTTAAATTTATTGAAAAGTAAAAATCATCAAAAACAGTTTGAGTAAACAGCTGCTCTTTTTTTTGTAATTTCCCAAAAATTGATTTTCATGAAAAAAACAGCACTTTATTTATTTCTTGTTTGTACCCAAGCACTTTTAGCTCAAGACATCAACCCCAAATGGATGAAAGGAATTTCTCCAAGGAATGTAGGACCGGGCGGGATGAGTGGTCGTATTACTGCGATTGATGTAGTGAATAATAACAGAGCAACTATTTATGTAGGGACAGCTTCTGGAGGAATATGGAAATCTACTAGTGGTGGGGTAAATTGGATCCCCCTATTCGAAGATCAGTTGACTGCTTCTATTGGCGCCTTAGCCATACAACAGTCGAACCCTGACGTGATTTGGGCAGGGACAGGAGAAGGAAACCCAAGAAACAGTTTGAACGGTGGATATGGAGTTTACCGATCCTTAGATGCAGGAAAAACGTGGACTTCGATGGGATTAGAGAAAACTCGTCATATTCATAGAATTATCATAGACCCTACCAATCCTGATGTGGTTTTTGTTGCTGCAATTGGTTCCCCTTGGGGAGCGCACCCAGATCGAGGAATTTTTAAAACTACTGACGGAGGATTGAGTTGGGAAAAAATATTGTACGCCAATCCTAAAACAGGAGCAGCAGACCTAATCATGGATCCCACAAATCCAAACAAATTGGTTGCAGCCCTGTGGGAACACAAAAGAGATCCTTGGTTTTTTAAATCAGGAGGAAAAGGAAGTGGTTTGTTTATTACCGTAGATGGTGGTAAAAATTGGACAAAAAAAACAAATGATGACGGCCTTCCAGAAGGAGATTTAGGAAGAATAGGTTTAGCTATGGCTCACAACAAACCCAACATCATTTATGCTTTGATTGAAGCAAAAAAGAATGCTCTTTACAAATCTGTTGATGGGGGTGACCATTGGATAAAAGTTAATGACAAACCTGAAATCGGTAATAGGCCCTTTTATTATTCCGACCTTTTTGTTGATCCTCAAAATGAAAACAGAGTCTATTCAGTTTTTACTTATGTTAATGTTTCAGAAGACGGAGGAAAAAGCTTTAAAGAATTAATGCCAGCGTACAATGCAAACAATGGAGTGCATCCGGACCACCACGCTTGGTGGATTCATCCAGAAGACGGTTCATTCATGATTGACGGCAACGATGGGGGGCTAAATATCACTCGTGACGGTGGAGCTTCTTGGCGTTTTGTAGGTAATATTCCCGTAGGACAATTTTATCATATCAGTGTGGATAATGAATATCCATACAATGTTTATGGAGGAATGCAAGACAATGGATCTTGGAGAGGACCAGCCTATGTTTGGAAAACTCAAGGGATTCGGAATTCTTATTGGCAAGAAATTGCATTCGGTGATGGTTTTGATGTAGTTCCAGACAAAGACGATTCTCGTTTTGGATATGCCATGAGCCAACAAGGAAATGTTTCTCGTTACGATTGGAAAACAGGGAATAATTATGGAGTAAGACCCACTCATCCCGATCCAGATGTGATGTTAAGATTTAATTGGAATGCAGCTATTGGACAAGATCCTTTTGATAACAGTACGGTTTATTTCGGAAGTCAATTTGTTCACAAAAGCTCAGATAAAGGGTTGACTTGGGAGGTAATTTCTCCTGATTTAACTACCAACGATCCCGAAAAACAAAAGCAAAGCGAAAGTGGAGGACTGACTTTAGACGCTACAGGAGCAGAAAACCATTGTACACTTCTGGTTATTGAACCCTCACCACTACAAAAAGATTTGATCTGGACAGGATCAGATGACGGTAGAGTCCACATCACCCAAGACGGAGGTAAAAGCTGGATAGAGCTAACCAAAAACCTGAAACAATTGCCTGAAGGAAGTTGGATTGCTCAAATAAAAGCATCAAATAAACAAGCTGGAACCGCCCTTTTAGTGGCTAACGATTACCGAAGGTATGACTATGCTCCTTATGTTTTTAAAACAACCAATTACGGAAAATCATGGGAGCGTTTAGTCGATGAAAAAGATGTGTTTGGTTATGCATTGAGTATTGTTGAAGATATCGAAACAGATCGTTTGTTATTTTTAGGAACAGATGATGGGTTGTATTATTCAACGGATGCAGGGAGCAACTGGACTAAATTTGATTCGAAAGTATTTCCAACAGTATCTACTAAAGACCTTGTGATTCATCCAAGGGAACACGATTTGGTAATAGGTACTTTTGGAAGAGCTGCTTGGGTTATGGATGACATAAGACCCTTACGTGCAATTGCCAAAAACAAAGAGCTTAGCTCAAAGGCAGTTCATATTTTTGAGCCACCAACAGCTTACCTGGCTGCCTATCAGCAACCTACTGGGTCTCGGTTTGGTGGAGATGCTCTTTACAATGCCGAAAACAGAAAATACGGAAGTATGTTAACCTATTTTTACAATAAATCCAATAAGGGAGAAAAGGATTCATTGACTTTAAAAATTTACGATGGAGAACGGCACATAAGAACATTGAAGAAAAAGGCTCCTAAAGAAACAGGGTTTCATCGTTGGTATTGGCCTTTAAATGAAAAAGGGGTCAATCGTCCTAGTCGTTCTGAGCAAAAAAGAAAGACCGAGCCAGGAGGGGTAAGGGTAAAACCCGGAATTTACAAGGTTGTATTGGAACATAAAGAAGGACAATCTGAAACAGAAGTTACTGTCTTGACTGATCCACGAATCGAAATATCGGAACGGGCTATCAAAGATCGATACAGTTATGCAAAAACGCTAGAGGGTAACATGGCCAAGGCCTTGGCAGCTGTAAATCAATTAAAAGCGGGTAAAAAGACCTTATCCACCTACAAGAAAAGGATAGAGGTAAAAGACAAAGAGGAAAATAAAGATTTACTTGAATCGATAAAAGAGCACATTGAGAAGATGGATCTGATTCTCAATGGCTTTATCGGAAAAGAAGACAAAAGACAAGGAATCGTAAGGAATCCTGAAAACAGTGTCATGAAAAGAATTTACAGTGCGAATCGTTATGTAAGATCCAGGCCTTCAGGTATTACAGCTACCGAAACAAAACTTTTAGAACATGTACAAAATGATTTAAAAGTTGCCCTAGAGCAAACGAATACCTTTTATGATGAGCATTGGGATAAGCTCAAAGCCAAAATAGAAGCGGTTGAGCTTTCAGAGTTTGAAGCGATCAAACGTTTTAAACTAGATTAAATTTAAAAACCCTCCTTTTGGAGGGTTTTTAATTGGAAAAAGATTCAACAACTAAAGTCTGCTGATGTAACTTCCGAGGGTGTCTTTAAATTGAAACCCCTCTAAAGTTCTGTACTTGTTTAATTTTTTATTCGATTCAAGTCCCCAAAGTAAAAATTCAATTAAGAAATAGCGATCTTCAGCAAAACTATCTGGCTGATGCGTCTTTAAAAGGGTATCTACACCGGGCAGCTTATCCAATAATGTTCGGTAATCAGTATCCTTTAAAGTATCGTCTAAGAACAATTCGTTGTCTTTAAAAAACCAGCCCAAAAGATCGTCATAGGGTCCAATCTCATCTGCCTTTTCGAGTTTTTTAACTTCGGGGAAATAGGTTGGGAACAAGGTTTTTACCGCTTGTGTGATCAGGTAGTAAGAGATTTGTTCTGCTCCTTCTTGTTCGCCTTCATAAACCAGTTCAATTTTTCCATTGATTGCAGAAATGACCCCTAAAAAGTCTGCCATTCTCAAACATGTTTTTTCTTCACCACACATCAACATTCTCCGTTCTGCTGTTGAAAGGAGGTTCTCAAATGCAGTGATGCTCATTCGGGCACTAACCCCGCTTTTAGCATCAACATAATCACTTTTTCGCGCTTCAAAACTGATTTGTTCTAGAACATCTCTTGCCAGTTCGGGTATGTGAATATTTGGGTTATGTTGTTCAGCAGTTTGTGCTTCTTGTTTTGTAATCTGTTTTGCAATTTCTCTATTGTGGGGGTAGTGGGTTAAAATTTGAGACCCGATACGGTCTTTTAGTGGAGTAACAATACTCCCTCGGTTTGTGTAGTCTTCTGGGTTTGCAGTAAAAATCAAAAGGGGTTGAACGGGAAAGCGAAGTTTAAACCCTCTGATTTGGATTTCTTTTTCTTGTAAAATTGAGAAAAGAGCCACTTGAATACGCGCTTGCAAATCAGGTAATTCATTGAGCACAAAAATACATCGGTGTGCACGGGGAATCATACCAAAGTGGATGACGCGTTCATCAGCATAAGAGAGTTTTAGGTTTGAGGCTTTGATGGGGTCTACATCGCCAATCAAATCGGCTACCGTAACATCGGGGGTAGCTAGTTTTTCATAAAACCGTTCACTTTGATGAAGCCAAAAAATAGGGGTTTCATCTCCTTTTTCAGCGATTAAAACTTTGGCTTCTCTGCTGATGGGGTCCAGTGGATCATCATTGATTTCAGATCCATCAACCACGGGAATCCACTCGTCCAGTAATGAAGTGAGTTGTCTTGCCAGTCTTGTTTTTGCCTGGCCTCTTAAGCCTAGTAAATTCATATTATGCCCTGAGAGCAGTGCGCGCTCAACATCTGGGATAACGGTATTTTCATATCCGATTAGTCCCTCAAAGCTAGGCAAACCGTTTTGGAGGCGATGCCTTAAATTTTGCGCAAGTTCTTGCTGAATAGTTTTGGGTTGATATCCGGACTTTTTTAATGCTCCAAGGGTAGTAATTTTTTCTCTTTTCATTTGCCTTTATTCTAAGCGTTTTTTTCTATTTTTTTCATAATCTTCAAAAATCATTTCTCCCAATCCTTTCAATCCTGTAAAAAAGGCTTTCCCTCTATTTGCTTCGGTAAAAGTCCGAATAAATTGCTGTAAATAGGGGTCTTGAGCAATCATAAAGGTGGTTATTGGGATGTGTAATTTTTTGGCCTGACGTGCCATATTGTAACATTTTTCTACAATCGTTTCATCAAGACCTACACTGTTTTTGTAATAAGTTCCATCAGGTAATTTAAGACAGCTGGGTTTGCCGTCTGTAATCATAAAAATTTGTTTGTTCGTATTTTTCTTTCTTCGGAGTAAATCCATCGCAAGTTCAAGACCTGCAACAGTGTTTGTATGGTAGGGACCTACTTCCAAATAGGGGAGGTCTTTCAGTAAAATTTGTGAGGCATCGTTACCAAAAACAAGAATATCTAAGGTGTCTTTGGGGTAGCGTGTAGTGATGAGTTCTGCCAAAGCCATAGCTACTTTTTTTGCGGGTGTAATTCGATCTTCACCATACAAGATCATGCTGTGACTGATGTCAATCATCAGTACGGTACTCATCTGGGTTTTGTAGAAGGAATCTTCTACAACTAAGTCTTGATCTTGTAATGTAAAATCGTTTTCAAGGTTGCGTATCTGAGCATTTTTAATACTTTCTGTCATGGAAATTTTTTCCAAAGGATCGCCAAATTGATACGATTTAAATTCACCTGTGCTTTCTTGACCTGCCCCTGTATTTTTGGTTTTATGATTTCCAGCAGCTGTCTTTTTTAGATTTCCAAAAATTTGTTTGAGCGCATATTCTCGAAGTAGTTTTTCTGTTTTAGGGGTCAGAGCAAACCCTTCCCCTTTTCCGTCTCCTGTTTGATTGGGTTTGGGTTTTATGTAGGCTTTTTGTTTTAGGTCTTCAATAAAGTCATCAATGGTGTAGTTTTCGTCAGTGAGTTGATATTCTCTATCCAACTCTCTGAGCCAATCTATGGCTTCGTCAAAATCACCAGAAGTATGGGTGATCAGTTCTTTGAAAATTTCAAAGAGTTTTTCAAAGGGAGTTTGCGCCTTGAGGACGTGTTTTTTAAATAAAAACCCCGATCGGAGGAAATTATTTGACATTTGTTTTCTTTTTTAGCAAGGAATCAAAGATAGATGAAAAGGTGTTAATCTAAAAGAGGAATCAGAAAATCAATGGTCAGCTAGTGACCGAATGTATTGTTCGATCAGTGCGATTCCTTCTTTATGAGCACTTACTCGTCCTATTTCGGGCATTCGTATGGCAGGATCGTTATTTTTCATTCGATAAATTAAAATGGATTCTTCAGGATTTCCCGGTACAATACTGTATTCTAAATTTCCAGATCCTTTTCCAGCGGCAACAGGAGGTTTAAAAACCCCTCTTCTTCTCATGTTGGTTTCATTGTAGGTAAGATAAAGTCCTGAATTTTTTGCACTTCCTTGTTCTCGATGACAATGAGCACAATTGGCATCTAAATAGGCATTTGCCCGTAGTTTGATTGATCCTGTTTTGGGATCATCCCAAATGGGTAGTTTGGGTAGGGAAGGGTGGGAGTCTGGTAAATCAAGAATGCCTAAATTTTGAAAACGTTCCAATTGATTTTGAGCACTTTTTATTGCACTGTATTTTTTGTTGAGTTGTGCCACAGTGGGTCCAATGGGGGTGATTTCACTTCCTTTAAAATGACAATTTTTACATTCATTTAAATTAGGAATCCCGTAGGAGATGCTTTTGTGCACTTGATTTTCATTTTTCCAGCTGACTGGCACTTCTCCGCCCACGTAGTTTAACTTTGCATCACTTTGACTTTCATTCCAAACATAGTTTAGGGGTTTCCATCCATCGACTTCTTTAATCAACAATCGAGTTTCAATGATTTTTATTTCATCCATAGGTTTATTGAAGTCCTTTGGATAATAAAAATTTTTAATGAGAATACTTCCGATTTCAAAATCCAGAACTCCCTCATTTTGGTAAGTCATTTTTTTGCCGTCGGGCAGGAAAATAAACCTTTTTTTAAAGGCATAGTCTGTAAACAAAGCATTATTCAAATCGTATGCAAATACACCTTTTTTGGGTTGCAGATCAGAAAGCGGTTTTTTGAAAAAATTGTATTCAGACAACCATTCTTTTTCACTGAGCTTAGAATTACTGATCCTTTTTTTTGAGCTTACTTTAATGGCTTTAGGAATTTGTTTTTTAGAATCAGAAGAACAGCCTAAGCTAAAAGCTAAGGCACCCAAACAAAATAGAATTTTAAATAAGTGAGTGGTTAATCCTTTTGTCATTGTCGGGTCATGTTCATTTTTAATTTGCAATTAAATGGCTCTAGATCATTGGAAAAATTCTCAAATTCGTTTGCTGCATCCATGTAGACAAAGTTAATTTCCCCGTTGTCTTCAAGGCATATTTTGTGTTGATCATCTTGAAGTTTTGCTCCTTTTGGTAAAATACCATCGTACACAACATCTGGAATGATTCTTTTGTTTTTGAGCAACATCAAAATTCCATATTCGTTGGTTAACGTGGGAAAGCCATAACTATTTTCAAATTGATTTTGAGAAATTTGAATTCTTCCTGGATAAGGATTGTAAAGGCTATCCTTTCTGAAATCCGAATCAACCGAACGAATTCCTTGGAGTTGTGCTTCATCTGTTAGTTCCTCTTCACGGGCATCTTCATCTGCTGCAAATATTTCATAACTCACAACAGATAAGTTTGAGGTTTTGTGATTTTTAATCGTGTTGTCATAAAATGCAACATCTTGTGTAGCCATGATGACTACTCCAGTGCCTTTGGGTACGGAACTGACAATGGATCCCTTGACTCCAAAATTTGGGGTGTTATTATTGTAAATGGTGTTTTTGTAAGCTTTTATTTTGCTTCCGTAACGTGTCAATTTGGGGAGATTGAAAATCAGTAGTCCACTGGTATTTTCGTAAACTTCGTTGTTGTAGATTTCTACATCTTTACTGTTTTCACTTTCAATTCCTGCAACATTGTAAAATGCTTTGTTATTTCGGATAATTACTTGATCGGATTGACCCACGTAGATACCTGCATCGGACGCACCAATAGCAACACAATTTTCAATCAAAACGTTATTACTTAAAACGGGATAAATACCATAAGCACCGTTTTCAGTGGATGCCTTCCCTGTCCATGCAGAACGGATATTTCTTAGGACTACGGTATCACAATCTGTGATTTTAAGATTGTCGCCTGTGGCATCTTCAATAGTCATATTGGCGAGGGTAATATTTTGGCTATTGGAGACCAGTAAGCCTTGTGCACCCTTTGTTTGACCTTTGAAAGAAAGAACGGTCTTGTCCATTCCCATTCCTTTGATCGTAAGGTGTTTTTTTCCATTGATACTCAGCTCTTGAGAAAACAAATAATGTCCTTCGGGTAATTGGATGGTTGAGCTGTCTTTGGCAAGAATAAAAGCTTCTAAAATTGCTTCTTCCATATTCAGATAGGTCCGTTCTGGATTGTATTCAGGCATTTTTGTCAGATTTACTTTGATTAATAGTAATGTGAAAATGCCTAGGAATATTAAGCCAATTAATTTTTTCTTCACGAGTTTAAATTTTTTGAAGTCTCTGTTAATAAAGTTAATTAAATAATTGAGAATTTAGTTGTTGCTGGTTTTGTTGTCAAGCTTACTTTTACTCAAGATTTAATTTAAAAACAAAAACCGCAATGATCTATTTGTTTTTTTTTATATTTGCGGACATTCTGAACAAAAACCAGAGGAGACTTTAAGTCCCCTTTTTTTTTAGATGACATTTAAAGATCAAGTTAATGAATTAGTACAGGTCGCTTTAGACAGTAGGCCTGATTTGTTTTTGATAGCGTGTAAGATTTCAACAGACAACCACATTAGCATACTTTTGGATGGGGATGAGGGGGTCAATCTGCAGTCTTGTGTAGAAGTAAGTAGACAAATCGAACACAACTTAGACCGAGAGCAGCATGATTTTTCACTTGAAGTTGCTTCGGCAGGTGTTGGAAGTCCTCTTAAAAAAACAAGACAGTATGTGAAAAATGTAGGTCGGAAGCTACGGATAGAGCGCAACGAAGCTCCTACAATTGAAGGGACTCTGGTTGATGCAAATGAGGAAAAAGTCACCCTCGAGTGGAAACAAAGAGAGCCCAAACCAGTAGGTAAGGGTAAAGTAACAATAACAAAACAAGAAACCCTTTCGTACCAAGAAATAGTCAGTGCGAAAGTTTTAGTGAAATAATTAATTGAAAGTAAAATGGAAAATTTAGCCTTAATTGATTCTTTTTCGGAATTTAAAGATGATAAACTTATTGATCGAGTTACCTTGATGGTTATTTTGGAAGATGTATTTAAGAATACATTGAAACGTAAGTTCGGGTCGGATGAAAACTTCGATATTATCATTAATCCAGACAAGGGAGATCTTGAAATCTGGAGAAATAGAGTAGTAGTTGAAGACGGAAATGTTGAGGATTCAAATCAAGAAATTACACTTACAGAGGCACGAAAAATAGAGCCTGATTTTGAAGTTGGAGAAGATGTTTCTGAAGAAGTAAAACTTGTGGATCTAGGAAGAAGATCGATACAATACCTTAGGCAAAATCTTGTTGCAAAGATTTTTGAGCACGACAGTACAAATATCTTCAAGCAGTTTAAAGACCGTGAAGGAGATTTGTACACAGCAGAAGTTCATCATATTAGAAGCCGAGAAATCATTTTATTAGATGACGATGGCAATGAGATCATTTTACCTAAAGACAGACAAATTCCTAGTGACTTTTTTAGAAAAGGAGACAATGTAAGAGGGATTATTGAAACAGTTGAATTGAGAGGCAATAAACCTCGAATCATTCTTTCGAGAACCTCACCAATTTTCTTAGAAAAATTATTTGAACAAGAAATTCCTGAAGTTTTTGATGGACTTATCACGATTAAAAAGGCAGTTAGAATTCCAGGAGAAAAAGCAAAGGTTGCTGTAGATTCTTATGATGATCGTATTGATCCAGTTGGGGCTTGTGTGGGTATGAAAGGTTCAAGAATTCATGGAATTGTACGTGAACTTGGAAATGAAAACATTGACGTTATCAATTACACCAACAACTTGCAACTGTTTATTTCAAGAGCACTAAGTCCAGCTAAAGTTAATTCTCTCAAAATTGATGAAGAAAACAAACGTGTGGAAGTGATCCTCAATCCAGAGGAGGTCTCTAAGGCTATTGGAAAAGGAGGAACGAATATTCGACTTGCAGGAAAGTTGACAGGATATGAAATAGACGTTTTCCGCGAAGGTGTGGAAGAAGACATTGAGCTCAAAGAATTCAGTGATGAGATAGAGCAGTGGATTATTGATGAATTTAAAAAGGTAGGTTTAGATACAGCAAAAAGTATTTTAGAGCTAGATAAAACCGACTTAATTAAACGTACTGACCTTGAAGAGGAAACGATTCAAGAGGTTTTACAAATATTGAAAGCAGAATTTGAAGAATAGACTGCGAAAATAATTCCTATTTTTGCAAATAGATTTAATTATATGGCTGATCAACCCAGCGTTCGACTAAATAAAGTGTTAAGGGAACTCAACATATCCCTTGACCGAGCTGTTGAATTTCTGAATCAAAAGGGAATTGAAGTAGACGCACGTCCCACAACAAAAATTACCACTGAGGTGTACAAGACCCTTTTGGATGAATTCGAGACGGATAAATCCAAAAAAGTAGCCTCTCATGAAATTAGTGAGGAGAAGCGAAAGGAAAAGGAAACTTTGAGGATTATTCAGGAAAAGAAAGAACAAGAACGCTTAGATCAAATTGCCGAAAGAGAGGCGCTGAAAACAAATAGGGTCGCGTTAGAAAAACCCAAAACTTTAGGAAAGATTGATTTGGACTCTTTAAACAAGCCTTCCCCACCAGCCAAAGAGGAGGTGAAGCCTGTTGAAAAGAAAGAAGAGGTCGTTGCACCCAAAATAGAAGCTGAAAAAGTGGAAGAAAAACAAACTCCACCTGCAACTCCTGATGAACCTGCTGTTAAAGTATCAGCCGAAAAAGAAGAGGGTTCTAAAAATGCCTCAGATAACGAAAGCGAAACTTTAAAAACAAAATACACAAAGTTAACCGGTCCTAAGAAAACCGGTCAAACAATTAACTTGGATGAGGTCAATAAAAAAGAAAAAACGGTAGAAGACGCACGTAAGAGAAAGCGAAAAAGAATAAGTAAAGACGTTAAGCCCTCAGCCAATAAAAACAATAACTCCAACAATCGAGGTGGAGGACAAAGGAAAGGAAGACCAAACAATACAGTCAAGAAGGAAGAGCCTACAGAAGAAGAAGTTCAAAAACAAATTAGAGAAACTTTAGAAAAACTTCAAGGTAAATCCAATAAATCTAAAGGAGCCAAATACAGAAGAGATAAAAGAGTTCAACACCGACAAAAATCGGAAGAGGAATTGGCTCAGATTGAGGCGGAAAGTAAAGTATTAAAAGTAACCGAATTCATCACGGTGGGAGAAGTAGCAACCATGATGAATATTACCTCCACAGAAATTATTTCTGCATGTATGAGTTTGGGTATCATGGTAACGATGAACCAAAGATTAGATGCGGAAACCTTAAGTATCGTAGCTGACGAATTTGGTTATGAAGTGACCTTTGAAAAAGCTGAGCTTGAGGAGAATATTGAAGAGGTAGAAGACCTTGAGGAAGATTTGGCTCCACGAGCTCCTATTGTAACTGTGATGGGACATGTTGATCACGGAAAAACTTCACTATTGGATTACATACGAGAAGAAAATGTGATCGCTGGAGAATCAGGTGGAATAACCCAGCACATTGGTGCTTATGGAGTAACCTTAGATGGCGGACAGAAAATAACTTTCTTAGATACCCCCGGTCACGAAGCTTTTACCGCTATGCGTGCAAGAGGAGCCCAAGTTACTGACATTGCCATTATTGTTGTAGCTGCAGATGATGACATCATGCCTCAAACCAAAGAAGCTATTAGTCATGCACAAGCAGCAAATGTTCCCATAGTATTTGCAATAAACAAAATCGATAAAGAAAGTGCTAATCCAGATAAAATCAAGGAAGCACTTGCGGGAATGAATCTTATGGTAGAAGATTGGGGTGGAAAAGTCCAGTCTCACGATGTGTCTGCTTTAAAAGGTACGGGTGTCAAAGAATTACTTGAAAAGGTACTTCTGGAAGCAGAACTTCTTGAACTCAAGGCAAACCCAAATCGGGCTGCTAAAGGAACCGTTGTTGAGGCCTTCCTAGATAAAGGAAGAGGATATGTTTCTACTATCCTTGTGCAAAATGGTACTCTTAAAATGGGGGATTATTTACTAGCGGGTAAACATAGCGGAAAAGTAAAAGCAATTTTTAATGAAAGAGGAGTAAGCCTTGAAGAAGCACCCCCTTCAACACCGGTCTCTATTCTTGGTTTAGATGGAGCTCCGCAGGCAGGAGACTCTTTTTATATTTTGGAGGACGAACGTGAAGCAAAACAAATTGCAGCCAAAAGAACCCAGTTGCTTAGAGAACAAAGTGTAAGAACACAACGACATATTACATTAGACGAGATCGGTAGACGAATTGCTCTTGGTGATTTCAAAGAATTGAATATCATCTTAAAAGGAGATGTTGACGGTTCTGTCGAAGCGCTTACCGATTCATTACAAAAACTCTCTACAGGAGAAATTGAAATTAAGATCATTCACAAAGGTGTAGGAGCTATCACAGAATCAGATGTGCTTTTAGCCTCTGCTTCGGATGCTATTGTGATCGGGTTTAACGTAAGACCGATGGGGAATGCCCGTGCCATTGCCGAAAAAGAAGAAATCGACATTCGTTCGTATTCCATTATTTATGATGCAATCAATGACATCAAAGATGCGATGGAAGGAATGCTGTCTCCAGAAATGCGTGAAGAGATTACTGGAAATGCTGAGATCCGAGAAACATTCAAGATTTCTAAAATTGGAACCATTGCAGGTTGTATGGTTACCACAGGTAAAATCTACAGAAACTCTGGAATACGAATTATTCGAGAAGGCGTTGTGATTTTCACAGGACAACTTACCTCTTTAAAACGGTTTAAAGACGATGTTAAAGAAGTCTCTAAAGGCTATGATTGTGGTTTGCAGGTTAAAAACTACAACGATATCAAAGTAGGTGATGTTTTAGAATGTTTCCAAGAAGTAGCGATTAAAAAATCACTTTAAGGACTCTATTTTTCGAGTTAAAAGAAACGCTGAAGGAAAATCTTTTTTTAAGGTGTCGAGCGTTTTGAGCCCTGCAATTTTATCTTTAAATCGTCCCGCTTGTACTTTGTAATTTGGAGTTTCAAAACTTAATTCAACAGGGATATGGGGATAAATTTCTTTTGCGTTTTCCAGTGTCTCTGTGGCGGTTTCAAGAGTACCGTAATACAATTGTAAAGTAAAATAGGTGTTTGTAAAGCGTTCCCGATCTAACTCAATTTTTTTGTTTAATAAACTGTCTAGTTTTGGATCTTGTTTAACAAATAGATCAATGCTTTGGGAATGGCTTAAAGAACAAATCCCAAAGACAAGTACTAAAAACAGGGGTTTACGAGCTGAATTTTTCATAATGCAAAAAAACAACTTTTTATTTTTACTACGCATTAATTTAACAAATCAGACAAGTTATTTAGAATGGTTATAAATTATTAAAATCTTAATTTATTAGGTATTTTAAAAGCTCGCTATGGTTTAAATTTGTGCTGGATTTTAGAACAACACTTTGGACATAAGAATAAATTTATTTGAAAGAATAAAGATCAAGGAATACTTAAGATTCCTTTTTCCAGCCCTAGTTATCTTAATAAGCTTTTTCTCTTCCTTTAACGCCTTAGCTCAAGAAGATGAAGCGATTCAAGCGGGGAAAAAACTATTTAATGCCAATTGTGCCGCCTGTCACAAGCTCAACAAAAGAGCCGTAGGTCCAGCACTTAAAGGCGTTTCTGCTAAATACGACAAAGAATGGTTGTACAGTTGGATTAAGAACAGTACCGCAATGGTCAAGTCAGGAGATGCGCAAGCTGTTGCCATTTACGAAGAATACAACGGCTCGGTGATGACTTCTTTTCCTCAGCTCTCAAATGAAGACATCGATAACATTCTTGTTTACACAGACTACACCCCACCAGCGCCAGTTGCCTCAGCAGCTGCACCTGCGGCTGGGACTGCTGGTCAAAATTCAGGATTGAGCAACAATATCATATTATTTGCTCTTGTTCTGGTATTTGTCATTCTCGTTGTAATGCTGTTTTTGGTTCAAAAAACATTGATGAAAATCGCTGCCGCTAGTGGTGTAGATATTTCTCCCGAACCCAAACCAAAAAGAACTCCTATTTGGCTTGCTTTTGTTCAAAACCAATTCTTGGTAATGGTAAGTGTAATTCTTTTATTACTAAGTAGCGCTTACTTTGTTTATGGATATTTTATGCAAGTTGGTGTAGATCAAGGATACATGCCTGTTCAACCGATTCATTATTCTCACAAAATCCACGCTGGAGCAAACCAAATTGAGTGTAAATACTGCCACTCTTCAGCGCGTGTTTCCAAACATTCAGGAATTCCTTCTTTGAATGTTTGTATGAACTGCCATAGAAATATTGCAGAATACAATGGAGAGGAAGATCTTGAAAATGGCTACACCAAAGATTTTTACACTAAAGAAATAAAGAAACTTTACGCAGCTGTAGGATGGGATGAAACGAATCAGCAATACACAGGGGAGACACAACCTGTGAAGTGGGTTAGAATTCACAACCTTCCTGATTTTGTGTATTTCAATCATGCTCAACACGTTGAGGTAGGGGAAATCGCTTGTCAGAAATGTCACGGACCTGTCGAAGAGATGGAGATCATGTATCAGTATTCACCACTTACTATGGGTTGGTGTATCAATTGTCACCGAGAAACAAATGTTAAAATAGAAAACAACGAGTATTACGCTAAAATACACGAAGAACTTTCTAAGAAATACGGTGTAGAAAAATTAACAGTTGCCCAGATGGGTGGACTTGAATGTGGAAAATGTCACTATTAAAAGGCGATCAAGAAAAGCATATGGCATCAAATAAAACTTATTGGAAAAACATTGCTCAGCTAGACCCATCTGATGAAGCAGTAAAAAAATTGGAACAAAATGAGTTTGTTTCCAAGCTTCCTGAAGATTTTTTAAGTGATGAAAAAACACTAGAAGACAGCAGTACTTCCCGAAGAGACTTCTTGAAATACGTAGGTTTTAGCACTGCAGCAGCTACAATAGCTGCCTGTGAGGGGCCTGTGATAAAGTCAGTTCCGTACGTAGTTCAGCCGGAGCAAATCAGACCAGGTGTTGCAAATTATTATGCCACCAGTATTGCAGACGGATTTGATTTTGGTAGTATTTTAATTAAAACAAGAGAAGGAAGACCGATCAAGGTAGAAAGTAATCCAGATGCTCCTATCTTAGGTTCAGCTAATGCTAGAGTACATGCATCCGTTCTTTCGCTTTATGATACTTTACGTTTACAAGGACCTTTAGCTAACGGCGAAGATGTGTCATGGGATGATTTTTATCTCCGATCACAGGCAATGTTAAAAGCCCTAGCTGCTACAGGTAAAGAGATCATTCTTTTGACTCCCACTTTACCTAGTCCAACGACACAAAAAATTATTGCAGATTTTACCACTGCCTTCCCAAATGTTAGATCTGTGGTGTATGACACCATTTCTTCAGATGCAGCTTTAAATGCATTTGAAATGCATTATGGAAAGAGAGCTTTAGCGGATTATGATTTCTCTAAGGCAAAGGCCATCGTTTCCATCGGAGCAGATTTCTTAGGAGATTGGCAAGGAGGAGGTTATGATGAGGGGTATGCTGCATCCAGAATACCCCATAGTGATCATGGTCATGCTGAAATGTCTCAACACTTCCAGTTTGAGTCCAACATGTCACTTTCAGGTGCTAATGCCGATCATCGAGTACCTTGTACACCTGCGGATCAAAAAAATATTTTAGCTTACATTCACGATCGTTTGATCGGAGGCTCTGAAGGATCCTTATCTGATGAATTAAAGCCCGTTGCAGATAAAGCAATTTCAGCCCTCAAGGACTCAGGCTCAAAAGGAGTCTTAGTTTCTGGAATTGAGGATACTACTGCACAAGTAGCTGTATTGGCTATTAACGCTCACCTTAACAGTGAAGCTTTCCAACCCGATCAACCCAAATTAATCCGTCAAGGAAGTAAGCAAGAGGTTGTCAAAGCTTTTGATGCTATCCAGGCAGGTACCGTAGGAGGTTTAATTTCAGTAGGAGTTAATCCTGTATTTTCTTCAATGAACGGTAAAGCCCTAGGTGAAGCGATTGAAAAACTTGAATTTTCACTGAGTTTTACTTCTAAAATGGATGAAACAGCTGCAGTTTCTCAGTTTGTTGCAGCTACTCCCCATTATCTAGAGTCTTGGGGAGATTACGAATTTAAGTCTGGACATTTTGCTTTAGCTCAACCTACCATACGTCCATTATTTGATACACAACAATTTCAAGATGTTCTACTGAGATTGGCTGGAAAAAATTCAAAATACTACGACGAGATAAAAGTATTTTGGAACGAGACTATTTTAGGAGCAAGCTCTTGGAGTAAAACGTTACATGACGGGTATTTTTCTTTAGAAAGTTCATTGGAGGTTTCAAGTCCAGATTTTTCAGAGTTAAATCTTGAGGAATTAAGGGGTGCTTCTGCTAGTGGAATGACTCTAGTTTTGTACACCAAAACGGGTATGGGTGACGGACAGCAAGCCAATAATCCTTGGTTGCAAGAATTTCCTGATCCAATTACTCGGGTAAGTTGGGACAATTACCTCACAATTTCCATGAGCGATGCAAAAGCACTTGGTTTAAAAAACACGAATACGGCAGATGGAGCACTCAATGGAAGTTATGCCTCTGTTACGGTTGGATCTCAATCGTTAAAAGTTCCAATTATTATTCAGCCTGGTCAAGCGCCAGGAACTGTTGGCCTTTCCTTTGGTTATGGCAAGCGAATGGGACTTAAAGATGAAATGCAAACGGGAGTAAATGCTTATGCATTGTACCAAAATTTTGAAAGTGTTCAGGAAGCTACTGTAGCGCTTGTTTCTGGAGAGCACGAGTTTGCTTGCGTTCAGTTGCACAATACCCTGATGGGTCGTGGAGATATCGTTAAGGAAACTACATTGGAAGTTTTTAATTCCAAAGATAAAGCACACTGGAACCCAATGCCTCAAGTTTCTAAGAATCATATTGAATTTGATGTTACTTCACCAGAGGTTGACATGTGGACTGAATTTGATCGAAGTATTGGACATCATTTTAATTTATCCATTGATCTGAATTCGTGTACTGGATGTGGAGCCTGTGTTATTGCTTGTAGTGCAGAAAATAATGTTCCAGTAGTAGGAAAACGTGAGGTTCGAAAATCTCGTGATATGCACTGGTTACGAATTGATCGTTACTATTCTTCATCAACAACTTTTGAAGGAGATAATGAAACAAAAGACGCAATCTCAGGAATTGGAGATTCGTTGAATACTTTTGGTGAAATGGAGAAGGCTGCTGCCAATCCACAAGTGGCTTTCCAGCCCGTTATGTGCCAACATTGTAATCATGCTCCTTGTGAAACAGTTTGTCCAGTGGCAGCTACATCGCACGGAAGACAAGGACAGAATCAAATGGCCTACAACCGATGTGTTGGGACGCGTTACTGTGCCAATAACTGCCCTTACAAAGTGCGTCGTTTTAACTGGTTTTTATACAGTAAGAATGATGAATTTGATTATCATATGAATAATGATTTAGGGCGTATGGTACTGAATCCAGATGTTGTTGTTCGATCAAGAGGAGTAATGGAGAAATGTTCTATGTGTATTCAGATGACACAGAAAACAATATTGGACGCCAAACTTAAAGGAGAAGAAATTAAAGATGGGATGTTCCAAACAGCCTGTTCCAATGCTTGTACTTCAGGAGCAATGGTTTTTGGAGATCTTAACGATAAAGAAAGTAAAGTTGCTGCATTGCATCAAGACGACCGTATGTATCATTTGTTAGAGCATGTCGGTACGAAGCCCAATGTTATGTATCAAGTAAAAGTTAGAAATACCGATGAGGTATAATTTAGAAAAATAGATCTATGGCATCGCATTACGAAGCACCAATTAGAAAACCACTTGTAACAGGAGACAAAACCTACCATGATGTTACAGTAGATGTTGCTGCGCCCGTTGAAGGAGTTGCTAACAAGCAATGGTGGATTGTTTTTGGTATTGCATTGACTGCTTTCTTATGGGGAGTAGGATGTATCATTTACACCATTTCCACAGGTATTGGTACTTGGGGATTGAACAAGACCGTAGGTTGGGCTTGGGACATCACAAACTTTGTATGGTGGGTTGGTATTGGTCACGCAGGTACGCTTATTTCTGCGGTACTGTTATTGTTTAGGCAAAAATGGAGAATGGCTATCAACCGTTCTGCAGAGGCCATGACCATTTTTTCGGTTATTCAGGCGGGATTATTTCCGATCATTCACATGGGTCGTCCTTGGTTGGCGTATTGGGTACTCCCAATTCCAAACGGATTTGGTTCACTGTGGGTTAATTTTAATTCTCCTTTACTCTGGGATGTATTTGCAATCTCGACTTACCTTTCGGTTTCATTGGTATTCTGGTGGACAGGATTACTTCCTGATTTTGCTATGATTCGAGATCGAGCGGTTTTACCTTTTCAGAAAAAAATCTACAGTTTATTAAGTTTTGGTTGGTCAGGTAGAGCGAAAGATTGGCAGCGTTTCGAAGAAGTTTCGCTGGTTCTTGCTGGTTTGGCTACGCCTCTGGTACTCTCGGTACACACCATCGTATCTTTCGATTTTGCCACTTCAGTAATTCCCGGTTGGCACACCACTATTTTCCCACCCTATTTTGTTGCGGGTGCAATCTTCTCAGGGTTTGCAATGGTAAACACCTTACTCATTATTATGCGTAAAGTATCCAATCTGGAAAACTACATTACAGTTCAACATATTGAACTTATGAATATCGTGATTATGATCACTGGTTCTATTGTAGGAGTAGCCTACATTACTGAGCTCTTCATTGCATGGTATTCGGGTGTTGAATATGAGCAGTATGCATTCTTAAACAGAGCAACAGGACCTTATTGGTGGGCATATTGGTCAATGATGACCTGTAACGTATTTTCACCTCAGTTTATGTGGTTTAAAAAATTAAGAACCAGTATTATGTTCTCATTTATTATTTCAATAGTGGTGAATATTGGAATGTGGTTTGAGCGATTTGTAATCATTGTAACTTCATTACACAGAGATTACCTTCCCTCCTCATGGACTATGTTCTCTCCAACTTTTGTAGATATTGGTATTTTCATAGGAACCATAGGCTTCTTTTTTGTGTTGTTCCTATTGTACGCGCGAACCTTCCCTGTAATTGCTCAGGCGGAAGTGAAAACAATATTAAAAGCTTCGGGTGCGAAGTATAAAAAACTAAGAGACGGTAAATCATGAGTGATAAAGTAGTACATGCCCTTTACGACGACGACGATGTGCTTTTAAGTGCTGTTAAAATGATTCGTTCTGAGAAGCACCACATTGAAGAAGTTTACACTCCATTTCCTGTACACGGGCTAGATAAAGCTATGGGACTTGAGGAGACCCGAATTGCTATCATGGCATTTATTTATGGATGTATTGGTTTGTGTGTAGCTGTAGCCATGATGAATTTTATTATGATTGAAGATTGGCCTCAGGATATTGGAGGAAAACCAAGTTTTTCTTATTTGGAGAATATGCCAGCTTTTGTACCTATCATGTTTGAAATGACGGTATTTTTCGCAGCCCACTTAATGGTGATCACCTTTTACATGAGAAGTAAGTTGTGGCCCTTCAAAAAAGCTGAAAATCCAAACCCATTGACTACAGATGATAAATTTCTTGTAGAGATCGGGATTCATGACAATGAAAAAGAGCTCGAAAAACTCTTAAAAAAGTCAGGAGCAATAGATGTTTCAATAATAGAAAAGCCAGAATAGATGAGTTATAAAAGTCTGTTAGTTTGTGTAATTGTAGCGTTAGGAATGCAGTCTTGTTTTGATCCTTCCAAACCCAATTACCAGTATTTTCCCAACATGTACGAACCGGTAGGTTATGAAACTTACGCTGATACAGACGCTTTTGCAAATGGAATTGAGGCGCAAATACCTGTTGAGGGTTCCGTAGCTAGAGGATGGGAACCTTATGATTATCCCGATACAAACGAAGGATATGAAGCTGCAAAAGCAGAATTAAATTCACCACTTTTAGCCACAGAAGAAAACTTAGCCAATGGCAAAGAACTTTATGGTATTTATTGTGCCGTTTGCCATGGGAATAAAGGAGATGGACAAGGAATTTTAATGACAAGAGAGAAATTTTTAGGGGTTCCTAGTTATGCGGATAGAGAAATTACACCAGGCAGTATTTACCATGTATTGATGTATGGTAAAAACGCGATGGGATCCCATGCTGGTCAAGTCAATGCTGAAGAGCGATGGCAAATTGCCCAGCACGTGATGGAATTAAGAAATAAGTTAGTTAAATAACATTAAGGCAAACAAATGATGTACACCTTTCCAAACAAACTTAGAAATTTAGCCTTTGTGTTTATGGCTGTCGGTTTCATAGGACTCGTCTATGGTTTTATTACGACACCTAACACAGTTGAAGAAGCTAAAGCTATTGCTGCCGCAAATCATGGAGAGGGACACGGGACTTCTCATGAATCATCTGATACGCATTCAACACCTGATGCAGAGACTGCAACTGCTTCTGATGAGGCTCACGCAGAGGATAATCACACTACCGTTGATCATGGTGAATCACATGATGCAGAACACGATTTACATGTTTATCACCAATTAAAAAATAAACCTTGGGCTGCATTGTACGTAGCTGCTTTTTTCTTTTTTATGATTTCCCTCGGCGTACTAGCATTTTATGCGATTCAACGTGCAGCACAAGCCGGTTGGTCTCCAGTACTTTACAGAGTCATGGAGGGAATTACAGCCTACCTTCTACCAGGGGGTATTATTGTCATAGTAATTTTAGCTCTTTCAGGAATGCACCTGAATCATCTTTTTATCTGGATGGATCCTGAAGTAGTGGCTCACGATAAATTAATTGCAGGGAAAACGGGATTCTTGAATGTACCTTTCTTCCTAACTAGAGCAGTGATATTTCTATCAGGCTGGAGTTTGTATCGTTATTTCTCAAGAAAATTTTCTCTTGCCCAAGATTTGGCAGACGACATTTCTAACCACAAGAAGAATTTTAGAATCTCAGCTGGATTTTTAGTTTTCTACATCGTTACTGAATCCATCATGTCTTGGGATTGGATCATGTCCATAGACCCTCACTGGTTCAGTACTTTATTTGGGTGGTATGTTTTTGCCAGTATGTTTGTGTCAGGGATAACAGCAATTGCACTCATTACAATTTATTTAAAGTCCAAAGGATACTTAGAGTTTGTCAATGATAGTCACATACACGATCTGGGTAAGTTTATGTTTGGGATTAGCGTATTTTGGACCTATTTGTGGTTTTCTCAGTTCATGTTGATCTGGTATTCCAACATCCCTGAGGAAGTAACTTATTTTATTACGAGAATTGAAGATTACAACCTGCCTTTCTTTGGAATGCTGGTGATGAATTTTATTTTCCCATTGTTGATCTTAATGAACAGTGATTACAAAAGGATTAATTATTTCATTGTAATGGCTGGAATTGTGATCATACTAGGGCACTACATGGATGTATTTAACATGATTATGCCCTCTGCGGTAGGAGATCAATGGTTTATTGGTGCAGCAGAAATAGGAGGATTTTTATTTTTCCTCGGTCTTTTCATATTCATCGTATTTAAAGAAATGACTAAAGCTCCTTTACTTGCTAAAGGGGACCCCTACATGGGAGAGAGTGAACGTTTTCATTATTAAAAAACTTAATCGAAAAGATAAATGAATATATTTTTGATACTTTCTGTACTCGTTTTAATCGCTATTTCAATTTGGCAGATTACAAAGATTTTTGAACTCTCACAGGGGAAAAAAGTGAATACGCAAGTTGCCGACGATAAGGATAACAATCTCAATGGTAAATTGATGTTTGTCTTTTTGATTTTTATTTACGGGATAACCATTTTTTCTTTCTGGGCATACGGTGACGTACTGTTGCCTGATGCAGCCTCTGAACACGGTTCTGATTACGATAACCTGATGTGGATTTCGTTTGCTATTATTTTCTTTGTACAAACCATTACCCAGGCGTTATTACACTATTTCTCTTACAAGTACAGAGGTAAAAAAGGTAAAAAAGCTTTGTTCTATGCGGACAATGACAAACTAGAGATGATTTGGACGATTATTCCGGTTATCACTTTAGCGGGTCTTATTTTATACGGACTTTACACCTGGACTGATATCATGACGGTTGAAGAAAATGATGAGGCCTTAGTAGTTGAACTTTACGCTCAACAGTTTAACTGGAAAGCAAGATATGCTGGAGAAGATGGTGTATTAGGAGACGCAAACGTTCGTTTTCTTCAAGATTTTGAGGGTAGAAATTTAGTAGGAATTGATGCCACTGATCCCAACGGTTTTGATGATGTAGTGGTTCAAGAACTTCATCTGCCAGTGGGAAGAGAAGTTATCTTTAAAATGCGTTCTCAGGATGTATTACACTCGGCTTACATGCCACATTTTAGGGCCCAAATGAATTGTGTCCCGGGAATGATTACCGAATTTGCTTTTACTCCTAACATTACAACTGATCAAATGCGAATGGATCCAGATGTAACTGCAAAAGTGAAAAAGATCAACAAAATCAGAGTTGAAAAAAGTAAGGAATTAGTAGCAAGTGGAGATACCGCATTAGATCCTTATGAATTTGATTTTCTCTTACTTTGTAACAAAATATGTGGAGCATCGCATTACAATATGCAGATGAAGATTATTGTCGAAACGGAAAAAGAATTTGAAGAATGGATGAGTTCACAGCAAACATTTGCTCAAGTCATCCAATAACTAAAATAAAAAAAAGAAGATTATGTCAACAGCAGCAGCAGCACATACAGAAGAGGATCACGGGCATCATCACAAAGAAACTTTTGTAACTAAATACATTTTTAGTCAGGATCATAAGATGATCTCGAAACAGTATTTGATAACCGGGTTATTTATGGGAATTATTGGGATTGCAATGTCCCTTTTATTCCGTTTGCAATTGGCTTGGCCCGAGCAACCTTTTGGAATTTTTGAAGTTTTATTAGGCAAGTGGGCCCCCGACGGTGTCATGGATCCGAATGTTTACTTGGCTCTTGTAACAATTCATGGTACCATTATGGTCTTTTTTGTACTGACAGCTGGGTTGAGCGGTACCTTTAGTAATCTTTTAATTCCATTACAAATTGGTGCACGAGATATGGCTTCAGGTTTGCTAAACATGATTTCTTTTTGGTTATTTTTCCTATCCAGTGTGATCATGGTGATTTCCCTGTTTGTAGAAGCGGGACCTGCAGCTGCCGGATGGACTATTTATCCTCCTTTAAGTGCCTTACCTCAGGCCCAACCGGGTTCTGGAACAGGAATGACACTTTGGTTGGTCTCTATGGCAATATTTATTGCCTCCTCTCTTTTAGGATCATTAAATTACATAGTAACTGTCATTAATCTCCGAACAAAGGGCATGAGTATGACACGTTTACCCTTAACTATTTGGGCATTTTTTGTAACGGCAATTATCGGAGTAGTATCGTTTCCCGTTTTATTATCTGCAGCTTTATTGCTAATTATGGATCGAAGTTTTGGAACTTCTTTCTTTCTTTCAGACATATTTATCCAAGGTGAGGTACTTCATTATCAAGGAGGATCACCAGTTTTATACGAACACCTCTTTTGGTTTTTAGGTCATCCAGAGGTTTACATTGTTCTTTTACCTGCATTAGGGATTACATCTGAAATTATTGCTACCAATGCACGTAAACCAATTTTCGGCTATCGTGCCATGGTAGCGTCCATATTAGCAATTGCTTTTTTATCAACCATTGTATGGGGACATCATATGTTCATTTCAGGGATGAATCCATTTCTGGGATCAGTATTTACTTTCACAACCTTATTGATTGCGATTCCCTCTGCAGTGAAAGCTTTTAACTACATAACTACCCTTTGGAAAGGAAACCTACAGCTTAATCCGGCGATGCTTTTCTCCATTGGTTTGGTTTCTACTTTCATAACAGGCGGATTGACAGGAATCATTCTTGGAGACAGTACCTTAGACATCAATGTACACGACACGTATTTTGTAGTGGCTCATTTCCATTTAGTAATGGGAATTTCAGCCCTTTATGGGTTATTTGCAGGGGTGTATCATTGGTTCCCTAAAATGTTTGGTCGAATGATGAATAAAAATCTTGGATATGTTCACTTTTGGGTAACAGCTGTTTGTGCATACGGTGTCTTTTTCCCGATGCATTTCATCGGAATGGCGGGATTACCAAGAAGATATTACACCAATACCGCATTTCCTTATTTTGATGATTTGGCTGATATTAATGTTTTAATCACAGTTTTTGCATTGATCGCAGGTGCCGCACAGATCGTTTTCTTGTACAACTTCATCCATAGTATGTTTTATGGAAAAGAAACGGTTCAAAATCCTTGGCGTTCCAATACACTGGAATGGACTGCACCCGTTGAACATTTTCATGGAAACTGGGAAGGTGAAATTCCTCACGTTCATCGATGGGCTTATGACTACTCCAAACCAGGTGCTGAAGAAGACTTTATCCCCCAGCACATTCCTTTAAAAGAAGGGGAAGAAGAACTTCAACATTAAATCAATCTGAATTTTTAAAAGTCTTTCTTTTTGGAAAAACTCACCATTCTCCACACAGGAAAAATAACCCAAAGAGTTAGTACAAGAAAAGAGACTAAAAAACCAAAATCAGTACCGAAGAATTTTTTAAATACCGCCCCTGTGTAGCCTAACAATGCTGAAATATCTAATTTTAATAGGATTAGTGTTCGGGATAGATCTATTGGATTTAGCAGGCTGGTGATAAGTGCAAACTTGTCTAATGGATAATCTTCCATTAACACCAACAACAGAAGAAAAATCCCGTCGTAGATAACTGCAATAAAATAATCTTTTGCAGCGTAAACCAAAACGGGGATATTTAATCCAAATTGAATCCAATCAAAGAAGGGTTGGTATTGTGTTAGCCAGAATTCTTGATTTTCAAAATAAGATGGAAAAGATAAAAACATGCAGTTTCCAAATGCAAAACCAGCAATACCGATTTGATACCAAAGTTTTTTTTGATTTTTGGAATGATTGGATTGTAAGGGAAGTAGGAGTGGAGAATAGCCTATTTTATTGAGTTGAACTGCTATTTTAGATAGGGAGATTTGTTTGTGATAGTATGAAATTTGAATGGTTTTTTTGGAAAAATAAACTGTTACATTTTGAATTTCTTCAAGGAATTTGTGCAGCTGTTCTAAAATCCAGATGCAAGAAGAACAATGCATGGATGGAATTTGAAGTTGAATAATTTCGATTTCTTCGTTTTTGAGAACGACACAGGGGGCTTTCAGTTTTTCATCACCCCAATTTTGATAGCGAACGTTGGAAGTTTCGGGTTTGTTTCCATGGTTGGCATCCAGTGTGTAATATTTTTCTAGGTCCAAAGAATTTAAAATTCGATACACACTCTTACATCCCTTACAGCAGAATTTTAAATGATTGTAAATAATGGGGGTTTCATTAAAGTAAATTCCGCAATGGTAGCATTGTTGTTTTTCCAATAGGTGATTTTTTCTTCAAAAAACTATTAAAAAGAAACAAATAGGTTGATAATTGTCAACTTTTACTAATTTACACCAACCAAATCTAACTATCATGGACATATGTCTAGAATACTTTTTAAAGAATGATCAGCCTTCTTTTTCTACAAAAACCCATTCAGATACTTTTTTTCGAACCTTTTCCTATCCCAAAAGAGCCATAATTTTTGAGGAAGGTTTTAGTTTGAAAGGTGTGTATTTGATTGAGTCAGGAGTTTACAAAATTTCAAAAATGAGTTCTAATGGGAAATACCAAATCATTCAAATTTTGAAGCCCAAAACCTTACTCGGAATAAGGAGCATTTTAAGTAACGAGCCCACCAACCTTAAAGCAGAAGCCCTTACGGATTTGACAATATCTTTTATTCCAAACGCATATTTATTCAATCAGCTGAAAAACGACAAAGAATTTTCTAAATCCATAATGAAAATTTTAGCTCAATACATCAAAGAAGCAGATGATAAAATTGTGAGTTTAGGAAACAAAAAACTGGAGGAACGTTTGGCTACTTTTTTAATTTATTTCCATACCGAATTTTACGATACTCAAAAGGATTGCTATCCTTTTAGTTTGAGAGGAGAAGAAATCGCAAATTATATTGGGGTGGCTACCAAATCAATGATACGAATGTTAAAGTGTTTTGAGAGTAAGGGTTTTATCTCACTGGAAGGCAAGTACATTAAAATAATAAATCGAGCAGGATTGGAGCGAGTGGCAAAAGGTTTGACTTAAAACAATTGATTCATTTTTAAGCGCTGAAAATATTCTATATTTGGAATAATGAATGAGCATTTAGATCCAGACCATCCCTTTTCCTCTGAGGAACAAGATGTTGACCGCGCTTTACGGCCTTTAAAATTTGATGATTTTGCAGGTCAAGATGCAATTTTAGAAAACTTAAAAGTTTTTGTACTGGCGGCAAAACAGCGAGGAGAAGCTTTGGATCATACCTTATTTCACGGTCCTCCAGGACTGGGTAAAACGACACTCGCACATATTTTGGCAAATGAATTGGATGTTGGAATTAAAATGACGTCGGGTCCTGTTTTGGACAAACCTGGAGACTTGGCGGGACTACTCACCAATCTCCAAACGCAAGACATTCTTTTTATTGATGAAATCCACCGGTTAAGCCCCATAGTGGAGGAATACCTTTATTCTGCCATGGAAGATTACAAGATTGATATCCTGATTGAGTCGGGACCCAATGCACGAACGGTACAAATTAATCTAGAACCTTTCACCTTAGTTGGAGCTACAACTCGTTCCGGTTTGTTGACGGCACCAATGCGAGCGCGTTTTGGAATTAGCAACAGGCTTCAGTATTATTCTACCGAACTTTTGTCAACCATAGTGACGCGCAGTGCAGAAATACTTAATGTTCCCATCAATCAAGAAGCTGCAATAGAAATAGCAGGTCGTAGTCGGGGGACTCCTAGAATTTCAAACGGTTTATTGAGAAGGGTTCGTGATTTTGCTCAAATCAAAGGAAATGGATCCATTGATATTGAAATCACACAATTTGCCCTCAAGGCACTTCAAGTTGACGCACACGGTCTAGACGAGATGGACAACAAAATTCAGGCGACTTTAATTGATAAATTTAAAGGAGGTCCTGTAGGAATTACAACCTTAGCAACAGCAGTTTCAGAAAATGCTGAAACCATAGAGGAGGTTTACGAACCCTTTCTCATTCAGCAAGGCTTTATTGTAAGAACACCAAGAGGGAGAGAGGTTACAGCAAGAGCTTATTCACACTTGGGTCGACTGAAAAACAACCAAGAAGGATTGTTTTAATAAGACAACCATGAGCCTAAAATCGGAGTACAGTTCCAAAATTAAATCATCAGCAAAATCATTGGGTTTTCTTTCGTGTGGAATTTCTAGAGCAGATTTTCTAGAACAGGAAGCCCCACAGCTGGAAGCATGGCTCAGTCAAGGACACCACGGTAAGATGTCCTACATGGAGGGTCATTTTGACAAGCGACTGGATCCACGACTTCTTGTACCGGGTGCTAAAAGTGTAGTTTCTTTATTGTTAAACTATCATACAGATCAATTACAAGAAGATCCAGAAGCTCCTAAAATAGCCACTTATGCATATGGGAAGGATTATCATTTTGTAATTAAGGACAAACTCAAGGAGTTAATGAAATCCATACATCAGGAAATCGGCGCAGTTGATGGGAGGGTTTTTGTAGATTCAGCTCCTGTGATGGATAAAGCTTGGGCAGCCAAAAGTGGTCTGGGATGGATTGGAAAGAACACCAATTTAATTTCTAAAAAAGTAGGTTCTTTTTTCTTTATTGCAGAGCTAATTATTGATCTAGAACTGGAGTACGACTTGCCTGCTACCGATCATTGCGGAAGTTGTACCGCCTGTATTGATGCTTGCCCAACAGAGGCTTTGATACAACCCTATCAAATTGACGGAAGCAAATGCATTTCCTACTTGACGATAGAATTAAAAGAAAGTATTCCTTCAGAATTTCAGGGGAAAATGGACAATTGGGCATTCGGATGTGATGTGTGTCAAACGGTTTGTCCATGGAATCGTTTTGCAACAAAACATGAGGAACCCGCTTTTGAGCCGCATTCAGAATTGCTCTCACTTTCTAAAAAAGAGTGGGAAGAAATGACGGATTCGGTTTTTGGTAAAGTTTTTAAAAACAGTGCTGTAAAAAGAACAAAATATGAAGGCTTAAAAAGGAATATCAAGTTTTTATCCCAAAATCAGTAGACTCTCGAATTACCAAATGAGTTGGGATAATTTTCGTGGTAAATACTTTTTCTTCTGCCTTGTTTTTTTGATCCTTAATAAAAAGCTGAAATACTTTTTTACCCATTAAAAAGCTATTTTGTTCAACACTGCTCAGTGAAGGACTTACCAAATCAGCTAGGTTCCAATTGCTAAATCCCATACAAGCGATGTCCTTGGGTATTTTATATCCTTCTTTTTTAAATTCTTTCATGGCACCCAGTGCCAATAAATCCTCCACTGCAAAAACACCATTGGAATTGATAGCAAAAGATATTGATGATAGTGGTGTAATTGATCCTGTTGTTTTTGTCTATCAAAAAAATGAAGACCATTTTTTTGAACAGTATCCAGTTCATTTTTGGAGTAACCTCTCACAACAGAGTCCTTATTTTAGACAAAAATTCGCAAATTACAGGGAGTTTTCAAGAGCAACAAAAACAGAATATTTAGAAGATACGGTTTTTGAAAACGCTTTGAGTTTCAGGGTTAATCAAGATCAATCGGTTGTGATTGAAAATTTAGGAGGAGGAAAATTTAAGTCCACCCCATTAGCTGTTGAGGCGCAATTGGCCACAATAAATGCAATTTATGTCCAAAAAAACAACTCTTTAGGACATCGAATTTTTATGGTTGGGAATGATTTTGGTGGAAATCCTTTTGAAGGAGATTACGATGCATTAAGAGGACTTATTCTTGAGGGAACACATCAAAATAAATCGCTCAAACCCACACATTTTTCAGGTTTTACTGTTGAAGGAGTGGGAACTGATATTCAAGAAATCAAACTCGAGAACAATAAAAAATTAATTTTGGTGCCGCGGAATAAAGACCGAATATTGGTTTTTGAACTTAATTGAATTCATTGAAAAGTATCATTTTTTCTAGGAAGAAAACAGTCTTTTAACTGGGATGCTGGAGCTGTTTTTATTCTTTTTTAAGTTGCGTTCAAAATATTTTATTCATCTAAAAATACTATTTTTGCTTTGATATTAAATTGAATGGTAATTAACCGTTAAAGGTTGACTAGTTTAATAAATCATAAGAATCCCCAAAATCTTAAAACAGTAAAAGAAAATGAAAAAGGATTTGAAATTGAAAAACATCTTTTATGTACTCCTATTACTTGTGTTAGTCCAATGTTCGGATGGGAATAATAAAGCTTACATTGAAAAAATTCAAAATGCAGAATTCTTCCAAAATGCAATGCAAAATTTAACGGATATTGTTGTTTATGATATTTTTTCACCTCCAGTAGCTTCTCGAGTTTATTTGTATCCTACAATTGCTGCTTATGAAGTGATGGCATTAAAATATCCTGAAAAATACAACTCTTTAGTAGGGCAGATAAAAGAGTTAAATCCCATACCTAAGCCTTCAAGTGATAAGGTAGATTATCATTTAGCTTCTTTATTCGCATTTAATACAGTTGGAAAGACGCTGATTTTTTCAGAAGATAAAATGGAACTTTTTCAAGAAAATTTTAATTCGAAATTAAAAGAGCTAGATGTTCCTAGACGAGTGGTTAAGGCATCAGAAGCTTATGGTTCAGCAGTTGCCGCCTCTATTTTAGACTGGGCATCCAAAGATATGTACAACCAAACTCGTACCTATCCTAAATACACCATCAAAGAGGAAGACCAATTTTGGAAGCCTACCCCTCCAGATTACATGGATGGAATTGAACCGCACTGGAAAGAAATCAGAACAATGGTTATTGATTCATCCAATCAATTTACTCCGAAAGAACCATTTCCTTTTGATTTGACGGAAGGAAGTCCTTTTCAAAAACAACTAATGGAGGTATTTGAAGTCACGAATCAATTGAATGAGGAACAGGTAGAAATAGCAAAATTCTGGGATTGCAATCCTTATGTTACCCACCATCGCGGGCATGCCATGTTTGCAACCAAGAAAATTACACCGGGAGGTCACTGGATCGGTATCACAGCGATTGCAACAAGACAAGCTCAAAGTACTTTTGATGAAACCATAAATGCCTATGCCAATGTATCCATTGCTTTATTCGATGGTTTTATTAGTTGTTGGGATGAAAAGTGGGACACCTTGATCGTTCGACCAGAAACACTGATCAACCAGTATTATGATGAAGAGTGGTTACCCTTACTCCAAACTCCACCCTTTCCCGAATACACCAGCGGGCACTCTGTAATTTCTAGAGCAGCAGCGGTCACCTTAACCGACTTGTACGGAGATGACTTTGCTTTTACAGATACTACAGAACTTTTGTATGGTCTTCCTGAAAGAAAATACAATTCTTTTATTCATGCTTCAGAAGAAGCGGCTATTTCAAGACTTTATGGAGGGATTCATTACATGATGGCAATAGAAGAAGGGGTTAATCAAGGACATGCAGTTGGTTCTTATGTGGTGGAAAATTTACAAACCATGAAAAAAGCGGATTCACCAAATTAAATTCATGCAAAAAAAACAGCTCAATTTTTGGCAAATCTTAACCATGAATTTTGGATTTTTTGGAGTCCAATTCAGTTTTGGTTTGCAGCAAAGTAATATGAGTGCTATTTACAAATATTTGGGGGCTGAAGAAGCAGAATTACCCTTACTTTGGCTGGCAGGCCCTGTTACAGGTTTAATTGTACAGCCCATTATTGGAGCCATAAGTGACGGTACTTGGTCTCCAAAATTTGGCCGCAGAAAGCCCTTTTTCCTAATTGGTGCGATAATAGCCAGTATCAGTCTCGTTATTATGCCCTATTCAAGTTCTATTTGGATGGCTGCAGGCTTGTTATGGATTTTAGATGCCGCAAACAACATAGCACTGGAGCCCTATCGTGCATTCATTTCTGATAAACTTCCCGAAAAACAATATTCTTTTGGCTTTTTAGTCCAAAGTTTTTTTACAGGACTGGGAACTACCCTTGCAAATTTTACCCCAGCGATTTTAGTTTCATTTGGGATACTGGCACTCTCTGATAAGATGGATAACGGGATTCCTGTTTCTACCTACTGGGCATTTGGAATTGGAGCTGCGGCTTCGATCATCACCATCCTGATCTCAGTACTGACAACTTCCGAATATCCTCCCACTCCAAAAGAACTTGAGGAAATAAAAAAGTCAAAAGCTGAAGGTAACGTCATTTTAAGAACACTTAAAGACATTAGCGAAGCATTCAAAGTAATGCCATTGCCAATGAAACAACTCATCCCGGTTATGTTTTTCCCATGGTATGCGATGTTTTGTTATTGGCAATATCTAACCTCAGCACTTTCACTTTCTTTGTACGATACGCTAGACCAAAGCACGATTTATTTCAATCAAGCTCAATTGCTTACAGGAAACTTAAACGGAACCTACAACATCATTTGTTTTGTTATTGCTTTTGCTTTAATACCCATTGCACGTAAGTTAGGAGCTCAAAGACTCCATTTCATAAGTCTGGCTATTGGAGGAACCGCATTGCTTTGTATGCCGTTATTGGATGATACTACAGTACTTTTTACCCTACCGATTGGGAGTGGAATTGTGGTTTCTCAAATTTACTTGTTTTCATTTGGACTGGGAATCACTTGGGCTTCCATGATGGCGATGCCCTATCAGATGCTTGCCTCTTCCATACCGCCAGGGAAGACAGGGGTTTACATGGGCATTTTCAATATGTTTATTGTCATACCGATGATCATCCAGATTTTTACGGTGCAGTATTTTGTGTTCGATTTTCTGGATCAAAATCCAATAAACATTATCCGACTCGCGGGTAGTTTTTTGATTATTGGGGGGATTTTCTCCCTTTTTGTTAGTCAACCAAAGGAGAAAACTCAAGTTTGATTCAGAAAAAAATCATTTCTTTACATTACAAATACTGGATTTATGCAAAAAGAACAGCAGCGCAGAGCAGCATTAGTGTATCATGCTAAACCAAGACCTGGTAAAACCGAAGTAGTTCCCACTAAAAACTACGATACACAACGAGATCTCGCACTTGCCTATTCCCCTGGAGTTGCTATTCCTTGTATGGAAATTGAACAAGACAAATCAAACCTTTACAAGTACACCAACAAAGGAAATTTGGTTGCGGTTATTTCAAATGGAACAGCAGTATTAGGTTTAGGAGATATTGGACCTGAAGCTTCCAAGCCAGTAATGGAGGGAAAGGCGCTTTTATTTAAGATTTTTGCAGATATTGATGTTTTTGACATAGAAGTAGATGCAAAAGATCCGGATAAATTCATTGAAGCTGTTAAGGCAATAGCCCCAACCTTCGGAGGAATCAATTTGGAAGACATCAAATCCCCTGAAGCTTTTGAAATAGAGCGCCGTTTGAAAGAAGAATTGGAAATACCTGTGATGCACGACGATCAACACGGTACTGCGATTATCTCAGCTGCAGCTTTATTAAATGCATTAGAACTAGCAAAAAAGAAAATTGAACAAGTAAAAATTGTTGTGTCTGGAGCTGGGGCAGCTGCTATTTCATGCACCAAGTTGTATCGGGCTTTTGGTGCCAATGTAGAGCATATCGTTATGCTAGACAGCAAAGGAGTAATTCGAAAAGATCGTCAGAATCTAAGTTTAGAAAAAGAAGAATTTGCAACCTCAAAAAACATATCTACCCTAGATGAGGCAATCAAGGGAGCTGATGTTTTTATCGGATTGTCTATGGCGAATATTCTTACTCCCGAAATGCTTCTGTCGATGGCTAAAAATCCTATTGTATTTGCAATGGCAAATCCAAACCCAGAGATAGAATACACCCTTGCATGTAATACACGTAAGGATGTGATCATGGCTACCGGTAGATCAGATCATCCGAATCAGGTCAATAACGTTTTAGGCTTTCCTTTCATCTTTAGAGGTGCACTTGATGTCCGGGCTACTACCATAAACGAACCTATGAAAATGGCAGCGGTAAAGGCACTAGCTGCTCTTGCTAAAGAATCGGTTCCTGAACAAGTAAATGTGGTTTATGATGAAACTAGATTGACTTTTGGGAGAGAATACATTATCCCAAAACCTTTTGATCCTCGTTTGATTTCAACCATTCCACCTGCTGTGGCCAAAGCGGCAATGGAATCGGGTGTAGCTACAGAACCCATAGAAGATTGGGAACGTTACATACTCGAACTTTCAAGTAGACTAGGAAATAGCCAAAAAATGATTCGTATTCTTCATGACAGAGCCAAGGCAGCTCCGAAACGTTTGATATTTGCCGAAGCAGATCAAATGGACGTATTGAAAGCGGCACAAATTGTTCATGAAGAGCGAATTGCCATTCCTATTCTCCTCGGAAATAGAGCAACAATAGAAGATTTAAGAAAGGCCATTAATTTTGATGAGGAGGTTGAGATTATTGATCCTAAAGAAGAGAGTTACAGAGAACAAAGGAATGTTTATGCTGAACTTTTTTGGAAAGATCAACGAAGAAAAGGATACACGCTTTATGATGCCCAACGACTCATGCGTGAACGCAATTATTTTGCCTCAATGATGATAAAAAATGGGGATGCTGACGCCATGATTTCTGGTTATTCAAGAAATTATCGCTCGGTAGTGAAACCCATATTGGAAACCATATCCAAAGCAAAAGGGGTAAATCGTGTGGCAGCAACCAATTTGATGCTGACTAAATCAGGTCCATTATTTCTTTCTGACACCACAATTAACGTAGATCCTTCAGCTAAAGAACTTGCCAAAATTGCTCAAATGACGGCAAATATGGCTAAGCTATTTGGGTTGGAGCCTGTTACTGCACTTCTTTCATTTTCTAATTTTGGCTCTTCTCGTTTTCCTCAAGCAAAAAAAGTAAGTGAAGCAGTGGCCATATTGCATCGGAGCAATCCTGAGTTAATGGTCGACGGCCCGGTCCAGTCTGACTTTGCCTTAAATAAAGAAATGCTCAGAAAAGGATTTCCTTTTTCAAGCTTGAGTAAAATGAAAGTCAACGTAATGATTTTCCCCAATTTGGATGCGGCCAATATTACCTACAAATTGATGAAGGAATTAAAAGAAGCCTTATCGATCGGTCCAATTCTTATGGGACTTAGTGAACCCATTCATGTTTTGCAACTCGGAGCTTCTGTGGAGGAGATTGTAAATATGTCTGCTATCGCAGTAATTGATGCTCAATCTAAAAACAAATAATTAAGATGATTACACAACTTACAGGACGTTTAGTAGAAAAATCACCAACAGAAGTAGTTATCGACTGTAATGGCGTTGGTTATTTAGTTCATATTTCTTTACATACTTTTACCCAGTTGAGTAATGATGAAAACATCAAATTATTTACACACCTACAAGTAAAAGAGGATTCCCACACTTTATTTGGTTTTCAAACTACGATAGAACGTGCAATTTTTCAACAATTAATATCTGTTTCTGGTATTGGAGCAAGTACCGCGAGAACGATGCTCTCCTCCCTTGAACCACAGCAAATTCAAAGAGCCATTGTTGCTGAGGATTTAGCTACCATTAAATCGGTGAAAGGGATTGGTTTAAAAACAGCTCAGAGAGTCCTTATTGAACTGAAAGATAAAATGTTAAATCTCTTTGAAGGTGAAGAAATTCAACCCTTTTCAAACAATACAATTAAAGAAGAAGCGTTATCAGCATTGGAGGTTCTTGGTTATTCAAGAAAGCAATCTGAGAAAGTAATTGATAACGCCATTCAGAGCAGCCCAGATAGTTCAGTGGAAGCACTTATTAAAGCAGCTTTGAATAAATTGTAATACCCTTTGTTTGAAAGAACTCATAAAGTAGTTTTTAAATCATTTCAACCCCTCGTCCATTTTTTTCTATGGATGTTCTTCAGTTGTGGGCTTGTTATGGCTCAGGAAGAGGCTGATTTAGGTACTCTAAAACTCCCTGTCCCAAGCAGTGTGACAAGTCAATATACCTATGACCCAACAACGGAACGGTATATTTTTTCTCAAGAAATAGGAGGATATCCCATTAGTGTCCCGCTAGTTCTCACGGTCAAAGAGTATCAAGACTTGGTTCTTAAGGAAAAAATGCAAACCTATTTTCAAGAAAAAGTTCAAGCTCTAAGCGGTAGAGGGGAAGGAGTAGAGGAGACTCAAAAAAACTTACTTCCTGAATTGTATGTTAACAATAAATTTTTTGAATCAATTTTTGGGAGTAATGCAATTGATATTACCCCGCAAGGTTCTATTGGAATTGATTTAGGGTATCGCTACCAAAGAAATGACAATCCGATTGCTTCAGTAATCAATCGACGATCTCCCGGTTTTGAATTTGATCAGCGAATCAGTTTAAGTTTATTGGGTAAAATTGGAGAACGACTTCAGATAACTGCCAATTACGATACTGAATCTACTTTTGACTTCCAAAATCTAGTAAAAATTCAATTTAATCCTCCCCAAGTCTCTGAACTTCAAAGCATGGTTCCAGGAATGCTACCTGGAGAATTGGGTTCTACCCTTGAAAATGTTCAGGGTAAAATAGATCAAGTACAAAACAGAGTAAATGAGGTCAAACAGCAGCTAAACGAAATTGAGCAAAAGGCAAATGAGGTAAAGGGCTTGGTCAATGAAGGGAAAAACACTTTAAATCAAGCCCGTCAGAAGATTGAAAGTTTAAAGCAAAACGCAACTGACTTGGCTAGTAATCCTTTGGCAGCTGGGAATCGAGTTTCAGAATTTCTTAATGGAAAAGTTACTGAAGATGCAATTTTACAAAATATCGATATCGGAAACATAAGCATGCCGATCAACAGTAATTTAATTCAGGGGGCTCAAAGCTTATTTGGGGTCCGTGCAGATTTAAAATTTGGAAATACGACTCTCTCTGGAGTATTTTCAGAACAACGATCTCAATCGCAAAACATCACCTCTCAAGGAGGAGGAAAATTGCAAGAATTTGATTTGTACGCTTTGGATTATGAAGAAGACCGTCATTACTTTATCAGTCAATATTTTAGAGACAATTACGACCGATTTTTAGAAACCTATCCATACATCAATTCACCTGTTCAGATTACACGTATTGAAGTCTGGGTGACCAACCGAGGGTACCAAACCCAGAATGTTCGAAACATTGTTGCGCTCCAGGATTTAGGTGAAGCAAACCCAGAGCGAACTACTTTGGCAGCCAGTGTTTCTAATTTTATGAATGTCAATGATAAAAATGATCCTCCGAGAAATGAGGTCAACCGTCTTGATCCAGACGAAATTGGTTTTGACGGACTTTTGACTCAAGAAATTCGAGACATAGCAACTGTAAAAAAGGGTTTTGGATCTACACGTGTAAACGAAGGGTATGATTATGCTATTTTAGAAAGTGCAAGAAAGTTGAATAATCAAGAATTTTCATACCACCCTCAATTGGGGTATATTTCTTTAAATCAAAGACTCAGTAATGATGAAATTTTAGGAATTGCTTATCAATACAGTTTTCAGGGAAAAATCTACCAAGTTGGAGAATTTGCTAACGGAGATATTCCAGGCACTTCACTCATTCAAACAGGAAATCCTTCCCAGCAAAATGCCCAACAAGCCGTTGTTCAGACGAATAATCTGATTGTTAAAATGCTAAAGAGTAGTGTTACGGATGTTCGCCAGCCGGTATGGGATTTGATGATGAAAAATATTTACAATACGGGGGCATTTCAGTTGTCTGAGGAAGACTTTAGGCTGAGTATTTTGTACACCGACCCCTCTCCTATCAATTACATGACTCCAGTAGATTCTTCTATTTGGCCTGAACAATTAGATAATGAGGTTCTTTTGAATACCTTGGATTTGGATCGGTTAAACGCATATCAAGACTTGGTTCCTAACGGGGACGGTTTTTTTGATTTTATTCCTGGTATCACGGTAGACCCTCGTTATGGAAGAATTATTTTTCAAAAAGTAGAGCCTTTTGGAGAATTCTTATTTGAGCTTTTGGACAACCCAGAATCTGCAAAGGAATCCTATGCTCAAGAAAGTAGCTACAATAAAAATCAAAAACGTTATGTTTTTAAGGAAATGTACAGCCTCACGAAAGCAGCTGCATTAGAATTTACAGAGAAGAATAAATTTCAACTCAAAGGAAGGTACAAGTCTGAAGGAGGTGACGGAATTAATATTGGAGCTTTTAATGTTCCTAGAGGATCTGTTCGTGTTACTGCTGGTGGAAGAGTGTTGAGAGAAGGCTTAGATTACATCGTTAATTATGAAATAGGTCGAGTTAAGATTTTAGACGAGGGTTTGAAAGCATCCAATATCCCAATCGATATTTCCGTTGAAAATAATTCTTTTTTCAATCAGCAAAATAAGCGGTTTTCTGGATTTAATGTCAACCATCGTATTTCAGATAAAATAAATGTCGGTGGGACCTTGATTAACTTAAGCGAGAACCCTTTAACCCAAAAAGCCAACTATGGTACGGAACCCGTTAACAATACCATGATGGGTTTTAATACCAATTTTTCTACAGAAATTCCATTTTTGACTAGGATGGTAAATAAATGGCCCACAATTAAATCCAATACTCCTTCTCAAATTTCTTTTAGAGGAGAGGTTGCAAATTTAGCAGCTAACGATCCTAGGAATACACAACTTAATGGTGAAACAAATGTTTACATTGATGATTTTGAAGGAGCTCAAACTAACATTGATATTAAAGGATTTACAGCTTGGAACCTTTCCAGTGTTCCCATTAATGGGGTGCCTGGAGCAAATGCAGAAGGACTGGAGAGTGGCTATGCTCGCTCTAAATTAGCTTGGTATTCCATCGATCAGGTTTTTTATTCAAGACAGCCAGACGGAATTAACAACAATGATATTTCATTGAATGAAACACGTCGTATTTTTATTGATGAATTATTTCCCGAACAAGATTTAGTACAAGGTACGCCTAGAACATTACCCACATTTGATTTAGCCTATTATCCTAATGAAAGAGGACCTTACAATAACGCACCAAATAGTGAGTATGCATCCAATATTGATAAAAAGTGGGCGGGAATTAGTCGATCCATAAATGCGACAAATTTTGAACAGTCTAATGTAGAGTTTATTGAATTTTGGTTGTTGGACACGTTCTCGGATAAGGAATCTGCTTCAGACGATTTAGGAGAATTGGTTTTTCATTTAGGAAATATTTCGGAAGACATTCTTCGTGATGGGCGCAAACAATTCGAAAACGGATTGCCCTCAACCAGTGAACTCACACCAACCTATGAGACTCCGTGGGGTAAAGTGCCCGCAAATCAGTCTTTAGTTTACGCTTTTAATTCAGTTGAAGAGGATCGAATTTTACAAGATGTTGGGTTGGATGGTTTGTCTGACGAAGCGGAAAGAGAAATTTTCACTAATGGACCTGCAGATGATCCGGCTGGAGATAACTATCAATATTTTTTACAAGCAGAGGGAGGAATTTTGGATCGGTACAAGCGTTACAACGGATTTGAAAACAATACTCCTGTTGCTTTTAGCGATACAGATAGAGGAAATACTACTGAACCCGATACAGAAGATATCAATCGTGATCAAAGCATGAATACTATTGATAGCTATTTTGAATATCGAATTCCCATTACTAGAAATATGCAAGTTGGGAATCATCCTTTTGTAACTGACGTTAGGGAAAATGTGCAAGTAAATGCACCTAATGGAGATGAATACATTACACGTTGGATTCAGTTTAAAGTTCCCATTCAAAAAAGTTATTATGAAAACACCTCTTTTGATCCTTATTTTGATGCCGTAAATGCGATTGACGACTTACGCTCCATACGATTTATGCGAATGCTTCTCACTGGATTTGAAGATGAGGTTGTATTTCGCTTCGGTACTTTAGACCTTGTTCGAGGAGATTGGAGACGATACAACAAACCGCTCAATGAGGAGGTATTGGAAAATAAAAATACCACAGTAGATATCAGTACAGTTAATATTTTAGAAAACGAAAATAGAATTCCAATAAATTATGTACTGCCACCTGAAATTCAAAGAGAGCAGATAAATAATAACAACTCTATTATTCGTCAAAACGAACAGTCCCTATCTTTCAGAGTCTGTGATTTGCAGCCATCAGATTCACGTGGAATATTTAAAGGATTGAATTTGGATATGCGACAATACAGCAAGTTGAGAATGTTTTTACATGCTGAATCACTTCCCGGGCAGGAAGCTTTACCTGGAGAGGGGGTCGAGGATGAATTTGATAAAAGACTGGTTGCTTTCATTCGGTTAGGTACGGATTATCAAGACAATTTTTATCAGATAGAAATACCATTAAAGCCCACAGATTACAGTGAAAATACCTCAAACAGATACAGTGCTGAGGAAGTTTGGAATCCCGAATCGAACTCCATTGAAGTTCCTATTGATTTATTGGCTAAATTAAAAGCTATTGCACTTCAAGAATTGGGCTTGGGTCAGACCTTGTACTTTGACGAGGAATTGAATCCTATTCATGAGTTTTCTCCAATAAGTGAACTGCCAGGTCAAAAGAAATATAAATTTGCAATTCGTGGAAACCCTTCTTTAGGAAGTATTAAAACTTTGATGATAGGAGTTAAAAATCCTTCAACCCAATTAGGAGATGTGCTTTGTGGTGAGGTTTGGTTTAATGAATTACGGATTTCGGGAATCGATAGTCAAGACGGTTGGGCAGCAATAGGTGCCTTAGATGCTAACCTTGCTGATTTCGCGACTTTTTCAGCAACAGGTCGCTATTCAAGTATTGGTTTTGGAAGTATTGACATGTCACCCAATGAACGCACTCGTGAAGAATTACTTCAATACGACCTCATTTCAAATGTAAATTTAGGGCAGTTGACTCCGCAAAAATGGGGACTTCAAGTGCCACTGAATTTTGCTGCTGGTGAAACTTTAATCACTCCGGAATACGATCCTTTTTATCAAGATATCAAGTTGCAAGATCGAATAGATACCGCTGAAAGGACTTCGCAGAGAGACTCCATAAAAAATCAATCCATAGATTACACCAAGAGAAAAAGTGTTAGCCTAATCGGAGTGCGAAAAAATAGTAGCGGAGAAGGAAAGAGACGTTTTTACAGTCCCGAAAACTTTGACTTTTCTTACGCTTACAACGAATTAATTCACCGTGATTATGAATTGGAAAATCAGGAGGAGTTTAACCTGCTATTAGGAACAAACTACGGTCATTCTTTTTCTTCCAAACCAATCGAGCCCTTTAAAAAAGTGAAGTTTTTTAATCGTAAAAAATATTGGCAATGGCTTCAGCAACTCAATTTTAACCTATTGCCAAGTTCATTAGAAGCCTCCGCTAATGTGAACCGGATTTTAAACAATCAAAAATTTAGACAGGTGTATCTAGAAGGAGTAGATGCATCTTTACAAAGGAGTTTACCTAATTTACAACAACGAAACTTTTTGTTTGATTACAACTATGCAATAAGCCATAATTTATCCCGTTCTCTTCGATTCAATTTTAATGCGGCAACGAGTAGTATTATTAGACAAAATGAATTGGTGGAAGCAGGTATGTTAAATCCCTTCCAACCGAATAAAAAGGCATTATGGCAAGGGATTTTGAATACGGGAGAACCAAATAATCATTTACAAACTTTATCGCTCAACTATAAATTACCGTTTCAATACATTCCTTTTTTGAGTTTTGTAGACGCAACGTACAACTACACTGGAAATTTCAATTGGCAACGAGGGTCAGAGGCATTGTCCCAAGTTATCAGTGATGATGGAACTCCTCTTGGAATTGTAAACACGATCCAAAATAACAATACGAAAACCCTCACAACGGCATTTTCTTTCTCCAAGCTCTATTCTGCTCTTGGGTTAAAATCGAATTCGAGAACTCCATTTAATGCCCGAGTTCAGGCTGCTCGGAAAGCTAATGATTCAATTAAGAAGAAGAATTCTTTTTTGAAAAAGGGGCTTACTAAGTTGGTTGACGTAATGACGTTGGTAAAAAGAGTGCAAGCCAGTTACAGTGAAAATAACGGTTCAGTCCTTCCAGGCTATTTACCTTCGGTTGGTTTTGCAGGAGGACTGCAACCCACTCTGGGATATACTCTAGGTAGTCAAGCCGATATCCGTTATGAAGCTGCTCGTCAAGGATGGCTTACAGGGTACCCAAACTTCAATCAATCCTTCTCACAAATGCATTCAAGTAAGTTTAAAGCTTCTGCACAGTTGATTCCCATGAAAGGTTTGATCATTGATTTTAATGCCGACCGTGATTACATGGAGAATCGACTAGAGAATTTTAAAGTTACAGATCAAACCTATGTTCCAAGGAATTCGAACGTATTTGGAAATTTTGGGATGTCGACTATTCTCCTCCGAACGGCATTCAATCCCTCACGAGGATCAGAAAGCAGTAATTTTGAAAACTTTAGGGCATACCGTCCACAAATTGCAGAAAGATTAGTAGAGAATACCGCTTTTGAAGGCTTAGGAACAAATGAAGAAGGCTATCCTGTGGGTTTTGGCAAAAATCAACAAGAAGTGTTGTTGCATTCTTTTCTGGCTGCATACACAGGAGTCCATCCTGATCGAATGGATCTAAATCCAATGCGAGGAACTCCTTTGCCGAATTGGAATCTGAAATTTACTGGACTTACAGAGATTAAATCAATTGCAAAAATCTTTTCAAGATTGTCGATTAATCATGCCTACCGAGCGAGTTACACTTTAACCAACTTTCAGTCAAACTTTGACTTTGATCCAGATCAACCCAACAGTACGGATAAATTGGGCAATTTAATTTCCCAACGATTGTACTCCAACGTGAATTTGATAGAACAGTTTAATCCCTTGATCCGTCTGGATATGGAAATGAACAACTCTCTAAAGTTATTGGCAGAGCTTCGTAAAGAACGAGCAATATCTTTAAGTCTTGATAACAACCTTATTACGGAATCTAGTGGCGATGAATACGTAGCTGGTTTGGGTTATCGTATCAAAGACGTTCGTTTTCGAACAAATTTTGGAGGGAGAAGGGTAACCTTAAAAGGAGATTTAAATATTAGGGCCGACCTTTCGTACCGAGATAACGTAACCGTTTTACGAAATCTGGAATACGACAATAATCAAGTTACGGCTGGTCAGCGAATACTTGCCATAAAGATCAATGCAGATTATGCCTTGTCAAAAAACTTAACAGCTCTTTTCTTCTACGATCATAACTTCTCTGAGTTTGCCATATCAACTGCATTTCCGCAAACCAGTGTCCGTTCAGGGATCACGGTTCGGTATAACTTTGGAAATTAATGCTACTAGGAATTCGAGATTTCTTTTACATTTGTGACTAAATCTATTTTTAATGAATGTACCAGCAGATTTAAAATACACAAAAGATCACGAGTGGATCAAGATAGAAGGAGATGAAGCTACCATCGGAATCACTGATTTTGCTCAAGGAGAACTTGGGGATATCGTTTACGTTGAAGTTGAAACTCTTGATGAAACCATGGAGGCTGAATCCGTTTTTGGGACTGTAGAGGCAGTAAAAACAGTTTCTGACTTATTCATGCCGTTATCAGGAACCATCATTGCTTTTAACGAGCTCTTGGAGGATGCTCCTGAAACAGTAAATGAAGATGCTTACGGATCAGGATGGATGATTAAAATAAAGCTGACCGACGCTGCTCAAATTGAAAATCTTCTAGATGCGGAAGCATATTCATCGTTGGTTACAAGCGGATAAACTTTTTAAAACACTAGCTGCATTTGCTACAGCTGTTGTTACTTATCTGAGTTTAAAGCCACCTTCACCCAACGCCAAGCCTTGGACGTTATTTTTTTTCAGGGGAGATCTTGTCCTCCATTTTAGCTGTTATTTCGGACTTACATTTTTGTATTTTTTTGCATTCTACATTCATAAGAGATCTGTTTTAAAGGCTTTCTTGAGTGCACTATTATTGGGAGGATTTTTAGAAACACTTCAATTGATCCCCTTTTTTCAACGATTTTTCGATCTGTCTGATCTTTTTGCAAACCTCTTTGGTGGACTTTGTGCAACCTTGATAATAAAAGGTTTTTTTTATTATTCTGTTAAAGAATAACTTGTTTGTTTTAGTTTTTTTTTTTAGTTTAGCTACTTAAATATTGGTTTATTAAAAAACACAAAAAAAATGAAAAAGTTGATTTAAGTAAAAACAGCAGTCTTTACTTTGTCATCGGTTTGTCTCTGATTTTATTGATCTCATGGCAGGCCATAGAATGGAAAACTTACGACAAAAGTCTTTACGGTTATGAAGCCTTAAACGTCGAGGATGAAGACGATGAAGAAATTCCAATTACAGAACAACTTAAGACACCGCCGCCACCACCGCCACCGCCACCGCCAGCTCCTGAGGTTATTGAAGTGGTAGAGGATGAGGAAGAAGTTGAGGAAACCGTCATCGAATCCACTGAAACCAACGAAGATGAAATCATCGAAGTTGAGGAGGTAGAAATAGAAGAAGAATTTGACGACGTTGATGTTCCCTTCGCGGTCATTGAAGATGTACCGATCTTTCCCGGTTGCGAAAAGGTCTCAAAATCTGAAAGAAGAAACTGTTTTCAACAACAAATGAATAAACACATTCGTAAGAACTTTAGATACCCAGAAATTGCTCAAGAAATGGGTATTCAGGGTCGAGTTTATGTGAATTTTATCATTTCTAAAGACGGTAGTATTACCAATATTAGAATGCGTGGACCGGATAAAAATCTAGAAAAAGAAGCACAACGCATCATATCAAGATTGCCTACAATGACACCAGGTAAGCAAAGGGGTCGTGCAGTAAGGGTTCCTTTTAGTATTCCAATTACTTTTAGATTGCAATAAATCCACGATCAGCAAAACTTTTAAACCCATCCTATTTAGTGATGGGTTTTTGTTTTTAAGTGCTTCCATGGCATTGTTTTTGTGGCTTTTAAGATCTAAATCTAGCCCCATGGAAATAAAAAAAGACCCCAAAGTAGACCTGCGAAAAAATTCCTCTCTTTATTTTGTAATTGGATTGTGTATCATTTTGTTCATTACATGGCGAGCCATTGAATGGAAAAGTTATGAGAAAGATCTCTTCGAATACCAAACTCTTGACGTTGATAGCGACGACGAAGAGGAAATCCCAATCACGGAGCAAATAAAAACACCTCCACCGCCTCCACCTCCGCCCGCTCAAGCACCAACAGAAATTGAAGTTGTAAAAGATGAAGAAGAGGTAGAGGAAACCATTATTAAATCTACTGAAACCGATGAAGACGAAATTGTTGATGTTGAGACGGTAGAAATTGAAGACGAGGAGGACGATATTGATGTACCCTTTGCAGTGATTGAAGACGTACCGATCTTTCCCGGTTGTGAAAAAGTTAAAAAAGATCAACTTAGAAATTGTTTTCAAGAGAAAATAAACAAGCACATTAAAAAAAACTTTCGCTATCCTGAGATTGCACAAGAAATGGGTATTCAAGGACGAGTTTTGGTAACTTTTATTATTTCTAAAGATGGTAGTATTACGAATATCATGATGCGTGGACCTGATAAAAATCTAGAAAAAGAGGCAAAGCGCATCATTTCATTACTCCCTCAAATGACCCCGGGGAAACAAAGAGGAAGACCCGTTCGTGTACCATTCAGTATTCCGATTATTTTCCGATTGCAGTGATTGAATAGTTTCATACTTACCTTTAAAAGTAAGTTGTCTAATAAACGTAAAATAGATTGGACGTTGGCTTTTTGTCGCCTATCTTTGCCCATTGAAGATGCCGAGGAATGAGCCAAAATAAAATTAAATTGCTTTCAAACAAAGGCTTGAGCTTAACCGATTTTTCTGAACTGACTAAGTTTAGGCTGTCAATCACGGTTGTAATTTCATCGATAGCAGGATACTTTTTAGCCGTTGATGTGGTTCACTATCCCACTTTGCTTTTACTCATCGTGGGGGGATACGCTATGGTAGGTGCCTCCAATGTTTTTAATCAAGTTTTTGAAAAAGATTTGGATAAGCTCATGGAGCGTACCCAAAACAGACCGCTTCCAACCGAGCGGATGCATCCAAATACAGCACTTTTTATTGGGGTAATGCTTGCCCTTATCGGAATTACGGCTCTTTATTTAATCAATATTAAAACAGCTTTTTTCGCAAGCCTTTCCATCTTTTTGTATGCCTGTTTGTACACGCCTCTAAAACAAAAAACATCACTTTCTGTTTTTGTTGGAGCATTTCCAGGAGCCATCCCCTTTATGTTGGGATGGGTTGCCGCGACAAATGAATTTGGTATTGAGCCTGGGGTATTATTCATGGTTCAGTTTTTTTGGCAATTTCCCCATTTTTGGGCCATTGGTTGGGTAATGCACGATCAATATGAAAATGCAGGATTTAAAATGTTACCCTCAGGAAAACCGGATCAAATTACCGCTTTTCAGATTGTTTTTTACAGTTTTTGGACAGTTTTGATCTCATTATTACCCGCATTTCATTACACGGGAAGACTTTATTTAACACTCCCTGCTTCTATTTTAGTGGGTTTTTTAGGTATTTTTTTTCTCTATGCCAGCATCCAATTAATGTTTCTTAAAACAAATAAGGCTGCTCAGTTTTTAATTCGGACAAGTATCCTTTTCATTACTGGGATTCAATTAATTTATGTACTTGATAAATTTTTATTACAATGAATACAAACGACTCTTTAATCGTAAAAAATAACCGAGCCAAAAAAATGATGCTATGGTTTGGAATGATCAGTATGAGTATGACTTTTGCTGGATTGACCAGTGCCTATGTTGTTAGTAGTTCACGATCAGATTGGATAGAGCAGATAGAGTTACCCTTTGCTTTTACGATCAGTACGCTATCGTTATTGTTAAGTAGTGGTAGTTTTTATTTGGCACTAAACAGTATTAAAGCTACGCTTGTAAAAAGAGCTCAGTCATTGCTATTAGTGACTTTAAGTTTGGCCTTGGCTTTTATCTATTTTCAATTTCAGGGATTTGGGGAAATTATTGCACAAGGCTATTATTTCACGGGTGCTGAAAGTTCTATCACAACCTCATATCTGTATGTGTTAGTGTTATTGCACTTAGCCCACCTCAGTGGGGGTATCATCATTGTTTTGTATGTTTTGTTTAAGACACTAAAGGGAAAGTACTCCAACGGAAATACCCTTGGTTTTGAGCTAGCGGTAACATTTTGGCACTTTCTCGATATTCTTTGGTTATATTTATTTTTATTCGTTTCATTCTACGGCTAAAAATTAATAAATTTGTAAACGAATTTAACATGAAATTATGGAAGTAACAGCCAACGCAGCTGCAGAGAATGAAGAAGTTTGGGGTGGAGGGAACAAACCCCTAAACGCCAGTTACGGTAAAATGATGATGTGGTTCTTCATTGTTTCCGATGCCTTAACATTTACTGGATTTTTAGTCTCCTACGGTTTTTCTCGTTTTAAAAACATTAATTCTTGGCCCATAGCGGACGAGGTCTTTACTCACTTTCCCTTTTTACACGGCATTGATGCTCCCATGTATTATGTTGCTTTGATGACTTTCATATTGATATTCTCATCAGTAACTATGGTACTTGCTGTAGATGCGGGGCATCATATGCAAAAATCTAAAGTTACTTTCTACATGTTATTAACCATTATTGGGGGTGCTATTTTTGTAGGTTCACAAGCATGGGAATGGAAAAATTTTATCAAAGGAGAATACGGTGCTCTTGAAACTCGAGGGGGTCAAATCCTCCAGTTTGTTGATGCATCAAGTGGTAAGCGTGCCGCAATCCAGGAATTTGCTGTAGGTGTAGAAACAAAACGCGCCGTTCATGAATCCAGTAATGGAATATGGTATCAGAATGAATCTCCACTGCCAACAGTTTCACTTGAAGAAGTTAAAAAAGGTTTTTTAGCAGACGAAAATTTAGTAATCCGGACGCAAGAACTCAACGAAAAAGGTCAAAAAACAGTACTTTCTAGAGCAGAGTCATTGAGTAAATTGACCGAAGCGGTTACAGTAGTAGAAGGGGCAAACCTTATTCACAATGAGTACGGAAATCGTTTGTTTGCAGATTTCTTTTTCTTTATTACAGGTTTTCACGGATTCCACGTACTTTCAGGAGTGGTGATCAATATTATTATCTTTTTTAATGTCATCCTCGGAACCTATGAGCGAAGAGGTCATTATGAAATGGTCGAAAAAGTTGGACTTTATTGGCACTTTGTCGATTTGGTTTGGGTATTTGTATTCACCTTTTTCTATCTCGTTTAATCAACAAAACTTTAAAAAATGGCTGCAGAAGGACATAAGCTTGCAATTTTCAGAGGACTTTTAAAATTTAAATCCAATCAACAAAAAATCTGGGGTGTTTTAATTTTTCTATCCATTGTTACCACAGTTGAGGTTGCGTTGGGTATTGTGAAACCAGAAATTTTAATGGTACCTTTTTTAAAAATGAAAATTCTCAATTGGATTTTTATCATACTAACCATAGTTAAAGCATATTACATTGCATGGGATTTTATGCACATTCGAGATGAAAAAAGTGGATTGAAAAATTCAATTGTACTTCCACTACTTATTTTAATACCTTATTTAGCCTTTATTCTTTTGATAGAGGCTGACTACATATTTGATGTGATGGATTCGGGCTTTGTAGCATGGAATTTTTAAAGACTAAATAAATCAAGCGGTAAATCACCGCTTTTTTTTTATGAAGAAGAATGAATTAAATAAGAAAATTGTTTTAGGAGTTCTTTTCATATTCCCTCTTTTGGTTTATTTATTTTTTGCCTCAGGAAAAAACAATTTTGCAAAATTACCCATCTTAACTGAAGGGGTACTTGAGATCCGCGAACTTGACACCACATCGGGTATTCAGTTCCAAGATAAAATTACCATTTTAGGATATTGGGGTGGAAGTCTTGAGGAAAAACAGGCCGAGGCGCTAAATCTTAACGAAAAGATTTACAAACGGTTTTATGAATTTGAAGATTTTCAATTTGTCTTTTTAGTCAATGAAGAATATTCATCAGAGGTTGACAAACTTAAAAATGCTTTACGAGAAGGGGTAGGTACAGATTTGTCAAAATGGAATTTTGTGACCGTTTCTAGAACAAATATGCAAACCCATTTTAATTCACTCAAAACACCCTTAGAATTAAATCAGTCAGGGAGTAGTCCTTTTGTTTTTATTGTTGACAAAGAAAGTAATCTTAGAGGGAGAAACGATGACGAAGACCAAGGAACCCTTTATGGATTTGACGCACGTTCTGTAGCACAGATCAATAAAAAAATGATTGACGATGTGAAAGTGATTTTAGCAGAATACCGATTGGCACTTAAAATTTACAATGCCAAAAGAGAAAAGTAGCGCAGATGAATAGGAGCAAATATGTAGGACTTTTTCTGGTGATTTTAATCTTTGGAGTTTTATTTATTCCAAAAATTATTGATCGTATTAGCAACAATGCTGTAGTTCAAGATGGACGATCTGCATCAGCAGAGCCCTTGCAATACATTGTCCTAAATGGAGAAGCAAAACGAGTTCCTGAATTTACTTTTCTAAATCAAGACAGTTTATTCATTTCAAACGAAGATTTTAAAGGAAAGGTTTATGTTGCGGAGTTTTTCTTTACTTCATGCCCAAGTATTTGTCCTATCATGAATAAAAACATGAAAAAATTAGAAACGAAATTTGGTACCCGAAGTGACTTTGGAATTGCATCTTTCACCATAGATCCTGAGCATGATATCCCTTCAGTTTTAAAAGAATATGCTGAAGGTTATGATGTTTTTTCACAGAATTGGCATTTTCTTACAGGAGATAAAGAAGCAACATATGCTCTTGCAAATCAAGGATTTAATATCTTTGCATCAGTAAATCCTAGAGTGGAAGGTGGTTTTGAACATCAAGGTTATTTTGCCTTAATAGATAAAAACGGTTACATCCGTTCAAGAACCGATCAGTTTGGTAATCCCATAGTGTATTACATGGGCTTAGATCAAGACGATGTCGACATTCAAGAAGTCGAATTACTCGTGGAAGACATTGACAAACTTTTAAAAGAATAGTATTTAATGAGTTCAAGTAAAATAAATTATGTAGAAAAGTATCGTGTATGGATTTGGGTTGTCTCTATCTTGATTCCTGTAGTTGTAGCACTCCTTTTTATGGTTCGAATACCTAATGTTGCACCCTTAGATTTTCTTCCACCGATCTACGCTTCAATTAACGCTTTAACCGCAATAGTCTTGACCCTAGCTTATTTAGCCATCAGACGAAAAAATATTGTCTTACACGAGCAGTTAATGAAAACCGCGATTGGTCTTTCTCTAATTTTTTTGGTGATGTATGTAGCTTATCACATGACTTCAGATCCAACACCATTTGGTGGAGAGGGAACGATAAGATACGTTTACTACTTTATTTTGATCAGTCATATCCTACTTTCCATAGGCATTATCCCTATGGTACTGGTAACCTATGTGAGAGCCATTTCAAATTTATTTTTTGATCATAAAAAAATTGCTCGGTTTACTTTTCCTTTGTGGATGTACATTGCAGTGACAGGGGTGATTGTTTACTTAATGATTTCTCCTTATTATGGCTAGAAGAGTAAAGCTTTTGATGTTTTTTTCTTTAGCAGTATTTTTTCTGAGTTATGACTTTGGATACGCTCAATGTTCTATGTGTAGGGCAGTACTTCAATCTGAGGAAGGACAAGCAACAGCAAAGGGGATTAATAACGGGATTCTTTATCTTATGGCAATTCCCTATCTACTTGTAGGCTTAGTGGGGTGGAAAGTTTTTCAGATATTAAAAAAATAATTTGACTGTAGTTGTAACATAATGTTAATCTAACAGTCTAACTATTGAATTACCGTTAAAAAACAGTAGTTTTGTTTAATTTTCAAGTAAAAAATTTGATGATTCAGATAAAAAACCTCCACAAATCTTACAAAATGGGATCTTCCTCATTGCATGTATTAAAAGGGATTAATTTTGACGTAGAGGAAGGAGAATTGGTTGCAATAATGGGTTCTTCAGGTTCTGGCAAATCTACTTTACTCAATATTTTGGGTATGTTAGACGGAGCAGACGAAGGAGAATACATTTTAGATCAAGTTCCGATCAAAAATCTAAATGAGACTAAAGCAGCAAAGTATCGTAATAAATTTTTGGGATTTGTTTTCCAATCGTTCAATTTAATCAATTACAAGTCTGCGCTTGAAAATGTAGCCCTTCCATTGTATTATCAGGGAATACCGAGAAAAGAACGTCAGGTATTTGCCTTGGAGTATTTGGATAGAGTAGGACTCAAGGATTGGTCCACACACTTGCCAAGCGAGTTATCTGGAGGGCAAAAACAACGAGTTGCTATCGCTCGAGCTATGGCATCAAGACCTAAAGTTTTACTTGCCGATGAGCCCACAGGAGCACTTGATACAAAAACCTCCTACGAGGTTATGGATTTGATTCAAAAAATCAATCAGGAAGGGAAAACAATTTTGGTAGTGACCCACGAACCAGATATTGCTCATATGTGTAAAAGAATTGTCTTGCTCAAAGACGGTGTTATTATTGAAGACAAAAAAGTAGATCAAGTATTAGCCTCAGCTCATGTTTAACAGAGATCGTTGGAGAGAAATTTTTGAAACCATTGGTAAAAACAAATTGCGAACCTTTTTGTCTGGGTTTACGGTTGCCTTAGGGATTTTTATTTTCATCATTTTATTTGGTTTAGGCAATGGTTTAAAAAATACTTTTCAAGAGTTTTTTTTAGATGATGCAAGTAATGCGATTTTTATTTATCCAGGAAGAACATCCATGCCCTACAAAGGATTTAAGGCAAACAGGAGGATTGAGTTTAAAAATGAAGATGTAGAGGATATCAAACAAAATTTCCCAATGTTTACCGAGTATGTTACCCCGAGGATTACTCGTAGTGAACTTACCAGTTTTAAAAATGAGAGTAATACTTACACCACTAGGGCGGTAGCTCCAGGGCATCAGTTCATCGAAAAAACTATTTTGATGAAAGGACGTTATATCAATCAAATGGATCTTAATAAAAAAACCAAAAACGCAGTTATTGGAAGGTTAGTAGCCAAAGATTTGTTTAAAAAAGAGGATCCAATAGGTAAGTATATTGATGTTGGCTCTACGGTTTTTAAGGTGGTGGGTGTTTTTCAAGATGATGGAGGAGACAACGAAGAACGCTACATTTATATTCCGTACACAACCCGACAATTACTTGAAAAGAGTAACGATAAAGTAGGACAAATCATAGTGACTTTCCCCAAAGAATTAGGTCATGTTGGGGCTGTTGCTTTTGAAAAATCACTCAAAAAGTTTTTTAAGGATAAAAAATCAGTAGATCCACGTGATCCCAATGGAATTTATTTTCAAAATCTTACAGACGACCTGAAACAAAGCCAACAGTTTGCAGTAGTTTTGCAATTGATCGTAAGTTTTGTAGGACTAGGTACTTTAATTGCTGGGATAATTGGGATTTCTAATATTATGGTATTTGTAGTAAAAGAGCGAACCAAAGAGTTAGGAATTCGAAAAGCTTTGGGTGCTACACCTCGATCTGTAATTCAAATGGTACTCCAGGAGTCTGTTTTTATTACTGCAATTTCAGGGTATGTTGGCCTGTTTTTAGGTATCGCTGTGTTGAAGAATGTTGGCTTAAGTTTGGAGGAGTATTTCATTAAAAATCCATTTATTGACTTTGGAACAGCCTTTGCTGCTACCATTGTCCTTATTATTTTTGGAGCCATTGCTGGATACATTCCAGCCAAGAGAGCTTCTAGAATTAAACCCATAGTAGCCTTAAGAGATGAATAGTTTGAAAGTTCTTTTTGATCGAGATACCTGGCAAGAAATTTTTGGATCAATCTCCAAAAATAAAACAAGAACAGTCATCACTGTAATTGGTGTTTTGTGGGGAATTTTTATTTACATCGCTCTGTCAGGTGCTGCAAAAGGTTTGGACAACGGATTTGAACGTCAGTTCGAGAATATTGCAATGAACTCAATGTTTATCTGGGCACAGCGGACAAGCATCCCTTACGACGGATTTAAAATCGGAAGAAATGTTGAGCTAAAACTTTCGGATATTGATTATCTTAAAAAACGAGTCCCTGAAATCCAGTTTATTGCTCCAAGAAATGCGCGTGGTGTTTTCGGAGGTTCAGTGAGTCCACTAGTTGTTCGTAAAAATAAATCAAGCAATTATAATGTTTATGGCGATTTTCCTGAATACACCAAAATTGCAACAAAAAAAATATACGATGGAGGTCGTTTTATCAATGAAGAGGATATTAAATACAAACGGAAAGTTTGTGTCATCGGAGAGCGAACTCAAACAGAACTTTTTGAAAAGGATGAAAATCCAATTGGGCAGTATGTAAGGATTGATAATATTTACTTTCAAGTCATTGGGATCCACAAGTTTGTTCCTGGAGGTGGATTTGAAAGTGATGGGGATATTTTTATTCCTTTTGAAACCTATCGACAAATTTATAATTCAGGAGACAGAGTTCAGTGGTTTACCATTGCAGCCTATGACGACGCTGACGTAGTCGCAGTTGAAAAAGACATAAAAGCTACTCTCAAAAGAATACACCGAGTATCCCCAGACGATGAACGCGCTTTTGGAGGATTTAATTTGGGTGAAATTTTCAATAAAATCATGGGATTTTCGAAAGGAATGACTCTTTTGTCACTCATTGTGGGTATTGCAACGATTATTGCAGGAGTTATTGGAATCGGAAATATTTTATTGATCTCGGTCAAAGAACGGACAAAAGAGCTTGGAGTTCGAAGGGCCTTAGGGGCTACCCCAGCTGAAGTACGTAACCAAATTATTATCGAATCTGTTTTTTTAACAGTTATTGCAGGTATTTTGGGAATTATTTTGGGAGCATTTGTATTGGCAGGGATCAATGCAGGTACAGCAGACTTGACAGATTTCCCTTACACCAACCCTACTGTACCTATCCCTTTTATCCTTGGAGCTTTGTTTATCATGGTCTTTTTAGGAACACTAATTGGACTTATTCCAGCTGAAAGGGCTGTAAGTATTAAACCCATCGACGCATTAAGAGAAGAATAATAAAACTTATACACCAAATAAACACTATGAAAATTTTAAGATACATCGGAATTGCGGCAGTCATTTTAGGCGCTTTATTCGCAACGGCTTATTTTATCAAAACAAACAATAAGTCTGCAATCGAATACGAAACCCAATCGGCAATTATTACAAATATTGAAAAAAAGACAGTAGTTACAGGAAAGGTAATTCCTGAAGATGAAGTTGAAATTAAACCACAAATTCAAGGAATTATTGAAGGTCTTTTTGTTGAAGAAGGAGATCTGGTAGAAACGGGAGACCTTTTGGCCAAAATTAAAGTTGTTCCTAATGAACAAAATCTAAATAGTGCTAGGGGTCGTCTTCAGAATTCAAAAATTGTATTGAAAAATGCAAAAATTGAATTTGATAGAAATCAAGATCTTTTTGAAAAAGGAATTATTTCCAAGCAGCAATTCCAAAATGTAGAATTGCAGTACAACCAAGCTTTGCAAAGTGTTAAAAACGCAGAATCAGATCTGGAAATCATTCGATCAGGTTCCGCAGGAGGCGATGCATCAGCCAATACCAACATACGAGCAACCGTGCCAGGAACGATTTTGGAGATTCCGGTTGAAGAAGGATTTCAAGTTATTGCTAGTAATAGCTTTAATGCTGGAACAACCATTGCAACCATTGCCGATATGAAAAAGATGATTTTTGAAGGTAAGGTTGATGAGGCCGAAGTAGGAAAATTACGAGTTGGAATGCCGCTAGAAGTTAACCTTGGTGCCATTGAAGACCAATCATTAAACGCAGAACTCAAATTCATCGCTCCTAAAGGAAATGAAGAGCAAGGTGCCGTTCAGTTCATAATTGAAGCGGATTTATTTCTTAATGACTCTATTTTTATCCGAGCGGGTTACAGTGCCAACGCCTCTTTAGTTCTTGAAAAAAAGGACAGCATCATGGCGATATCAGAATCTTTATTGCAATTTGATAGAGAAACTGAAAAACCATTTGTAGAAATTTTAATTGGCGAACAACAGTTTGAGAAAAGAGATGTTGAGATAGGACTTTCGGATGGGGTAAACGTCGAACTTATCTCTGGAATTTCTATGGAGGATAAAATCAAGGTTTGGAACAAAACAGAACCCATTAAAAAAGGGGATGAAGAGTCTGAGGAGGAAGATGAATAAAAATTGATCCTAATTAAAAGAAACACGTTTAAATATTGAATCCTCAATTTCAAAATATGAAGAATTTTAAAATAATTATTTCAGCCGTATTGTTCCTTTTCACTCTTGTGCTTTCAGCTCAAATAAAAGAATATACGCTGGAGGAATGCGTTCTTATTGCCCTAGAGAATAACATAAGTATCAAACAGTCTGAACTCGATTTAGAATCTGCTGAAGTAGACAAATCGGACGCCATGGGGAGTTTTCTTCCCAGAGTCAATGCACAATCCCAACATATTTGGAATAATGGTCTGAGCCAAAATATTACAAATGGGTTGATTGAAAATCTAACCACTCAATTTTCCTCTTTTGGAGGTAATGTGGGTGTAACACTTTTCAACGGTCGACAAAATATAAATCAGCTGTCACGTGCCAACTTGAATTTGTTAGCTCGACAATATCAATTAGACGACATGAAAGATGATGTCAGTCTTTTTGTTGCTAACGCATACCTTCAAGTAATGTTTAATCGAGAGTTGGAACAAGTCCAACGCTATCAACTTGAACTTGCCAAGCAAGAGTTGGAAAGAACTCAGTTGAGCATTGATGCAGGGATTTTAACCCCTGTTGAGATTTATGAAATAGAAGCTAACATAGCCACTCAAGAGCAAGCAGTCATCCAAGCAGAAAATGCGTACCGCCTATCACGCATCAATTTGGCTCAGTTACTTCTCATTACCGATTACGAAAATTTTGATATTGCTAAAGAAGATATGGATATTCCTTTTTCTGAAATTCTAACCGAAACCCCAAAAGCGATATATGAAAAAGCACTTACGTTAAGAAACGATATTAAATTGGGGATTACCAATTTAGAAATTGCTGAAAAAGATATTGATTTAGCAAAAGGAGCACAAATGCCAACTTTAACAGCTTTTTACAATTACAATACCCGTATCTCATATTCAGACAGATTTATTGAAACGGGCAACTTTATTGAAACTCCCATCGGGATAGTGCAAGAAAATGGAGCTGTAGTAGTGTCCCAATTTCCTGAACGAGAAATCACGGGGCCTTCATCTTTTAGTAAGCAATTTGGTCAAAATGACGGTCAAAGTTATGGTCTCTCGTTAAACATTCCCATTTTCAATGGACTGGCTGTCAAGAACAATATCAAAAGGAGAAAGTTAAATTTAGAGCGTATTGAAAATCAATTAGAGCAAACCAAATTGGATTTGGAAAGTACCATCAACCAAGCTTACAACAATGCAAAAGGAGCTTACAAATTTTACGATGCTTCTGAAAAAACATTAATTGCTCGAAAACAAGCTTTTGACATCGCTAAGCAGCGTTTTGAAGCAGGGGTAATGAATTCATTTGATTATGTTCAAGCAAGACAGCGTTATCAAATTGCTGCTTCAGATATTGTCCGTGCAAAGTTTGATTATATTTTTAAACTCAAGGTTTTGGAGTTTTATTTTGGACTTGAGCTTTAGAATTCAGCAATCTCTCTAACAGTTGATCTCGATCAAAACAAGACTTCTTTTTGCAATTCAAAGTTTCCGATTTTAGATTTGAAAGAATTTTTGATACCCAATCAATAGCTCATACAGTTGCTTATCTTTGTATTTCATTTTCCGATTCTGTGGTTTCCGTGTCTGGATAAAATTAATAGAAAGCAGTTTTAGAAATTTTTGACATTCGTATGGCATACATTCTGCATCTTGAGACTTCCACCAAACAATGTTCTGTTGCTCTAGCCTTTGAAGGAAAACCCTTAGTCTCTCGAAAATTACTTAGTGAGTCTTTTAGCCATAGTGAAAAGCTCCATCTTTTTATTTCAGAAACTTTGGGAGAAGTTGACGTAACACCTAGTGAACTGAATGCCATTGCTGTAAGTAAAGGTCCTGGTTCCTACACGGGTTTAAGAATTGGTGTCGCTGCCGCAAAAGGACTCTGTTTTGCCCTTGACATACCTTTAATAGCATTGAATTCTCTTGAAATTTTAGCACAAAACCCAATAGAAAAAGGGATTGATTTTATCATTCCTATGATAGACGCGAGAAGAATGGAAGTATTCACAGCAGTTTTTAATAGAGAAAGAGAATGGGTTCAAAAAACCAAAGCTTTAATTTTGAGTCCTGATTCTTTTAAGGATGTTGTTCACCAAAAATCTTGTTTGGTATTGGGTGATGGAGCACAAAAATTTAAAGCATTAAACCCCGAGATTAATGCCCAGTTTTCGTTAAACGATGAGCATCCTGACGCTCTTAACATGGTGCAGATGGCATGGGAAAAATACTGCTTACAAGATTTTGAATCTTTAGCTTATTTTGAACCCTTTTATTTAAAAGATTTTCAGACTACGCCTCCTAAAGACAAAACAGGAATCTAACCGTTAAGCGCAACAACACTTTCAATTTTTCCTGGCATCATCTCCTTTAACATATTTTCAATTCCGTTTTTCAAGGTGAATGTTGAAGAGGGACATCCACTACAAGCTCCTTGAAGAATAACCTGAACTGTTTTTTCACTTTCGTTGTAAGAATCAAATTGAATATTTCCACCATCTGAAGCAACTGCAGGTTTTATGTATTCATCTAAAATGGAAACGATTTGTGCTTCTGTAGGGCCTAAATTATCTGTTGTATTTTCATCCTTGGAGGAGGTTTGTTGCTGAGGTACTTCTTTTAAAATAAGATTTCCTTCTTCAACATAGTTCCGAATAAATTCTCTGACCTCCATTACAATCGTATCCCATTCAGACACCTCATATTTTGTAATAGAAACATAGTTAGCATCCATAAAGACTTCTTTTACAAAAGCAAAATGGAAAAGTTTTTGCGCCAGTGGAGCGTAGCTGGCTTCATCAATATTTTTAAATTCTACACTTTGAGTTACTAGAGGCTTGTTGGCAACAAACTTCATAACTGCTGGATTTGGTGTACTTTCAGCGTAAACGCTCACGGGAATTTTATCATTTGAGGTCATTTCAATTACTACGCCACCATCATTTAAGTACTGTTGTAATTGTTCTTGTACTTCTTCTACAACTTCTTCCCATTCGAGAATGTCAAAACGTTCTACTTCAATTTTATTTTCAAACAGTCGAACTGATTTTACAAAAGGTAGGTAGAATAATTGTTGAATGAGTGGTGCGCCTTTTGCTTCATCAATATTTTTGTAGTGGATTTCTTGACTGGGACCCATAGTGTGATTAAATTTAAATTTCGCCCACGGATTTCCCTTTTCAGTAAAAGTATTTATTTGAAAGCTTTTCATTTTCTTTTTCATTTCATCAAAAATAGTCAAAGCACTCAGAATTTCTTAGTTTATTTAGTATGGAATTAGAAAAATTTCTTTTTTCGTAATTTTAAAACAAGAATTTTTAAGAATGCTATTAAAATCAGTTAGGGGTTTTACTCCTTCTTACGGCAGTGATTGTTTTTTTGCCGAAAATGCTACTTTAATTGGAGATATCATCATGGGTGAACAGTGTTCCGTATGGTATCAAGCTGTTATTCGAGGAGATGTAAACAGCATCCGAATTGGAAACCGTGTTAACATTCAAGATGGTGCCGTGATTCATGCTACTTACAAAAAGGCTTCAACTCATATTGGCAATAATGTTTCTGTGGGTCATAATGCCATAGTTCACGGTTGTTTAATTCAGGATAATGTCTTAATTGGTATGGGGAGCATTGTTATGGATCACTGTGAAATAGGGTCCAACAGTATCATAGCAGCTGGAGCTGTAGTTCCCCAAGGAACCATTGTGCCGTCGGGTTCAATTTACGCAGGGATTCCCGCTAAAAAGATCAAAAGTTTGACAGAGGA
>JAQWSN010000031.1 GCA_029243165.1 Flavobacteriaceae bacterium
CTTGAATTTCCAGTAATAATTGTCAGAGAAAAAGAACCCTTATTTTTTTCTTCAGCTAGGGTGTCTCTGACTTTTTCCATTGCCTCTTTATGCCGGATAAGGTGAAGGTCTATTGTTTTTATGAAGTATTTTTTAAATAAAGTTAGAAATGATCTTTATGGGTTTCGTGAAGTAAGATAGCGTTTAATGTGCATTTGGTCAAGCGAGTCCGAATCTCCGTATTGTTCTCTTAATTCTGAGAGTCTCAGGTGAAGTTGTTCTTGAATTCCTGCGTAATCAGGCGAGTTGTAAAGATTATTCATTTCAGAAGGATCGTTTTCCAAATCGTACATTTCCCATTCGTCTATGTCGTAATAAAAATGCATGAGCTTGTAGCGGTCAGTACGAACACCGTAATGACGCTTTACCATGTGTACGGAAGGGTATTCATAATAGGTGTAGTAAATGGCATCTCTCCATGTACCTCCTTTTTGATTGACAACATTTCTAAAGGACATACCTTGCATATCATCCGGTTTTGCCAAGCCAGCATAATCTAAAAAGGTTGGGGCAAAATCAAGATTTTGTACCATTTGATTGACCACAGACCCTGCGGGAATTTCTTTGGGATATCGCATTAGCATCGGGGTACGAAGAGATTCTTCATACATAAATCGTTTGTCAAACCAGCCGTGTTCTCCAAGATAAAATCCTTGATCCGAGGTGTAAACTACAATGGTGTTTTCTGTTAAACCCTCAGCATCCAAATAGGCTAAAACTTCACCTACGCCATCATCTACAGACTGGATGGTTCTCAGGTAGTCTTTTAAATAACGATTAAACTTCCACAACGCAAGTTCTTCCCCTTCCAGGTTTTTACTTTTCATAGCATCGTTTTTCGGGGTGTAAGCATCCAGCCAAGCTTGTTTTTGTTCGGGATCAAAACGTTCAAGTTCTCGTTCAAAGCCGGTATTGTTACCGTAAGGATCGGTTAGCATTTTAAAATCGTGTCCCCAACGTCCGTGTCCACCATTTCCATGGGCCTTAGCAATTTGCTCTTCAGAAGCGGCAATAAGCATTTCTTGTGTTTTTGCTGCGGTTCCTCGGTTGGAGTAATCATCAAAAAAGTTGGCTGGAGGATCAAACGTTTTGTTATCAAAAAGGGTGAGGTATTTTTCTTCCGGTTTCCAATTTCTGTGAGGTGCTTTCTGATGGTACAAAAGTAAAAAAGGTTGTTCTTTCTGGCGTTTATTTTTGAGCCAATCCAATGCCAAATTTGTTGTCACTGAAGTAACGTAACCCTTGATTCGTTCTTTAACCCCGTCAATGATGAAGTCAGGATTGTAATAGTGTCCTTGGCCCGGGAGAACGGCAGAATAGTCAAATCCTTGAGGAAGCCCTCTGAGGTGAATCTTCCCGATCAGGGCTGTTTGGTACCCGGCCTTTTGGAGGTGTTTTGCAAAATTATCCTGATCCCAATTAAAGTCCTGAATGTTATCTACTTTTCCGTTTACAAAACTGTGTTTTCCGGTGAGCATTACCGCCCGACTGGGAGCGCAAATGGAATTCGTTACAAAGCCTTTTTGAAATAAGGCGCCTTCTTGTGCAATTCGATCAATATTGGGGGTGTTGTTCAAACCATAACCGTAGGCACTAACCGCTTGGTAGGCATGATCATCGGACATGATAAAGACAATATTAGGGGGACTCTCGATCTCAGTTTGACAGGATAGAAATACAATTAGCATCAACCCAAATGGAATGAATTTTTTGATCATTTTAGAAGTTTTTTTTTAAAGATAAAAATAATTTAAAAAAGCCATACATACGTTTTCAATTGTTGTATCCGAACCTTTTCAACTGCTGCTGGCTGGAACGCCAATTTTTAGACACTTTTACATACAGCTCTAGATGAATTTTTTTGCCAAAAAATTGCTGCAATGATTTTCTCGCTCCTATTCCTACGCGTTTCAGGGCACTTCCTTTGTGTCCAATTACGATTCCTTTTTGGGTTTCTCTCTCAACTAAAATTACAGAACGAATTTTAATGATTTTAGGTTCTTCAAGAAATGATTCGGTTACAACTTCTACAGCGTAAGGAATTTCTTTAGAATAATGTGCTAAAATTTGTTCTCGAATGGCTTCATTCACAAAAAAACGTTCGGGTTTATCCGTTAATTGGTCTTTAGGGAAATAGGCAGGTGAGGGGGGGAGTTTTGAGACTAAAATTTCTAAAAGCTCGGGAACGTAAAAACCCGTAAGGGCAGAAATAGGAAACACTTTTGCCTCGGGAAACAGCCCCTCCCAGTACTTAACTGCTTTTTCGAGTACCTCTTGATCAATCTGATCAATTTTATTTATCAGTATGTAAAGCGGGGCTTTTGTTTTTTTTATTTTTTCAAAGAAATGAGCTTCTTTCAATTCTTTTTCTTCGGGAGTAACCATGTACAGTAACACATCGGCATCAACCAAAGCTTCTTTCACAAAATTCATCATTGAATTTTGCATTTCATAAGCGGGTTTGATCACCCCGGGGGTGTCCGAGAGAACCATCTGAAAATCATCCCCATTGACGATCCCCAAGATTCTGTGTCTGGTGGTTTGAGCTTTATGGGTGATTATGGAAAGTTCCTTACCCACTAAAGCATTCATCAGGGTAGACTTTCCCACATTAGGATTCCCAATGATGCTTACAAAACCTGATTTGTGTTGTTGTGTCTCCAATGCGTTTATTTAGTGTCAAAGGTAGTGATAATTAAAGGGAGATGTTTCTGTTTGAAGATGGCTCTTTGGGGTAAATCGGTAAAAAACCTTCAAATCTTGTAGGAAGGTATCACTAAAGAATAAAGGGGTTTTATGTACAGCATCGGAAAATCTAAAAGGATGAATTGCCAAATAAATGATAGCTTGACGGCATTCAACTTTGTTTTGATGGGTCTGTTTTTTTTCTCAAAACCAATAAAATAAATACAAGAGGAATAATAGCCAATACGAGATGGAAATAGCGTACAAAGTTTGGAACCACAGTTACCCCTACGATGTAGATTCCAAAAAAATTGATCAAAGAAAGTGAAGTGTAAATTTTGATGGTAGCAGATTTTGTAAATTTACTTCCGTCATAATCCGATTTATTGGGTAGGGCAAGTAGGGATTGGATGCCGTAAAGTGTTGCTACAGCAAAATGTTCAGGATTAGGGTCTAGATAAAAGAAATTGAATTCAGAGATTACCACCACAATCCCATAGATAAAGTATCCCATTTTAATGTAAACCCCATTTTTCTCATACAACCCATACAGGGATAGAAGTATGCAAAATGAAGTAATTATGATTTGAATTAGCATTTAATTTTTAATGTAGTTGTTTTCTATTACAAAATTATTAAAAAAATAGTAAATATGAATTTATTTAAAGATTTTATCAAGGGAGTTTATTGATGAAAACCTTCCTCATATTGAAGACAGTGATAACATTGCTGAAGAATTTGAAAAATTTTGGAATAAAGAACGGTTAGAATACATCGATAACTTAGTTGAAGAAGAAAAATTAGATAAAGACAAACTTGAAAAAGTCATTGGAGATTATTTATTTACTGAAAAAGAACCGCTTCGGGATGACTTAATTGATCTGTTACAAAAAAGACCTTCCTTAAAAGAACGATCTTCCACTTCAAAAAGGCTGAAAAGAATCATTCTCGACTTTGTAGAAACCTACATTGCTGGAGTCGGATTTTAGAATACGGGGAATAAAAAGATTGGATCCTCTATGGGGGGAAAAGCCTACTCTTAATTGGCCTTAAGCACTTTATCTTAACCCATTGATGTCATATCGTGACACAAAATTCCAAACCAATTCAGCTGTATTCTGACCTTGAAAAGTTGCGTTAAACCAAACATGATCCCCTCCGATGTATTTGTAATGCTCAACAGAAACTGAGTTGTCTCCTCCGCCATAAACATAATGCTCAATTGGGATTGCTCCATTATTGTCAGTGGTTACAGTAGGGCTTGTGGATGTATTGTTAAAATCAATCCAGTAATCTAAGGTGCTTTGTGAAGAATCATAGTCACTGCTACCCTGATAGGGGAGAACCTTATCTGAAGTTCCATGAAGATGAACTATCGGCATGGGATGACTTGTAGATCCTGTACAATCTAACATTGCACCAGAAACAGAGGCTACTGCAGCAATTAAATTACTTTTAAAATTTGCAAGCCCATACGCCATCATAGCTCCATTAGAGTATCCAGCTGCATAAATTCTTGTCCTATCTACCTCATACTTGGATGAAATATCACTAATCAAAGCTTCAATAAATCCGAGATCATCAGCAGTACTTTTATTATCTTCTCCTTTTGGACAAGGATTCCAATGAGAGGAACCCCCAGAACAACTACCTTGTGGATAAACTAAAATAAAAGTGTCAGTTTCAGCCACTGAACGCATATCAGCAGTGTTCAAATAATTACTTGCATAATCACCAAACCCATGGAAGTTTAGCATTAATGGGACGGTTGATTTTCCGTCATAGGAATCGGGGATAAACAAAACATATTCTCTACTAATACCCTCGTGAACTATTGATTGGGCACTAGTATTAGCATAACAAGAGTTTAAATTATCCTTTATTTCACTCTTTTTACAACTGTTCAGAATTGTGAGTAAAATAATAAAGAATAAAATTGATTTTCTCATTTGGTAAATATAAAACGGTTACACTAGAATAGCATAACCGTTTTGTTGTTTTAGTAGAGTTCACCTTTGAAATACCGAACATTTTCAAACCCCGAGATTTTTTAATTACATTAAAAAGAGATTAATCTTATGTAGGAAGATGATTTAAACTCCATTAATAATTAATTTTTGTTAAGATAGGATTCGATTGATTTTGCCGTATCCAAAACAGTCTTTTTAAAAGGTATTGGATTCCAATCAAAGGTTTTAGTTGTTAAGGATACATCACCGTTGTATGTTTTACCAATAAAAGATCTCATGCTTTTTGCTTCCCTATCAAAATTACCTAGGAGTTTGAGTAAAAAATTAGGCGCCAGCTTTGTACTTACTTTATCATAACCATTGGATTTAAGTATTTTGGCCACTTCCTGAAAAGCGAAAGGTTCTTCAGTAGTGACAATAAATCTTTTCCCGTCTGCTTTGTCATTTTCAAGAGCTAGTACATGTATTTTAGCAATGTCTCTTACGTCTGACATATTAATAGAAGCTTGAGGAACCATAGGCATTTTTCCTTGAATCATATTTGTAAACATGCTCATAGAAGCCCCCGTTAAGTCTCCTGATAAACTTGGTCCAAAAACAGGACCTGGGTTTACAACAGCGAATTCCATTTTAGGAGTGTCTTGTTGAGCATTAATAAAGTCCCAAGCAGCTTGTTCTGCCAAGGTTTTACTTTTTGCATAAGCAGAAACATTTTTTGCTTTTACATTCGTCCATGATTCCGAATTGACTTTGATAGATTTATCAGCATTTTCTAACATAGAAACCATCGATGAAGTTAAAACAACTCTTTTAATACCTGCACTTTTTGCAGCTTTTAAAGCTCTCATTGTACCATCAACAGCCGGTCTAATGTATTCATTTTCATCTTTTGGTTCGATATTTATAAAGGGGGAAGCCACGTGCATTACAAACTCACATCCCTTCATTGCATCGTCCCAACCATCATCGCTTAACAGGTCCAACTCACAAAATTCTAAATTGTCTTTTGGATCCACTTCTTTTTTAATTGC
>JAQWSN010000024.1 GCA_029243165.1 Flavobacteriaceae bacterium
TTGGAGATATTTTTGGTAGTGCATTTGGTGGTGGTGGATTCGGATCTTCAGGTTTTGGTCAGGGTCAAAGAAGATCTCAGGGATCCAATATGCGTATACGAGTTAAGTTATCTCTTGAGGATATTGCTAATGGAATTGATAAAAAAATAAAAGTTCAACGTAAAGTTCAGGCTCCTGGAGTTCAATATGGAACATGTTCAACTTGCAATGGTAGTGGGCAAGTATTGAAGATTACCAATACAATATTAGGAAGAATGCAAACCTCTGCAGTCTGTTCAACTTGCGGCGGTAGCGGACAAATCTTATTGAATCGACCTTCAGGATCTGATGCCAACGGAATGATACAAAAAGAGGAGACAGTTTCTATTAAAATCCCAGCAGGAGTTGAAGAAGGAATGCAATTAAAAGTAAATGGTAAGGGTAATGAAGCACCTGCAAATGGAATTTCAGGCGATCTCTTAGTTTTAATTGAAGAACTGCAACACGATGTTTTTGTTCGTGAAGGAAATCATTTGCATTACGATTTATACATCAGCATTTCTGAGGCCACACTTGGTGTATCTAAAGAGTTGAATTTATTAGAAGGAATTGCAAGAATCAAACTAGAACCAGGAATTCAATCTGGAAAAACCCTTCGACTCAGAGGTAAAGGCTTACAGGCTATTAATGGATATGGAACTGGTGACTTGCTAGTTCATGTAAATGTATGGACTCCTAAAAAGTTGAATAAAGAGCAACATCAGTTTTTCAAAAAAATGCTTGAAGATTCAAATTTCAAACCTATGCCGCAGAAATCAGATAAATCTTTTTTTGAAAAAGTAAAGGATATGTTTGCTTAATTTTATTAATATTAAAAAAAAACAATATATTTGAAATAATACTAACAGCTATGTTAGTATTATTTTTCTTTTTCATAGCAATTTTTTCCCATCCTTTTACGAGGATGGGTTTTGTTTTTGTACTAACTTCCCCGATAATTATGAATTTGATCAACAAAATAGCTGAGCTTTTAAATCATCAATTTAGTATTGGAAGTGCTTCTTTTACTCCAAAGACGATTTTATTTGTCATTCTTGTCCTTCTTTTAACTTCTTTTTTTCTGAAAGTATTAAGAAAAATCATCTTTAGAACGCTTTCCAAAGACACTCGGGTGAAGTTTAAAAGTATTTTTTCTTTTATTAATTACTTCGTTTACATAGTTGTAATTCTGATTGTGCTTCAAAACATTGGGGTAAATGTTACTGCTATTTTTGCTGCTTCAGCAGCCTTATTGGTGGGTGTAGGACTTGCCCTTCAAACCTTTATTCAAGACATTATTTCAGGAATTTTTATCTTGATTGATAAGTCGGTACTGGTTGGAGATATTATTGAAGTTGATAATCAAATAGGGCAAGTTGAAAATATTAAACTGCGAACTACAAGAGCTGTAACAAGAGAAAATAAGGTATTGATTATTCCAAATCATAAATTTTTAACCTCTACATTATTCAACTGGACTGAAAATGGAATCATTACCAAAGAAATCATAAATGTGGGAGTTGCTTACAAAAGTAACCCAGAGCAAGTCAAAACACTGCTTTTAGAAGTAGCGAATTCTCACGATAAAGTTTTGACCGATCCAGCTCCCCTTGTATTATTTAATGACTTTGGCGATAGTGCATTGTTATTTCAATTGTACATCGCTGTGGATAGTAGTTTTGCTGCCAATATTGTAAAAAGTGATTTACGCTATGCCATTTTCAAAACTTTTGAAAAACAAGGAATAGAAATTCCTTTTCCACAACGAACACTTACCTTTGCTAATTCACCAACTGCACCAAAATGACTCGAATTTTATTAATAGAAGACGAAGAACCTATTAGAAGGGTAATGGTTCGAATTTTATCTGAGGAAAACTCTTCTTATGAAATTACTGAATCTGTAGATGGAAAAGACGGACTATCAAAACTTTCGAGCACTCCTTTTGATTTGGTCTTGTGCGATATCAAAATGCCTAAAATGGACGGTATTGAAGTACTCCAAAAAGCGAAAGCCAAAGGTATTTTCGTTCCTTTTATCATGCTTACAGGGCATGGGAATGTTGAAACAGCAGTTGAGGCGATGAAGTTGGGAGCCTATGATTTTATTGCGAAGCCACCAGATTTAAATCGATTGCTTACCGCAGTTCGTCATGCTATCGAAAACAAAACCCTCCGAAAGGAAAATCAAAAGTTAAAGCGAAGAGTTGCTCAAAAATACACCATTGTTGGGGAGAGTGACCCTGTAAAGCGAATGAAAGAAATGATTTCCAAGGTAGCTCCAACGGAAGCTAGGGTTCTTATCACTGGTGAAAACGGTACGGGAAAAGAACTTGTAGCACATCAATTACACCAGCAAAGTGAACGGAATAAAGAAAATTTTATTGAGGTCAATTGTGCTGCGATTCCCTCTGAACTTATTGAAAGTGAGCTTTTTGGGCATGTAAAAGGAGCCTTTACTTCTGCGGTTAAGGACCGTTCAGGAAAATTTGAAGCGGCAAATAAAGGGACTTTATTTTTAGATGAGATTGCCGATATGAGTTTGGCAGCACAGGCAAAAGTTTTACGAGCACTACAGGAAAAAAAAATCCAGCGAGTAGGAAATGAAAAAGACATCAAAGTTGACGTCAGAGTCATTGCTGCAACCAACAAAGATCTAATCAAAGAAATTCATGAGGGTCGTTTCAGGGAAGACCTTTATCATCGATTGGCTGTTATTATGATTCATGTACCCTCGCTTGAAGATCGAAAAGAAGATATTCCACTGCTTATTGCACATTTTGTGGATGTTTTGTCCAAAGAGCAGGGACTAGAGAAAAAAGAGTTTACGGAAGCCGCTTATGTCAAATTAAACAGCTATCCCTGGACTGGAAATGTTCGTGAATTACGAAATGTAGTAGAGCGTTTATTGATACTAGGAGAAGATCCTATTAGCTCAGAAAATATTGTACAATTTGCACCTAAATAACGATTTAATGAAAAAAATAGGAATTCTAATAATTTTGAGTTTGACTTTTCAACTGAATGGACAGTCGACTTCTCACGAAGAACAAATAAAAACCATTTACAACAAAGCCCTTACTGAGGGAAAAGCATATTCATGGTTGGATCATCTGTCTAACAAAATTGGAGGGCGTCTTTCGGGATCACTCAATGCCGAGCGCGCAGTGAAATGGGGAAAAGACGAGCTGGAATCTCTGGGCTTGGATCGTGTGTATTTACAAGAAGTAATGGTACCAAAATGGGTGAGAGGAACCTTTGAATATGCAAGCATTATTACAGGTCCAGGAATGAGTATGAATGTTCCTGTTTGTGCATTAGGAGGCTCAATTTCAACTCCTTCATCCGGTTTGCGTGCCGGAGTAATTGAGGTAAAAAGTTTTGACGAGTTGGAAGCTCTTGGAGAGAAAAATGTAAAAGGAAAGTTTATCTTTTTTAATCGACCCATGCCGGCAGACCGAATCAATACTTTCGAAGCGTATTCTAAAACGGTAAACCAACGTACTCAAGGTGCAGCAAAAGCTGCAAGACTTGGAGCAGTTGGTGTCATAGTTCGTTCAATGAATTTACGTTTGGATGATTTTCCCCATACAGGGACGATGCGTTATGGAGATTTGCCAAACAATATGCGTATTCCCGCTGCGGCAATAAGTACCAATGGTGCTCAATTGTTAAGCTCAATGCTGTCTTTAAATAAGGACCTTAAATTTTATCTTAAGTTAGACTGTAAAAATTTTCCAGATGTACTCTCACATAATGTCATTGGAGAGATTAAGGGAAGTGAATTCCCTGATGAAATTATTGTTGTTGGTGGTCATCTTGATTCTTGGGATTTGGGTGATGGATCTCATGACGATGGTGCTGGTATTGTTCAGTCTATGGAAGTACTGCGTCTTTTTAAAGAGATGAACTACAAACCTAAAAGAACGGTTCGAGTGATTTTATTTATGAATGAGGAAAATGGTCTGCGGGGAGGTACCACCTATGCTAGTGTAGCTAAAGAGAATAAAGAACAACATATTTTTGCTTTAGAATCTGATGCAGGTGGTTTTTCTCCAAGAGGTTTTAGTTTTGAAGCCAACCCCTCTCAATTTGAACAAATTAACGATTGGAAAATGTATTTTGAACCTTACATGGCGGACCGTTTTGAACTGGGCGGTAGTGGTGCAGACATCGGTCCACTTCGAAATAATCAGATTGTCCTTTCTGGCTTACGTCCTGATTCACAACGTTATTTTGAATATCATCACACAGCTAATGATACCTTCGAGGCCATTAATAAAAGAGAATTAGAACTGGGGGCTGCAGCAATGAGTAGTCTAGTGTACTTGGTAGATCAGTACGGTTTTTAATCCACTTAATTAAATGACATTTAGCTTTAACCGTTACACCAAGGAGTTTCGACACAATTTATCGTTGGCTTATCCTGTAATAATTGGTTTGCTAGGGCATTCTTTCGTCCAACTGGTGGACAATATTATGGTAGGTCAATTAGGGACAGCAGAACTAGCAGCTGTTTCACTAGGGAATAGTTTCTTTTTTGTTGCCATGTCTCTTGGAATTGGATTTTCTACGGCAATAACCCCATTGATTGCAGAAACCGATGGCGCTAATGATGTTACTTCCGGACGAAAAGTTTTTATTCACGGTTTGATTCTCTGTGCATTCTTAGGTTTACTTTTAAGTTCAGCGGTGTTGGTAAGCAAACCTTTACTTTACAAAATGGGACAACCTGAAGAGGTGGTTGAATTGGCTTATCCTTATTTAGAATGGATTGGCATCTCATTAATTCCTCTAATATTCTTTCAAGGTTTCAAACAGTTTTCTGAGGGTTTATCACATACGCGACCTGCAATGTATGCAACTTTACTTGCTAATGTGATCAATGTTATTTTGAATTACTTTTTAATATTTGGATTTTGGATTTTTCCAAAAATGGGAGTTGAAGGAGCCGCAGTGGGAAGTCTTTTTGCTCGCTGTGCGATGCTAGTATTTATGGTACTGTATGTTCGTTTTAGTTCGAAGTTTGTTGCTTATGTTCGACAAATATCATTTCAAAAGCCTAAGTGGGAGCTTTTTAGAAAAATTTTTAAATTGGGTTTTCCTTCCGCTTTACAAATGTTTTTTGAGGTACTCTTTTTTACTGTAGCGATATGGTTATCTGGGTTTTTAGGTAAGAATCCACAAGCAGCAAATCAAATTGCTTTAAATCTGTCATCAATAACTTTTATGTTTGCTATGGGGTTGGGAGTCACTGCGATGATCCGTGTAGGCAATCAAAAAGGGAGGAAGGATATCGTAAGACTTCGAGAGGTGGCGCATTCTATTTTCTTTTTAATTTTCATTTTTGATGTTATCTTTTGTCTTTCATTTATGATTTTGAACAATATTCTGCCTTGGATTTATCTTGACGGTTCCAACCCTTTGGAGTTCACCAATGTGAATGAGGTAGTTGAAATCGCCTCCAACTTACTTATTGTCTCCGCTTTTTTTCAGATATCTGACGGTATTCAGGCCGTCGTTTTAGGTGCTCTTCGAGGATTACAAGATGTCAACATACCCGCTTGGATCACTTTTTTCTCCTATGGAATTTTTGGAATTCCCATTTCCTATTATCTCGGAATTCAAACCGATTTAGGAGCTACAGGAATTTGGATTGGTTTGCTCTCTGGACTTACCGCTTCCGCATTATTGCTCTTTATTCGATTTAGATACTTAACGAACAAATTAATCTTTAATTGACTCATGGAATTACCAAAATTTTAAATTGCCGACAACTCAGAACTAGAAGAAGCTTTATTTGTAGTTCATACAGAATACCCGCGTTTTATTCTAAATGTACTCAATGACGATGTGCATTGGTTTGAAGAGTTTGACAAAGAGGATGAAAAAGCTTTAAAATCAGAATCTCATCTATTGATTGAAGCTGCCTTTGAGTTCTATGATAAAGAAATGGAAAAGTTAGGCTGATATGGAAGTTCTTCTGTCATGGGATAAGGCACTTTTTTTATGGCTTAATGGATTAGGATCGGAAACCTTTGATGGCTTTTGGATGATGATGACTCATAGAGGATCAAATGGGGTAGTCTATTTACTCCTCTGGCTTTTTTATGGATATCAATTTTCTTGGAAAAAGGCAGCCTATCTTTTGGTTTTTACGGGACTATTGATCTTGTGTACAGACCAATTAACTAATTTATTTAAGGTTCAGTTTCAGCGACTTCGCCCATGTTACAATGAAGAAATCAAGTCGTTAGTTCGTTTGGTTAAGCCAACTTGTGGAGGGCGGTACAGCTTTTTTTCAGGACATGCATCCAACTCCTTTGCTCTGGCTGTTTTTTTTAGCAGTATTATGAAGTCTAATTATCGTTTACTTACTCCCATACTTCTGTTTATTGCTTTTTTAATAGCTTACAGTAGAGTTTACATTGGAGTACATTTTCCTTTAGATATTTTTGTGGGTGCCCTAGCGGGAAGTTTGATAGGGATGCTGTTTTATCGTTTATGGACTACTTTTGGCTCTCGTTTCTTACGCTAAATTCAAATCGGGTTTGGTGGTTGTAATGTTGATGAGCCTTAATTAAAGTAGAAGGGAATGAAGAAATGTTGGGTGTATTCGAAAACTTTTGCGTTTCAAAACAAATGGCCTCAAAATGGGGCGGTGTAAAAACTACTACTCCAGGTTGGTCTGTAAAAGTTTTCATTGTTATGCCTGTTTCAGGCGCATAAAGTGATGCAATGGCAATTTTATTTTGATTGATAACAAAATAGTCATCCAGCCGAGTTTGATTTAAAAATTTTTCAGCTCTAAAATCGAAGGGTGTATTGTTCACCTTTAATTTATTTCCTGTGGGAACCAACTGTTCGTTTAATTCTAAGTATTGATCTGCATCAATTTCAAGTTTATGGCTGCCAATAGTATTTTCAGGGTTTAAATTGAAATAGGCATGATTGGTCATGTTGATAGGGGTTGCGGCTGTTGGAACAGCATGGTAGTGAATGTGTAAACTCGATTCTTCAAGACGATAACTTACTCTTGCGTTTACCTTCCCTGGAAACCCGCTATTTCCTTCTTCACATTTGATTTCAAAAACAATCTCCAAGGGATCGGTTTGGGTTAAAGCGTTCCACTTTTTTTGGTGCCAACCGCTACTACCACTGTGGAGTAACATATTGTTCACATGCTCAATTTCAAAGGTTTTCTCCTCGATTTGAATCGGATTTTGCAAACGACCTGCAAAACGACCCATAACAGCACCTCTTGCCCATTTATCTGACAAATAGTCTTCAGGTTGATCCAGTCCCATGATCACATTTACAGGATTCCCATTCATATCTTTAACCCAAAGTTGATGGAGTAGGGCTCCGTATTCTAAAAAAACAGCCCTGATATGCTTATTTTGAATGCTAAAGCTTTTCAAGCGCTAATGATTTTCCTTTAATAATTCTGGATATTGGCTTTGAAATTTTTTGAGTCTTGGGATGGAAACTTGTTTTACATAGGGGTTGTCCGGATTATTTTTTTCATAATCTTGATGATACTCTTCAGCATAGTAAAACTTTTCTAGAGGTTTAATTTCCGTTACTATTTCTTTAGAAAATATCTCTTTTTCTTGCAAAAGGGCAATGTAATTTTGTATGATTTCTCGTTCCTGATCAGAGGTATGAAATGCAATGGAGCGATATTGAGAACCGGAGTCGGGTCCTTGTCGGTTTGGGGTCGTAGGATCATGAGAACCAAAAAATACTTGGACTAGCGTGCCAAAGCTGACCACATTAGGATCATAAAGAATTTCTACCGCTTCTGCATGTCCTGTTCTTCCTGTGCCAATTTGATTGTAATTTGGATTTTTTGTAAAGCCCCCAGCATAACCTGAATAAACCTCTGAGACTCCCCTTACACTTTCATAAATGGCTTCAACACACCAAAAACAGCCTGATGCGAAATAGGCTTTTTTTAGCTCTTGGTCTGCTACGGTTTGGGGTTCCCAAATGGGTTCGCTGTTGTTTAGGGGTGGAGTATTCGATATGCAGGTTTGTAAGCTGATTACAAAGGCAAATGCAATAAATGTTTTCATAGCTTTTTTTAATTATTAAAAGTCAAAGATAAAACAATCAAATTGACTGCTACAAAACCTCTAAAATTCAATCTCAAAAATAATTTGATTTCAGTGGAAAAGCTATTTTTTAGCAAATTTCCGAATCCAATAGACTATGAGAGGTGTTAAAACAAAGGTAGGGAGTATCCAGTAAATAACCTCAGGAATAAAGTTGGGAAAAACAGACTGATTTACCACCAAAAAAGCAGTCATTGATGCAATGTAAGCCCCAACGATTCAAGCGATATGAGCTCTGAGCCAATACTGTCTTTTTTTAGATTTTCCGTTGTAGTTTTCTATGTCTTTGCGTACACTGAGAAGTCCGATAAGTCCAAAAAGAAGAAGCGCCCAACCCATACTTTTTTCATTGAATAATAAAAAGATCCCCCAGCCCATAAAGACAATTCCTACCACACCCATTCCACCTGTCAAAATCCAATCAATAAGCTTGGGTTTTTCGTCTTGATTTAACTTTTTTAAAAACAAATAACGTTGCCCAGTACCTACCAAATAAATTGTAAAGATTCCTATGATTAAAAGAAAAAAGTTGAATTTTAAAATTGAAAGAATCAATGCAAAAATTGAGGTCGCAATCATGCTGAAAACAAAAATTCGTCCAACTCTTAGATGCCGTTTGCCACCCTTTTTAAAAAAGAGGTTCAAGCTTCCAGAAAACAAGCCAATACTTCCGAAAAAAATATGAAGTGCTAAGAATAAAGAGTAGGGATTCATAAATATGGGGTTTTGAATATTGAGAAAAGTTGGTTACGATAAGCTATCTTAAGATACAAACTAAAAAATTATTTTAGAATGAAACTGGGAGTATTTGCCGAGGTAATTCCTTCAAAGCTTTTTCCATCAATAAGAATCGTGTGGTAATTTTTTTGTTTCGCTGCAATATTAAACAGAAGCTCATTGTGCACTTCGATGAATTGAGTTCCCTGAAATCTAAATTTAAAATTACTTTGATGTGAGTGGCCTTGATGCGATACTTGCTCTACAGATACAAGCTCTAAAGGCTTGCCTTTTTGGTTTTTTAATAAAAAATTACGTTTGACGTAATTGTAAAATGATTTTTGAAAAGCTTCTTTCTCTTTTGCTCTCTCTAAGTTGGGATCATAATGAAGTAATGCTTTTCTGACAGTCCAAGGAAATTCAGCAAGAACATGTATCTGATCTTCTCTTTTTTCAATCGTAAAGAATGCTTCTTTAGTATTGTGTTCCCGATTTTCCCTTGTGGGAGTAAGGACTAAAAACAGCAGTGTTATTAACTTTAACATTTAGATTTTAAAGTCATTTGAGGGAGTCCCTCTGAAATATCTAGGAATGTAGGGAAAATCATCAGTCAGGACGTAATAATAAGTACCTGAAGGATATTCTGGTGTAACCCCTGTTCTTCCATTTGCTTGGTCTAGAGTTCCCAGACCTTCTTGGTATTCGTAATCGTTGGAGTAAACTCCATTGTATTCTCCGCAAGGAGCTGATTCGCCATCACCCGGTCGGTTTCCTGTTTTGAGCTGATAACTTGATTTCATTTCGTTAACAGCAGAGGTATTGTCAGACGGATCGGTAAAGCCGTATTTGTAATAAATAGGAAAACCGTCTGCTGCGTAACCGATAAGTGTCATGGTATCTGGTGAGACTTCTTGATTTTCAAGATAAAGAACAGGAGCTCCATGATAATGATATTTTCCTGTGGGTTGTACATGCGCATTGTTACAGTCAAGACCTATGGCTACATTGGTAGCTTCTAAATTCCATTCCCAGTTTACGTTTGGATTCATGATGCCCTGATGAGGAAAAGGTTCAGCGGCTATTGGATCCAGTTCAACTCCGTTGAGTAAAACTCCAAAAGAGTATTCAGGTCCATTTGAAGAGAGTAGGGGGGTGAATTCTGCTGCGACTTGTGGCGAGGCGTTCATCTTTAAAACCGTATTTTGAGCTCTAATGGCATTAGGATTTAACGATCCTTGAACACGTCCAAACAATCCCACCTTATGATTTGGAATACTGTTTGAAGAAATTTTTCGTTCTGTTCCTGTTGTTGTCTCTTCGAAAGATGGAGTTATTTCAAGACTCACTTGGCATTCTCCACGCGAAGTATCCAAAACCCGATCTGAAGTACAATTTTCTGAAGTAACATCTTCCAAATTGGTATCTTCTTCTGAAGACGAATCTTCAGTACTACAGCCCAGTATTGTCAAAAGCACAAAGATTAAAGGGCAAAATATCAATAAAGAACTTTTCATAGTCGAGTCACTTTATTAAAAGTAAATCTAATAAATAATTAAAGGACTCTACTCAAAATTAAAGAACTTTACCCCAAAATTTTAGATACTAGAAAATCTCCAACCTCTGAAGTAGAATTCCCTTTTTCTCCGTTTTCTTTTAAATCCTCAGTTACGATCCCTTCGGCTAGCGATTGATCCACAACTTTTCGTATGGCAGCTCCTTCATCAGTTAGTCCAAAACTCATTTCAAACATCATAGCGGCAGATAGGACAGTTGCCAGCGGATTGGCAATCCCTAAGCCAGTTGCTTGAGGAAAAGAGCCGTGAATGGGCTCATAAAGTGCATTTTCAGTTCCGACAGATGCAGAAGGCATCAACCCCATTGATCCTGAAATTACAGAAGCTTCATCGGTTAAGATATCACCAAAAAGATTTTCTGTGATTAAAACATCATAGCTATTAGGCCATTGAACAAGTCGCATAGCTACTGCATCAACAAATTCGTAATTGACTTCCACTTCGGGATAATCTTTTTCCATTGCCTGAACGGTTTCTCTCCACAAGCGAGAACTTTCCAATACGTTGGCTTTGTCTACACAACATAATTTTTTAGATCGAGTCATGGCAAGTTCAAATCCTTTTTTTGCGAGTCTTTGGATTTCTTTTCGGGTGTAGGTACAGGTATCAAAAGCTGTGTCACCATTGTCCTTACGACCTCGTTCACCAAAGTAAATTCCTCCAGTGAGCTCTCTTAAAAAGACGAGATCTGTTCCTTCAATACGTTCTTGCTTTAAAGGGGATTTATCTAAAAGTGAGGGAAAGGTAAAGGTGGGTCTTACATTTGCAAATAAACCTAGTTTTTGACGCATTTTCAACAATCCTTGTTCTGGTCGTACTTTTGCAGAGGGATCGTTGTCAAATCTTGGGTGACCAATGGCTCCAAACAAAACAGCATCTGCCGCCAAACAAACTTGATGGGTTTCTTCTGGGTAGGGGTCTCCTACAGCATCAATTGCTGCTGCACCCGTAAGGGCAGGAGTCCAGTGGATATTGTGATTGTATTTTTGGGCAATGGCATCTGAGACTTTTACCGCTTGTTCGATAACCTCAGGTCCGATACCGTCTCCAGCTAAAAGAGCAATTTTTAAATTCATGGATTTTGGTTTAAATAATGTTGAGCATTTTTTCTGTCGCTTTGATGGCAGAAACTGTTTGATCCGAGTCTAACCCTCGCGTTGTGAATTCTTTTTTCTTTGATTTCCATGTGATGGTTGTTTCACACAGTGCGTCTGAATTACTCCCAGGGGGAATCCTGACAGCATAATCGATAAGTAATGGCAAGCTCATTTTTTGCTTTGCATAAATTTTGTGCAACGCATTCCAAAAAGCGTCATATTGACCATCACCTGAAGCATTTTCTTCAAACGTTTTTCCCTCAATCTGGACAGAAACACTGGTAGTTGGACTTAGACCCTTTGAGTGTGTTAGGACATAAGATTGAATTTTGACTTTGTCAGGAAGGTTGTTTCCTAGCACGTCAGAAATAATAAAGGGCAAATCCTCTGCAGTAACTCGCTCTTTTTTATCTCCAAGTTCGATAATACGAGTGGTTACTTTTTTCAATTCATCTTCATTCAAGGTTAGTCCTAATTGTTGAAGGTTTTTTTGAATATTCGCTTTACCCGAAGTTTTTCCCAGAGCATATTTGCGTTTTCGTCCAAAGCGTTCAGGAAGTAGTTCATTGAAATACAGATTTTTTTTATGATCACCATCGGCATGAATTCCAGCAGTTTGTGTAAAAACATTTTCACCGACAATAGGTTTGTTAGCGGGTATTCGAAAGCCTGTAAAAGTAGCAACCAATTTACTCACTTGATGCAATGCATTTTCGTTGATGTTGATCTGGGTCTCAGGTAGAAAATCATTAATTACAGCGACCACACTGGCCAAAGGTGCATTTCCAGCACGTTCTCCCATACCGTTTACCGTCAAATGTAAACCGTTTACTCCGGCTTTAACCGCTTCGAGTGCATTCGCTACACTAAGATCGTAATCATTGTGCCCGTGAAAGTCAAAACGAGTTTGTGGATATCGATTTAAAATTTTAGAGAGGTGTTTTGCGGTTTTATCAGGGGTTAGAATCCCCAAGGTATCTGGTAATAAAATACGTTCTATGGGCTGTGTGACTAAGAAATCAAGGGATTGAAATACATAGTCTTCAGAGTTTTGCATTCCATTGCTCCAATCTTCAAGATAGATGTTTGTTTTAAACCCCTCTTTTTGGGCGGCTTTAATACTTTTACTGATATTCTCAAAATGCTCCTCTGGAGTTTGTTTGAGTTGAAACTTCAAATGATTTAATGAGCCTTTTGTCAATAAATTTTGAACCTGTGCTCCTGCCTCTTTCATCCAATTTATGGAAACTCCGTTATCAACAAATGTTAATACTTCTACACCCTCAATTAAACCTTGCTCTTTCGCCCATGTAGTGATTTCTTTTACAGCTTTAAATTCTCCATCCGATACACGAGCTGAAGCGATTTCTATTCGGTCAACCTTTAATTCCTGTAATAATAATTTAGCAAGAGTAAGTTTTTCCAAAACAGTAAAGGAAACGCCAGAGGTTTGTTCTCCGTCTCTCAGAGTAGTATCCATGATTTCGAGCGTTTTTCTCATCAGTTTTGGATTACTTTAGAGCGGCGTATTTGAAGCAAAATCTTTGATTTGCGTCTTTATGTTGTTTAAATAATCAATATCGTCGTATCCGTTTAAAAGGTTTTCTTTTTTGTAGCTATTGATTTCAAAATTTTCTGAAGCTTCAGCAGCTCCTAGGGTGATTTTTTGGTTTAGTAAATCAACGGTGAGGGTAGTATCTGGATCTTGTTCGATAACCTCAAATATTTGATTCAGAAATTCAGGAGATACCTGAACTGGAAGCACTCCAATATTGAGGCAGTTATTTCTAAAGATATCCGCAAAAAAACTTGAAACAACACATCGAAAACCATAATCATAAATTGCCCATGCTGCATGTTCTCTGGATGAGCCGGAACCAAAATTACGACCACCAACCAAAATTTTTCCAGAGTAGGTAGAATTGTTCAAAACAAAATCTGTTTTTGGAGAATCGTCTTGATTGTATCTCCAATCACGAAATAAATTATCTCCAAAGCCTTTTCTTTCAGTCGCTTTTAGAAATCGTGCAGGGATAATTTGATCCGTATCCACATTTTCAATAGGTAAAGGAACAGCGGTACTGGTTAGGATATTAAATGAATCGTATGCCATGATTTTTAAATTAAGGTTCTTGGATCGGTTATTTTTCCTGTAATGGCTGCAGCAGCGGCAACAAGAGGACTCGCAAGTAAGGTTCTTGAACCCGGTCCTTGACGACCTTCGAAGTTTCTGTTAGAAGTACTAACTGCATATTTTCCGGCAGGAATTTTGTCATCATTCATGGCTAAGCATGCGGAACATCCAGGCTCACGTAGCTTGAATTCTGCAGCTTCAAAAACATCTAATAAACCTTCATCTTTGATAGCATTCAACACCTTATGTGATCCTGGTACTAACCAAGCAGTTACATTCTTAGCGCGTTTGTGACCCTTCACGATACTTGCAAAAGCTCGAAAATCTTCAATTCGTCCATTGGTACAACTTCCGATAAACACGTAATCAATCGGTTTTCCTACCATATGCTCACCTTCCTTGTATCCCATGTATTCCAAGGATTTTTCATAGGTAGTTTTTCCACCTTCAATATCAGAAGCACTGGGTATGGCTTTAGTTATGCTCATTCCCATTCCTGGATTGGTTCCAAATGTAATCATGGGATCAATTTCAGCTCCATCATAGGTAAATTCTTTATCGAAAGCAGCTCCTTCGTCGGTATGTAAGGTTTTCCAATACTTCATTGCTTTGGTCCAATCGGAACCTTTTGGAGTAAACTCTCTGTCTTTTATGTAGTCAAACGTTTTTTTATCAGGCGCAATCATTCCTCCTCGAGCTCCCATTTCAATGCTCAAGTTGCATACTGTCATACGACCCTCCATACTGAGATCTTCAAAAACTTCACCTGCATATTCTACAAAATAGCCAGTTGCTCCTGAAGTAGTCAATTTGGAAATAATGAAAAGTGCAACATCCTTAGGTGTCACTCCTTTATTTAAAGAACCATTCATAGTGATTCTCATTTTTTTTGGTTTAGGCTGCATGATACATTGAGTGGCTAAAACCATTTCCACTTCTGAGGTTCCAATACCAAATGCAATGGCTCCAAAAGCGCCATGAGTAGAAGTGTGGGAATCGCCACATACTATGGTGGCTCCAGGCTGCGTAATTCCGTATTCTGGTCCTACCACATGAACAATACCATTTTTCTGGTGTCCCAATCCCCAATAAGAAATTCCATGCTCATTTGCATTTTCTTCCAAAGCTTTCAATTGATTTCTTGAAAGCGGATCAGCAACTGGAAGATGCTGATTGATTGTTGGGGTATTGTGATCTGCAGTTGCAAAAGTTCGTTCAGGATATAAAACAGGGAGTTTTCTGTTTTTTAGACCCAAAAAAGCTACCGGACTGGTAACCTCGTGAACCATGTGCCGATCGATGAAAAGAACGTCTGGTCCCTGATCAATACTTTTTACAACGTGGGAATCCCAAACTTTATCAAATAGGGTTTTTTTCATGAAATGATGTTCTGTTTATATTTTACTTGCTTCAATGATCTTGGGTAAATCTTCATCATTAATTTCCTTTTGTTGATCTGCGACCACAAGGAATTGTTGATAAACTTTATCCAATTGTAGTTTATCTAATTCGTATCCAATATTTTTTGCTCGATAGGCCAGTGCGGCACGACCGCTTCTAGCAGTAAGAACAATAGATGATTCTGTAACACCTACGTCTTTTGGGTCAATGATTTCGTAGGTTTCTCTTTTCTTGATTACTCCGTCTTGATGGATTCCTGAAGAATGAGCAAATGCATTTGCCCCAACAATTGCCTTGTTGGGTTGTACGGGCATGGCCATACTTTCAGAAACTAATTTGCTGATGCCATTTAGCATCTGAGATTGTATGCGTGTGTCTAAATTAAGTCCTGGATGTTGACGAAGAATCATAACGACTTCTTCCAAAGAGGTGTTTCCTGCACGTTCTCCAATACCATTTATGGTACATTCTATTTGTCGTGCACCATTTTGAACTCCTGCTATGGAATTAGCAGTTGCTAAACCGAGATCATTGTGACAATGACACGATAGCCTAGCTTTATGAATCCCTTTAACATTTTCCATGAGGTACTTCATTTTAGCTCCGTATTCTTCTGGCAAACAATATCCTGTAGTGTCTGGAATATTTAATACAGTAGCACCTGCTTTGATGACCGCTTCACAAACTCGTGCTAAAAATTCATTATTGGTTCTACCCGCATCTTCCGCATAGAATTCAACATCTTCTACATAAGATTTAGCGTGTTTTACTGCCGCTACAGCACGTTCGAGAACTTCATCCGCTGTAGCGTTGAATTTGTAACGCATATGACTCTCCGAAGTTCCAATACCGGTATGAATTCTTGATTTTTTTGCACTTTTAATAGCATCTGCAGCAACATCAATATCTTTTTTTACAGCTCTTGTAAGACCACAAACTCGCGCATTTTTAATTAATTTTGAAATTTCTTGTACGGATTTAAAATCTCCAGGACTGGAAATAGGAAAACCAGCTTCTAGAACGTCAACACCAAGAAAATCAAGCTGTTCAGCAATAATGAGTTTGGTTTTAGAGTCTAATTTACACCCCGGAACCTGTTCGCCATCGCGTAGGGTAGTATCAAAAATTTATACATAATCCATAGGGGGATATAAAAACACAATTTGTTAGATATTACGAATTTAAATTAAACCTCAATATTGAGATAAAATCCTTATTTTTGTATTACAACATTCGACAGGATAAACTGTCACATAAAACACTAATAATTAGTTAATTGCATCAAAACCCGTTACAATGACAAGTGAGCAGAAAGATAATTTGTTTGTGCTTGTAAAATCTCTTACTAAGTCAGAAAAAAGACAGTTTAGATTGTACGTAGGCAGAATGGGTTCTAACGAAGACTCGAAATTCTTGAATCTCTTTCATCTGTTAGACAAGATGAATCGCTACGATGAAAAAGTGATTTTGAGAAAAGGCATTGTTACCAAACAGCAATTATCAAACTTGAAGGCGCATCTCTACAAACAAATTTTGATCAGTTTACGAATGAATCCTGTGCATAAAAACATAAGGATTCAAATCAGAGAACAATTGGATTTTGCAACAATCCTTTATCAGAAGGGTTTGTACAAACAAAGTCTTAAAGTTCTTGAAAAAGCAAAATTGTTAGCCATAAAAAATGAAGAAAAATACAGTGCTTATGATATTGTAGAACTTGAAAAAGTTATTGAATCACAATACATTACACGAAGTTTGAGCAATCGAACGGAAACCTTAATCTCTGAGGCAGACCAGTTAAGATTTCAAAATAATTTAGCTACTCGACTGTCGAATTTATCACTTCAGTTGTACGAAAGATTGATCAAGGCAGGTTATGCTAAAAGTGATGAAGAATTTCGTGAGATCACGAAGTTTTTTTATGAGAATTTGCCTAAGTTAGAATTTGATTCCCTTGGCTTTAGAGAGAAATTATGGTATTACAAAGCCCACGTTTGGTACAGTTTTCTAACGCATGACTTTCTTTCAACTTACCGCTATGCATCCAAATGGATTGAGATGTTTGAAGAATCCCCTGCAATGATTGCCATACATCCGGTATTTTATTTAAAAGGAAATAATTATTTGATGGAAAGTCTTACTTTGATAAAATATCCCTCAAAATTTAAAGAAGTACTCCAACAAATGATGTCTCGAACATCCGATGATGAATTTCCTAAAAATGATAATTTAAAGGCGCTCAGTTTTCAGTTTTATTACAGTAATAAACTCAATTTACACTTTTTGGAGGGTAGTTTTGAAGAGGGTGCGGTCATTGTTCCGGAAATTAAGAAGGGAATTTCAAAATTCAGTAATCAGATCGATCCTCATCATATCATGATGTTTTATTACAAAATTGCTTGTGTCTATTTTGGTGCTGAGGATTACGAAAATTGTATTGTTTATTTAGATAAAATAATAAGCAATAAAAATCTAAAAATGAGAGAAGATTTACTTTGCTTTTCTAGGGTCTTAAATATTTTTGCACATTACGAGGCGGGTTTTGATTATCATCTAGAAACCCACTTGAGAGAAACGTATAAATTTTTGATTAAAATGAATGATTTGCACGAAGTCCAAAAGGCAATGATTCGATTTGTGAAGGGGCTTGGTGACATTTACCCTCACGATTTGAAGCGGGCTTTTAAAGATTTATACAAAGAATTGAAGCAATATGAAAACGACCCTTACGAACGACGTTCCTTTTTATATCTCGATATCCTTTCTTGGCTTGAAAGTAAAATTAATAATGTTTCCATAGCTCAGGTAATTAGAAATAAAGCAGCATATCTCAATCGGAAAGAACGGCCTTCCATATCCCCACTTTCAGCGGATCTGAAGTAAATGTTAAGTGCTCTTTTGCAACGGGATGTTCAATCTGTAAGCAGCGCGCATGTAAGCTGATGCTTCCATCTTTATTACTTCTGGATGCACCGTATTTTAAATCTCCTTGTATGGGAAAATTTAGTGCGCTGAATTGAGCTCTGATTTGATGATGACGACCCGTTTCTAAATGTACTTCTAACAGGCAGTAGTGATCAAAGTTTTTTATGCGTTTAAATTGAAGTTTGGCCAATTTGCTATTGGGAACTTCTTTAGTATGAGCTCTCGACTTATTTTGTTTGGTATTGCGTGTCATCCAGTGGCTTAAACTGCCTTTTTCATCAGGAAAAGCATTGGAAACAATGGCCCAATAAGTTTTTTTTGGAATTCTCTTTTTAAATTGTTCATTCAATCGGGATAAAGCTTTTGAAGTTTTAGCAAAAACGACTACCCCACTGGTGGGACGATCCAATCGATGAACTACTCCAAGAAAAACGGCTCCTGGTTTATTGTATTTCTTTTTTAAAAAGCTTTTAATCTTTTCAGCTAGTGGAACATCTCCGGTTTGGTCTCCCTGAACTAGTTCACCTGCTTTTTTGTTAACGACAATGAGATGGTTGTCTTCAAAAAGAATTTGCTTTTCCAAAATGAATTTTAGTATTGCTCATTATCATTGGGAAAATTCAATGATTTTACATCAGCACTGTATTGTCCGATCGCCTGGTGAATAATTTTATTTAAATCCGAATAACGCCTTAAAAAACGGGGGCTAAATTCTTTATTCATCCCAAGCATATCATGTAATACCAATACTTGTCCGTCAACCTTATTACCAGCACCTATGCCTACAATTGGAACGGAGATGGAATGAGCGGCTTGGCCAGCCAGATCAGCAGGAATTTTTTCTAATACAATACCAAAACATCCTATTTCTTCCAACATTTTAGTGTCTTTTAATAGCTGAGAAGCCTCTTCCTCCTCTTTAGCACGAACAGTGTAGGTTCCAAACTTGTAGATTGATTGAGGCGTGAGTCCCAAATGTCCCATAACCGGAATTCCTGCTTGAAGAATTCGTTCTATGGATTCTTTAACCTGTCTCCCCCCCTCTAATTTGACACCATGAGCACCTGATTCTTTCATGATCCGAATGGCAGATCGAAGTGCCTCTTTAGAATCCGCTTGATAAGTTCCAAAGGGAAGATCTACGATAACCAAAGCTCTTTTTACAGCTCTAACAACACTGCTGGCATGATAGATCATCTGATCTAGGGTTATTGGTAGTGTAGTTTCATGACCTGCCATTACATTGGAGGCGGAATCACCTACTAAAATGACATCGATTCCCGCCTGATCTACTATTCCACCAAGCGTGTAATCGTAAGCTGTAAGCATGGAGATTTTTTCCCCATTTGCTTTCATTTCTTGCAAGGTTTTGGTCGTTATTCGCGCATAGTTTTTCTTGGCTGACGACATGATTTTTTTTTTCAAAAGTAGTATTTCTTTATTTAAATTAATTTGAGACGGTTTCAGTTATTTTTTTATTGCCCTAATTAAGAAGGGGGTTCTTTGTTTTTTTTAAAACCTACTGTCAAGCTGTCAGTATTAAGCGCATGGCACAATGCTTGACTATGTACAGAAAAATATTAAAATTATCATGAGTAAAATAATTGGAATTGATTTAGGAACTACAAATTCATGTGTTTCTGTGATGGAAGGAAATGAGCCAGTTGTAATCCCCAATGCAGAAGGTAAAAGAACAACACCTTCTGTAATTGCTTTTGTTGAAGGAGGAGAAATTAAAGTAGGTGATCCAGCAAAAAGACAAGCTGTAACAAATCCTACAAAAACGATTGCCTCCATCAAGCGTTTTATGGGAAATAAGTTTTCTGAATCAAATAAAGAAGTAAAAAATGTTGCCTACAAAGTAGTAAAAGGTGACAACGATACACCGAGAGTGGACATTGATGGTCGTCTTTACACACCTCAGGAGCTCTCGGCCATGATTCTTCAAAAAATGAAGAAGACTGCAGAAGATTATTTAGGACAAGACGTAACAGAAGCTGTCATTACAGTACCTGCTTACTTTAATGACTCTCAGCGTCAAGCCACCAAAGAGGCTGGAGAAATTTCCGGGCTAAAGGTGCAACGAATCATCAATGAACCTACCGCCGCAGCTCTAGCTTATGGTTTGGACAAAGGAGGAAAGGATCAAAAAATTGCAGTTTACGACCTTGGAGGAGGAACTTTTGACATTTCTATTCTAGAATTGGGAGACGGTGTTTTTGAAGTGCTTTCAACCAATGGCGACACCCACCTTGGAGGAGATGACTTTGATCAAGTCATTATTGATTTTCTTGCTGAGAAATTCATTAAGGATGAGGGCATTGACCTAAGAAAGGATCCCATGGCCTTACAACGTTTGAAAGAAGCAGCCGAAAAAGCAAAAATTGAACTTTCCTCTTCTGCTCAAACGGAAATCAATTTGCCTTACGTTACGGCAACAGACTCAGGACCGAAACACTTAGTCACTACCCTTACGCGAGCAAATTTCGAACAACTTGCTGACGAATTGGTTAAGCGTTCGATGGCTCCTGTAAAGAAAGCGCTTGACGATGCTGGTTTGTCCAAATCAGATATTGATGAAGTGATTTTAGTAGGGGGATCAACTCGGATTCCAGTCATTCAAGAAGAAGTAGAAAAGTTTTTTGGGAAAAAACCTTCCAAAGGAGTAAATCCTGATGAAGTTGTTGCAATTGGTGCTGCAATTCAAGGAGGGGTATTAACCGGAGATGTTAAAGATGTACTTCTTCTAGATGTGACCCCACTTTCTTTAGGAATCGAAACGATGGGAGGAGTAATGACCAAATTGATTGAATCCAATACGACTATTCCAACTAAAAAATCACAGACATTCTCTACTGCAGCTGACAATCAGCCTTCTGTTGAAATTCACGTACTTCAAGGTGAACGTTCTATGGCGGGAGATAATAAAACCATTGGACGATTTCATTTAGATGGGATTCCACCCGCTCAGCGAGGAACCCCCCAGATTGAAGTGACTTTTGATATTGATGCAAACGGAATCATCAAGGTGAGTGCATTGGATAAAGCAACTAATAAGTCTCAGGACATCAGAATAGAAGCCTCTTCAGGTTTAACTGAAGAAGAAATCGAAAAGATGAAACAAGAGGCTGAAGCCAATGCTGATGCCGATCAAAAAGCAAAAGAACAAGTTGACAAACTCAACAGTGCAGATCAAATGATTTTCCAAACTGAAAAACAGTTGACTGAGTTTGGAGAAAAGCTTTCTGAAGACAAAAAAGCACCTATTGAAACTGCTTTAGCTGATTTGAAGAAGGCTCACGAATCTAAAGATTTGGATGCAATTGACAAAGCACTTGAAGTAATGAACGAAGCGTGGAAAAATGCTTCTGAGGAAATGTACAAGGCTCAGGCAGAAGCTGGAGGCGGAGCAGGTCCAGAGGCTCAACCACAGCCCGATGCAGCAGCTGATGCTTCAGGAGGAGATAATGTCCAAGATGTTGATTTCGAAGAAGTGAAATAAACCTTTCCTTTTGTGAATACCCGAAAACCTCCTGTTTACCCCAGGAGGTTTTCTTATTTTAGTAAAAAAATAAATATGGAGAAAGAGGAAGTACTCAAACTTACTAACGCCATTTGTAAAAACACACTCATGGAAACCCTCAAAATCGAATTTACTGATGTAGGAGCGGATTTTTTAACTGCCCGTATGCCTGTAACTAAAACAGTGTATCAACCTGATGGGGTTTTGCACGGTGGAGCTACAGCTGCACTGGCAGAGAGCGTTGGAAGTGCAGCAGTTTTTATTTTAAATAAAAACCCTAAAGCAATTGTAAGGGGGATTGAAATTTCAGCAAATCATTTAAAAAGTGTAAAATCAGGTTATGTTTACGCAACGGCGAGACCGATCAATTTGGGAAAGACGATTCAACTTTGGGAAATTAAAGTTGAAGATGATACCCAACAATTAATTTCTATTTGTAAACTAACCACTTACACCCGTTACAAAGAATAATGGAACCCCTGCTTAAAAAGCTTTACTCTCTTTGGGAAGCAAACAGACCTTTTGTTTGTTACAAGTTACCCAGCTCAGCCGAAGTAACTTTATTTTTTCAAAAGGATGCTAAATTAAATTTGACAAAGGATTTAAACTGCAACGGTTTCTTGATGGCTCCATTCGATCTTGAAAAGCCAATCCCTTTCATACCGAATCAATATGCTGAAAGCCATACAATTCAGAAGATCAAGGTGAAATCGGATGAGCATGTAGTTCGATCTTTAGATTTAAAGAACAAGAGTACCTTCACGGATTTAGTAGTCAAAGGGAAAGAATTTATCGCAAAAGGGGAATTGAAGAAGGTTGTACTTTCCCAAGCACATCAGCTCGCCAGTAAAAGAAATGCGGTAGAAATTTTTATGGATTTGATACAGTATTACCCTTCAGCAATGGTTTATTTATGGCATCATCCGTTGGTAGGAACTTGGTTCGGGGCCAGCCCTGAACAATTTATTAATACTAGAGGTGATTTTACTCAAACTATGGCACTGGCAGCTACACAAACATTTCAAGAAAACGAAGCTCCCAAGTGGACAGAAAAAGAAATTGAAGAACAAGAGCTTGTCTCTGTTCAGGTTGAATCAGATTTAAAGACATTGTTTCCCTCTAATCAGATTGTCAAAAGCCCTACAACTAATCATCAAGCAGGAAATTTAGTTCATTTATGCACCCATTTTCAATTTCCAAGACTTCGAGGAAATTTACACAATCTTTCCCGAGTTTTGCATCCAACTCCTGCTGTTGGAGGAATTCCTAAAAGCGAGGCTCAACAGTTTATTTTAAATAATGAGCCTTACGAGAGGGGCTACTACACAGGATTTTTTGGACCAACCAATGCTTCAGAGACTCAATTTTTTGTAAATCTTCGTTGTGCGAGCTGGACTCCTGAAAAAACTACGCTTTATGTCGGGGCTGGTATTACTTCAGGGAGTGATCCTGAAAAAGAATGGCAAGAAATTCAACGAAAAGCAAAAACACTTGCCAAAGTACTTTAAGCTCTTTTAAGTTCTGGGTTATGCCCTGTGTTTTGTACTTTTGTATGCGATGAAGCAGATTTTAATGTATGCCTAGCTACCCAACCATACCTCTAGCACAAACCGTAGTTCGTATGTGCGAGCATTATGAAATAGAGCATATCGTAATTTGTGCAGGCTCTCGAAACGCTCCTCTAACAAATGGTTTTGTTTCGCAGCATTTTTTTAAAACCTACAGTATTGTAGACGAAAGGGCAGCTGGATTTTTTGCTTTGGGAATGGCACAACAACTTAAAAAGCCTGTTGCGCTTGTTTGTACATCTGGTTCTGCATTACTTAATTTTTATCCAGCCGTAGCTGAGGCCTATTACAGTGATATTCCCTTGGTTGTCATTTCTGCTGATCGGATGCCCCATAGGATTGATATTGGAGACGGGCAAACCATTCGTCAAACAGGAGTCTTTGAACCTCATTTGGAAGCTGCAGCCCTGTTGAAGCCAGACGTAATTCACGCTACGGATATTTTGATTGAAAATCCAATGCAAGAATTACTCCCTCAAAATGCAAATCAAAAAGAGATTGAAGAAATTCAACAATCTCTCCAAGGGCATAACACTGCAGAAGTTTCTCGAGTTTTAGAACAAGCAATTAAAGCGCAAGGCCCAGTACATTTAAATGTACCCATGGAAGAACCCCTCTACGGTATGACCGACGAATTAGTGCCTTTAGAGTTGTCCAGACAAGTAAATGAAAAATCAGAACAAAATTCTGTTGATTTTGAAAGTTCGAAAAAGACCTGGCACCATGCTTCTAAAAAGTGGGTTATTGTAGGTCAGATGCCCCCTGGTTTGATTTCTCAAAAATTAATCAATCTTCTTTGTCAAGACCCATCAGTAGTTGTTTTTACCGAAACAACATCCAATGTAAATCATCCCAGAGTGATCAATTCCATAGATACTTTAATGGCTCCCGTTGCTCTTACTGAGGATGGTATCGAGGATCAAATCGCTCCAGAAATTCTTTTGACTTTTGGCGGTATGGTAGTTTCTAAAAAGATTAAATTTTTTCTACGTAAACACGCTCCACGTCACCATTGGCATGTAGATGTAAAAAAAGCCTACAATACTTATTACTGCTTAGACCAACATTTTAAAACCACACCCCAATCCTTTTTAGAGATTCTCTACAGCGATTCGGAAGTTCTTTCAAGTAAATTTCAAAGTGATGTTTTGGGAGTTTATGAAAATTTTAAAAAGGTGGGGGCAGACTATTTATCTAAGCTTCCTTTTTCAGATTTATCTGTATTCAAATTTCTTTCCCGTCGGCTTCCACAAGGGCTTCAAATTCAATTAGCAAACAGCTCTTCCATTCGTTATGCTCAACTGTTTGACTGGCCTAACAATACAGAATTTTATTGTAATCGAGGGACAAGTGGTATTGACGGGAGTACAGCTACCGCGGTAGGAGCTGCTCAAATTAATTCGCGTCCTACAGTTCTAATTACTGGTGACCTGAGTTTTTTTTATGACATCAATGGCCTTTGGAACGAAGCCATTCCAAAAAATTTTAAAATCATATTGATCAATAATCAAGGTGGAGGAATCTTTCGAATATTGCCTGGTAAAAAAGATACTCCAGAATACGATCGTTACTTTGAAACGGTCCATCAGCGGGATGCCAAATATGTTGCGAAAACTTTTGGTATCGAATACTCACGGGTTCGAAGTTCTTGGAAATTAAAACAAAAATTTTCTCGTTTTCTTAAGCGTAATAACAAGCCTCAGCTTCTGGAAATTCAGACACCTCGTAGGCAAAACGATACGGTTTTACTCGATTATTTTAAATGGATGGCAGAACGTAAAGTTTAGAAATTCATTACTTTTCATTCCGTCTGATTTTCTTTACCAGAGTAAGACTTGCTATTAATGAAAGCACCATGCCGGATATTTTATACGGACTACTTTCTTTCTCTGAATTACCTAAATCCATTCCTAAACCTATTCCTAATAGAAATAGACCTATGCACATGATCACGATCTTGATTGATTTTTTCATATTCTTTGGGGTTGATTTAAACCCAAATTACAATTTTTTGGATTATTAAAATTGACTAGAGGGAAATCCGTGAGCACTTCCAGATCAATTCGATTAAATCCATTCTTTTGCTCGTGAATAAATCTGTATTTTTGTAAAAAAATAATTGGAATGAGAACATGGGAATCCTTAGGTACTTTTAGTGATATTCTTTTTGAATTCTGTGAAGGAGTTGCAAAAATTACAATCAACCGACCTGAAGTTTACAATGCTTTTCGGCCTGAAACCAATGTGCAAATGTTGGAGGCTATGGAAGTTTGTCGTGAGCGTAATGACGTCGATGTGGTTGTCCTTACTGGTATTGGCGAAAAGGCTTTTTGTAGTGGAGGTGACCAAAACGTTAAAGGGGTAGGGGGTTATGTTGGAGAAGATGGTGTTCCTAGACTCAATGTTTTGGATTTGCATAAACGAATTCGAGAACTACCCAAGCCAGTAATTGCAATGGTAAATGGATATGCCATTGGAGGAGGTCATGTTTTACATGTGGTTTGTGATTTAACCATAGCGAGTGAAAATGCCATTTTTGGTCAAACAGGTCCTAAAGTAGGGAGTTTTGATGGAGGTTTTGGTTCGTCCTACTTGGCGCGTCATGTGGGTCAGAAAAAAGCACGTGAAATTTGGTTTTTATGCCAACAGTATTCTGCTCAGGAAGCAATGGATATGGGTATGGTGAACAAAGTAGTTCCTCTTGAAAAGTTAGAGGATACAGTTATGGAATGGTGTCAGATTATGCAGCAAAGAAGCCCTCTTGCCCTGAGGATGATCAAACGAAGCCTAAATGCTGAACTAGACGGTCAACACGGACTTATGCAATTGGCTGGTGATGCTACATTAATGTATTACTTAATGGAAGAGGCTCAAGAGGGCAAACAAGCCTTTTTGGAAAAACGACCACCAAACTTTAAAAAATATCCCAAATTTCCTTAATGCCATTTGAAAAAATAAAGGTTTGGATTCGTGCTGCTCGATTGCGTACGTTGCCCTTGTCTATTTCGGGCATAGTCGTTGGAAATGCATTGTGTATTCAAGACACAAATTTTTCATGGACATTGTTTTACTTGATGTTACTTACCGCAATTGCATTTCAAATTGTATCTAATTTTGCCAATGACTACGGTGATGGTGTCAAGGGAACGGACAATTCGGATAGGATAGGGCCCAAAAGGGTACTCCAACAAGGTTTACTCAGTCGTCAAGCTCTCAAAAAAGGAATTATTTGGATGTCTTTGGTAGCATTGTCATTAGCATTCACCCTAATCACAGCAGCTTTTGGAAGAGAATCTTGGCTTTATTTTTTAATTTTTATTGGTTTGGCAATCTTCAGTGTATGGGCAGCAATTGCTTACACAGTTGGTAAAAATGCTTATGGTTATCGAGGATTGGGAGATGTATTCGTTTTTTTATTTTTTGGTTTAGTCAGTGTACTAGGGGCTTATTTTCTTCAATTGAAAGTTTTTTCTACGGCAGCATTTTTACTCGCACTGGTTGTAGGGTTCTTATCTGTAGCTGTTTTAAATTTAAATAATATGCGCGACCGTGAAAATGATGCAGCTGCTGGCAAGAGAAGCTTAGTCGTTATTTTAGGTCCAGTAGTTGCCAAATACTACCATTATTTTTTGATCGTAAATCCAAGTGTTCTTATTCTGTTTTTCTTTTTGCGGCAACCTCTTTCCTTTTATTGGCTTTCATTCATTGGACTGATTCCTTTAGCTTTTCATTTAGTAAAGGTGATAACAAATCTAGATCCAAAATTATTAGATCCAGAATTGAAGAAGGTAGCCTTGACAACTTTCGCATTGTCCGTTTTAATTTTTATTAGTTTTTCTTTGGGTTAATGAAAGCATCATTCAAAAAATATCGTTTAGAATTTAAAAGACCTAGTGGAACATCGCGAGGTATCTTGACCGCTAAGGATAGTTGGTTCCTAATTCTTGAGGAGGAAGGTAAAAATGGATTCGGTGAATGTAGTTTGATAGAGGGTTTGAGTCCAGATAACGCCAATCAAATAGAATCCATTTTATTGCAGCTATGCGATGCCCTTGAAGCAAATGTGGAACTTCCTGATTTGACTCATTGGCCTGCTGTTCAGATGGGTTTAGAAACTGCAATGCTCTCCCTTCGTTCGAAAAATCCATTTTCTTTATTTCCCTCAGCTTTCACAAAAGGAGAAAAGCAGATTCCGATCAATGGATTGGTTTGGATGGGTGATTATGAATTTATGCGAGCCCAAATAGATCAGCTTTTGACCACTGGTTTTGATTGTATCAAATTAAAGATAGGTGCTCTTGATTTTGATTCAGAACTTGATCTTTTGGCACGCATACGAGGTTCTTACTCGGAAAGTGACATAAATCTTAGAGTGGATGCAAATGGGGCTTTTAAACCCGATGATGCCCTTGAAAAGTTAAAAAGATTAAGTGATTATCAGATCCATTCCATAGAACAGCCCATTGCTGTAAATCAATGGGAAACCATGGCTAAATTGTGCCAAGACACACCATTACCCATTGCTTTAGATGAGGAATTGATTGGACACTACGAAACGGGTAAAAAGTATGAGGTGCTCCGTCAGATCAATCCACACTATGTAATTCTTAAACCAAGTTTGTTGGGTGGCTTCACCCATTCGGAACAATGGATTGATCTCGCTGAAAAATTGGGTATTGGATGGTGGGTTACTAGTGCTTTAGAAAGTAACATAGGCTTGAATGCTATTGCTCAGTGGGCGTATCAATTAAAGGTTACGATCCCTCAAGGTTTGGGTACAGGTTCTCTCTTTGTAAATAATATCGATTGCCCTTTGTTTATTGAAAAGGGTTGTTTGGGTATGGATAATTCGATACCTTGGGATTCAATTTAACAACGATGTTCTTAAAGCAAGCCCTTTCCTATAAAAATCCCTTTTGGATGTACCTTCTGGGATCTTTTGTCATTATTATTTTTAATGTTTTTGGACAACTTCCATTAACTTTTGCCATCATTGAAGAAGGTGCTGTCACGCCTGGTTCCGACCCTATGGAAGCCATGAGAAATATTGATAAAAACCTTCAGCTTTTTCTATTATTGATTCCCTTTGTAATTGGGTTTTTGGGTCTTTGGTTGGTCGTAAAAAAGTTACATGAAAGAACACTATTAAGCATATCAACTTCTCGAAAAACAATGGATTGGAGTCGTAGTCTGTTTGCTTTTTCAGTTTGGGCTGGAATAACTGTAGTTATCATACTTTTGGATTATGTCCTGAGTCCTGAGGACTACAAATGGAATTTTAACCCCCAGCAATTTATCATTCTCTTTATTGTCGCTACTCTATTAATACCCATTCAAACCAGTATGGAGGAATACGTTTTTAGGGGATATTTGATGCAGGGTTTTGGGGGCTTATTTAAAAATGCATGGGCACCACTGGTCATGACTTCTTTAATTTTCGGGTCATTACATATTTTTAATCCTGAAGTCGAAAAACTAGGCTATGGGATCATGGGCTACTACATAGGAACAGGATTTTTCTTGGGAGTTATGACTCTTATGGACGAAGGTATTGAACTTGCTTTAGGTTTTCATGCTGCAAATAACCTAGTCACTGCGTTACTTGTTACTTCCAATTGGACCGCTTTCCAAACAGAATCCGTACTCATTGATATTTCGGAGCCTTCTTTAGGTGCAGAAATATTTATTTCCTTACTCGTTTTGTATCCTTTATTTTTATTGCTGATGTCTAAAAAGTACGGCTGGAAGAATTGGAAAGAAAATCTCACTTCAACATTATAAAATGCAAATACCACATTACACTAAAATTCACAATCGCTTTTTACTCAATGGATTCCCATACGATTGGAACGGGCTGAAACAAGTAGCTTACAGTTTTATTAAAGAAGGAGACCAGTATGAAAAATATATGGGTGACTTTTTAATGGATTGGTTAGACCACTCGGAAACCATTGATTTAGTAACCTCCGGAACAACTGCTTCCCCTAAAAAAATTCGTTTTCAAAAGCAAGCCCTAGTAAATAGTGCAATTGCTACCGGAGACTTTTTTAATGTCAGTGTTGGCGATCGTGCTTTGCATTGTCTCCCATCAAATTTTATTGCGGGTAAAATGATGCTGATTCGCGCCATGATTTTAGGGCTTTCATTAGATCTGGTCTCACCCAAGAGGAACCCCTTTTACAAAAATCAGAAAACATATGATTTTGTAGCGATGACACCAATGCAAGCATTTCACTCTTTGGACAATATTAAGCAGGTAAAAAAATTGATCATAGGGGGTGCTTTTGTTTCAAAGTCATTGCAAGAAGCCCTACTGAAAACAAAAGTAAAAGCTTATGAAACCTACGGAATGACAGAAACTTTGTCCCATATTGCTGTGCGCACAATGGAGGATTCACCTTCTGAGTTTCGCTGCTTACCTTATGTGGAAATTGAGCAAGATCAAAGGGGTTGTTTGGTGGTTACCTCAGAATTGTTGCAAGTAGATCATTTTGTTACCAACGATGCAATAGAACTTTTAGAAGATCAGCGTTTTAAATTAATAGGTAGGGTAGATGAGGTAATTAATTCAGGAGGAGTAAAATTACATCCACAACAAATAGAGCGTAAGCTTTCACAAGTGATTTCAGCCCACTTTTTTATTGGGGGAATAGCTGATGACGAATTGGGTGAAAAAGTCATTTTAGCATTAAAACATTCAGCCTCGATAGACCTTGATCAGCTTACAGATAGGATTAAAAAATGTAAAAGTCTTGAACCCTTCGAGTGTCCTAAGTCCATTGTTATTTTTTCAAACTTTATGGAGACCGACAGCGGGAAGATTAGAAGAAAAGAAACTCTTTTACAAGACCCAGTAAAAGTTTTAGACTTGTAAAACCCCCATATTAAATTTTTCCTCTGCAGGAGACTCATTGGCAGTTTCAATTCCCATACTGATCCACTCTCTTGTGGCCATGGGGTCAATTACAGCATCAATCCACAACTGGGAAGCGGCGTGTAGGATCTGAGTTTTTTCTTCATAACGTGACTGGATTTCTTTCTTCAGGTCCTCTTCTTTTTTTACTTGCTTTTCTTTAGTTTCTTTTTTTGAAGTAGCTTTTTCTATTTGGAGTAAAACATTAGAAGCTTGTGCACCTCCCATTACTGCAATTTTAGCTGTGGGCCATGCAATCATAAATCTTGGGTCAAACGACCTGCCACACATGGCATAATTTCCTGCACCAAAGGAATTTCCAATCACTACTGTAAATTTAGGGACTACAGAATTTGAAACTGCATTGACCATTTTTGCGCCATCTTTGATGATTCCGCTATGCTCCGCTTTACTACCTACCATAAATCCAGTTACGTCTTGAAGAAAGACAAGTGGGATGTTACGTTGATTGCAATTGGCAATGAATCGGGTTGCCTTGTCTGCTGAATCCCCATAAATAACTCCACCAAACTGCATTTCTCCTGTTTTGCTTTTAACGACTTTTCTTTGATTTGCCACGATACCTACTGACCATCCGTCAATTTTCGCATAGGTTGTGATTAGAGTTTGTCCATATTCTTTTTTGTATTCATCCAAAGAGTTTGCATCGACTAAATGATCTAGCAAAGCATAGGTGTCGTAGGGTTGGGTTCTAACCTTGGGCAAACAGCCGTAGATTTCTTCTAAAGGTAACACGGGGAGGGTAATTTCAGATCGCTTGAAACCAGCTTTAGGGCGAGATCCCATTTTCTCTACTAAACTGCGAATTTTGTTCAGTGCGGCGGAGTCATCTTTTACTTTGTAATCAGTAACACCACTGATACTGCTGTGGGTATCTGCACCTCCAAGTGTTTCGTTATCAATATTTTCTCCAATAGCCGCTTTTACCAAATAACTTCCAGCCAAAAAAATACTCCCAGTTTTTTCAACGATTATGGATTCATCAGACATGATCGGTAAATAAGCTCCTCCGGCTACACAACTTCCCATTACAGCAGCAATCTGAACGATACCCATACTACTCATCCGAGCGTTATTTCTAAAAATTCGACCAAAATCTTCTTTATCTGCAAAAATTTGATCCTGGAGCGGTAGAAAAATCCCTGCACTATCTACAAGATAAACAATTGGGATTCGGTTTTGCATGGCAATTTCTTGGGCTCTTAGATTTTTTTTAGCGGTCATTGGAAACCAAGCACCAGCTTTTACAGTAGGGTCATTTGCTACTATTACACAATACCTTCCAGCAATTTTCCCAATAACAACTACAACACCTGCAGAAGGACATCCGCCGTATTCTTGGTACATGTTTTCAGCTGCCAATACACCTATCTCAAAAGTTTCATTTGGATTATCAACCAGTTGATCAATCCGTTTTCTTGCGCTTAATTTTCCTTTATCTTCAAGCTTTTTTAAGCGTTCTTTTCCACCTCCCAACTTATTTTTGCGCACCTTAGCTTCAAGTGATGCCCATGCCATTTTGATAGCGTCTTTATTTTTCTCCTCTTCTAATTTCATTCGAATTTGTTCTTCATTTACGAAAGTACTAATTTCTATAGGGAGGATTTTAAATAAAAGTTCGATATTTGTCTTTTCCATCAACCACCATGAGTTTAAACAAAAATAAAATCTTCGGTTACACCGCTCTTGTCATGGCTATTTTAGGGACTGCATTAATTCTTATCGGCTTGCTTAAATATCCAGAATACGCAATAGGATTCTCTATTGCAGGTATTGGTTTCTATGCTATTGCATGGGCTTTTAACGCATTAAGAGGTAGAATTTAATATGGCAGACGATAAAAAAGTAATTTTCTCAATGAATGGGGTAAGTAAAACGTATCCAAGCGCTAATCAACCCGTTTTAAAGAATATTTATCTCAGTTTTTTTTATGGGGCTAAAATCGGAATTTTAGGACTCAACGGTTCAGGAAAGTCTACTTTGCTAAAAATCATTGCAGGACTGGATACCAATTTTCAAGGAGACGTCGTTTTTTCAAAAGACTACAGTGTAGGTTACCTAGAACAAGAGCCGCAACTGGACGATGAAAAAACAGTATTAGATGTTGTTAAGGAAGGTGCTTCAGCTACGGTAGCAATTTTAGAGGAATACAACAAAATAAACGATCAGTTTGGATTGCCAGAGGTTTACGAAAATGCTGATAAAATGCAGGAGTTAATGGATCGACAAGCGCAACTTCAAGATCAAATTGATGCAGCAAACGCTTGGGAACTTGATACCCAACTAGAAATTGCAATGGATGCTTTGAGAACTCCTCCAGGAGATCAAAAAATCGGGGTATTGTCTGGTGGAGAGCGAAGAAGGGTGGCACTATGCCGTTTGTTATTACAAAAACCGGATGTTCTGCTACTGGATGAACCAACGAACCACCTTGATGCAGAATCGGTCCATTGGTTAGAGCATCATTTGGCTCAATACAAGGGCACCGTAATTGCAGTAACACACGACCGTTATTTTTTAGATAATGTAGCCGGTTGGATTTTAGAGTTGGATCGGGGAGAGGGAATTCCTTGGAAAGGGAATTATTCTTCTTGGTTGGATCAAAAATCAAAGCGTTTGGCACAAGAACAAAAACAGGCCTCAAAACGTCAAAAAACACTTGAACGCGAATTGGAATGGGTTCGTATGGCTCCCAAAGGGCGTCAAAGCAAGCAAAAAGCGCGTTTATCGAATTACGATAAATTGATGAGTCAAGACCAAAAGCAGGTGGATGAAAAACTGGAAATATTTATTCCAAATGGCCCGAGGTTAGGAACAAATGTCATTGAAGCGAAAAATGTTGCTAAGGCATTTGGAGACAAACTTTTGTACGACGATTTGAATTTTGTATTACCCCAAGCTGGAATTGTTGGTGTTATCGGTCCAAACGGTGCAGGAAAGTCAACTGTTTTCCGAATGATTATGGGTGAGCAAACTGCTGATGGTGGAAGTTTTACTGTAGGTGATACTGTAAAGCTGGCTTATGTAGATCAATCTCATTCTAATATTAATCCAGAAAAATCGATTTGGCAAAACTTTAGTGACGAGCAAGAAATGATCATGTTGGGAGGAAGACAAATCAATTCTAGAGCATTTTTGAGTCGATTTAATTTTAGTGGTAGTGAGCAAAATAAAAAAGTAGCAGCACTTTCGGGTGGAGAACGTAACCGTTTGCACCTTGCTATGACTTTAAAAGAAGAAGGAAACGTATTGTTGTTGGACGAACCGACTAACGATTTAGATGTCAATACACTCAGAGCATTAGAAGAAGGTTTAGAAAATTTTGCTGGCTGTGCAGTAGTAATTTCTCACGATCGTTGGTTTTTGGATCGAATTTGCACTCATATTCTAGCTTTTGAAGGGAATTCGCAGGTGTATTTCTTCGAAGGATCATTCTCTGATTATGAAGAAAATAAAAAGAAGCGTTTGGGTCAGGATTTAATGCCTAAACGAATACAATACAGGAAACTAACTCGAGATTAGTTTGTCAGTTCCAATTCCATTTTAATATTTCCCCTTGCATATTTAATATCTGGATCAATGGGTACTTCTTTGAATCCAAACTTGCGGTAAAGGTAGATGGAATTTTTAAGGATTGTACTTGAATAGAGTATTAGCGAATTCCAATGATGCTGTTCAGCATAGCGAATGGCAAATTGCATCATGAGATTCCCATATCCCTTTCCTCGCTCTTTTGGGGTCAATGCCATTTTACTAAATTCGTAAAGACCCTCTCCTTTTTTTAGAAAAGCAAAGGTGCCGATAGTTTTTCCTTCTTTTAACACCATAAAAATACTTCCCCCTTTATCCAGTATTTCAGCTTGAGGATTGCTCAACACTAATTCGTCATAGGATTCTACTTCAAAATAAGCTTCCAACCATTCGATATTTAATGATTTAAAGGCTTCAGCATCAGCGTGTTTGTAAGGACGAAAATCAATCATATCAGCGATTTCCAGTCATGTCTTCAGGTTTTACCCACGCATCAAATTCCTTCTCCGTCAGGTATCCAAGAGCTAGACTAGCTTCTTTTAATGTAGTTCCTTCTTGATGTGCTTTGTTTGCAATCTCAGCAGCTTTGTAATAGCCAATTTTAGTATTTAATGCAGTGACCAACATCAAAGAGTTTTTAACGAGTTCATTAATTCTTTGGTGGTTGGGCTCTATTCCAACAACACAGTTTTCGGTAAAACTCACACAAGCATCTCCTATCAAGCGTGCTGACTGTAAAATATTGGCTGCCATTACCGGTTTGAAAACATTCAATTCATAATGCCCTTGAGTTCCTGCAATTGTTATTGCAACGTCATTCCCCATAATTTGGGCACAAACCATAGTGAGCGCCTCTGATTGTGTAGGATTTACTTTTCCAGGCATTATTGAGCTTCCGGGTTCATTAGCAGGAATGATGAGTTCTCCAATCCCAGAACGAGGGCCAGATGCCATCAAACGAATATCATTTCCAATTTTATTCAACGAAACGGCTAGCTGTTTTAATGCTCCGTGAGACTCTACTATGGCATCGTGGGCAGCAAGGGCTTCAAATTTATTTTCAGCACTCTTAAAGGGTAAACCTGTAAATTCTGCAATGTATTCGGCAACTCTTTCTGCATATCCTTCTGGTGTGTTGATTCCAGTGCCCACTGCTGTTCCTCCCAATGCCAATTCAGAGAGATGGTCTAGGGTGTTTTTCAGGGCTTTAATTCCATGGTCTAATTGAGAGACATATCCCGAAAATTCTTGACCTAGTGTTAGTGGAGTAGCGTCCATTAAATGGGTACGTCCAATTTTCACAACATCTTTAAAAGCTTCGGCTTTTTGTTGTAAGGCATTTCTAAGTTTTAGTACGCCGGGGAGAGTTGTTTCAACAATCATTTTGTAAACGGCAATATGCATCCCCGTTGGGAAGGTGTCGTTGGAAGATTGAGATTTATTGACATCGTCGTTTGGAGCCAGAGTTTTTTTTCCAATTCCTAAGGTATTGCCAGCAAGAACATGAGCTCTATTGGCGATAACTTCATTAACATTCATATTGCTTTGGGTTCCGGATCCTGTTTGCCAAATAACCAAAGGAAACTGATCGTCAAGCTTACCTTCCAAGATTTCGTCACAAACCCGAGCGATCAAATCCCTTTTGGACTCATCTAATACCCCAAGTTTGTGATTGGTGAAGGCAGCTGCTTTTTTAAGATATGCAAAACCGTAAATGATTTCTTTTGGCATGGAACCCGATGCTCCAATTTTAAAATTGGAACGCGAACGTTCCGTCTGCGCTCCCCAATATACTTCTTTGGGAACCTTTACTTCTCCAAGGGTATCTTTTTCTATTCGGTATTCCATCAGTTTAGGATTTTTTACAAAAATACTAGGTTTGAAAGAAACCCGATTTGTAGCGTGCATTTTTTTTTTAAAAAAGTCATCTAAAATCAAATTGATTCTAAAAAACTAAAAAAAATGATTAATTTTGAATCATAAAACAATCACATGTTTGAATTTGATCAATATCTCGGTTTTATTTCTTTTTTAACCATCCTTACCATTGGGTTTTGGCTAATGATTTTTTTGTTGACTTTTGTCATCCCTTATTGGTTGATTGGAGCGTTCCGCGAATACTTAAAGTACGGGCGTGACAGAAATAAACTAGAAGAAAAAACAAAATAAAAAAGGGGCTGAAAAGCCCCTTTTAGTATCCTAAAATTCGGCTTCGTCTTCTCCACCGTTATAATTTCCACGACCGTTTCGTCTTCGATCATTTTTTCGCTCATTGATTCGATAGGTAAAAGTGAATACATAGGTAGGTTGTCTCCACTGAAACTCGGTGTAATTCCTGAAATCATTCGTTTCGGTAGTACTTTTTCTTCTAGAAGAATTTAAAATATCACTTACACGAAAAGAAAGCGTGGCTTTGTCTTTAAACATTGATTTATTGAGTGCTCCTGAGAAGGTAATGATTCCTTTAGATTCTGTCTGGGCGTTTGCTCTTGGACCAAAATAAAATCCTCTCAATTGGGTATTGATTCCAAAAGGCAGGGGGAAACTACTATTTAAACGTGCAAACCAACTCACAATTTCACGGTCTAGAGGAACACCATTAAAAGATCCAATGGTTTCAGAATTAAAAATATTGAAATTACCACTGATTCTTACTTTTCGTTTGGGAGTGTAGGTTAATGTAAATTCCGTACCTGTTCGTATGTTTTCAGATAAATTGATAGAGGTAAATCTGAATTCGGGAAGTTCTACCAAAGGATCTTGACTCACTACAACAAATTCTCCTGTTGCATCAACAATACGTTCAATGACCTGAGTTGCTTTTTGATAGTACACAGATCCATTAAAAGTGAATTTATCCCAACGTTTAAGATATCCTAAGTCTACTAGGTTAGAGTAGGAAGGGTCTAAATCGGGATTACCTTGTCTAAAAAAGGTTAAACTAGTTAGTGACCTAAACGGGTTTAATGACCATGAACGAGGGCGTCGGATTCTGCGGCTGTAACCTAGAGTAATATTTTCTTTTTCATTGAACTCATACGAAAGATTTAAAGTTGGAAACCAGTCCGTGTAGTCTTTTTCTTTGTAAATATTTGCTGTCTTTTGATCAATTTCGATATGGGTTTTTTCCATTCTAAGCCCCATTAGATAGGAAAATTTATTCACTTTTTGACCAAATTGGGTGTAGGCTGCATTGACATTTTGAGTAAACCCTAAAAAATTAGTCAGTTGGGTATTGGGAGTCCTACCCCTGTCGAGTAAGTCAAAAACATTGTACTCTGTTTCTTGAGAACTAAAATTTCCTCGATATCCCAACTCGAATTGAGTTTTTTCATTGATTGGCCAAACATAATCCACTTGAAGTAAGGTTCTATTTTGGTCTTCTAGACTTTCAGACTCCTGGTTGTAAATACTCGTATTTTCAGCAAAATCACTCTCATCTTCTCCGCTAGTTTCCGTTTGAAATTCGATGATTATTTCATGTCCTTTTTCATCAAATTTCTTGGTAAAGTTTGCGGTAAATTGTTGAGAATCATCAACCTCTTCTTCATTTTGATATCGACCAAACTGATCTATCAAGAGTCCGCTAGCTGAGAGGTTTTTAATTTCAGTAGTGTTATTACTTTTATTATTGCTTCGTCTTACAAAACCACTTACAGTCAAGGACGTTTTTTCATCTAAAAAATATTCAGCTCCTAAATTAAAAAAAACACTTTTCCGATTTCGTTCATAATCTCGATCTTCGTTAACAAAACGAACGGGATCAAAGTTTTCACTTTCAAATATCCCACCCCCTCTGGATTCAGAATTTCTCAAGGATGTAGTACTAAAAACATTAAGCTTTTTAGTCCTCCAGTTTAGTGTAGCATTGCCTCCATAGGTTTCGGGAAACCCGCCATTAACGATAAAAGACCCATTAAATCCTTCTAATTCTTCTTTTTTCAAAATAATATTGAGTATTCCCGCTGTACCGGATGCTTCATAACGTGCCGATGGAGAAGTGACTACTTCAACCTTTTCAATGGATTCTGCGGGTAGGGAGCGCAATCCTTGAGGACCTGAAAGACCCACCAGTCCTGAAGGTTTTCCGTTGATTAGGATTCGTACATTTTCATTGCCTCGCAATGCAATATTTCCTTCCACATCCACGGATACTGAGGGGACATTATCCAAAACATCTGCCACAGAACCACCCCTAACGGTAATGTCTTTTCCTACATTGTAAATTCTTTTATCTAGACGAATTTCTACCTCAGTACGTTCCCCAACCAGCTCTACTTCATTTAGTGTTTCCGCCGCGATCTCCAATTCAAAGACTCCTAAGTTCTGGTTACTTCTAATGAGCTGATCTTTAAGGGTGATTTTGTCGAAACCAATATATTCTATTACGATGGTGTATTTCCCTGGAAACACTTCCAAGTTGAATTTTCCTTGCGGGTCGGTGATGCCTCCTTGAATTCGGTCGGGAGCATTTTCGTTTATCAGAGATAAAGTTGCATACTCCAAGGGTTCTTGAGTTTCTTTGTCAAGGACAATTCCTTCGATTTTAGATTTTTTAAAATTCCCACTCTTAGCACCCTGAGGATTTTGAGCATGAAGTTTAACGAATGTTCCAAAAAGGATACAGACAAGTAGTCTTATTTTCATAGCTTATTTTAAAGCTTTTTGACTGTTAAAAGACTGCTGGGTTTAATCCCTGTTCAAAAAAGAAATAAGATTTTCTAAAGGTCGGGCGAGAACACCAGAATTTTCATCAATCACTACAGGTCGTTCTAGGGTTTTTGGAAACCGAATAAGAATATCAAGAATTTCGTTTTCATTCAATTGATTCTTGTTAGGAAGGGTTTTCCATTCAGTTTCGTTTTTCCGCAGAACCTCACTTGGTTTGAGTTTAATTTGATCTAAAACCACTTGAAGCCGTTCTTTTGTAAAAGGCTCTTTTAAGTAGTTGACTATTTTTACTTCGCAATTTTGATCCTCAAGGTATTGAAGTGCTTCTCTTGATTTTCTACAGCGAGGGTTGTGGTAGATGGTAAACATAATAAAAGAGTAAAAAAAAACTACCCGAAGGTAGTTTTGAGTGTTATTTTACTTTGTCAACAATGGCTTTGAACGCTTCCGGATGATTCATTGCTAAATCTGCAAGAACCTTTCTGTTAAGTTCAATTTTATGGGCTTTTACTTTTCCCATAAATTGGCTGTAAGACATTCCATTAAGACGTGCCGCTGCGTTGATACGGGCAATCCATAAGGCTCTGAAGTTGCGTTTTTTGGTTTTACGGTCTCTGTAAGCATAAAGCATGGCTTTATCTACCGCATTTTTGGCTACGGTCCAAACGTTTTTACGACGTCCGAAGTAACCTTTGGCTTGTTTTAAAATTTTCTTTCTACGTGCTCTTGAAGCAACTGAGTTTACTGATCTTGGCATTTTAATTGAGTTTTTGAAGGAGGCGGTATGACTACACTTAAAGCCTTACTTCGGGTTAATATTAGGTTGAACCGTAATTTTATTTCAATCGTAATTGCTCCTTGATGTTGTTCTCATCATTTTTATGAACCAAACCGTCGTGGGTCAATTTGAGCTTACGTTTTTTTTACTTTTTTGTTAAGATATGACTCTTAAAAGCGTGCTTGCGCTTGATTTTACCACTACCTGTGATTTTAAAACGCTTTTTAGCACTCGATTTTGTTTTCATTTTTGGCATGACTCCTCTTTTTATTTTTTCTTTGGAGCGATAAAGATTGTCATCTTTTTCCCTTCCAAAACTGGCATTTGTTCTACTTTTCCTAACTCTTCCAAATCTTGAGCTAAACGCAACAACAAGATTTGACCTTTTTCTTTAAATACGATGGAACGACCTTTAAAAAACACGAAAGCTTTTAGCTTAGCACCTTCTTTAAGGAACTTTTCTGCGTGTTTCTTTTTAAACTCGTAGTCGTGTTCGTCTGTGTTCGGCCCAAAACGAATCTCTTTAATTATGATTTTACTCGTTTTTGCTTTTAGAGCTTTATCACGTTTCTTTTGTTCGTATAAAAACTTTTTATATTCTAAAATCTTACAAACTGGAGGCGAAGCTTTTGGTGATATTTCAACTAGATCTAATTCTAATTCTTGGGCTAATGACAATGCCTTTCTGAGGGGATAAACGCCCACTTCAACATTATCACCAACAAGTCTGACCTCATGCGCAGTAATCTTTTGATTGATGCGGTGTGGGTCAACTTTGATTACCCTTCCCGGGCGGTTCGTTCTTCGTCTACGTATTGCTATGTCTGTCTATTTTAAATTAAACTTTAAAAGTAGCTTGACTACTTTTTATTTCACTTGTTAACTTTTCCACTACGGTTTCTAGGGTAAAACTTCCTAAATCACCTTGGTGGTGTTTACGCAAAGATACATTGTTTTCTGTAGCTTCTTTTTCTCCTAAGATAATCATGTAAGGGACTTTGGTAATTTCCGACTCACGGATTTTCTTCCCAATAGTCTCATTTCGATCATCTAAGAGGGCGCGAATTTCGTGATTTTCCAAGAAACTTAAAACTTTTAAAGCGTAATTTTTATATTTTTCACTCACACAGAGGATATTTACTTGATTTGGCATCAACCAAAGCGGGAAATTTCCTCCAGTGTGTTCTAGTAAAATCGCTACAAAGCGTTCCATGCTTCCAAAAGGAGCACGATGAATCATGACCGGTCTATGTAACTCGTTGTCACTCCCTTTGTAATTCAAGTCAAATCGTTCGGGAAGGTTGTAGTCCACTTGTATGGTTCCAAGTTGCCACTGACGTCCTAAGGCATCTTTGACCATAAAGTCTAGTTTGGGACCATAAAAAGCAGCTTCACCAGTTTCAACCACGAAGTCCAGATTTTTTTCTTTGGTAGCATTGAGAATGGCTTGTTCTGCAAGTTCCCAATTTTCGGTAGATCCGATGTATTTTTCGGGTTTTTCAGGATCTCGTAGCGAAACTTGTGCAGTGAAGTCTTCAAAACCTAAAGAACTAAAAACATAAAGGACCAAATCGATCACTTTTTTGAATTCTTCATCCAATTGATTGGGCATACAAAAAATATGAGCATCATCTTGTGTAAAGCCACGAACGCGTGTCAGTCCGTGTAATTCTCCACTTTGTTCGTAACGATAAACCGTACCAAATTCAGCATAACGCTTGGGGAGGTCTCTGTAGCTCCAGGGTTTGGCTTTGTAAATTTCGCAATGATGTGGACAGTTCATTGGCTTTAGTAAAAACTCTTCACCTTCGGCAGGGGTGTGGATTGGCTGAAAGCTATCGGCACCATATTTTTCATAATGCCCAGAAGTCATGTACAGTTCTTTATTTCCGATATGAGGAGAAATAACTTGTTCGTACCCTGCTTTGGCTTGCGCCTTTTTTAAAAAATTTTCTAAACGTTCTCGTAGTGCAGCTCCTTTGGGTAGCCAAAGAGGGAGTCCTTGACCCACTTTTTGAGAAAAGGTAAACAGTTCCAATTCCTTACCCAGTTTTCGATGGTCTCTTTTTTTAGCTTCTTCAACCCTTTCTAGGTACTCTGTAAGTTCTTTTTGCTTGGGGAAAGAAATACCATAAATTCGTGTTAACTGAGGTTTGGTTTCATCGCCACGCCAATAGGCCCCTGCTACATTTGTTAATTTGATGGCTTTGATTACCCCAGTGTGTGGAATGTGTCCTCCACGGCATAAATCGGTAAAATCAGCATGATCACAAAAAGTGATGGTTCCATCCTCCAAGTTTTCAATCAATTCAATTTTGAAAGGATTGTTTTCATTTTTGTAATGTTCAAGAGCTTCTTTTTTGGAGCTTGAACGCATTTTAAATTCAAATTTTTGACGTGCAAACTCTAACATTTTCTTTTCAATGCCAATCAAATCTTTTTCAGTGAGACTGTGATCTCCAAAATCAGCGTCGTAATAAAATCCGTTTTCAATGGCTGGTCCAATAGTGAGTTTGCACTGTGGATAAAGCGCTAATAGTGCCTGAGCTAAAACGTGTGCAGAGGAATGCCAAAATGCGGTTTTCCCTTCTTTGTCATTCCAAGTAAAAAGTTGGATTTCACCGTTTTCATCAAGTGGGGTTGCAGCCTCAACAGTTTGCTTGTTGAATTTGGCGGACAATACGTTGCGTGCCAAACCTTCACTAATACTTTGAGCTACTTCAAAAGGAGTGATTCCTTTCGGATATGAGCGTACCGATTGATCGGGAAAACGAATTTCAATCATAGTTTGATTCAATGATGCGCAAAGATAAGAGGTCTCATGCTAGCACGCAATCGATTCCTTAAAGTTTTGTTTTGCGTTCACCTAACAAGGCATTGACGAGGGTTCTAATTCCAGAAAAACCATAGTAAAAAGCGACAATAAGAAAGAGGATTCCTAAGATCAGTACAGGGACATACAGAGGGTGTGATTGATTCTTAAAGGCTTGATGCACAACGACTGGTCCGATAAAACAACAGAGCAAAAACAGGCTCATTTTTTTTAGACCTTTTTGAAGTAATGGTTTGTTCATTGTGAAATCTTGTGACGTAAAGATAAAAAGGGGATTTCATAATAGGGGGAGAATGGATTAAAATTTTATCTTTTTAATTTTGGGATTGATTTACTGTGGTAAATTTTACTTTATCAGTCGTAGGTTAAAATTTGCCTTAAAACTCCATCAACTTTGGCTTCATTTAGTCCAACTCTCATGTTGGGATGATACAACAAACGGATCAGGTCTTTATCGATTGGAGCATAGTTAGTGGTTAATGTCCATTCTGATTGAAAAATACTTTCAGGATAAATAGGAGAATCTTTAGGAAGCCCTAATGATTGGGTTAGCTCTTCACGTAATAAGTGCTTTTGTTCTTTAAGGTTTGCTCGCGTGATGTCAACATACATAGAACCTGAATTAATATAATTTTGTCCGTTCCAAAAAACAGAAAACAGTCCCCAATTAGATTCTATTAAGCTTTGTTGACTTGAGTAAATTTTTGCGTATTGTATTCCAGATCCAAAAAAGATGTAATAGTTTGAGCGTAAAGAATCGTTTACAAGTTTTATTTCAAACCCATCGGTTGCTAATTCATTGATTTCTTCTTTAATTTTTTCCAATTCAACCATTAATTCAGTATTGGGTTCTCCACCAACAAAAATTTTCATATCCGAATTCCATTTCCGAGTGATCTTACGTGTAATTCCAAACTCAAATCCGAGTGCAACTTTTTTGAAATAGTGAATGACATCAATCTCATATTCATCTAGCCCAATTTCAATAAGTTCACTGTCTTTGTTACAAGAAATAGAGATTGTAAAAATAAGTAGGAAAAATAAGATACTCTTATTCATGTTTTTTTGGGGAATATTTTAATAAAGCTAGTATTTTTTTTAAAAAAGGTAAGGCTTTGTATTACGATTCAGAGTGGGCTTTGATAGCAGATCGAACGTTGTGATGTGTTTTTAGTAAATCTTTTGCTTCGGATGATGAGATCTTTAGTTCGCTCATAATGATTCGTTCAGCACGCTCTGTGAGTTTGTCATTAGACAATTTCATGTCTATCATTTTGTTTCCTTTTACATGTCCGAGATGGATCATACTTGCTGTAGTGATCATGTTGAGAATCAATTTTTGAGCGGTACCGGCTTTCATACGAGAACTTCCCGTAAGGAATTCCGGACCAACAACCACTTCGATGGGGAAGTCACTAACAGCGGCTAGGGGAGTACCCATGTTAGAGGTAATACAGCCTGTAGGAATATCATTTCCCTGTCCTTTTTTTAATCCTCCAACTACATACGGAGTAGTACCTGATGCTGCAATACCGATAAGAATATCGTTAGAATTAATCTGATGTTTGCTCAAATCTTTCCATGCTTGTTCGGAATCGTCTTCAGCGTTTTCTATGGAGTTTCTCAAGGCATGATCTCCTCCAGCTATGAGTCCTATTACTTTTTCCGGTGGAGTGCCAAAGGTAGGTGGGCATTCGGAAGCATCTAAAACGCCTAAGCGGCCACTAGTTCCGGCTCCGATGTAAAATAACCGTCCTCCTTTTTTGAGTTGATGTATTACTCTTTCAATCAGTGGCTCTATTTGAGGTAAAGCTTTCCCAACAGCTTGAACGGCATTTTGATCTTCTTGATGCATACCCTGTAAAAGGTCGCTAATACTTTTTTGTTCTAAGTTGTTGTGTTTAGAATCTGCTTCTGTAATTTTATTGAATCCCATAAATGTAAAGATACTAAATCGGCTTTTTTTAAAACAAAAAACCCCAACTGAAAGGTTAGGGTTCTATGAGAATACTATTGGAAAGTATTATCTGAGTTTTGCATCTAAATTTTCTTTAAGAGCAGAAAGGAATTGTTGTGTTGTTAGATAGTGTGTTTTATCTAAATCTTTACCGTGAATTAGAAGTGCAAGATCTTTCGTCATTTTACCACTTTCTACGGTTTCGATACATACATTTTCCAGACTGGTACAAAAGTCAATCAATGCTTGGTTGTTATCAAGTTTTCCTCGATGTGCCAATCCTCGAGTCCACGCAAAAATGGATGCAATTGGGTTGGTGGAGGTTTCTTTACCCTGTTGATGTTGGCGGTAGTGTCTAGTAACAGTTCCGTGTGCAGCTTCGGCTTCCATAGTTTTCCCATCAGGTGTGACCAATGTAGAAGTCATAAGACCTAATGAACCAAATCCTTGTGCAACCGTATCCGACTGAACGTCACCGTCGTAATTTTTACATGCCCAAACAAATCCACCATTCCATTTCATGGCTGCGGCTACCATATCGTCAATAAGTCGGTGCTCATAAGTAATCCCCGCTGCTTGAAAGCGACTTTTAAATTCGTTTTCGAAGACTTCTTGGAAAATATCTTTAAAACGCCCGTCATAAGCTTTTAGAATGGTGTTCTTAGTAGAGAGATAAAGAGGCCAACCTTTGTCTAAAGCTCGGTTCATACAAGAACGAGCAAAACCGTAAATAGAAGAGTCAATATTGTACATCGACATAGCGACTCCATTTTCTTGGAAGTGATAAACCTCCCAAGTTTTTGGAGTTCCACCGTCGTCTGGAGTAAAGGTCATGGTGAGTTTTCCTTTTCCTGTGGTAATCGTATCCGCAGCTTTGTATTGGTCTCCAAAAGCGTGACGACCAATACAAATGGGTTTGGTCCACCCTTGAACGTAACGCGGTACATTACTCATGATAATAGGTTCTCTAAATACCGTTCCTCCGACTATGTTGCGAATGGTTCCGTTAGGAGAGCGCCACATGTTTGAAAGATTAAATTCTTTGACACGATCTTCATCTGGAGTAATAGTAGCACATTTGATACCTACATTGTATTCCTTGATGGCATTAGCGGCTTGAATCGTGATTTTATCTTCTGTAGCGTCCCTAGATGTGACCGATAGGTCAAAGTATTGGATATCCAAATCTAGATAAGGAAGAATTAATTGGTCTTTGATGAATTTCCATATAATTCGAGTCATTTCATCCCCATCGATTTCGACTACAGGATTAGCTACTTTAATTTTTGACATTTGATTAAATTTTGATTTCGGGTGCAAATATAGTGGCTAGCTTTTATTATTGCTGCATTATGGAACAAAAAAACCGCCCATGTAAAAAAGGCGGTTTTAAATAGTAATTAAAAAAAGGGTTTAAGAATCTACTCGAGCTTCTTTAATACGGGCTTTTTTACCACGTAATTGCTTGAAGTAATAAATACGTGAACGACGCACACGACCTTTTTTATTGATTTCAATTTTTTCCAATCCTGGCATGTTTACAGGGAAAATACGTTCTACACCCACAGTACCTGACATTTTACGGATGGTGAAGGTTTTTGAAAGACCTTGACCTTTAATTTGTATCACAACACCTTTAAAGAACTGTGTACGGACTTTGTTTCCTTCTCGGATCTGGTAATACACTGTAAGCGTGTCTCCAGTTCCAAATTCAGGGAAATCTTTTTTCTCGATGAATTCGTTTTGAACAAAATTGAGTAAAGCTTCCATCTAATTATTTTTTTAAAATTTAAAAGCCAACATACACGATTTTCGTCAGTGGTTGATCTTTAGTGCTGCAAAATTAAACTTATTTTTTGAGTACACAATACTAGCTGTTATTTTATCGCTGTTGTTTAAGTCTAAAAACGCTTACTGTATTAAGAATTAATTACCTCAATAAGTCAGGACGCAACTTTTTTGTACGTTCAAGGGCTTTCTCTTCTCGCCATGCCTCAACCTTAGGAGTGTTTCCTGACGTAAGTATGTCAGGCACATGCCAACCGTTGTAATTGGCAGGACGGGTGTAGATGGGAGGTGCTAACAGTCCATCTTGAAAACTATCAGTAAGTGCTGAGGATTCATCACCTAAAACACCTGGGATCAGTCGGATCAAACTGTCACAAAAAACAGCCGCTGCCAATTCTCCTCCCGAAAGAACAAAATCACCGATAGAGATTTCATGGGTGATCAAATGATCGCGAACCCGTTGATCAACCCCTTTGTAATGTCCGCAGAGTAAAATGATGTTGTTTAGGGTTGAAAAATGATTTGCATTTTGTTGAGTTAATGTTTCACCATCAGGGGTGAGGTAAATAATGGCATCATAGTCCCGTTCCTTTTTTAATACTTTAATACATCGATCGATGGGTTCTACCATCATGACCATACCTGCACCTCCGCCAAAAGGATAGTCGTCCACTTGTTTCTGTTTGTGGGTGCTGTAGTCTCTCACGTTATGGAAATGCACTGAGGCTTTTCCTGATTGCAGGGCACGTTTGAGAATGGACGCTTCAAAAGGACTTTTTAAAAGTTCTGGAAATAAGGTAAGAATATCAATGCGCATAGTGTACTTATGTAGTGTAAAAATAAACAAAGTCGTAGCAGCACTACGACCTTGTTAAAAAAAAGCTTGATTATTTTTTCTAGTATTGTAATAAAACGATCTTTTTTTCACCCGAAGGGCTGAGGAAAAGTATGTCTTCAATATCCGAGTTGTCCATGTTCTTGATGTCGGATAACGTATTGATTTCTTTACCGTTGATTTCTAAAATTAAGTAACCATTATCAATTCCTCTTTGGTACAACCTTCGATTATTCATATTCGAAATGTAGAGTCCGTGTTCGGTATTGTATTCTTTCTTTTGTTCAGCACTCAGTGGGCGTACTTCGATAGCAAAAAATATTACTCGATTTATTTTCTCGAGTCTGACGAACACGGTCTTCTCTTCACCGTCTCGTTTAAAGATTAACTCAACTTTTTCACCGGGTCGTTTGGTGGCAAGATAGCCTGAGAGATCTGCAAATTCTTTAATTTGGATTCCGTCAACACTTTTAATGATGTCATTGGCTTTCAATCCAGCAAGGTCTGCACCTAGCCCTTTTTCTAAGTCGGTAATGTAAAAGCCTTCGGTTTCATCAACTTCAAATCGTGCAGCTATTCGCGCATCTAAAGCTTGTCCCATTACTCCCAATAATCCGCGTTGCACGTCACCGTATTCAATAATATCTTCAAATACCTTACGAGCAACATTGCTCGGTACTGCGAATGAATATCCAACAAAACCACCTGAAATAGATGAAATAGCTGTATTGATCCCAACCAATTCTCCATTGGTATTGACTAAAGCACCGCCACTATTTCCACGATTTACGGCAGCATCAGTTTGTATGTAAGATTCATTTTTACCATCTCGTTTGTTGAGATCACGTGACTTAGCACTGATTATCCCTGCTGTAACTGTTGAATTTAAATTAAAAGGATTTCCTACGGCAAGTACCCATTCTCCGATTCGTGTTGCATCTGAATTTCCAAAATAGATGTAGGGTAATTTCTGCTTGGCTTTAATTTTTAAAACCGCAATATCCGTATCAGGATCTGAACCGATGACTTTGGCGTCGTAGGTTTTGTTGTCATTGGTAGTGATTTCGATGGAATTGCTGTTTTCAATTACGTGATAGTTCGTGATGATGTAACCGTCTTGGGAAACAATAACTCCTGAACCCGTGCCAATTCGTTCTGGCAATTCTTCCTCCCCCAAGAAATAGCGGTAATAAGAAGAATACTTATCGTCTGATGTACTAGTATTTTTAACATGCACTACGGCATTTACTGTTTTTTCAGCAGCTTTGGTAAAGTCAGTTGACTCTGCTGCATAAGCGTTTGTGTTAAAAGTGTAGTTTGTAGGAATAAGCTTTGGGATTTCCAAAGTATTCTCATTTGTATTTTTTCCAGTTTGAAAAAACTGATCATAAATAAAAATACTGCAAAAGGCACTTAAAAGTGCAATACTTAAAGTTTTGAAAAATGATTTCATAGGAATAGATTTTTTATCAAAAATATTGAATTTTCAGAAAAGTAAAATTCCTTTAACGCCTATTTAACACCCTTCAAATTTATTTATCTTTGGAAAATGATAATTGAATTTGATAAATTTCAAGGAGCGGGAAACGATTTTGTAATTCTGGACAACAGATTAGAACAATACAACTCGCTAAGCTCGACGCAGATCGCTTTTTTATGTGATCGTCATAAGGGAATTGGAGCGGATGGTCTTATTTGTATCAATAACAATCAAAACGCTGATTTTAAAATGCAGTATTTTAATTCCGATGGAAACGAAAGTACGCTTTGTGGAAACGGAGGTCGTTGTGCCGTAGCTTTCGCATTTGAAAAAAAAATAATTGGAAAAACAACTGTTTTTTCTGCTGTGGATGGCTTGCATAGAGCGAGTTATGTTAACGCTAAAGAAGTTCACCTTGAAATGCAAAATGTTTCTGATTTTAAAGAATTTGCAGGTGCAGTAATTACCGATACAGGTTCCCCACATTACGTTAGTCAAGTTGAAGATGTTCATGCAATTGAGGTCAGAAAAGAAGGCGCTGCTGTCCGCTATTCTGATCCTTTTATGCCCAATGGGATCAATGTGAATTTTGTGACCAAAGAAAATCCCACGCATTTTCAAATTCGAACATATGAAAGAGGTGTAGAAAATGAAACTCTAGCCTGTGGTACTGGGGCTGTAGCTGTAGCTTTGGCGATGCACTTCAAAGGAGAAACAGCGGGTGCAAAAGAGGTTCATATCCAAGCGCTTGGAGGTGATTTAAAAGTTTCATTTGATGAGGACCAAGGAATTTATTCCAACATATTTTTAATAGGACCCGCAATGCATGTCTTTTCTGGAAGAATTAAATTATGAATCTAGAGGCAGTTAATTTGCGCGCATTGGAACCTGAAGATCTCAATGAATTAGAAGCGATAGAAAACGATTCATTTTATTGGAACTATTCCAATCAAACAGAGCCTTTTTCCCGATTCACTCTCAAACAATTCATTCTTGAGCAGAAACAAGATATTTATGAAGTAAGGCAAAAACGTTTTGTGATTTCAGACGCTCAAAAACAGGTATTAGGCTTTATTGATTTATTTGATTTTGAACCCCTTCATCGACGGGCAGGGATTGGGGTGTTTGTTCTCAAATCTTTTCGCAATAAGGGAATTGCTAAGCGCGCTTTAGAATTGCTTCACGATTATGTAAAAAAACATTTGAATATGAATACACTTTACGCAAATATCAGTGTTGAGAACGATCCAAGTGTTCGATTGTTTGAATCCGTAGGGTATTGTGAAGCTGGATTGAAAAAAAACTGGAATTTTTATGACAATCATTTTCATGATGAATATCTTTATCAAAAAGCACTGTAGATGTATCGAAGAAAAATTTTAGTAGCCATAAGTTTACTAGGTGTATGCATCGGAGGTTATTTTGTTTTTAATTTCTATCAAATTTTTTTCTGGAGCAATACAGCATTCAATAATGATTCCTCTTACATTTATATTGATCGAGACGATACGATTGATTCACTTGAAAATCAGCTACTTCCATTGTTAAAGTCTGTGGATCGATTTTTATTGGCTGCAGAAAAAAAAGGATATTCAACAAGGATTCGAACTGGGAAATACCGATTGGTACCTGAAATGGGGAACAATGAAATGATCAACGTCTTGCGCTCTCAAAAACTGACCGTTTCAGTAGTGTTTAATAATCAAGAACGGCTAGAAGATTTATCTACACGAGTGGCCGATCAAATTGAACCCGACGCAAACGAATTATTGGAGGCCTTCTACGATATTGAGTTTTTAGATGCAAATGGATTTACAAAAGAGAATGCCCTCTGCATGTATTTACCCAATTCTTACAATGCTTATTGGGATGCAACACCTGAAGAATTTCGAGCATTAATGTTACAGAATTACAAAAAATTTTGGAATAAGGAACGGCTTAAAAAGGCAAAAAAGCTTGGTTTGACCCCCCAAGAAGTTTCTATTCTGGCATCTATTGTTCAAAAAGAATCTGTAAAAAAAGAGGAACAATTTCGAATTGCGGGGCTTTATCTGAACCGCCTGAAAAAAGGAATGAAACTTCAAGCAGATCCCACAGTTATTTTCGCACTTAAAAGAGCTTCAAACAATTTTGATTTGCTAATTAAACGGGTGCTTTACAAAGATCTTCGACTAAATTCCCCCTACAATACTTACAAAGTAAAAGGGCTTCCACCAGGTCCCATCACGATGCCAGATTTGTCAGCAATTGAGGCCGTACTTAATCCGGAACAACACAACTATTTGTATTTTGTAGTATCTCCTAGCAAACCTGGATTTCACCTGTTTGCAAAAGACTTGAATGAACACAACCGCAATAGAAAGGAGTACATTCGATGGATCAATAAGCAAAAAATTTACCGCTAAAAGCCAGCTTCGATTATGAAAATACAAGGGCGCTTGTCCAATGAGGGCTTTTGTTTTTTCCATTGTTGGATGCTCAGTGTTTTAATAAATTCTGTAGTCAGAGTTAAATCACAAGCAATGCACACTAAGGTAGCTGGTGATAAAGTTTTTAAAAGGTCCTTAAAAAGGGCTTCATTTCGGTAAGGGGTTTCAATAAAAAGTTGTGCCTGATTCTCACGAGTTGCTTTTTTCTCAAATTTTAAAAGTGCTTGTTTTCTTTGACTAGAGTCAATAGGAAGGTAACCATTAAAGGCAAAACTTTGGCCATTCATACCTGAACTCATCATGGCTAAAATCAAAGAAGATGGACCGACTAAAGGTTTGACATCAATTCCAATTCGATGTGCTTTAGAAATGATAATGGCTCCAGGGTCTGCGATACCAGGAACACCAGCATCTGACATCAATCCCATGGAGATCCCTTCCAAACAAGGATTGAGATAGGTTTCAATTTCTTCTTGTGAAGTGAATTTGTTTAAGGGATAGAGTTGAAGAGTATTTTGGTTTTTGTTGGGAGTTAGTTTTTTAATAAAGCTTCGAGTTGCTTTTTCATTTTCAATGATAAAATGTGTCAGTTCTTCAACTTTTGTTTTTACCGATAGGGGTAAAACTTCCAGAGGGGGATTGTCACCCAAAGGAGTGGGGATAAGAAAAAGGGTTCCGTAGGTTTTGGATGTATTCATTTGGCTAGGGATTTTACAATTTGATCACAGGCATTATTTAAAAGATCAAAACAGTATTCAAAGCCCTCTTTGCCTCCATAGTAGGGATCGGGAACTTCCATCGATTCATTTAAAATCAAATTAACTTTAGCTTTATCCTCAGGATTTTGGGAGAGAGCGATCACGTTTTCATAATTGCTTAGATCCATCACATAGATTTTAGAAAACAATGAGAAATCCTCCACAGTAAATTGGCGAGCCTTTTGTTTGCTAAGGTCAATTCCATTTTTTTTAGCAACAGCAACGCTTCTCTTATCTGGTGAATTACCAACATGGTAAGCAGCTGTTCCGGCTGAATCTACAATGACTTCAGAGGAATCCACTTTGCTTTCTAAAATGCCTTGAGCTAGAGGAGAACGGCAAATGTTACCCAAACATACCATGAGTATTTTCATTTGCGCCATAATCAAGAATTTTACAGGCTGAGTTTTTGACTAAGGTCTTCAACATATTTACGGAATTGTTTGTCCGTAAAACTGAGGTTATCCACTGTTTTGCAGGCATGCAATACAGTAGCATGATCTCTTTTTCCAATTTGATTTCCAATGCTGGCTAAAGATGCTTTAGTGAATTTCTTGGCAAAGTACATAGCCAATTGTCGCGCTTGAACAATATGTCTTCTTCTTGTTTTTGATTGAAGAGTTTCTACATCCATCTGGAAGTAATCGGAAACTACCTTTTGAATGTAGTCAATGGAGACCTCACGTTTGGTGTTTTTAACAAACTTCATGACGACTTCTTTAGCTAAATCTAGCGTAATTTCAGCCTTATTGAAAGAAGACTGAGCGATAAGAGAGATAATTGCACCCTCTAATTCACGAACATTAGTCTTGATATTTTTTGCAACGTATTCAATAATATCTTCTTCAATTTCTACCCCATCGCGGTAGAGTTTGTTTTTGAGAATTGAAATTCGAGTCTCGTAATTTGGCAGTTGCAATTCGGCAGACAATCCCCATTTAAATCTTGAGAGTAGCCTTTGTTCGATGTCCTGCATATCAACAGGAGCTTTGTCAGAAGTTAAGATAACTTGTTTACCGTTCTGATGTAAATGATTGAAAATATGAAAGAAGACATCTTGAGTTCCCGTTTTACCAGATAAAAACTGAACGTCATCAATAATCAGAACATCCAGGAGTTGATAAAAATGGATAAAGTCGTTTCGGGTATTCTTTTTTACCGCCTCAATGTATTGTTGTGTAAATTTTTCAGCAGCAATGTAAAGCACCGTTTTATCTTGATATTTTTCTTTGATTTCAACTCCTATGGCATGTGCAAGATGGGTTTTCCCAAGACCTACGCCACCAAAAATCAATAAGGGGTTGAAAGATGTGCCTCCTGGTTTGGCAGCCACAGCTAAAGCAGCGGACCTACCAAGACGGTTGGAATCTCCCTCTAAAAAATTTTCAAAACTGTAATTCGGGTTTAATTGTGATTCAATTTGTAAGTTTTTAATGCCTGGAATTACAAAAGGATTTTTCAATTCGGCATTATGGGAGTGCAGGGGAGCGTCAACCTGTTGGGGGTTGATGACAGAACGGTTGGAACTCGGAATGTTTTCGGTAAAGGCGTTGTTGTTTCCGAATCGGTTTTCCATTCGAATGGAGTACACCAAACGAGCATCAGGACCTAATTCTTTTTGAAGTGCTGTCTTGAGTAGTTTGACATAATGTTCTTCAAGCCATTCATAGAAAAACTTACTTGGAACTTGTATGTTTAATACGTGATCAGAAATTTTTAAAGGTACTATTGGTAAAAACCACGTTTTGTAAGCTTGTGGCTGGATATTATCTTCGATAAATAATAGGCATTTATTCCATACCGCAACTGCTTTTGCACTCATTTGAAGTTAATAATTTATTTAAGGTTGATTATGGTTTTTTTATTTATTAATTCTTGAACAAATATTGATCAAAAAAAAATGAAAAAAAAATGAAAATGCTATTGAATAATAATTTTTTTTTTTGGATATTCTGTTGCTTTGAATTGTAGTCTAAAAACTCCTATTCCTACAAAATAGTTTAATTATTTGTTTCTTTCATGAAATACATTACAAAATTTAATGTTGTTCGGTATGCTGAGACTGACCAAATGCAATTTGTACATCACAGCAATTATTTGAAATACTTTGAAATGGCTCGTTTGGAGTGGTTGAGTAGTTTGGGTGTTTCATACGCTGCTATGGAAAAAGAAGGTATTTTGATGCCAGTAGTTTCTGCAAGACTTGATTTCAAGAAGCCTTTATTTTTTGGAGATGAGTTTAAAGTTGAGGTGACATTAAAAAAGGCTCCGATGGCCACTTTGGAGTTTGATTATGAAATCGTTAATCAGGATAACACTATTATTTGTGAAGGGGGTACTGTTTTAGCTTTTTTAGATTCTAAAAAAAATCGCCCGATACGTTGTCCAAAGTTAATGTTGGATCTGTTTACCTAAAATAGGTTTCAAGTAGTGTATTTCCAAATTTTTCCTTTTCAGAGGATACATTTTTAAATTCAGGGGATTTAATTCCCTCCCTTAATTCATTCTCTGAAGTAAAGACTCTGGCTTCATCCCACAAGTTTTGCTCAATAAAATGATCTAGTGTTTTTTGTCCACCTTCTACAATAACGGATAAAACACTTCGATCATAACAAAATTTCATAAGTGTGTTTAGGTTGAAAGGATTTAAAACCACATGCTCTTTACGATTTTTCAAAGATCGATTAGCTATTTGTTTATTAAAAATGATACTGGATAATTCATCTTGTAAAATAGTGGCATCTAGAGGAATTCTGTCTGAAGGGTCAAGTATCAAGCGTAAAGGGTTATTCCCAGGCCATTCTCTTGTATTCAAAATGGGATTGTCTTCAATTACAGTTTGAATTCCAACCAAAATAGAAGATTCTTGACTTCTCCACTGATGAACTTTTTGTCTTGCTAGTTTATTTGATATCCAAAAAGGACGGCGAGTTTCTTTTTTTAAGGGAGCGATAAAGCGATCTTGAGTTTGTGCCCATTTTAAAATAATGTAGGGTCGCTTTTTTTTATGAAAGGTGTAAAATCTGCGATTTAAAAATTCAGCCTCTTTTCTTAAGACTCCTTCAATGACTTCAATACCAGCCCTTTGAAGTTTTACAATGCCTTGACCAGCTACTTGTGGATTTGGATCTTTTGATGCAATTACAACCCTATTGATTCCGTGTTTTATTATTAAATCTGCACATGGAGGGGTTTTTCCGAAATGAGAACAAGGCTCTAGATTTACATAAAGAGTGGCATCGGATAAAAGGGATTTATCGATGACTTGTTTGATTGCATTAACCTCGGCATGGGCTTCCCCAGCTTTTTGATGCCATCCTTCTCCAATGATTTTATGCTTGTAAACCACAACCGACCCCACCAAAGGGTTTGGATAGGTATTACCTAGTGCGCTTTCCGCTAAAGAAAGACAGCGTTGCATGAAGCGAATATGCTCGTTATGGCTCAAAAATAAAATATTTTGGTGTGTAGTGTTAACTACATCATAATTGGGGTTAAATTTATGACAAAAATTGAGTAATGAAGATTCGAGCCATAGAGAATAAAGATAACACAGCTTTGGCGGTAGCAATTCGTAAGGTTTTGATTGAACTGGGAGTCCCCAAGGTGGGTACAGCATACGAGGACGAAGAGCTTGACGCTATGTTTGAGGCCTATGAAAATGAACGATCCATTTATTATGTGGTTGAAAATGATCAAAAAATCATGGGAGGAGCAGGGATAGCTCCCTTGGAAAAGGGAAACCCTTCTGTTTGTGAATTGCAAAAAATGTATTTTTTACCCGAGGCTCGTGGAAAGGGTTTGGGAAAACAAATGATACAAATGTGTTTGAACTTTGCAAAGGCAAATGATTTTGAACAGTGCTACATAGAAACCTTACCCATAATGCAAGAGGCTCAAAAACTTTACATTAAAACAGGTTTTGAATACATCGATCACGCTTTAGGGGATACTGGACATTCCTCATGTCAAATTAGGTTGATTAAGTCCTTGTAATGCAATTGATTGAAGCGCGAAATTTTTTTAGAGATGCACTGAAGGAATTCTATCCTATCAATGAGGCTGATTATTACTTTAAAATGATCTTGCCTGTTCTTTTTGGAATTGACCCAATTGATCTTGCACTAAGTCCAAAACATCCCTTTAATGTAATACAACAAAATAAGCTTAAGTCTGTAATCACGGATTTATTAAATCAAAAGCCAATACAATACATTTTGGGTGAAATTTATTTCAGAAAAATTGTACTAAAAGTGAATCCAAAAGTTTTGATTCCTCGTCCCGAAACAGAAGAACTTGTGGATTGGATTTTAGATGATTACAGCCAGCTAGAACACGAAATTTCGGTTTTAGACTTGGGAACTGGAAGTGGTTGCATTGCATTATCCTTAAAGAAAGAGCAAGCTTTTTTTAAAGTTCATGCACTTGATTTAGACGTATCGATTTTGGAAGTAGTAAAACGAAATGCAGAATGGAATGCATTGGATATTAATTGTATTCAAGCAGATATGAGGGCATTAGATAGCGTTGAATTAGAAGTTGAGATTATTGTTTCTAATCCACCCTACATTACCCCAAAGGAAAAGAAAGCAATGAAAAAAAATGTATTGGAGTTTGAACCACATCAGGCGCTTTTTGTACCGCAAGACGATCCTCTACTTTTTTACAGAAAAATTTTAAATTTTGCTGAGAAAAAATTAAAACCCAAAGGGAGAATTTATTTTGAGATTAACCCTCTTTTTGAGTCAGAATTGGAAGCGTTAATTTTTAATTTTGAATCCTACAACATAACAAAGCGATTGGATATCTTTGGAAAGATTAGAATGTTTCGATTAGAAAAAATTTAGGATGGCATCCATTGCAGAGAAAATAGAATCCCTAAGAAATGTGTTACACGAGCACAATCACCGCTATTACATTTTAGACCGTCCTACGGTAACGGATTACGAATTTGACTTGTTACTCAAAGAGCTCCAAGTGTTGGAACAAGATTACCCTGAATACAACGATCCAAATTCACCAACACAACGAGTAGGAGGAGGGGTCACCAAATCTTTTGAGACAATTGCTCACCGATTCCCCATGTATTCTTTATCAAATACCTATTCAAAAGAAGAGCTTGAACAATGGGAGGAAAGAATAAAAAAAGTTTTGGGTACTGAAACAGAAATTAATTACAGTTGTGAGTTGAAGTTTGATGGAGTTTCCGTGAGTTTAACTTATGAAAATGGTGCATTGATACAAGCATTGACTCGAGGAGACGGAACACAGGGAGACGCAATCACGACTAATGTTAAAACTATTAACACCATTCCACTCAAATTAAAGGGAGACTATCCTCCTTTTTTTGAAATACGTGGTGAGATTATTTTACCCTGGGAAGGATTTAACAAGATGAATGAGGAACGAGCTGCCAAAGGAGAACCTTTGTACATGAATCCTAGAAATACCGCTTCAGGGAGCTTGAAATTACAAGACAGTAGCTTGGTTGCGAAAAGGCCATTAAACTGCTTTTTGTATGCTTTGGCAGGAGATCAATTGCCAGTAAATTCTCAATTTGAAGCTTTGGAAAAAGCAAGAGCTTGGGGGTTTAAAGTTCCAGAATCTGCCAAATTAGTCACTTCCATTGATGCTGTTTTTGAGTTTATTCAATATTGGGATCAGCAACGTAAATCGCTTCCCTATGAAATTGACGGAATTGTAGTGAAGGTTAATCGTTTTGATCAACAGCAAGAACTCGGATTTACAGCTAAAGCTCCGAGGTGGGCAATGGCTTACAAATATCAAGCAGAACAAGTAGCTACCACATTAAAAGGAGTTCAATATCAAGTGGGTAGGACAGGAGCAGTAACTCCTGTGGCCCAATTAGATCCAGTGGTGATTTCTGGTACAACGGTTAAAAGAGCTTCCTTACACAATGCCGATCAGATTGAAAAACTTGATTTGCGCTTAGGAGATCGGGTATTTGTTGAGAAAGGAGGCGAAATTATCCCAAAGATAACTGGAGTTGATTTGGCTAACAGAGGAATTGTTCAGGACAAAGTGAATTTTATTTCAAATTGTCCAGAGTGTGGGAGTTTTTTAGAACGAGAAGATGGAGAAGCACAGCATTATTGTAAAAATGAAACGGAATGTCCTCCTCAAAAAATTGGTAAAATTCAGCATTTTATCGGAAGAAAAGCAATGGATATTGAAGGTTTAGGAGGTGAGACAGTTGCACTTCTCTATCAAGAAGGTCTTTTAAATACAGTAGCCGATTTATACCGACTTGAAAAAGAACAAATTCTACCTTTAGAACGCATGGCAGACAAATCTGTTTCAAATATGATAGAAGGCATTGAAAGGTCTAAGGAAAAGCCTTTTTCAAAAGTCCTATTTGGATTAGGAATTCGTTTTGTGGGAGAAACAGTTGCCAAAAAACTCACGAAACAATTTAGGTCAATTCAAGCTTTGAAAGAAGCAACCTTGGAGGAATTAATCGAAACGGATGATATCGGGGAGCGAATAGCGGAAAGCTTGGTTGCATTTTTTGCCAACCCCAAAAATCAATTGTTAATTACCCAACTAGAGGCTTACGGACTTCAGTTGCATGAAGTTGAATCAAATCAAGAGAAGCATCCGGCAATAGAAGGGAAACGCTTTGTGGTGAGTGGTGTTTTTGAGAGCTATTCTCGTGAAGAATTAAAAAAAGAAATTGAATCCTTGGGAGGAATTATTGTTAGTTCGATTTCTTCTAAAACAAATTATTTGATCGCAGGGAATGGAATGGGTCCTTCGAAAAAAACAAAAGCTGAAAATTTGAATATCCCAATTCTTAGTGAAACAGCTTATGAAGCTTTAAAAAACTGATTTGTTACATTTGTAACAAAATTTTAAATAATGTCCATAATGCCATTTTTTTTTACCACACCTTAGGGTTTAACTAATATTGTCAAGTTAAAATGTTAGACTTTCTATCGAATCTTGTAATGCGATTTCGCCTTAAAGAGAAATTAAAGCATGTTTCCTCTCAATCGAAGGAAGTAAACAAGGCCTTTAATTCACTTCTTATTTTATGTAATGAGGATGAGATTTATCAGGAAAAAATTTTCCTAAAATTGGCAAAACAATTCGGAATTAAGTCTCAAAAGGTAACCCTAGTAGTTTTAAGTAAAAAAGAGTCAGAAGAAACAAAAGTAATGAAAGTAAAAACTCATTTTTTTTCTAGAAAATCAGTAGGTTTTTTTGGAAAATTACCTAATTCTTCAACTGAATTATTTCAAGAACGTTTTGATTTGCAAATCAATTTTTTTAACGAGCGATCCGTTTTTCATGAATTGATTAGTGTTTCTTGTAATTCAGTCCTTCGTGTCGGATTTTCAAAATCCAATCAACAAATCAATGATTTGATTTTGGACATTGATTTAAATCAACACAAACTCTTTCTCAAAGAAACCGAAAGGTACCTCAAGGCAATGTTAAATTAATTGGAGTATGAATTTTAAAGGTTTAGGAGTTGCAATGATAACTCCATTTACGGCAGAGGGTTTGGTAGATTATGCAGCAATACCTAGAGTGGTAGAAAATATTACAACGGGTAGGGCAGATTATTTAGTTCTCATGGGGACTACTGCGGAAGCTGCCTGCTTATCTTTTGAAGAAAGACAACTTATTATCAAAGCGGTAATTGATGCTAATCAAAACAAGCTACCACTGGTTATTGGTATTGGTGGTAATAATACTGCAAAGGTAGTTGAAGAAATCCAAAAGACAGACTTGACCCATTTTCAGGCTATTTTGTCCGTTTCTCCGTATTACAATAAACCCACTCAAGAAGGAATTTATCAGCACTTTAAAAAAATAGCCAATGCAAGTCCTTTACCTATTGTAGTGTACAATGTTCCCTCAAGAACAGGTTCAAACATAGAAGTAGATACTTTTGTTCGATTGGCAACAGATTTTGACAATATCATTGCAATTAAAGAAGCCAGTGGCGAAATGAGTCATGCTGAAAATATTATTAAACATATCCCAGCCCATGTACAGGTTATTTCTGGTGATGATGCATTGACCTTGCCGATGCTTTTAGCCGGTGCAGTTGGAACGATATCTGTTTTGGGAAATGCATTGCCAGTCCCTATTATGAAAATGTTTCATTTTGTCTCCGAGGGTGAATTAACTAAAGCCTATGAATTACATTACCAGCTTTTGGATATCATTTCCCTTTTATTTGAAGAAGGAAACCCAACAGGAATCAAAGCACTGATGGAAACTCTTTCATTGTGCAACAAAACGGTTCGGTTACCCCTAGTAAGTGCTTCAGAGGAGTTGTATTTTAAAATAGAAAAAGCCTTAGAACGTTCTTTTTAGCTAGCATTTATCGGTTTGAGAATTCTTTAACACGACCTTAGCAATAAAAATTTCCATTCTCATTGATATTTAGTACTTTCGCAGCATGAAATTAAAAGTGTTTCGAGTAACCCTTATTCTTTTGCTTGGATTGACTTCAGTCTCTTGTAGTGATTATCAAAAACTATTGAATAGTGATGATACACCAACCAAATACAAAGAAGCTGAGGTTTACTACAACAACGGCGAATATCGAAAAGCAAATCGCCTACTCGAACAAATTTTGCCTAAATATCGTGGAAAACCACAGGCTCAGCGTGTTATTTTCTTTTTTGCAGACAGTTATTTTCAAACGAAGAGTTATTATTTGGCAGCTTACCAATATGAAAATTTTGTCAAAACTTTTCCCAAAAGCGACCGTGTACAAGAAGCTACTTTTAAAGCTGCAAAAAGTTACTACTATCAGTCACCACGATTTAGTTTAGATCAAGAAGACACGTACACTGCTATCGAAAAATTACAAGTATTTCTAAACCTTTATCCCGATTCTGAATTTGCTGAGGAAGCGAACCAAATGATTGGCGAACTACAAGAAAAATTGGAAAAAAAGGATTTTGAAATTGCAAAACAATATTACACCATAAGAGATTACAAAGCTGCGATAAAAGCCAATGAAAATTTTATCTCAACCTATCCTGGCACCAAATTTAGAGAGGAAGCACTTTACACCAAATTTATTTCTTCTTATGAAATTGCTGTAAACAGTATCAGTAATAAAAAACAAGAACGTTTTAAAGAACTGGTACAACAATACAATACGATCATACGTTATTATCCTGAATCTTTGTTTTTAGAGGATTTGGATAAGAAAATATCTAAGATAAATGCAGACCTCGAATCAATTCAACAAGCTACATCAAAACAAACAAAATAAATCATGACAAAGTACAGAGAATCTAAAGCCGCTTTAACATCCAAAACATACAACAGAAATGAGATGGAAGGGACTACAGAAAATATCTATGAAGCTCTTTCAATCATTGCGAAGCGTTCGAATCAGATCAATCTAGACATCAAAAAAGAACTCCACGAAAAGCTAGAAGAGTTTGCTACTCATAATGATAGTTTGGAAGAAATTTTTGAAAACAAAGAGCAAATAGAAGTTTCTCGCTTTTACGAGCGTTTGCCAAAGCCACATGCTATGGCTATTGAAGAGTGGCTGAATGACAACATTTACCACCGTCATACAGACGATCCCAAAATCTAAAACAATGAGTTTATTAGGCGGCAAGAAAATTTTACTCGGAATTTCGGGGGGAATTGCTGCTTATAAAACCCCATTGTTAGTTAGAGCTCTTGTCCAGCTGGGTGCAGAAGTAAAGGTTGTCATGACCCCTTCTTCAAAAGATTTTGTTACCCCACTAACGCTGTCAACACTCTCAAAAAATGCCGTTTTATCAACTTTTATTGCCGAAGACCAAGACAATCCGTCTTGGAATGATCACGTAGCTTTGGGTGCATGGGCTGATGTATTTCTGATTGCTCCTGCCACTTCTAACACTTTATCTGCCATGGCACAAGGCAGGTGTAACAACCTTCTTTTGGCGGTTTACTTATCGGCAAAATGTCCTGTTTTTATTGCCCCAGCAATGGATTTGGATATGTATGCTCACCCATCCAATCAGAAAAATATGAAAACCTTAGAAGGCTATGGGAATCATGTTTTACCGGTAGGAGACGGTTTTTTAGCAAGCGGTCTTGAAGGTAAGGGTCGGATGCTTGAGCCAAATCAAATTGTGTCTAATTTGGTGTCGTTTTTCAATCCAAAACTTCCACTTCAAGGAAAAAAAATTCTTATTACCGCTGGGCCTACTCACGAAGCTATTGATCCTGTCAGGTATGTTGGAAATCATTCATCAGGAAAAATGGGATTTGCTTTGGCTGAAGTGGCTCTTGAGATGGGAGCTGAGGTCATTTTAATTTCAGGGCCTAGTGCTGAAAAACTGAACCATCCTTCTTTGAAACTGATTAAAATTGTGAGTGCCGAAGAGATGTTGCACCAAGTTAAAAAGTATTATGATGACGTTGATATCGCAATTGCTGCTGCTGCAGTAGCAGATTTTAAACCGAGGCATACCGCTTCTGAAAAGTTGAAAAAGCAAGAAGGAATTGAGGCTATTTTATTAACGCCTACAGAAGATGTTTTAGCCTTTATGGGTCACACTAAAAAGAATCAGGTATTAATTGGATTTGCTCTTGAAACTGAAAACGAATTGGAAAATGCCAAAGCGAAATTAAGTAAGAAAAACTTAAATGGCATTGTGCTCAACTCGCTTCGAGACAAAGAGGCTGGTTTTTCTGTAAAGACAAATAAAATAACGTTTATCCATGCTGACCAACGAATTGAAAACTTCCCGCTTCAATCTAAGTTGGAATGTGCCTATCGTATTTTTGAACAAATCTTATCCCTATGAGAAACTTTATTACCTTTTTAATTGCGATGGCTTTTTGGGATTCATCAAACGCCCAAGAACTCAACGCCCAAGTAATTGTTAATTCTGATCTAGTCAATCAAACCAATCAACAAATTTTCAAAACCTTGGAGCGCTCTTTGAATGAATTTATGAATACTCAAGTTTGGACAAATCAGGAACTTTTAAGTCAAGAAAAAATAACCTGTTCTTTTGTTTTCAATCTTACAGGGTACAACAATGACCAGTTTGAGGCAACGCTTCAGGTACAGTCACAGCGTCCCGTTTTTGATTCAAATTATGACACTCCTATTTTAAATTTTTTAGATCGGGATGTTGTATTTAGTTATCAGGAATTTCAACCCCTCTTTTTCAATCAGTCCAGTTTTGAATCCAATTTAGTTTCCCTTATGAGTTTTTACGCCTTTGTCATTTTAGGTTTGGATGCGGATACATTTGTGGAAAATGGAGGAAGTGAAAATTATGAACGAGCGCTTCAAGTAGTAAATTTAGCTCAGGTAACTTCAAGAAAAGGGTGGAGGCCTTCAGACGGAACGAGAAATCGTTTTTGGATGATTGATAATTTACGCTCGAATACGTTTAGAGAGTACAGACAAACTTTGTATCAATACCACAGAAAGGGCTTAGATCAGATGACTAAAGTTCCTTTGGAAGGCAAAGAAACCATCATGGAAGCGATTCAAGGACTAGAACCCCTTTTTCTAAGAAGACCCAATGCGTTTCTACTTCAGATTTTTTTCGATGCAAAAGTGGAGGAAATTGTTAATTTATTCAAAGAAGGTCCCAAAGTAGAATTTAAGTCCACTGAAGCAGTACTTAAAAAAATTGCACCTTTTTTTGGATCTAGATGGAAGCAAATAAAAGCGTAATTTTCCTTAATATCCCTATCTTTAATTTTTAAATTGTTTAATTGAAAAGCCTTGCTAACACAGCTGACAATAAAAAATTTCGCTTTAATTGAAGAACTGGAAGCTTCCTTTTCTTCTGGGATGACTTGCATCACGGGTGAAACTGGAGCTGGTAAATCAATTCTTCTTGGGGGTTTGTCTTTAGTACTTGGAAAACGAGCCGACCTTTCTTCATTGCTAAATCCAAATAAAAAATGCATCGTAGAGGCTTCTTTTCAAATTGAGGCCTATGCTTTGGAAACTCTTTTTGAAAACTTAGATGTTGATTATGAGAGTCAAACCATATTGCGTCGCGAAATTTTGCCTCAAGGAAAATCACGAGCATTTATTAATGACACTCCAGTGACCTTGAATGTCTTGGAACAAATTAGTTTGCACTTGATCGACCTGCATTCACAAAATGATACAAGTAGTTTGTTGAGAAATGAATATCAATTTAAAGTTTTAGATGCCTTAGCCAACAATAAAGCACTATTGTCAAAATATGAAGTAGCTCATTCTGAATACAAGTTGACTCAGAAACAATACCAGGAGGTAACTCAGGAGTATGAAAAAGCAAAAGCCTCTCATGAGTTAGATGATTTTTTGTATCAGGAACTGCTGAAGTTAAATCTTCAGGAAGGAATGCATGAAAATTTGGAAAGTAAACACAGCGCTCTTATTCATGTAGACTATTTACAATCAACACTGGCTGAAGCAGTTCAGCTTTTGGAGAACGAATCTACTGGAATACTTGATCAGTTGTTAAAGCTCCGAGGCCTTGCTTCAGGTCTGGAACAGAAATCCAGCCGTTTTACAACCTTGCAAGAACGCTTTACCAGTATGTTTATTGAAGCCGAAGACCTTTTAGCAGAATGCAAACTTCAATTGGAAAATTTAGAAACAAATCCTGAAGAATTAGAAAAATTACAATTCAAATTAGATCTTTTGAATCGTCAGATGCAAAAACATAAAGTAAATTCTGTTTCAGATCTTATTAAAATTGAAAAGCAATTGGCAGAACGTCTGAAAAAGACCTTGAATGTAAGTTCTCAACTTGATGAACTTAAAAAAACAGAAAAAAAGCTTGAAAAATTACTTCATAGTCTAGTAAAAAAATTGACTCAATCAAGAAAAGGAGCAGTCCAAATCCTTGAAAAGGAGCTGAGTGGTTTGGTGTCAAAAATGGGAATGAAAGAGGCTTTTTTTAAAATTGAACTTTTTCCAGCCGATACTTTTTTAAGCAATGGGTCAGATCAATTAGACTTTCAATTTAAATCAAATAAGGGAAGTGACTTTAAGCCTTTAAAAAAAATTGTGTCAGGAGGTGAATTGTCCCGAATCATGTTAGCTATTAAATCAATCTTATCCCACTACGTAAAACTACCCACTCTAATTTTTGATGAAATAGATACAGGAGTGTCAGGAAAAATCTCAGATAGTATTGCAGAGGTTATGGTTTCTATGGGACAACGACTTCAGCTGATTAACATAACACACCTTCCTCAAGTTGCAGCGAAAGGCGACTACCATTTCAAAGTCATGAAACGAGAACAAAATGGAAGGACTTTGACAGAGTTATTTTCACTTAATAAAGAAGCACGCATTGATGAAATTGCCATGATGCTTTCTGGGAATCAAGTCACTCCAACTGCAATTGCACATGCCAAACAATTAATGAATTAAATGTATCTTTGAACCCTAAAACAAACAAATGTCACATAAAATTTTAGAAGGAAAAAAAGGAATTATTTTTGGTGCTTTGGACGACCAGTCCATTGCGTGGAAAACTGCTGAATCTGTTGCAGATGCGGGAGGAAGTTTTGTGCTTACCAATGCACCAGTTGCGCTAAGAATGGGAACCATTAATGCACTAGCAGAACAAACCAATTCAAAAGTTATTGCTGCGGATGCAACCAATTTGGATGATTTAAACGAATTGATTGACCAAGCCCAAGAACACCTTGGTGGAAAGCTTGATTTTGTGTTGCATTCTATTGGCATGTCAGTCAATGTTCGTAAAGGAAAGCACTACACGGATTTGAACCACGCTTGGATGACAAAGGGTTGGGATGTCTCTGCAGTTTCCTTTCATAAATTGATGCAATGTTTGTATCAGAAAGACGCCATGAACCCATGGGGGAGTATTGTTGCTCTTTCCTATGTTGCAGCACAGCGTACTTTTCCTAACTACAATGACATGGCAGACAATAAAGCTTATTTAGAGTCTATTGCTCGTAGTTTTGGATATTTCTTTGGGAAAGACAAAAAAGTTAGAGTAAATACGATCTCTCAATCACCGACCTTAACTACTGCAGGAAAAGGGGTAGCTGGACTGGATGGCTTTTTGAATTACGCTGAAAAAATGTCTCCTCTAGGAAATGCCACAGCAAAGGAATGTGCTGATTACACGGTTTCTCTTTTTTCAGATTACACTCGAAAAGTAACGCTGCAAAACCTGTTTCATGATGGCGGATTTTCTAATGTTGGTGTTAGTCAAGAAATCATAGACGCGATCAGTCCAAATTCTTAATACAAAACAGAGGATGTTCCAAAATGTCAGCACAAAATAAAGGAATTGAAAAAGTACTTAAAAGACTTCCAAACAAAAGTCGGTTTCGTTTTTTCCTTTTATTCGTGTTCATTTCATTTACTTTTTGGATCAGCACAAAGCTTTCTAAGGAATACCAAGTAAAACAATCTTTTTCCATAATCTGGAAGGAAGTACCCAAGGGTGTCGTTTTAAGTGAAAATCCTGAACAAATAGATCTTACTTTAAACGCAAGTGGTGTAGAGATTCTTTGGTATCGTTTGTTTAAAAGAACTTTAGACCTCTCTCTAGAAGGTATCGATTTCAGTACTCCGGATAAAGTATTGAATTTTGAGGATCGTTATTTTGTCATTCAACAACAGCTTCTAAACGGCAGTAAGTTATTGCAAATAAGTCCGTCGATTTATCCTATTCAATACAGTTTAATGGATTCCAAATGGATTCCCATTCAAGCTCAGACCAATATTCAGTTGCGCCCTGGTTACTTAGGTGAAGAAACGATTAAGACCATTCCTGATAGTGTTTTGGTTCGAGGCCCTCAAGCTGTTTTGGACACACTGAGTAAGATTGAAACCCTTGAGTACAAAGCTTCGGATGTTCATCAAATTATTGATGAAGAAATCGAATTAAAAACTTTGAAAGGACTCCAATACGATAAAAATGATACCCGTTTGTACTGGTCCGTTATTCAGTATTCTGAAAAGAGTCTCAAAATTTCAATTGAGGTGACCCATCTACCCATTGGGGTTAAGGTGAAATTATTTCCACCAGAAGTTACAATTAAGGCCACACTTCCCCTTTCGTTACTCAATTCTGTCAATGCTTCTGATTTTTCTTTAGCTGTTGATTATGATGCTATTTTAAGTGAACAGCCCTCTGTACTTGAGGTCAAACTCTTAAAGCAACCCAATTCCGTTAAAAAAACAATTTGGGAACCTAAAACCGTTAATTACCTTATTAGAAAATGAAAATCATTGGTTTAACAGGAGGAATAGGGAGTGGAAAGTCAACGATGTTGGAATGGTTTCAATCAAAGAACATTCCCTGTTTTGAATCTGATAATGTAGGTAAGATTTTATTAGAAGATGACTTAAAGCAAGAAGTATTGGATACATTCGGACCGGAACTTTATGCTGACGGAAGACTTGACAGGAAACGACTCGCTGCTCTTGTTTTTAATGATACTAATGCCCTTGAAAAATTAAATGCTATTGTGCATCCTGCAGTAGCCAAAGCTTTTGAAAAGTTTAAAGAGAAAAATAAGGAAGCACCATGGGTTGTAAAAGAGACAGCAATCTTGTTTGAAACAGGAATTTATGAAAATTGCGACTTTATTATTTTGGTTTGCGCCCCAATGGAAGATCGAATTTCAAGAGTGATGAAACGAGATGGTGTGAGCAGAGCATCTGTTTTAGAGCGAATAAAAAAGCAATGGGATGACTCCAAAAAAAGACCTCTAGCCGATTGTATTATTGAAAATGATCGTATTGATTCTGCTTTAAAACAACTTGAACTCGTATTTTCTAAACTTTTGGATCCAAAAAAGGATTAACAAACTATTGGCATTTTTTTTGATTAAAAAAAATGAAATTTGCACTGTTTAAGACAATTATGAATTTTCGTCTTAACTTGTATTAAATGTTTGCATGAAAAGAACTTTATTTATTTCACTCGTTAGCTTTATGATTGTTTCTATTCTTGGAATAGTAGCTCTCCAGGGGTATTGGATTTATTCCGCATGGGAAGATAAAGAAGAAGAGTTTTCTTTAGCGGTTCAGCAGTCTCTTCAGTTAGCAGCTGACGAAATACAAGAGCGAGAGTTAACCGATTACATTCAGGCTTATGAAAGTTTAATTGATTCTTTAGAATCACCTGACAACGCAAGCTTTGCAAATGTCTTTTTATTCTTAGATGAGGATAAATCCAACAACCTCATTTCATATTATGCTTACGGTATTCTGGAGGAAGATTACAAAATCACTCCTTATTTAGATCCCAAATTGGGAGATACTATCGATATTGTAACCGATGTGAAGCAAGTTAAAAATACCACGATCATCAATAAAAATGATGTATTTGATCGAGAAAATAATATTGCGGCTTCCATAGAAAAAATCAAAACGATTGAGCGGATGAATATCGCCAATCAGCGAATCCGTAATACTTTTAAAGATTACACTACAAACACACCGATTCACAAGCGTCTTAATGCCCAAGAGCTCGACTTTGTTTTAAAGCGTCAATTTAATTCTAAGAAGATTATCACACCCTATGAATTTGGAATTTACGATGATGGTTTAGCAACCAAGATAAAATCAAATAATTATGTTGAGGAGCAACAAGGATTTCGTTATTCAACACCAATTTTTATGGATCAAAATGGTATTGGTCGGTACGAATTGGTAGTCTCCTTTCCCGAAAAGGATCAATATGTTTTTTCATCCATCATTGGATTAGGTGGCTTAACTCTTTTTCTGACTTTATTCGTTGTTTTTGTTTCTGCCAGCGCGCTGTATCAAATCATACAACAAAAAAAGATTTCTGAGATTAAAACAGATTTTATCAACAACATGTCCCACGAGTTTAAAACACCGATAGCAACCATCAATTTAGCTTTAGACGCCATTTCCAATCCTAAATCCAGACGCATACCCGAAAAAGTTGACCGTTATGTCAATATGATCCGTGAGGAGAATACTAGAATGCTTTCCCAGGTAGAAAATGTGTTACGAATATCACAGCTGGAACGGAGTAGCGATCCAATCAAAAAAACTCAAGTAGATTTTCATCTCATTCTAGAAGATGCCATCAGTCATATTAAATTGATTTTGGATGACAAGACAGGAAGCTTGTCCAAAAATTTTAATGCGAAAGCAACCACTGTTTTTGGAAACAAAAGTCATTTGACCAATATCATTGTCAATCTGCTTGATAATGCTTTAAAATATTGTGAAGTACCACCTAAAGTAGCTGTTGAAACTTACAACGAGGAGGATTTTATTGTACTGAAAGTATCAGATAATGGAATTGGTATGAGTCCGATGATCCAAAAGAAAATTTTTGATAAGTTTTATCGTGCTACTTCGGGTAACATACACAATGTTAAAGGTCATGGACTTGGATTGGCCTATGTAAAAAAAATAATAGATTTTCACAAAGGAGAAATAAAACTTCATAGCAAGGTAAATGAAGGGACTACTTTTGTGATTAGACTTCCTATTGATCCTAAAAACTAATAAGCCTCATTATTATGAAAAACGAAAATAAAAAGATTTTAATCGTAGAAGATGACTCAAATTTTGGAAATATTCTAAGAGAGTATTTAAGTCTTAATGACTACAACACTACACTCGCTAAAAATGGAATCGAAGGGTTTGAAAAGTTTAAAAAAGATGAATTTGATCTTTGTATTTTGGATGTTATGATGCCTTACAAAGACGGTTTTTCTTTGGCAAAAGAAATACGAGAAATAAACGAAATTGTACCGATCTTTTTTTTAACTGCAAAACATTTGAAAGAAGATGTACTCAAGGGTTTTAAAGTAGGAGCTGACGATTATCTGACCAAACCTTTTGATTCGGATGTTTTATTGGCAAAGATTAAAGCTATTTTAAATAGAAGTAATGTTCCCTCACTTCCATCGAATGATACCTTTGAATTTGCATTTAGCGATTTTACTTTTAATTCAAAACTTCGTTTTTTGACCTACAAAGACAACGAATCAATAAAATTATCTCCTAAAGAAAATCAGTTGTTACGTCTTTTGGTTCTTCATATCAACGATTTACTTCCAAGAGATGTTGCTTTGAACAAAATATGGAGGGATGACAATTACTTTACTTCTAGAAGTATGGATGTTTACATAGCCAAGCTGCGTAAGTATTTAAGTGCAGACGAAAAGGTGCAAATTCTAAACATTCACGGAGAAGGCTTCCGTTTGGTGACTAGTTAATATTTCTTGGATGGAATTTTTCCATCACTTTCTTTAAATGATGGCTGTCTAAATGGGTGTACACTTCGGTTGTCGTGATGCTTTCATGTCCCATTAATACTTGAATTGTTCTTAAGTCAGCACCGTTTTCGAGAAGATGTGTAGCAAATGAATGTCTAAAAGTATGGGGTCCAATTTGTTTTTTAATAGAGGTTTCTCTTGAGAGTTTTTTAATTAAAGTAAAAATCATTTGTCTTGTCAAGTGTTTTCCATTCCTATTCAAAAACACAATGTCTTGTGATGCAGGATCTATTTTTTGTTGATTTCTTACCTGATTGATGTAGAGCTGCAAGTATTTTTTAGAGTAGGTGCCCATAGGAACTAAGCGTTGTTTGTTTCCTTTACCTGTAACACGAATCATTTCCTCTTCAAAAAAAAGATTGGATAAACTCAGTTGTGTTAATTCAGATACCCTGAGCCCACTTCCGTAAAGTGTTTCTATGATCGCTCGGTTGCGATGCCCTTGAGGATGCCCCAAGTCGATCGTATCCATGAGCAAATCGATTTCCTTAAAACTCAATACATCAGGTAATTTACGTCCTAATTTTGGAGCTTCAATAAGGTCAGTAGGGTTGATTTTTATGTAAGACTCAAAAATCAAGTAATCAAAAAAACTCCGTAAGCCAGCAATGCGCCTAGCTTGGGTATGTGGACTCATTACTTTTGCGGTTTCGTAGATGAATCTTTGAACCGTTTCCCTAGAACAATCTAAAGGCCCTTCTTCACTTTTAATCTCCAATAAAAAACGTTGGAACATTTTAATATCAAGACCGTAATTCAGTATGGAATTCTCAGACAAACCTCTTTCAATCTGAAGATACATTTGATAATCTGAGAGTGCTTGTATCCAATTCACAACTTGGCTTTTAGGGGATTCAACTGAATTTCTATACTTTTACTAAAATAACAAAAATGAAGATCAGTATCATCAATGGCCCAAATTTAAATCTATTGGGAACAAGAGAGCCTTCCGTTTACGGGAACCAAACTTTTGAAGACTATTACAAGACGCTTCAAAAAAGATTCCCTCAGGTTGAGTTTGATTATTTCCAGTCTAATGTTGAAGGAGAATTAATCAATCAATTGCATCAAGTAGGGTTTTCATCAGATGTTATTCTACTCAATGGAGGTGCTTACACGCATACCTCTGTAGCCATTGGTGATGCAATAAAAGGGATTGATACAGCAGTCATAGAAATTCATATCTCTAATACTTTTGCACGTGAAGATTTTCGACATACCTCATACATTACTCCTGCTGCTAAAGGTTTGATCATCGGCTTTGGATTAGATTCTTATCGTTTAGGAGTGGAAAGCGTTTTGAGTTAACTTTCTCCAACTTTAAAAAGTTTAAGAACTACTTTTATTTTTTTCACTTCGTCTAGACTAGTTTAGATTTTTGTATTTTTAATAAAATATTTTTTTATGAAATCTACATTCTATTCAGTACTTATGGCTTTCGTATTTTGCTTCCCTTTTGAAGCCGAAGCACAACGAAAAAAACGAAAAGCAACAGAACCAAAACCCAATGAAGTATCATTAGATGCTTTTTCTTTTAGAAACGTAGGGCCAGCGTTCCTTTCGGGCCGTATCGCTGATATTGCAGTGCATCCAAATAACGAGAGTGTTTGGTATGTTGCGGTTGGATCAGGTGGTGTTTGGAAAACTCAAAACGCTGGAACTACTTGGACTCCTATTTTTGATGATCAGTCTACATATTCTACGGGTAGTGTCGCCCTGGATCCTTCCAACCCAGAAATTGTTTGGGTCGGAAGTGGAGAAAATGTCGGGGGTCGTCACGTAGCCTACGGAGATGGCGTTTTTAGAAGCCTTAACGGTGGAAAAACTTGGGAAAATATGGGACTTAAAAATTCAGAACATATTTCCGAAATCATTGTCCATCCTGATAATTCTGATGTGGTATGGGTAGCTTCTCAAGGTCCGTTATGGAATAAAGGAGGACAAAGAGGTCTTTACAAAACTACAGATGGAGGGAAATCTTGGAACAGAACCTTAGGGAATGACCAGTGGACAGGAGTTACTGACATTATGATAGACCCTAGAAACCCTCAAATAATGTACGCAGCCACTTGGGATAGACACAGGACAGTTGCAGCTCTAATGGGTGGCGGACCCGGTACCGCCATTTACAGATCAGATGATGGAGGTGAAAATTGGACTAAACTTTCAAACGGTTTACCAAAATCTAATATGGGTAAGATTGGAATCACTATTTCTCCTCAAAATCCAGATGTAGTTTATGCTGCCATTGAATTGGATCGAAAAACAGGAGCCGTTTATCGCTCTGAAAATAGAGGTTCTTCTTGGAAGAAAATGTCCAATACGGTTTCCGGAGGTACTGGACCTCACTATTATCAAGAACTCTATGCAAGTCCGCATAAGTTTGATCGTTTGTACCTTATGAATGTTCGTGTTTTAACTTCAGAAGACGGAGGAAAAACATTCGTACAACTCAAAGAAAAAAACAAGCACTCGGATAACCACGCCATTGTGTTTAAAAAAGACGATCCGAATTACATCATGATAGGAACCGATGCAGGGATTTACGAAACTTTTGACTTGGCTGAGACGTGGCGTTACATTAAAAACTTACCCCTGACACAGTTCTACAAAGTAGCAGTCAATAATGCTGAGCCTTTTTACCATATTTTTGGTGGAACACAAGACAATGGATCTGCGGGTGGGCCATCGGCTACCGATGAAAGAGAAGGAATAGCCAATAAACACTGGTACAAAACACTTTTTGCAGACGGGCACCAATCAGCTACTGATCCTGTTTACAATGATATTATTTACGCTGAAACTCAACAAGGTGGGCTTCACCGAATAGATCTCACTACTGGAGAACAAACTTCGGTACAACCTCAAGCTAGTGAAGGAGAACCGCACGAACGATTTAATTGGGATGCCCCAATTTTAGTGAGTCCTCACAATCCCGCTCGTTTGTATTTTGCTTCATACCGTGTTTGGAAATCAGAAAACAGAGGAGATGATTGGGAAACGATTTCTGGTGACTTAACTCGAAACGAAGACAGAATTACACTTCCCATCATGGGACGCCAGCAAAGTTGGGATAATGCATGGGATGTAGGGGCAATGTCCAATTACAATACCATCACTTCTCTGGCAGAGTCTCCTGTAAAAGAAGGATTACTTTATGCAGGTACCGATGATGGATTTATTCAAGTAACAGAAAATGGCGGAGAAAGCTGGAGAAAAATATCGGTTACAAGCCTAGGACTTCCTGAACGTTCTTTTGTGAATGATATTAAAGCTGATTTGTTTGATGCCAATACGGTTTATGTTGCACTAGACAATCATAAAGAGGGAGATTACAGTCCGTATTTGTTTAAAAGTACCGACAAGGGAATGACGTGGAAATCGATCAGTTCAAATATCCCAAACCGAACACTGATTTGGCGTATGGTTCAAGACCCTGTTAAAAAAGATCTGCTGTTTGCTGCCACTGAGTACGGAATTTACACCTCACTAAATGGAGGAAGCTCATGGCAGAAATTGCCGGGCACACCAACAATTTCGTTTCGTGATTTGACCATTCAAAAGCGAGAAAATGATTTGGTTGCAGCGTCTTTTGGGCGTGGTTTTTACGTTTTAGACGATTACAGTGCCTTACGAGAATTTACAGCTGATAATTTGAGTAAAGAAGGTAAATTATTCAAGCCCAGACCCGCAAAATGGTTTGTACCTCGGAGTAATGTAGGAAATACAGGGGCTGATTATTACTTTGCAAAGAATCCAAAATATGGTGCAGTATTTACTTACCACTTGGCAAACGATTTTAAAACCCAAAAAGAAAATCGTAAGAAGCGTGAAAAGATGCTTAATAAAGAGCAAAAGAATGTTCCGTTTCCAGGATGGGATGCACTTGATCAAGAAAAACAAGAAGCGCCGGCTCAGGTTATCTTAACCATTGAGGACGAGCGTGGTAATGTGATTAACAAGGTGAAGGAAAAAGCTTCTAAAGGGAGTCATAGAATTGCTTGGAATTTTGAACATTTTAATCCTTTTGCAATTTCGATGCATGGCAGATCTAGAAACAGTGGAGGAGCCTTGGCGACACCTGGAACCTACAAAGCCTCTTTACATCTTGAAAATAATGGTGTAGTAAGTCATTTAGACGGTCCAATCTCTTTTGAAGTAAAATCGATTAGAGATGGAGTATTAAAAGGTGCTAGTTATGATGAGTACAATGCATTTCGAAATGAGTTGACGGATTTCATTCGCGAAATGGGAACAGTTCAAGATCAATTTAGTCAGAGCAAAAAGAAATTTAAAGCACTGCAAATTGCATTGGAACGTACTAATATTGCTCCAGGTACGGTAGAACCAAAACTTGAAAAGTTGAAAGCAGCTCTTGCAAATGTGGAGAAAATCCTTGACGGAAGTTCTTCGCGCTCCGAAATTGGTGAACGGAACCCCTCTGGTATTCAGCGGTACATGTACAATGCCTTTAACGGAATGGACAGTACCTACGGCCCCACAGGAGTACACAAGAAAAGTTTATCCACTGCGAAAAGTATGTTAGTCAAACTCAAAAAAGAGGTTGATGGAATTGTTAACGCAATGATTCCAGACATAGAGAAATCTCTTGAGGCTGCAAATGCTCCGCAAATTGTAAACTGATTTGATATTTTAAATAGATCAAAAAAAAAGACCGCTTAGTGTGGTCTTTTTTTTACACCGTGGGTAGGGTAGGTGTCAATTCAAAACACTCCAAATGAAAATAAGGAATGGCTGCCAATAAATGATCAAAAATATCTGAAGAGATCTGTTCGTAATTGATCCAAACCTTGTCTTTGCTAAAGGCATAGATTTCCAGAGGGATTCCCTGTGCTGTTGGTGCCAGTTGACGACACATAACAGTCATTTTTTGATTGATCTGATCATGTGATTCTAAATAGGCCTGTGTGTAATTTCTAAACAACCCCAAATTGGTGAAATTTCGACCATTGATCAACAAACTTTTATTTGTTTTTTGAGTTGTATTTGCCTCTTCAATTTCTTTTTCCCTTTGGTCAATAAAGTGAGTAATACGATCTATTTTTTTTAGATCTTGGATTTCATCGGTTTCAAGGAAACGGATACTACTTATTTTAATAAGTATTGATTTTTTAATCCTCCTACCAGTTGATTCACTCATTCCTCTCCAATTGATAAATGAGTCGGAGATCAATTTGTAGGTAGGTATGGAGGTAATGGTTTTGTCAAAATTTTGTACTTGAACGGTGGATAAACTTATGGCGATTACGTCTCCATCTGCTTTACTGTTGGGCATACTGATCCAGTCTCCAATTCGAACAGTGTCATTGACGGTGATTTGAACACTCGCAACAAAGCCTAATATGGTGTCTTTAAAAACAAATAACAAAACAGCAGAGAGTGCCCCTAAAGTTGTTAAAAAGGCACCAATATCTTTTCCTGTAAGTACAGAAAGGATTAAAATTCCTCCAACAAACCATAAAAAGATCATAAAAACCTGAAGGTAGCTGTCTAGGGGTTTGTCTTTAAATGAGGGAACCGTTTTAAGATAATCACTTACCGTTTTTAATGCTGCTCGGATAAGTGCAATGGCAAGAACAATTACGAGGGCCTCCATAATATTCTGAATCAAAGAATACAGGGTTTCGCTAATGTCCGAAAACAGAATGGGTAGGGTTTCGTAATAGAGTAGTAAAACGGGTAAATAAGAAAGAATTTTTGGAACTTTATTTTGGATGAGAAAATCATCAAAGTTTGATTTTGTTCTTGCTGCAATTTGACCAAAAAAGGTTGAAATTAGCCTTCGAGTTATCCAGAATAAAATTCTACCTAGAATCAAAAATAAAACCAGTAGGACTACAAAAGCGATACTTTCAGACCAAAATTCTGATAAACCTCTGTTTTCTATGAGTTCTGCAATAAAGGATTTAAGATTAAGAATATTCATCGGTAGGGATTTTAGGGCAAAATTAAACTATTTAAACAAACAAATTAGGATCAACAGATTCTAAGCATGCTTTGTTTTCTAATACTGGATTAAGTGATTTCTGCACTAAAGTTAGATTGAGCTAATTCTACAGAAGTGATGCTTGTATTGCTTCCCATGAGTTTTATGAGCAGATACAAATTTCTTGAAATCCGGTAACATAAATTGGATTCTTTTTGAGGGTCAATAGAATAGATGTTTGCCAACCATTCCGCTTGCTCCACAAAGGAGTATGTTTTTTTACTTTTTATGAGCGTGAATTTGATTGCCAATATCTGTAAGACACTTTGCAAGCTCAATAAAATCTTTCTGATCTGTATCCGGATTCATGATTACGGTTCGTAAAAATCGTTTTCCCTGTACTTCACATGAGGTAATGTAAAAAGCTCCACTATTAATTAATTCGTATCGGAGTGCCAACTGATCTTGGTCATTTAAGTCAGCTGGCTTAAACTGAAAACAAAGAATATTGGACTCAGGAGGGTAGGGGCAATAAAAATCGTTCAAAGATTTTAAGTATGTGTAAAGATCGTTTGCCTTTTGAAAACTAGTTTCAACAAATTTAACCACGGCCTTTTCACCTTTAAGTGCAAAACTCCAAAATAGTTTTGTGCCGAGTGCAGACTTGGTGCATTCTACAGTGTACGGCATGGAATCCATGCCAATAACCTCATTTTCATGAAAAACATAACTTCCATTTTGACTAAAATTGTTCCATTGATGCTCTTGTTTTTTAAAGAGTACTGCTGTGCAAAGTGCTGGGACTTGCAGCATTTTGTGAGCATCCCAAATTATCGAATCGGCTTTTTCAATACCTGCCACTTTGATTTTTTCTTTTTCTGAAAGCAGTGCAACGGCACCATGAGCCCCATCTACGTGAAACCACAACTTGTGTTTTTTACAAAATGAAGCCATTTCATTAAGCGGATCAAAAAGTCCAGTAGAAGTAGCACATGCATTGGCAACCACAGCCATCACTCTTTTGTTTTGACTTTTAATTTGTTGATAAATACGATCCAATTGATCAGTTAGAATGACCTCATTGGAATCAACAGGTACGGGAACAAATGCATTTTTTCCCATTCCCATAATAGATAAAGCACGAGCCACAGAATAGTGTGCTGTTGCTGGGCCAATCACAACTAGGTCATCAGGATTTCCCTGAGTCCAAGCCTCGGGTGCAATAGCTGCACGGGCAGCAGTCAGTGCAGTCAAGTTAGCAATAGAACCACCATGGGTCAGAACCCCACTTCCGTTATTGGGGTGTTTGCCAAAATCATAGAGATTTTCACCCGTAAACCAGCCTAATTTGGATAACATCCAATTGATCATAAAGCCTTCCAAAGTTGCGCCAGCAGGGCCCATTTCGTACAAGGAACTGGGATTATTGACCGTGCCGTGAATCCAATCAGGAATACCAGAAAGGTCTTGGGGAACAGCAACTTGGTGTCCCATGTATTTTGGGTTTCTAAGATGATTCGTATGAGTTAAATAAGTTGCTACAAAGGACTCCAGATGATCGAGATTCTGAAACCCTTTTTCAAAAACGGATTTTAGTTTGAGCGCTTTTGCAATTACTTCAGGACGCTCCTGAGAAAGTACAGGATTCTTTCCTGTTTTACTTTGTTCAATGTAGTTTTCAAGTAAGGCAGCGACACATTGTTTTGTTTTTACAAAAGGAAGCGTATTTAAATTTGACTCCCCGTTTTTTTTATCAGTTTCTAGCATTGATTTCAAAATTTATTTATTCTTAGGATCATACTTAAAAAAGAATCCTGCCCAAATCACCTTTGAAAGTGCATTGATGTAGGGCATCAGTAAGATTAAAAAGATCGAGATGATGACGAAATTCTGTATGACCCCTTCTGCTATTCCGAGCAGTAATAAAATAACATAAATCGCAATGCTAATACCCACCCCTAAACCATAGGAAACGTACATTGATCCGTAAAAAAAGCTGGGCTCTATCTTAAAACGCAATTGGCAATTCGGACAACATTCGTTTACCTTATTGAAATGTTTGAGTTGATAGGGATTACCGACTAAAATATTTCCATTTCTACACTGGGGGCATTTTAGCTTCAAAATGGAATAAAGTCGTGAAAACATTTGCTTTTTTTTTCAAAAATAAACCTTTTGAGGGGGATTGCCTAAGATGACTAAGTGTTCTTTAAAGTGATCTTGAAAAGCAAACAATAGTTTATTTTTTCAAAAATACAGCTAACCAATTTTCAGCATTTTTATTCCAAATGGAGTGAGTGCCACCTCTACCAAGACCGTATCCATGACCTCCGTCTGCAAAAGCGTGCAGTTCAACCTCGACTCCATATTTTTTGAGTTGCTTTGCATATGCAAGACTGTTTTCTACAGGAACAGCAGTGTCATCAATTGAATGAATAAGCAAAGCTGGAGGGGTTTCACCGTTGACTTGTAATTCATTTGAAAAATGATTGATCTGATCTTTTGTTGGAGCTTTTCCAAGTAAACTATTTCTTGTCCCACCGTGGGTAAGTCCTTCTTGGAAGGAAATTACGGGATAGATTAGAATAGAAAAATCAGGGCGTGCTGATACTTTTGTATCGTCAGGATAAACTTTGGTATCATAAAGAGTAGAAAGGCTTGCAGCCAAATGGCCTCCTGCAGAGAACCCCAATACCCCTATTTTATTGGGGTCAATATTCCATTTTTTTGCATTAGAGCGTAAGATCCGGATTGCTTTTTGAGCGTCTTGAAGTGGACCCAAAGATTTATCTTCCATTATTTGGTCATCTGGCAAACGAGATTTCAGAACAAAAGCTGAGATACCCATACTATTGAGCCACTCTGCTATCTGATATCCTTCATGATCAATGGCAAGAAATTGATAGCCTCCCCCCGGACAAATCAAGACTGCCGCTCCTGTTGCTGCTTCTTCTGAAACTAGATAGGCTTTTAGAGTGGGTTCTACCACCTGATACACTCGTAAAACATCACTTTCTGAATTACCACCACGGGTGTATTCTTTAAAATCGGATGCAAAAATTTGTCCTGGGATTTGGGTTTCCCAAACTGGAAATTCCTCTTGGGCTTGGAGCCCATTCAAACTTAATAAAAGACTTGTGATCAGGAGGGGATAAAATTGTTTCATGGGTTTTCTTTAAAATTTAATTTTTTTCTGAAGACTCTAGAGCGTAGCTTAGGGCTAGGGTAGTTAAATAATATTTGGATAACATATTGGTGACTTCCCAATTGGGAAGTTTTTGTGCATTGTAATATTGAATAAATCGCTGGGTGACAGCTGCGAAATGAGCTTCATGTCCTTTTCTTAATTCTTTGGGAATTACCACTTTCCATCGATCTCCACTTTTTGTCAAGCCAATTCCAGAGTATTTTTTAGACAAACTTTCAACCGCCTTTTTAAGATTGTTCGGATTGAGTTCACTTGTGGGATTAATGTACAAAGAGGGGATGTATTTTTCATCAGGACCTTGAACTATTTCCAAGTTTGCTTTGCTACCCCTCATTATGGAATAGTGTGTATCTCCTGTCCCTTGGGGGGCTTCAAAATTCCAAATTACCTCTACTTTAGCATGGTGTCCCTTAAGGGTAAAATTGATAGATCCGTTAGAGTGGACAAAAAGACTGTCCTTTTTAAGGTACTTTTTAAGATAGTCTGGATAATTCTTTAAGCTTGTAACTTTTTCAAAATCTACTTTGCTCAACGGTGTTGCCCATCGTTCTGCGTGAATTAATTTTAGTTCTTCTTTCTCAATAGCTTCTTCAGGAAAGCTTTCCCAAAAAACAAGATCAACCAAATGTGAACTGACATCGACTAAGCCTTCTCCTTGTTGCTGACTGTCAAAAAACCAGGCAGGGCGAATTAAGGGTTGTCCTGAGACTCGTTTTGAAAAGTGATGTGTAGAAGATTTTAGGATCGCAGGAGTGTCTTTAGTTCCTTTAATTAATGAACCAAAAACACGTTCCATCTGTGAAAGTTCTTTTTGAAGTACTGTGGTGATCTCGGAACGTTCGGTCATAATGTCGTAGATCAAAAGCTGATTCTCTTTAGCAATCTCAAAAGCCGTTTCTAGTTTTTTAAAGGCTTCTGGAATAATGACCATGGGTTTATCAGCATAAACGTGAAATCCGTTCTTAACTGCATTGAGTATGTAGTCTGTTTTTTTTTGATTATTTCCCGAGAGCATGACTACACCTTCTTTTTCATTCTTTAAAAAAGTTTCAAAAAAATCAGATCCAGCGTAGGTTTTCAATTCCCATGAGGTAGGATTTATTTCTCTCAGATTGTAGGCTTCAATTCTTTTAAGATGCAAATCAAGATCAGAACTTTTAGGAGCATAAATAGGTACTTTGGGATCAATTTCTGGATACATAGTTTTTTGGACTAAAGCTGCGTGAAAGTGCCCTGGATCTATTGTTATCCATTGAATTTTGTGGTGCTCTTTTGCACATCCAACAAGAAGTAATAAAAGAAAAAGGAATCGAATTTTGATCATTTCAATACTTAATATTTAAGGTTCCGTAAGGAGCTCTTTGGGGTCTGCTAAGCATGGCATTTGCTTCTGAATCATTAATGAATCGCTCACTGACAGGATCCCAGTTTAATTTTCTAGAAAGTTTCATTGCAATATGACTAATAAGACACACGCTACAGGCACGATGCCCTATTTCTACTGGAGAGATAGGTTCTTTTCCACTTTGAATACACTCCAGCCAATTACCATGTTGCTCTTTGCTTTCATAGAGATGAATCTCATTTGGTTGAATTACGGATTCTAAAAGCTTAGGATCACTAGCATCCAATGATTTGGTTCCATTTTTTTCGGGGATTGGATCCGATGGTGTAGCACGGTAGGCACCGCGGGTTACAAAAATCCAACCGTCTTCTCCTTCGTAGCGGATTCCATTTGGAAAACCACCACTAGTGAGCATGGTAATTCCGTTTTTGTACGTTGCTTTTACCATAAAGTCACCGTGAACGTCCCAACTTCCTGATTTTGGGAAATCAGCAACAGCTTCAACAGCTATGGGGCCTGTGTATTCTGTATTCATTCCCCAAGCTGCAGAGTCAAAATGGTGTTGCCCCCAACCCGTTATCATTCCAGCTCCAAATTGTTCTTTTCGAAGCCAACCTGGGCGTCCGTATCCTGTTTTGGGATGTACTAGCATTTCCGAATAATCCATTTCAGGGGTGGAACCCAACCAAGCATCAAAATTCAAAACTGAAGGGACAGGCTCTGTTTGGGCTGTTGGTCCAGCAGGATCCCCAGGTAGCCCAACTTTTACTGTGTGAATTTTACCAATCCGTCCATTTCTCACTAATTCTGCTGCATATCTAAATTGAGGGGAAGAGCGTTGTTGTGTGCCAACTTGCAAGGTGATTTTTTGTTCTTGAACAATATTACTTAAAAGCCTTCCCTCTTCAACAGTCAACGAGGTTGGTTTTTGAAGATAGACGTGTTTCTTTGCAAGTGCTGCTTCCAGTGCAGGTTGTGCATGCCAGTGATCAGGAGTACTGACAATTACAGCATCGATGTCCTTGTGAGCAATAAGTTCCTGATAGTTCTCAAACATTTTAGTATCTACTTTTTGCCCCTTCTTTTGATAATAGTTATCCACTAAAAGTTTTCCGTCATTCATTCGGTTTAGATCTACATCACAAACAGCAACCATTTGAGCAACTTCGTGCTGCATGGTTCCTGGCATATCGTGAGTGCGCGCAATTCGCCCACAACCAATTTGACCTATTTGAATACGATTACTCGGTGCATTTTTACCAAAAACCGAGGAAGGTACTATGGTAGGAATGGCTGCCGTTGCAAAGGCCGTAGTAGTAGTTTTTTTGATAAAGGATCGACGATTTAAATTATTTTTTTTCATTTGTTATGGTTTTAGTTCATATTGTAGCGGATTCACAAATTGATTCCATGCTTTTTCTGCTGATTCCGTATCCATTTTTCCGTCATAAACGATCAAACGGTAGTTTAGTTCATAAGTTTCTCCCGGATTTAAAATCCAATCTTTTGTTTTTGTAGTTGCAAAATTGACAAACAAATCTCCTCTTTCATATTGATCTTCAGGCCATATTCTTAGGGGTTCTGGATGATTGTAGTTTTGTGGATGAGAAAGAAGCAACACACCTCCATAGGCATTCTCTAATTGTCCATCTACAATGCACCAGCGTGCAGTACTACCGTCTGCATTTTTTCTTGTTTTCCCCTCTGAAGTAAGAATCCTACTGTTTTGATTGTCCCATACTTCGGTAGTTCGCCAACCCAGCCCACCGTAGCGATATTTAATGATTTTGAATGCTTTATCTGTGGCGCATTGGTAGCTAATTTTTAGATCGATCAAATACCGCTTTTCATCCATTGGGAATATTCTGATATTTTGAATCTCATTTAGGGCAATAGTATTTTTTTCATCTTTCAATACGACATGCTCATGAAGGACTTCAAATTCACTAAAAAAGGGGCCTGTGACTTTATTTAAAAGTTTTGAAAAACGAACCGTACCTTGTTTTTTATTGAGATTCCAAAAATCAATCGTATCCCCGTCAAATAAGGTATGCGTCCAGGGATTCCAAATTCCGTAATGATGATAATGATCTTTGGGTTGAATTCGAGTTAAGCGTTTTCCACTAGGAGTATTTACTGGATGAAGATATCCACTTCGTTGATATGCTTTACTTACTTCTTTTGGAACTCCTTTAATTGCCATTTGGTATCCAATAATCTTTCTTTCGTTTTGATAAATTTCAAGTTGCCCCTCATTTTCAGCAATTTTAATTGCTTTGTGAGCAGTTGGAGCTTGCTTTTCGATAAAATAGCTTGCATCAGGAGTCAGTGTCTTCCACAATATTTTATTTTCGTTTCTCTGATAGGGTACTTCTATTTTTTGAGAGGCAGTACTTGCCATAAGTCGAAAAGGACTGTTTAATAAATCTTTATCGAGTTCAATACTTACTATGGCATTGGAACTGTTATTTTCTTTATTAATGGCTTGAAGTTCAATCTCTGTCTTTGCACAGGAGAGGATTCCAAATCCCATCAAGAGTAAAATGACTAACTGTTGTCTCATGATAGTTCTAATTTAATAATTTGTTTTTTCTCAGAGGCTTTGTAAATGGCTTCAATGAGCGCTACCGATTTTCTTGCTTCTTTGGCGTTGACCAAGGGTTCTTTATCTTCTAAAACAGACTTAATAAAGTCGTCAATGACTGCTTGATGCAATTCAATGCTGTTTAATTTAGCAGAGCCACTACTTTGGTTGTTTTGTAGATTTACTGTTGGTTTCCAGTCAGGGAGAGAACAGGAGCGTATAAGCCCGCCTTCAAAGACCATGTTTCCTTTCGTTCCATATACTGTTATGGACTCTTGGTAACCCGGATATAAACAGGTGCCAGCGCTAAGTGTTCCCAAAGCGCCGTTTTGAAAAGTTAAATGTGCTACAGCCAAATCTTCTCCTTCAATATCGTGTGTTTTGGTCTCTACTTGAGCTCCTACACTACTTATAGCTCCCATCATATCTATCAAAAGATCAAGGGTATGTATGCTTTGATTTATTAATGCTGCTCCACCATCTAGAGCAATGGTTCCTCTCCAGTTGTTGCTTTTGTAATAGTTATCATCACGATACCAATTGACTTGAGTATTTACCAGTAAAATTTCACCGAGTTTACCTGATTGAATCGTTTTTTTAAATTCGATATAATTGGGATTTATTCTATTTTGAAAAACTACACCTAATGTTACTTTTTGCCCTTTGAGTTTGTCAATTATTGAATCAATTTTTGTGAGTGTAGTTTCTAAAGGTTTTTCGCTTAGTATATGTTTTTTAGCTTCTATAGCTTGTAAAATACTTTTACCATGAAGCCCGCTCTCATTGCAGATGCAAACTGCATGAAGTGCAGTTTGACTGTAAAATTTCACAGGATCTGTAAAAACCTCAGTGTTGAATTTTTCTACTAGTGATTTGGCATTGTCTTTTGAGCGAGTTAATATACCTGCTAAGTGAGCATTGGATTGTGCTTCAACACAAGCTGCATGAACCTTAGCAATAGCCCCACTTCCGACAATTCCAATTCCTAAATTCATTTTCTAAAGTGATACTCCTCGTTTCCAAGGGATAAAATCGTTTTGTTTTAATTGAACTGCTTTTGGTATTTCTTCCCCACTAGCGACCTTGATAATGTATTCCAATAAGGCATTACCAACTTCTTCAAGGCTTTGTCTTTCAGTGATTATTGTCCCACTGTCAAAATCGATGATATCGTTCATTTTTTCTGCCAAAAAACTATTTGTACTTACTTTAATAACAGGGGTAATAGGGTTACCTGTAGGGGTTCCTAAGCCTGTGGTGAATAAAATAATATTTGCTCCAGATCCAGCTAGAGCTGTGGTACTCTCCACATCGTTTCCAGGAGTACATAATAAAGAAACTCCGGGAATAGTAGCATATTCAGTATATTCCAACACATTACTGATTGGTGCATTCCCTGCTTTTTTTGCAGCTCCAGCAGATTTCATAGCATCAGTTATTAATCCATCTTTTATATTACCTGGAGAGGGGTTCATATCAAAACCTGAGCCTGCGTTGGCTGCAGCAAGTTCATATTGTTGCATTAAATTTAAAAACTTACTTGCTAAGGGTTCGCTTGTACAACGGTTGACTAACTCTTGCTCAACCCCTGTCAATTCTGGAAATTCGGCTAAAATTGACTTGCCACCGAGGACAGAAAGTATATCTGAAACCTGCCCTAAGGTTGGATTGGCTGTAATACCAGAAAATCCATCAGAGCCACCACATTCAAGACCTATGGTGAGTTTGGAAAGTGGAGCAGGAGATCTTTTTATTTCATTTGCTTTTTGAATTTCTTCAAAAGAGTTTTTAATGATTTTAGATAAAAAGGCATCAACTGTTCCCTCTGTTTGTTGATCGTATATCAATACCGGTTTTTCTTTTCCTGACTGCAGGCTGGACAAGGCTTTCTTAAAAATATCAATTTCAAGATTCTGACAGCCCAAACTTAAGACCGTGGCCCCTGCGACATTTGGATTATTAACATAACCCGCTAATAGTCTAGCCAAGGACTGGGCGTCTTGGCGTGTTCCACCACACCCTCCTTGATGGGTTAGAAATCGCACTTTGATATTGTCGTAATGGTTAGACTTTTTTGCAGCTTTGGAAGCTGTATTCTCTTTCACTAATTCACCATTTACGAGCTGACTGAGCAATTCCTGTAAAGGTTCTTTTTCTGGAGGATTGAATTCTTTTTCAAAAATAGTTTTTAGGGTTTCAATATTTCTATTTTCACAAAACACCAGAGGGAAAAATAGCCAAATATTATCTGTTCCTACCTGACCATCATGACGATGATATCCCATAAAAGACCGTTCTTCCCACTTTTTAGAGTTAGGCGGTGTCCAATCCCAAGCAGCTGTTTTTCCCTTAACTTCCTGAGTTTTGTGTTTAATGTTATCTGTAGTTAAAAGTCCACCTTGGGGTATAGTTTTTGTAGCTTCACCAACGAGCACTCCGTACATATATATTGAATCTTTCTCAGTAAAAGCCTCACATGCAAACTTGTGTTTGAGAGGAATAGCCTCTTCAAGTTTAAATGAAGTCCCATCCAATTGAACTTGGTATCCTTTATTGAGATTGTCTAAAGCAACGGCTACATTATCTTTAGGATTAATTTTTAAAAATGGATTTCTAGTAGTCATATTTGTTGATGTAACTATTAAACGCACTTTCGATATTTTCTGTGGCTAAAAAACCTAAAATATCCTCAAGTTGCACTGCTAAATTTGGAATTTGGGTAAGGTCTTGATCCCAAAACTCTCTCTTGGACAGTATTTTGGATACTACAACTTTAGAATTATTTTTTTTCCAAAGATTTTCAAATTCTTCTACAACTTTTTTATCGTCTTGAACTGGTAATTCTGATCCGTTCCAACTCCCTTTATAAAACCTCAAAAGACAGCCAAAGGAAAACACAAGATGCGGAGGTAGTAGCCCGTTTTTTTCTTGATATACCAATAAACTGGGCAAGACCCTTACGTTAAATTTAGAGATTGAATTGAGGGCTATACTGGCGAGATAATGTTTAATAAAAGGGTTTTTAAATCGATCGAAAACAGCTTCGGTAAATTGATGCAGGCTAGTTCTATCCATATCCAAAGTTGGAGCGACTTCATTTCTAATTGCATCTTCTAAAAAGGATTTGGTGAATGAAGAGGTGAAAATGTCACTTACCGTTTGGTGTCCGTAAAGAATGGATAAAGGAACCAATGCAGTGTGCGCACCGTTTAAAATTCTCACCTTTTGAGTTCTATAAGATTGTAAATCCTTTACAATTTTAACATCCAAGTTAATTTGACTTACACCAAGTTTTTCTTTCAGAAGCTCATCACCTTCTATTACCCATAAAAAGAAAGGTTCTGCGGTAACTAATAAGGCATCTTTATACTCCAATTGATTTTCGTAAAAACTGAGATTTTCTTTTGGATAACCCGGTACAATTCGATCTACTAAGCTATTGCAGAAAGTAATTGCATTTTGAATCCATTCTTTAAATTGACCCTCTAGCTCCCATAAATCGACATACTGTAATATTATTTTTTTTAAAGTAGTGGCGTTGTAGTTGATCAATTCACAAGGGATGATGTAAAGCCCTGCATTTGAGCCACCCTCAAAATGAGTAAAGCGTTCCCAGAGCCAGCGTGTTAGTTTTGCAGGATAACTTTGAGGAGGAGTGGCGTCAAATTTATCTTTAGGATCAAATGCTATACCTGCTTCGGTGGTATTGGAAAAAATAAATTCCAATTCAGAAATTTTGGCAAGCTCCAAGAAGGAGTTGAAATCCTCGTAAGGATTGTTGGTTGTCACAATGTTTTCAATCAGTATTTTTTCTCGTAATTCCTTACCTTCTTGAATGCCGTTTAAAAATAAGTTGTAAGCTCCTCCTTGTCGTTCAAGTTCTGAGATCAATCCGTTCGCTAAGGGTTGAACTACAGCAATACCTCCATTAAAATTTGTCTTTTGATTGAGTTGATGAATGACATCTCCGACAAATGCGCGTAAAAAATTACCCTCACCAAACTGAACTATTTTAATGGGATAATTACTTTTTATAAAAAGCGGTTTTTTATGGCTAGAGGTATTCATCAAAGCGGTGTATTAAAATCCAAATTTATGAGGTAGCCACAAAGTAATTTGAGGAAAAAAGGTAATAAGCATTAAGGCTATTATCATCGCTATAAATAGCGGTAAAAGAGGCTTAATTACCCGTTCTATACTTGTTTTTGCAATACCAATTCCAACAAAGAGAACAGAGCCTACAGGTGGAGTACACAATCCTATACAAAGGTTGAGTACCATAATGATTCCAAATTGTATTGGGTCTAATCCTAAGGACTTGACAACGGGTAAAAAAATGGGTGTAAAAATCAATACTGCGGGGGTCATATCCATAAATATTCCAACGAAAAGCAGTAATAAGTTGATGATTATAAGGATGACAACTTTATTGTCACTGATACTCAATAGTACATCACTTAGATTTTGGGGAATGTTTTCATAGGACATGATCCATGACATGCTCATAGATGCTGCGATTAAAAGCATGACAACAGCACTAGTTTTGGATGATTCCAATAAAATTTTTGGTAAGTCTTTTACTCGAATTTCTTTATACGCAAATCCCAAAACTAATGTATATAGTACTGCAACAGCAGATGCTTCAGTAGCTGTAAAGTAACCTGCAACAATTCCTCCAATAACGATAAACAGTAGGAGTAAACTTGGGAAAGCAATTACAAATGTTTTAACCACTTGTGATAGGCTACTTCTTTTAAAAGTTGGATAGCCCTTTCTTTTGGCCCATATGGCCGCTACTAGCATAAGAAAAAAACCAGTCAATATTCCCGGGATATATCCTGCAAGGAAAAGTGCTGCTATAGAAACACCACCACTAGCCAATGAATAAACTATAAGTACATTACTTGGGGGGATGACCAATCCTATGGTTGCTGAAGTGATATTGACTGCAGCTCCGTATTCTTTATCGTAGCCTTCTTTTTCCATTTCTGGACCGAGTATACTCCCCATAGCAGAGGCTGAAGCCATAGCTGAGCCTGCAATAGCCCCCATAAGCATGGCAGAGATAATATTGATCAATGCAAGACCACCTGGTAGAGCTCCTACTATAGTTTTGGCAAAGCTGATTAAGCGATCGGCAATGCCCCCATGGGTCATAAGTTGCCCTGAAAGGACAAAAAAGGGTATAGCAAGTAGCGCAAAACTGTCAAGACCAGTTCCCATTCGCTGCGCGATTGTTGTTACAGCAGCCAAACTAGGGATGGAAATCAATATGGTTAGAAGCGAAGAGATAGCAATACTCCATGCTACTGGAGTACCAATTGAAATAAAAAAGATAAAACTAAGTACGAGTACTATTACTGGTATTAAATCCATAAATCTCTATTTCTCGTTTTGAGTGAGTTTGTAAAAAATAATTAAAAGTCCGCTGAGAGGGATTACCCCATAAACAAGCGCTAATGGAATTTTTAATGAAGGCGAAAATTGTTCTAATTTAGTTGTGATATAAACCAATCGACTTCCTCCCACAACCATCCCAAAAAAAGCAAAGCTGAGAACAGCAGCAGAAATAAATTTTGAGATTAGTTTTTGTTTTGAAGCTGAAACCTTTTTAGCAAAAAAATCAATGGCTACATGTTCATTTTTACCAGCAACATAGGCTGCTCCAAGGATACCTAACCAGATCATTAAATAGCGTGCCAGCTCATCAGTAAAGGAGCTGGGTGTAGCTGTAAAAAATCGGGTAAAAACCTGCCACAATACATTGATTACCATGACACCTAAGATGGTAATCAAAGACCATTCAATTATTTTATCTGTGGATGCTCTAATTTTTTTCATTTCGAATACGGTCAATTAATTCAGCAATTTCAGGATCTTTTCTAAAGGACTCAAACATGGGTAGAGTGGCTTCTTGAAAGGATTCTTTTTCTGGGTAGCTCACTTCAACTCCTGCATCAATCACGGCTTGTAAGGATTCATTTTCAGACTCAATCCACAATTCCCTTTGGTAAGGAACTGAAAGGTCAATGGCTTTTTGCAACCATTGTTGCTCTTGTGTACTCAATCGATTCCATAAATGGGTGCTCACCAAAAGAATGTCTGGGATCATGGTGTGCTCGTCAATAATGTAATATTTGCAGACTTCATAATGTCGAGAAAGATAAAAGCTGGGAGGGTTGTTCTCCGCCCCATCCACAACACCTTGTTGAATTGCTGTGTACAATTCACCCCATGAAATCGGAGTAGGGGAGCCTCCCAATTGTTTTACCATCTCGAAAGCAGAGACACTTTCTTGAACTCTAATTTTTAATCCTTTTAAATCGTTGGGGCTTTCTACAGGACGTTCACGAGTGTAAAAACTTCGACTACCGGAGTCGTAAAATCCAATTCCTTTGAGCCAATAATTATCCCCTTCACTCAATAGTTCTTTCCCAATGGGGCCGTCCAATACTTTAAATAAATGTTCTTTGCTGTCAAAGAGAAAGGGTAATCCAAAAATTCTGATTTTAGGAGCAAAGTTTTCCATAACAGCCCCTGATACTTTTGCCATATCTAAACTTCCAATTTGAAGTAATTCCAAACACTCTCTCTCGCTTCCCAATTGCTGATTGGGATAGATTTGAATGCGCATCTTACCTTCAGAAATTTCGTTTAAATGCTCATCGGCTTTTAGCATGGCCTGATGAACAGAATGGGTTACGTCTAAGCCATGTCCAAGACGAATAATCCTCTTGTTAGATACCGTATTGCAGCCCATAAAGGCGATGCCAAATAAAACGAATAGTCCTATTAATTTGTGTTTCATTGGCTCTGTTTTAAAGTTTGAATCAGGGCCAGTGTTTTTTTAATCGTATTTGAAATCTGATCGTAGTCTTGATTTTTAATCAGTTCTTTTGAAATCAGTTTTGAGCCCAAACCAACACAACTAACCCCAGCATCAAACCAAGCTTTTAAATTGTCAGGTTCGGTGGTTACTCCGCCTGTAGGCATAATGCTAGTCCAAGGCTGGGGCCCTTTAATTGCCTTGACGAATTCGGGACCGTAAACACTTCCAGGGAATAATTTAATAAGTTCTGCTCCAAGTTCTTCTGCTCTGGCAATTTCAGTTAGAGAACCACAACCTGGCAGCCATAAAACTTTTCGTCGGTTGCAAACCGTTGCAATATCCTCTCTAAGAACGGGCGTTACAATGAAATTTGCTCCGTTCATCAAATAGTGACTGGCAGAAGCTGCGTCGGTAACAGAGCCTACACCTATTATCATACCGGGTAAGGATTCATTTGCGAACCGTATGAGTTCTCTAAAAACTTCGTGAGCAAAATCACCTCTATGTGTGAATTCCAAAAGCCGTGCACCTCCTTGGTAACTGGCTTGAACTATATTTTTTGAAATTTCAATATCAGGATCATAAAACAAAGGAATCATGCTGCTGTTGTACATTTCCGTGATGACCTGATGTCTTGTAAATTGTGCCATAATCTTTATTATCGAGCGACACGCCCTGAGGCATCTCCACTCATTAGTTTTTCAACTTCTTCTACTGTAACTAAATTAGCATCTCCTTTAATTGTATGCTTTAAGCAGGAAGCCGCAACTGCAAAATTGAGCGCTTGCTGATCGTCTTCAGGAAAAGCAATTAGACCGTAAATTAATCCTCCCATAAAGGAATCACCTCCTCCAACTCGATCCACAATGTGGGTAATTTGATATTGAGGACTTTCGTACATTTTTTTTCCGTCATAGAGCACTCCAGCCCATGTATTATGGGAGGCAGAAATAGAACCTCTAAGAGTAGTAATGACCTTTTTAGCTTTTGGAAATTTTTTCATCATTTGTTTGCAGACGGATAGAAACGCCTCAGCTTTAACTTCATGACCTTGTTTGGTGATATTGAGATTTTTCGGTTTGATTCCAAAATGTTTTTCAGCGTCTTCTTCATTGCCTAAAATAATGTCGCAATAAGAAGTAAGTTCGGTCATTATGGCTTCACGATCTCCGTTGTACTTCCATAATTTCGATCGATAATTTAAATCCGTAGATACGGTAATTCCCATTTCACTTGCAATTTGGACCGCTTCAAGACAGGCATCGGCTGCACCTTGTGAAATGGCAGGCGTAATCCCAGTCCAATGAAACCATGAAGCATTTCTGAAAATTGTTTTCCAGTCGATCATCCCAGGCTTTATTTCCGCCATAGCAGATTGGGCACGGTCATAGATTACTTTACTGGCCCTTGAAACTGCACCCGTTTCTAGGAAATAAATTCCCAATCGATCTCCTCCTCTAAGAATGTGGTTGGTGTCAACACCTCTTTTTCGCATTTCCATTAGTGCACAGTCTCCAATATCATTATTTGGAAGGCGACTGACAAAGCTCGAAGCCACACCGTAATTTGCTAGAGAAACTGCGACATTAGATTCGCCACCGCCATAAACTAGGTCGAACGCATTGGTTTGAGAGAACCTCAGAAACCCTGGAGGAGAAAGTCGCAACATGATTTCTCCAAAAGTGACTACTTGACTCATAAAGTTTTCAATTTAATAATTAAAATAGGACTTTGCATTTTGATAGCAAATGTCTTGAACGATGCCTCCAATTAATTTCATGTCGTTAGGAAGTAAACCGTTTTTTATATCGTTTCCGAAAAGATTACAAACCAAACGCCTAAAATATTCATGTCTGGGAAAAGATAAAAAGCTTCTAGAATCAGTAAGCATTCCAATAAAACAACTAATCATCCCCATATTAGAGAGTATGTTAATTTGGTCAGTCATACCATCGAGTTGATCTAAAAACCACCAACCTGATCCCCATTGAATTTTTCCCTTGCTGCTTCCGTCATTAAAATTACCAATCATGGTAGCCATAATTTCGTTGTCGGAAGGGTTGAGGTTGTAGAGTATTGTTTTTGTTAGCTGATTTGTATTGTCTAAGGCGTCTAAATAACGTGAAAGTCCATGAGCGATAGGATAGCTTCCAATAGAATCCCAGCCCGTATCTGGACCCAAGCTTTTAAACATGCGTGTATTGTTGTTACGCATAGCGCCCAAATGAAATTGTTGAACCCAGCCTAAGCTATGATATGCTTTACCTAAGAACAATAAAACAGCTGTTTGAAACTGCTGCTCCTCCTTTTTACTGACAGTTCCGCCAGACCTTTTACTTTTGAAAATACGTTCAATTTCTTGATGGCTAGTTTCTTCATAAGGGATGTATTCCAATCCGTGGTCGGATAATCTACAGCCATTGGCGTGGAAAAAATCCATTCTATTCTGAAGTGCACTGCATAAATCTGAATAATTTACAATATCAATGTCAGCAGCTTTACTGAGTTGATCCAAATACGAATCGTAGTGGTCTCCCCCAATAAAAAGTGATTTATCTGGTCTAAAAGCCGTACTCATTTTAACATTAAAATCCGTCTTTTGCAGACTGATATGATGTTCTAAAGTATCAATGGGATCTTCAGTGGTACAAACGACTTCTACATTCATTTTATTTAATAGTGCCTGAGTAGAGAACTCCTTAGTTTGTAATAAAGCTGATGTTTTTTCGTAAACGTTAACGGCATTTTTTTCAGAGAGTAATTCGTCTATACCAAAATAGCGACTCAACTCCAGATGGGTCCAGTGATACAATGGGTTGCGAATCATAGAGGGTATAGATTCTGCAAATTTGATAAACTTTTCTTTGTCTGTAGCGTTCCCAGTGATGTAATCTTCCCCAACTCCCAAGGTTCGCATCGCACGCCATTTATAATGATCCCCAGCAAGCCAGATCTGACTAATATTTTCGAAAATAAAATTATCTGCGATTAATTTTGGGGATAAGTGGTTATGGTAATCTATGATAGGAAGCGAATGGGCATAGTCGTGATAAAGTTCTTTGGACGCTTTACTGTCCAATAAAAAATTCTGATTTATAAAGTGACTCATTCTTTTACAAAGTGATTAAGTTGAGTAAAATACAGTTAATTCGTTCCAAATCCAATTTAGAAACCTAAGATTTATAGAGAATTTAATACTGTGTTAAATATTTCTTAGATTTTTATTAGAATATAAAAATTATATTAACTATTATTGTTTTATTATTAAACGTTAACGTTAACGAATGTAAATAAAATAACTTAAACAAACACAAACATGAGAAATTTATTAAAAGTTACCCTCGCGCTTTGTTTAGCACTTAGTAGTACTATAGTGCTTGCACAGAGTAGTGTAAGTGGTAATGTAGTTGACTCTGAGACAGGCACTCCTTTACCAGGGGTAAATGTTGTAATTCAGGGAACTTCTACTGGTGTTTCAACTGATTTTGATGGAAATTATCAGATATCAGTTTCTCAGGGAGCTTTTTTGGAGTTTTCATTTATCGGATTTGAAAACCAAGCCATTACAGTTAAAGGAGATCAAATCAATGTTTCTATGGTACCATCAGCTGATGCGCTAGATGAAATTGTAGTTACAGGGTATGGTACTCAAACCAGAAGAGAGGTCACTGGTTCCATTGTTAGTATTGGTAGTGAGAGCATCGAGAAAATTGCCACTGGTAGTGGTGTAGATGCAATCAAAGGCCAAGTTGCTGGTGTTGACATTACATCTGCGGGAGGTCGTCCAGGCCAACCACCATTGGTTAGAATTCGTGGTCGAAGATCTATTTCGGCTTCTAATGATCCTTTGTATGTAGTGGATGGAATTCCAGTCACAAGTGGAGGAGCCAGTGGAGGAATTTTTGATATCAATCCACAAGATATCCGGTCCATGGAAATTTTAAAAGATGCAGCAGCAACAGCAGTTTACGGATCTAGAGGTGCGAATGGTGTAATCTTGATTACAACTAAACGTGGAGGTGTTGGTGAAACTAAAGTTAGCTACAGCGGTTACTACGGAGTTTCTGAAGTTACAAGCGTTCCACAAATGATGAATGGAAAAGAATATGCTGACATGCGTTTTGAGTCTTACCGTCAAGATGCGAGTGGAAACTTTACTTATGATGGCTCGCTTCCAACAGATCCTTTTTATGTATTTGATGGGGAACAAGCTTTAGTAGATAACTACAATGCAGGAAAATCATTTGATTATCTAGATGCTATATTAAAACAAGGATTTCAATCCAGTCATCAAATATCTGCCAACGGCGGAAGTGAAAACACTCGTTTTAATGCTTCTGTGGGTTATTTCAAAGAGGATGGTGTTGTTCCGCAAATGGATTTTACGCGTTTTAACGCTCGTTTGAATTTGGATAATAAAATCAATGACATTTTTAAGTTTGGTTTTTCGATGACCTTAACGCAATCAACTCAGAATTTTGGTTCTAACGCAACTCTAGGTGAATCTTACCGAAATATCCCTTTGGGGAATCCGTATGATGCAGAAGGCAATATTAACTTTAATACATGGAATGATGGTATTGCCTCTAATCCATTATCAGAGATTGTTGACAATGCCTACATCGACGAACGAGCTGCAACACGTCTTTTCGCTCCTGTATATCTAAAGATTAATCTTATGCCAGAGCTTATTTTTACGACAACCTTTGGTCCAGATATTCGATTTAATAGAAGAGGTGAATTTAGATCAGCTGCAACAAACGATAACCGTTTAGGTCCAGCAGATGCTGAAACTGAAAATGGAAAAGAATTTGGATTTACGTTGGAAAACCTTTTAACGTATAATAAACAAATAGGGCCAGGAAATTTGAGACTGACCTTACTTCAAAGTATTCAGGAGTTCCGGTCTGAGTTTTCTAAAGTAGAGGTATTAAATTTGCCTTACGAATCTCAATTGTGGTATAACATTGGAACTGCAGAGGTTAAAGGAAACCTTTCATCTGGTTTACAAGAATGGGCACTTCAGTCCTACATGGGACGGCTGAACTATGAAATCGATGGAAAATACTTATTTCAAGCTTCTCTGCGTGGCGATGGTTCTTCTAGATTGTCTGAAGAAAATAAATGGGCTTATTTCCCCGGTGTTTCTGCCGGTTGGCGTTTGACCGAAGAGAGCTTCCTTCAGGATTCTTTTTTCGATGAATTAAAATTAAGAGTTTCATATGGGGAAGTAGGGAATACTGCGATTGATCCATACCAAACATTAGGAGGTTTGTCAAGAACAACTTATTCTTTTGGTAGTCAAGCTGCCTTTGGATTTAGACTTGCAGATATCCCAAACCCTGATTTAGGTTGGGAAATTTCAAAAACCATCGACATTGGACTTGATTACTCCTTATTAAATGGAAGAATTTCTGGTGCACTTGATTATTATGTAACTAATACTACTGATTTATTATTGGCAAGAAACCTGCCCTACACCTCTGGTTATACCAGCGTATTCCAAAATATCGGGGCTACTAAAACCAGCGGGGTAGAATTCAATGTAGACGCTGTGATTGTTGAAAATGAAAGTGGATTTAATTTTGATCTTGGTTTCAATGTCTCTGGATACTCTGAAGAAATTGTAGAATTAGCTTTAAAAGACGCTAATGGTAATCCATTAGACGATACAGGAAATAATTGGTTTATTGGTCAGCCTATTCGTGTTTTCTACGACTATGCTAAAGACGGAATTTATCAACTAAATGAAGCTGCAATTGCGCAAAGTCTTGAAGGAAAAACTCCAGGTGAAATTAAATTGTTAGACAATAATGGTGATGGTCTGATTACACCAGATGACAGATTTGTTCAAGGGTCAGATGTTCCTGACTTTTATGGTGGTCTTACTACTAACTTCAGCTATGGTAAATGGGATTTAAGCGCTTTTGTTTATTTCAAGCAAGGTCACCTAATCCAAAGTTCTTTCCACACATCAAATAACAGTTTGTTTGGTCGTTACAACAACTTAGCAGTTGACTATTGGACACCAACCAATCCAACCAATGCGTATCCAAGACCTACAATATCGCAGGAGAGACCTACAAATAACTCAACGCTTCTTCTTTTTGATGGAAGCTATGTTAAACTTAGAAACCTGAACTTAGGATACACTTTTGATGCCAATCAAGCTTCAAAATTCGGCATGTCTTCTCTACGTGTTTATTTACAAGGACAAAACCTTTGGTTCTCGAGTACATACGAAACTTTTGATCCAGAAATTGGAGAAGATAATTTGGATGGAAATGTAGTTCCTTCTTCAAGTCTTTGGGCGATCGGATTAAAGGCTAATTTTTAATCAACTAGTTATCAAATGAAAAATATCATGAAATATAATTTTAAATTTTTATTAGTATTGGCAACTTTCGTTGCTATACTTTCCTGCGAGGATTATCTCATAGAGGATAATATTGCAAATGTTGCATCAGCATCTTATTATCCTACACCAGCTGGTCTTGAGGATGCTGTAAAAGCAACCTATGGTATCATGAAAGAATACTATGGTCCTGAGATTGGATGGACAATGGGAGTTTTTGGAACAGATACTTATCAAGAAGGAGCCGATGGGAGCCACAAATACGTGAATCGCTATGATTCTGGTCACAACTCAGCCGCTAGATACTTTAGAGATACATGGAGAATATTTTATCGAGGAATCAATCAAGCTAACGCTGTTCTTAATAGAGCAGAATCAGTTGAAGGGATTTCAGAAGCGTTAAAAACATCTCGTGTAGCCGAGGCACGTTTTTTAAGAGGGCTATACTATTTTGTTCTAGTACGTCACTATGGCGGTATTCATTTATCGTTGGAGGAGACAGAAGGAGTAGAAGTTGAAGCAAACAAAACTTCTGCTGTAGAGATCTATAAGCAAGCAATCGTACCGGATTTAGAATTTGCTATCAGCAATTTACCTGAAACGCAGTCTGACTATGGTCGAGCTACTAAAGCTGCTGCTGAATTTTTATTGGCAAAGGTACTAATGACAAGAAGTTATACAGGTTTTGCGGAGGGTTCAGATGCTTCCCGTTCTGAAAGTTTGATGTCTAACGTAATCAATAACTATGGTTTTGCATTACAAGAAAGCGTGATGGACATGTGGTCACTCGACAATGAATCAAACAAAGAGTTTATATGGACAGTTCAAAACAACAAGTCACAGGTTGATGAAGGTTTAGATAGTTATGGGCATAGAGGACATTTGTATTTTCTTATGGAATATGATAAAAAACCAGCAATGACTAGAGACACAGAAAATGGTCGCCCATGGAAACGTTTTCGTCCAACAAGTTATATGCTCTCGTTGTACGATCGCACCAAAGACAGAAGATATGATGATACCTTCAAGCATGTTTGGTATAGTAATAAAGAATTTCCTGGGTTAAAAATTGGCGATACTGCATTGTATATTCCAGGACCTGGCTTAGACAAAAATGGTGTTGATCAAGACGCAAAATGGACTGATGCTGCTAAATCAGCCGTACCTCATCAAGTTTATACCACTGGAGATTACAATAATAGAACCTTCCCTTCTTTGAATAAATGGATTGATAATACACGTCCTAATCGTCAGCATACACAAGGTCAGCGCGATTATGTCTTAATGCGCTTAGCAGATGCTTACCTAATTCGTGCAGAGGCGCGTTTAAAGCAAGGTGATACAGCTGGTGCTGCTGACGATATCAACGTGATCAGAACACGAGCTGCATGGGATGGAAAAGAGGCAGATATGCAAATTACTTCTGCTGATGTTGACATTTACTTTATCTTAGAAGAACGTGCTAGAGAATTGCTTGGTGAAAATCACCGTTGGTTCGATTTAACAAGAACAGGAAAGCTGATTGAATTGGTTAAAAAGCACAATCCAACAGCTGCTGATAATATTAAAGAACATAACAAATTACGTCCTATCCCGCTAGATCAAATTGATAGAACTGAAGGAGGTTATGAACAAAACCCCGGATATAATTAGTAAAGCAAATTAGTTTTTAATGAAAAAAGGCTGTCAAACGATAGCCTTTTTTTTATTCTATATTTTCCCTGACGACAATTTCAATAGGTATTTTTTGATACAAGTCAGCTTCGTCATTTTCGGTAATCATTTTAAATAGCCCTTTTACAGCACTATACCCTTGATATTCTGGTTGCTGATTGATTATGAATTGAATTTTATTCTCCTCAAGCAGTTTGATATTTCCTCGATTGAGATCGAATCCAATAATTGTTCGATCAGCTTTAAATCCTATACCATCCAGTAGTTCTGGAAGTAAATAAGCCCTTGAATTGGTGACAAAAATTCCAATTGGCTCTTTTGATTGCGAGAAGGGCTTAAATAGCTGTTTAAGAGAGTCGATTTTGGATTGATCAACCGTGATGGAATGGATTGTTTCTTTTTTAATAGACGTTTCCTTTTCAAAAAATGCTCTAAAGCCAGACTCTCTTTCCATGTTGTTTATTTGGGAGTTGATATCGTTAATTAGATTGAGAACAATAAATTGTCCATTAGTTCGAATGATTTGCGAAAGTATCCTTGCAGCTACTTTACCACTTTGGAAAGAGTTTTGATGAATTGAATATTTACTATCAATTTCATCAGCTTTTTTAGTGTCTATAAAAACAATGGGTATGTTTAATTCCTTCGCTTTTTTTGTCAGTTCGATACATTGAGAAGTGAAGAAAGGAACGGTAATTATCGCATGAGGTTTTTTTGATAGAATTTTTTGACTTTCCTTTTTGAAAGATCTATAACTCCCTATCTCAAAAACATGTAAATCATGGGTGATTCCCATTTCACTTAACTCAGCAACTGCTTTATTAATTCCTTTTAGGGGCAAGTTCCAATAGTGTTCTTCTAAATAGGCTTCTTTTGGAAAAAGGACGCATATGGAAATAGTTTTGTTTTGAGCTAGTTTTAGCCTGCTTGCGACATTATTTTTCTTATAACCCGTGTGTTTAATTACTGCCCTTATATGTTTAGCAGTCTCTTTAGAGACCCCTTTTCTGTTATTTAATACACGATCAACAGTTCCAATAGAAACACCGGATAGCTCTGCAATTTTCTTAATTCCGACTTTCTTTTCCATAATTTTATACAAATAAAAAAAAAAGAGGCAGAAATCATCCTGCCTCCCTTAAAAAAATCACTAAACCAATTATAATTTTTTTATAAAAATCTCTTTAAATTCAATATCCATTGTTCTGTTGGGATGTAATTGAAGTCCTACAGCTCCTTTTAAGCTCGCGTTTTCCAATGTGTAATCCAAAACTTTTTGTCCATTAAGCCAAACCTTATAGTTATTTTTTATAGCCAATATGGTCATGGTATTCCACTGCTTGTTTTTGAGAATATTTTCAACTTCTGCTTTTAGGGGATAACCTTGTTTTGGCACATAGGGAGATCCAGTCATATCGACTTTTAAGGAACCAGAAATGCCAATCTGTATTTGAGGGCTTTCTGGATTCTCGCCTCTGATAAAAACGCCTGAATCAACGATTCCTCCACCCATCTTAAATTCTAAATGGACAGCAAAATCTTCATACTCTTTTGTTGTCCATAAATTCGATCCAGTTTCTCCTTTATCGCTTTTTGCAAACAGTATTCTATTTTTTACCGTCCAAGAATTGAGTTGTGTTTCTGGCATAACCTTCCAGTTGTTGAGATTCTTACCATTAAAAGCTTTATCTTCTTTTTGGAAATTAATTTGACCAAAGACTGTATTTACAGTCAAAAAGCTTAACAAACCAACAAACAAGAGTTTGTAATTTTTCATGTCTAGTAAGTGTAGATATTTGCTGTTTGGAGATCTATTTCTTTTCCATTACTCACCATGACACGATATTTAAATGTAATATTTTTTCCTTTTTTCAGAGTTGCGTTGAGTTCTAATGCTCCTTTAGAGAACACTTTTTGTCCAAGAGGATTTGCGGCAAATAGTCCATATCCTCTAGCATGCCAAAAAGTTGGATAGCCAATGTTATCAGGATGGTCGTACACGGTTATTGCTACTGCTTCTTCATCTTGTACACCATTTAGTGCAACCCATTGGGCTCGAGTTCCCCAAACGGCTTCACCTTTAATCCCCTCTGAGCTAAGGTATTCGCCAGTCACTCCTTCATTGTTTAGCACTTTTACCTCGCTTGGAATGCCATTGGCATCGGTAAACAGTTCCGGCTTGTTACTTGGGTGTTCTAGTGCTCTACTGACTCGAATACCTAAAAAACCTTCTTTGTTATCCGTTAAGCTAACGTCCTTTTTTGCGTAAAGTGTTGACGTTCGATCAATAAATCGGTGATTGTCTTTTTCTGAGAAAACAAAATCAGTTTGCTCTTCAATTAAAACTGTCCCATCTGGTGCTTTCCATTCAGTTAGTATTGATAATTTACTTTGGGCTTCATCTAGTTCAAAGGAAACTGGGAAAATGGTTCCATATCCACTTTTCTTTTCAACGGGTATGGCATCAGAGTGATTCCAAAAATCAAAACCGTTGACATCTCCATAGTTCAGCCAATAACCAACATGATGCTGATGATCGACTCGCTCGTTAGGCTGAGGGTTGATAGGATACCCGCGAGTAAGAGATTTTCCGCTTTTTGTCAATAGAGGATGGAGTACAGGTTTGTAATAGTCCTCAACATAAAGATAATTTGTAAACAAACTTTCGCCAAAATACACACTTACCTTTTTGTTTGCGCTATCGTGTTCAAAGCGAACTGTTGTACTCATCTCACTTGAATTTTGGGCTGATGTATCTTTTTTAGGGGCGTTCTTACAACTACTCGTTATCAATACTACAGCCAGTACTTTTAAAATAATTCTCATAGTTTATATGATATTAATATTTAAAAATCTTACCTCCAGCGAGTACATTTTGAGTTTCTTTATCGAAGGTAGCTTTGAGTCCTGTTCTAAGTGCAGCAGTTGTCATGATATTAGCTATAGAGTGATTGTATCCAGCCTCTATAGGTCCATTGGTCTTAGCTCTACTTCGAACGCATTCCATCCAGTTAAGCATGTGGTTGGATGTCATATTGTCAACACCTGTATTTGCTGAAGTCACTACTTCAACCTGACTATCACTCAAGTTGTATTCATCAAGTTTATTTGCTTGAAGTCCCATTCTTTTTGCTTGTCTTTCAGATAATCCACCGTTATCAGAAACTCGGTTGGTTTTTAAGTTAAGCTCACCTCCATTAGAGTAATAAATCTCCTTAGTTCCACCTGCTGAATTTGTAAATCGAGAGGAATAGACTACTTGGAATCCGTTTTCACCATTGTCGTCTCCGTAATCGAAGACAGAGGTCATGGTGTCGTAATTTTTACGACCGTCTTTCCATAGATAAATACCTCCATTTGCAGCTACGCTTCGAGGGTGGTCGTAACCTGAGAACCAATGTACTGTATCAATCTGATGAGACATCCATTGACCTGGGATACCTGAAGAATACGGCCAAAACAGACGGTATTCCAAATACTTTCTAGGATCCCAAGCTTCATAAGGACGGTTCATTAAATAGCGTTTCCAATCGGTATCAGATTCTCTAATTTCTTTTGTTAGTTGGGGTAGTCTCCAACGTCCAGGTTGGTTGACATTCCATGACATTTCAACCATTACAATATCTCCAAATTTACCTGATTTGATATATTGATTGGCGGCATGATAGTTTCTACCACTTCTGCGTTGAGATCCAATTTGAAATACTATGCCCGATTCTTCAACAGCTTTTTTCCCTACTCTGGCATCGTCCATAGTTTCGGCAAAAGGTTTTTCAACATAGGCGTCTTTTTTGGCATTGGCAGCTTGAACTGTATGAAGGGCATGCTGAAAATCTGCTGTGGATATAATTACTGCATCAATTTTGTCGTATTCGTACATTTCCTCATTATTCCGCCAGACTTTCATTTTGTCTCCTGTCTTCTTTTTTAAGTATTCTGCACCTTCTTCTCGACGTCGGTTCCAAATATCTGAGACACCAACAAATTCAAAGTTTAGGTTTTTACTATGATCTAAGAATGCTGGAATTAATGATCCTTTGCATCGGTTTGAAAATCCTACTACACCTACTCGAACACGGTCATTAGCACCCAACACTTTTCGGTAGCTCTTTGCACTTAATCCAGTTGCAACACCAAATGTTAAAGCTCCTGTTGCTAGAGAAGTTTTCTTAATAAAGTTTCGTCTTGTTGTCATTTGTTTTTGATTTAAATTTTTTAAAATTCTCTTATTTTAATATTCTTAAAGTAGACTTTATCTCCGTGATCTTGAAGAAGAATATTCCCTTGGGGCAGTCTCCCAAAATTATCCCACTTCTCGTATTTACTTTTTTCAACTAAGGCTTTAAAGGTTTGACTAAACCGATCAAATTCTACCACTTTTACATGATTTAACCAATGCTCTACGTGTCCGTTTCGAACAACGATACGGGCATTGTTCCATTGGTTTACGCCTTTGAAGTTTTTTCCTCTAGGACCAGTAGTTAAATTTTCAGCTCTTATCAAATCGTAGAGGGAGCCTACTGTTCGATTTCCGTTTTTACCTTGTTTAGAATCTGGATGTTTCCTGTCGTCAAGTATTTGAAACTCAAGACCGATAGCAGATCCTTGCATCTTATTCAACTCCGGATCCACAAAATATTTGATCCCACTATTAGCCCCATCAGTTAGTTTAAAATCAACACTGAGCTCAAAATTATCAAACAGATTTTGGGTTACGATATCTCCACCATTTCTTGATTCTGCACCATCAGACGATTCTACCGATAATACTCCGTCATCTATATTCCAACCCTTTGAAGGAAATTGATCTCCTTTTGCCGACCTCCAACCTGCTGTTGAAGTTCCATCCCAAAGCAGTCGCCATCCTCTTCTTTTTTCGGTTTCGCTAAGCTGGTTTTTCAAATAGCTTATTTCAGGAGCATAATCTGCTACTGGATGTCTGTAATCAGTGAGGTTTTCTGTAAGGATATTGATGTTTTTCCAGCGGACAATTTTTCCTTCATCTTCTTTATTTCTAATGGAGTGGACTTGAAAAGCGATAAAGCCCTCAGAAGTCAATGGGTCTACAAGATTCGCACACATGATGCCATTTACATAAGTTCTGATTTCATTGCCTATAGCTTCTATTCGGTAGTGATTCCAAGTGCCGTTAACAAAAGCCTCTTGACCTTTGGGATTAATAGTGAGCGGATAAAGCCAGCCTCTTCTAGCCTCATCGTAAATACCACCAGCCCATTTCCTTGGGCTTGTTTCAATTTCACACTGATAGCCGTGAACTCTTCCTTTTTTGAAATCAGGAAAACTGTTGCTCCTAAATTGAACACCTGAGTTAAGGCCGAAATCCACTTTGACTTCAAATTCAAGGATAAAGTCACTGTATTTCTTTTTTGTGGCCATAAAACTATTGGGAGTTTTAGACCTCGATACTCCTACCATCTCACCGTTTTCAATTCGGTATTCAGCATCTCCATTTAATTGTTCAAAATTCGAGAAGTCATTACCGTTAAATAGAGGCTCCCAGGGAATTTCTTGCGCATACACAAAAGAAAAGCTTAGAAAAACACAAAGTAAGATTATGATTTGGAAATATTTTAATTTAAAATCAATCATTTTGTTTTTTTTCATTTCGTTAACGTTAACGAATATAATATAATTTATTTATTATTGCATTCAAATATCTTTTTTACATTAGAGAAAAATTATATGGTCAATAAAAGACGAGAATTTTTAAAGCAGAGTGTTACGGCATTAGGATCCACAGCAATTCTTCCCCAGTTCAATAGCTTTTCAATTTTAAATGGGGCTCCAAATGCGACTGTTCGCATAGGAGTTATCGGAACAGGCGATCGGGGTCAAGGTTTAATGAAAATTCTGAATCGAATCAAGGACATTGATGTAGTGGCGATTTGCGATACCCTTTCTTTCCGATTAGAGGCTGCATCTGAGATTACCCCTAAGGCAAAAAAATATGTGGATTACAGAGCTCTTTTGGGTCATAAAAATTTAGATGCTGTGATCATTAGTTCACCTCTTAATACTCATGCTGACATTGCATCCGATGCTATTGACGCCGATCTTCACATTTATTGTGAGAAAACGATGGTGAAAGGAGATCTGCCTACACTTCAGTTGCATAAAAAACTTAAAAGTAAACACACTAAGATATTTCAAACAGGACATCAGTATCACAGCTCCAGGCTGTATGCACATATTGTTGAAATGATTCAAGGAGGTGAGATAGGAAAGGTAAGCGCAGTTGAAGCCCAGTGGAATAGAAATGGAAATTGGAGACGTCCCGTGCCAAACCCAAAATTTGAACGCCAAATCAATTGGCGAATGTATCGCGAGTATTCCTATGGTTTGACAGCAGAATTAAGTTCCCATCAGATTGATTTTTGCAATTGGTTTATGGATGCTCATCCCCTGAAAGTTGTGGGCTTTGGAGATGTTAGTTACTGGAAAGATGGGCGTGAGACCTATGATAATACCCATTTAATCTATTCTTATCCAAACGGTGTAAAGGCCAGTTTTACTTGCTTGACTTCCAATGCAAAAGACGATTATCAAATTAAAGTTTTGGGTGATCAAGGAACGATCATCATTGACTATCAGAACGCATGGAAGTATCCTGAAGGTAAATACGATAAGAAAATGGGTGACGTAGACGGTGTTTCAGGAGCGACTGCAAGCTGGACAGAAGGAAAGGGAACTCCTATTGATTACGATCATATGGAGCCTACTAGACAAGCCTTAGAGGATTTTAGAACAGCGATTATTAAAAATAGAACGCCGTTATCCAACTTTATGAGCGGAGCAAAAGTAGCCTTTGCCGTGGAGATGGGTATTCAAGCAATGGATCACAATCGAGTGGTAACGTGGGATTCTAAGTACAATTTCTAAAGATTTTTATTTTGTTTGATATCAAAGATAGAGTGATTGTTTTGACTGGAGCTACAGGTGCATTAGGCGGTGCCATAGCTTTAAGTCTTGCGAAGGCTAAAGGGCAATTAATTGTTCTGGGAAGGAATCAAGACCTTTTGGAGGTGCTTTTGAAAAAATTGACTCCTTTCGCTTCAGTTCAAGCTTATGCTGTAAATGTGATGGATCGCGATGATCTGATTCGAGTGAAAAAAGAAATCGTAAAGCAATACGATCGGATTGATGTTTTGATAAACGCTGTGGGAGGAAATTTGCCAGGAGCCGTAATCCCAGATGATAAATCTGTATTTGACCTCTCTGAATCAGATTTTGATGAAGTCGTAGATTTAAATCTTAAAGGGACGCTGTTGCCTTCACTTGTTTTTGGAGAAGTAATGAGTCAAAAAGGCAAGGGATCTATCATAAACTATTCCTCTATGGCTGTTGATCGAGTAATTACTCGAGTGTTGGGGTATTCAGCTTCTAAAGCTGCAATGGAGAATTTTACGCGTTGGATGGCGGTTGAAATGGCTTTAAAATTTGGAGATGGAATTCGGGTTAATGCCATAGCCCCAGGGTTTTTTATTGGTAAGCAAAATAAAGATCTGTTGTTGAATCAAGACGGGAGTCTTACCGAACGTGGAGAAAAAATAATTAGGAACACTCCTATGAAGCGTTTTGGAGAAGCTGAAGAATTGAACGGTCCCATTCATTTTCTGTGCAGCGATAGCGCAAGCTTCGTAACAGGGATTGTACTGCCCGTAGATGGCGGATTTAGCGCTTTTAGCGGAGTTTAAATCAAACAAGATATGATAGAATCTTTTCGATGGTACGGGCCAGCTGATGCTGTTTCTTTGAGTGATATTAGACAGGCAGGAGCGGTAAATGTGGTTTCCGCACTACATCAAGTGCCTAATGGTGCAATTTGGGAGGTTGAAACAATAAAAGAACATCAAGAAAGAATTCGGCAAGCCGGCTTGAAGTGGGGGGTGGTTGAGTCAGTTCCTGTTCATGAAGACATAAAACAACGCAAAGGAGATTTTAAAGTTTACATCGAAAATTACAAAAAGACGTTAGAGAATTTGGCTTCCTGTGGAATTTTTACAGTTTGTTACAATTTCATGCCTGTTTTGGATTGGACTCGAACCCACCTGTACAAACCTCTCGCTGACGGCTCCACTGCATTGTCTTTTGAAGGAGATGCCTTACGGGCTTTTGATTTGTTTATTCTCAATAGAACAGAGGCAGTAAAAGAATACTCAAAAGATGAAATTTTGAATGCAAATAATTATTTTAAAAATTTGAAAATCAATGAGATAAATAGCTTAACTGAAAGTATTATTGCAGGTTTACCTGGGGCCGAGGAAGGTTACACTTTAGATCAATTTAACGACCGTATTCAGGCTTACAAACATTTGAGCAAACAGGATCTTCAGCAGCATTTAATCTTATTTTTAGAAGCTTTAATTCCTACTTTGGAATCTGTAGGAGTGCGAATGTGTATTCATCCTGACGATCCTCCTCAGCCTCTTTTTGGTATTCCTAGAGTTGTAAGTACTGCTGAGGATTTAAATCAAATTTTCAGTTCAGTCCCCTCTCTTAACAATGGTTTGACATTTTGTACCGGTTCTTTTGGGGTTCGAGCAGATAACGATTTGTTAACCATGTTTACAACACATGCCTCAAGAATTCATTTTTTACATTTTAGAAGCACTCAAAGAGACGACAAAGGTAATTTTTATGAGGCCAATCACTTGGAGGGAGATGTTGATATGTATCTTATGGTAAAAGCAGCTTTGAAAGAGGAATCTAAAAGAAAGAGTTCAGGGCGAAGTGATTGGGAAATTCCCATGCGACCCGATCACGGACATCAAATGCTGGACGATCTTAAAAAAGTAACAAACCCAGGTTATTCAGCTATTGGAAGGTTAAAAGGATTGGCAGAACTCAGAGGACTTGCCCATGCCATTTCAAGGACGGATTAATAAGCTTCGTTAATTTCAATCCAATGTCCTTCAGGATCCTGGATTTTAACTTGTCGGACACCGTCCTTACGAATTCGTACTACATTTTTTTTCCCTTCATCCGTCCAATAATCAATATTGTTTTTTCGGAGATGCTTTACCACCTTATCCAAATTTACGGTAGAAAATGCCATGTGGTTGATGATGGTATTGGGGGCTCCATCTTCGCTTGTAATGAGGTGTAGTTGTTTGCCTTCGTGGTTTTTCAACCAGCGTTTCGGAGGGAGTTGACTTGCAGTCATTTCAATTTCTTCAAAACCGAGAATCTGTATGTAGAAGTCTCCTGTTTTTTGAAGTTGTTTTACAGGTAGTGCTTGATGATTAAAAGTTAGTTTGAATGTTTCTGTTTGGGCACTGAGTAAAAGGGGAAGTATCAGTAACAGTAAAAAGGGACTATGAAGTTTCATGGTATCAAGTAATATTTATTAAATTTAAACTTAATTTTTAAAACACACTCATTATGAAAAAGTATCTTTTGTTCCTCTCTTTTTTTCTTTCCCTTAGCCTTTTTGCGCAAAAAGAATATTACGAACTTAGAACTTATTCCATTCCCTTTAACGGTTCTGAACAAGCTCTACATGAGTATTTTAAAGACGCTCTGTTGCCTGCATTGAATCGTCAGGGGATATCAAATGTTGGTGTGTTTGAGGCGTTAGGTGATCCTACTCCGAAACAGCTTTTTTTATTCATACCCTACAAAAGTATTGATGCTTATGGGAAAGTAGTGGGTTCTTTAGCGAATGACAACGATTACATTGCCTCTAGAAAAAAGTACGATGCTTTGCCACATACACAACGGGTTTATTCACGATTTAGCAGTTCTTTTTACATTGCCTTTGATAGTTTGCCGAAACTGATTAAGCCTGACAAAGCTACCCAGCTCTTTGAATTGCGCACTTACGAAGGGTTTAGTGAGGATGCAGTTCGTAGGAAGGTTAAAATGTTTAACAAAGAAGAGTTTCAGATCTTTGAAGCAACAGGTTTGCATTCTGTTTTCTTTGGCGAACAGGTCTCAGGTCCCTTGATGCCTGCATTGACCTATCTACTCGCCTTTAGCTCTATGGAGGAGCGTGATGCTAATTGGGAAAAATTCAGAGTTCATCCAGAATGGAAAAGAGTCTCAGGACTTCCTGAATATGCTCATTCCGTCTCTGACATTAAGAGAACTTTTTTAAAGCCGCTTCCGTATTCTCAGTTGTAATTTAATCTTGCAAAAGGTATTCGATTCCCCCTTGTAAGTGTTTTTGAAACCAAGGGAGTTCGTATGTTTTTTTGTCATGACCTAAGGCAGTGTACCATTGCCTTCCGTTTTGAAAGTTATTGTACCAACTTAAAGGAGCATTTTTAGGTCTAAAAGAAATTGTATCATTCTTATTTTCAGATACAGTAGATAATTTAGCATAAAGTAAAACTTTAATATCTGAATTAATGTTTTTAATAAAATAGCATTCGTCTTCAGTATCAAATTCAGACTTTAAGTGTAATGTAGAGGGATGCTGAATTTCACTCACCTTTACGGTAAAATTTTGGTAAGGAGGATGCCTCAAAAATGATCCTCCAATCAGTTTCCAAAACCAAGGCCATTTTCGTTCTGAGCCAATTGCCGAATGAATTCCTCCAAAACCTTTACCCTTTCTACAAAAATTTTGGAAAGCTTCTCTTTGATCTTGATTTTCAAAAGCCTCGTTATTGGTATTTGAAAATAGAACTGCATCAAAATTCATGATTTCAGAATCTGTAAAAATTTCTGGGTCATTACTCACGACACTTTCTACTCCCATGGATTTGCAAATTTTTTCAATAGCGGAAACACTGGCAGCAATATTTTCATGAACATAGCCTTCACCATTTTTTGTGTAAATCAATAACTTTTTCCCGTTGTATTTATTTTCTTGAGCTAAACTGGTGCCAATGCAAAAGAGTAGTAAGAGGCTCAATGTTGTTTTTAAAAAACGACTGTTGGGTAAAGAGATCATGGTTTTTGGTTTTTAAAATTTGATATCCATAGGAACGCCAGCGACAAGGTTTACTAAAGTACTTTTTCCTTTGTAAACTAATTTTGTTTGTGTGTTTATTTTTGAAGTTAGCTGAAGATCACTTAGTGTATTGTTTTCCCAAGTTAAATTTACAGAAATATTACCTCTGGCTTTGAGTCCAGTAACTTTTCCCTTATCCCAATTGGGTGGAAGCGCAGGAAGCAACCGGAGTATGCCCGGTTCATGAGATTGGATTAATAGTTCTGCAACACCAGCTGTGTAGCCAAAGTTACCATCAATTTGAAAGGGAGGATGGGCATCAAATAAATTGGGATAGATTGATTTTTCCAGAAGTAACTGAATGTGTTTTTGAACCATAGAACCTTCCATCAATCGGGCAGCACAATTGATGAGCCAGGCTCGACTCCATCCGGTACCTGCACCCCCGTTTTCAAGTCGATAGTTCAATGTTTTGTGAACAGCTTTGAAGAGTTCAGGAGTTTTGGAAAGACTGACTTGATCTCCCGGATGAAAGCCATAAAGATGTGACATATGTCGATGACCAGGTTCGAGCTCATCGTATTCTCTATCCCATTCCAGTATCCTTCCGTCTAGTCCCAACTGAAAACCTGTCCGTAAATTTTTTAGTTGATTTTTAATGGTATTTACCCATTCATCATTTTCCTCTAAGATTTGTGCCGACCTAAGGTAATTGGTAAATACTTCAGTAATAACTTGTTGGTCCATCGCGCTGCCCAAACAACTTGCTACGGGATTTCCATTACCATCTAAATAACGGTTTTCTGGTGAGGTTGATGGTGCTGCAATAAGACTTCCATCACGTTCATCCTCAATAAGCCAGTCACTGTAAAATTGCGCCACAGCTTTAATAGCAGGGAAAGCACGCTCTCTTAAAAACGTTTTGTCTTGAGTAAACAGATAGTGTTGCCAGTAGTGCTGTACCATCCATCCTCCGGCTCCAAAAGAAGCACCCCAATAAGCAGTTGGAGCACGTAACCATGTTGGTGCCCAAAGATCTGTTGCATGAGGAAGAAAAGACCCTCTGGCACCGAAGTTTTTTTGCGCAGTAATACGACCGCTTTCTATCAATCGGTCGAGATAATCAAATAATGGGTTATTCAATTCGTCAAGCTGAGTAAGATTAGCCAACCAGTAATTCATTTGAAGATTGATATTCAGATGGTAGTCTGCATTCCAAGGGGCATTGATATGAGGATTCCATAAACCCTGAAGATTAGAAGGGAGGGTTCCTTTTCTTGATGAGGCAATCAAAAGGTAGCGACCAAAATGAAACAGGGTTTCCTGAAGTTCAATGTCTTCCTTGCCCGTTTTTATTGCTTCTATTCGTTTATCAGTTGGTGTTTTTTGTAGGGTATTGTCAGTAATTAAATCTAGTTCTACACGATTAAAAAGCGACTGATGATCTTCGATATGGTTTTTCTTTATTGTTTTCACGGACATTTCTTTTAATGCGGCGAGTTGTTTTTTATTCTGCATTTTAAAGTCCTCGAAATAATAAGACGAATTAGAAACAATACGTAATTCTAATTTTTGAATTCCTTTAAATTCTAATTGTTGATCTTGAGCAGTGATCGTACCGCCCTGATGTTTTGGAAGTAGGATGGTTTGGAATTTTACACCTTCCAGAATTGGCGAAGGTTTAGAGTCAAAGGTACCTTTTCGTTGAGTGACCTCTCCTTCCATGATGAGGCTTCCATCCTTACTGTAGGTTTGTGCGGTTTCATATCCTTCATCCTTAGGTCGTTTGAGCTGAAGTGTTCCGTTTAACCCTTGAGGATGGTCACTTTCTAAATTAATGATGATGGTTTGGTCAGGAGCCGACACAAAAGTTGTTTGAGATATTTCATAGCCATTTGACTTGAATTTTGTGGTTGCAACGGCACGATTCAAATTCAAACTTCGCTCATAGTCTGAGATGCTGTCATGATTGAAATTAATGAATAAATCCCCCAAAGTTTGGTGGGAACGAACTACTGTTTTGCGCGAGAATTTTTCAACTAAAAGAGCATCCACAGTTTGTATTTCTCCTGATTTTAAAAGTTTTCTAATTTGATTCAAATCATCTGGTGTACCTTCAGGATGATCCCAACCCATATCGCTAGGCCATAAGGAGTCATCATTGAGTTGTATTCGTTCTTCTTTGGGGTTCCCGAAAACCATGACCCCAAGGCGTCCATTCCCTAAGGGTAGGGCTTCTTCCCACACGGATGCGGGCTGTTGGTACCAAATGACTTGATCTTGTTTTTCCAAATCATCAATTGTTTGGTTGCAACTTATCAGCATAAGGGCAAAGGAAAATCGTAAAAAATGAATATGGGTCTTCATGATCAAAATGTTTTAACTAATTTGTTCTTAGGTATTTAAATTTAGAGTAAATAATTGGGAAAATAAATATGGAAACCAAGACTTTTAATATCAATCGAAGGAATTTTTTAAAAGGAAGCTTTGCTTCTCTAGTACTTTCGAGTTTTGGACTTTATGGATTTGATTTGATGAATCCTACTAAGCCTTATCGGGTTGGGGTTATTGGAACAGGTTGGTATGGTAAAAGTGATCTTTTTCGATTGATTCAGGTAACTCAAGTAGAGGTTGTTTGTCTTTGCGATGTAGATCGTCGAATACTAAACGATGCAGCTGACAGGGTACAGCAGCGTTTGCCCTCTCAAAAACGTCCTGAGCTTTATCAAGACTACAGGGAAATGTTGTCTAGACACGAATTAGATATTGTTTTGATTGGCACTCCTGATCATTGGCATGCCTTGCAAGCAATAGCTGCGCTAGAGGCAGGAGCCCACATTTATCTTCAAAAGCCCATTAGCGTAGATGTTATTGAAGGTGAAGCAGTAGTTTCTGCAGCAAAAAAATACAATCGAGTTGTTCAAGTAGGTTTGCAAAGAAGAAATACGCCCCACCTACTGGAAGCCAAAAAGAATATTGTGGATGCTGGATTATTGGGTAAAATAGCTCATGTAGAGATGAATTGTTATTATGCTATGCGATCTGGTGCGAATCCTCCCTTACAAAAAGTTCCAGATTATTTAGATTATGAATTATGGACGGGTCCTGCTCCATTAAGACCTTACGATGGTTTGCCTCACCGAGGCTGGTGGCGTGCTTTTATGGAATACAGCAATGGGATTATGGGGGATATGTGTGTGCATATGTTTGATTCGGCCCGTTGGTTGTTGGATTTAGGATGGCCAACCCGAATATCCTCTCAAGGGGGGATTTATGTCCAGAATGAGGGTAAATCTAATATTGCGGACACCCAAACAGCTGTTTTTGAATATGAGAACTTAAATTGTATTTGGCAACACCGTACTTGGGGAACTCCGGTAGATCCCGAATATCCTTGGGCTTTTAAAATTTTTGGTGAGCATGGAACTCTTGCAGGTAGCCCTATGCAGTATGATTTTACCCCTAAAGGAAAGGGAAAGAGAATTCATAAAGACTGTTTGTATGAACGTGAAAAATATCCTGAGGATTTGACCGAGAAAGACATTGAACTCCACGCCGCACCAGCAACACGTCTTCATATGCTAGACATGCTCAAAGGAATAGAAGAAAATACGCAACCCAGCGCTAATGTCTTAGAAGGGCATCGGTCTTCTGCCAGTTGCATTTTAGCAAACATTGCAATGGAATTGGATCGTGCGTTAGCATATGATCCTGATTTGCGAATTGTTAAAAACGATGCTGAAGCAACGGCAAAATTAAAAAGACCTTACCGAGCAGGGTGGAGGCATCCACTTCCAGAAGATTTTATTTGAGTGAAATGGATTTTAGAAACGCATAGCTTTTCGGTACTTGTTCAATAACCCGAGAAGACTCGTCTTCAATAAACATGTATCGAACTCCTTGCTCGTAAGCTTTTCTAACCACTCCTTCAATGTCAATTTGTCCTTGTCCTAAAACAACGTTGGTTTCTACATTTTCACTCCCGGTGTTGTTTCCTTTGATTCCTTTTTCCATGTCTTTTAAATGAAGCATAACAACAAAATTAGGGTATTTTTCCAACAAGGCAATAGGATCTTCTCCGCCATGGGTAATCCAAAAGACATCCATTTCCAAAGAAAAGTTTTTCGCATTTTGAGCCATGAAGTCGAATAGAGTTCCGTACTCATAGGGTCTAAATTCATAGCCATGAGCATGATACGCAAGTGTAACTCCTTCTCGCTTGAGAATGGCACCTGATTCATTGAATACCTTTACCGCAGCTTGTGTTGTTTCAATGTCAAAACGATTACCATCATGTGGAATCCAAGAGCACATTACAAATCGTGCTCCATAACGCAGTGCTTTTTCAGCAACCGCCTTTGGGTCGTCTCTCAATTCCTCATAGCTCGCACCAATGCTGATTGGATTGAGTTTGTATTTTGCGAGAAGCTTTCTGAATTCTGACTCTTCCATACCGTAAGTGTCTCCTCCTTCTATTGTTTTGATTCCCCAGTCTGAAATTGTTTTTAGCGACTTTTCAATATTTTTATCAAACTGATTCCTGAGGCTGTAAAGTTGAATTCCAAATTCCTGAGCAGTTAAAGTTGTATTTGAAAAAGTAATAAATAGGATAACTAAAAGGGAAGTGTTTAATTTCATTTGATTTTAATTTTTTTATCATCTTTCTAGTAAATTAGTTTTTCTGCATTTATGAAAAAACTATTGAAAGATTCTTTTGTTTTTTTAAGAATTATCTAAAATACACAATTTTTAATTTACGATTAGGGCTTGTTTCTTGTTCCTTTGGAGTTTTATTTCTTCAATTCAAAACATAACCTCTTTTTCCAATCGATATGATTTTAAAATATGAAATAATCCCTATGACCTCTATTATTCATAGAGAAATGGTACACTTGATGCAAATATTTTTTGATGAGTACTCTCGGAGCATAGGAGTTAACAATACTCAGAAGAATTTTAGTATTCCATTCTCATAAATTTAAGTTTCAATAAGTAATTTGAATATTTAAAAGTGTATTTTTAATTTCAAATGAGTTCAAAAAAAATCTGTTGTTTTGGTGAAGTTTTGTGGGACTTTTTTCCTGAGGGAAAAAAAATGGGAGGAGCACCATTTAATGTAGCCAATTCTCTTAAAGCTTTGGGATCGGATGTTGCCTTTATCAGTCGTGTAGGGAAAGATTCTCTAGGAACAGAAATTTTAGATTCTGTAAGCCACTGTAATATTCCTGTCGATTACATTCAAATTGATCCAGTGCACCCAACAGGTAAGGTTCAGCTAATTTTGGATTCTAAGGGGTCTGCTCAATATGATATTGAAATCGACGCAGCTTGGGATTTTATTCAACTCGATAAGGAAAACCAAGCCTTGGTGAAATCCTCAAAAGCTTTTGTTTTTGGGAGTCTTGTTGCGCGCGGATCGTCATATCGTGCTTTACAGACTTTTTTAGAAATTTCAAATTTTAGTGTTTTTGATCTGAATTTAAGACCCCCTTTTTATGAAAATTCTCTTTTGATAGAACTGATGCAACAGTCTGACATGTTAAAATTTAATGATGAAGAACTTTACAAAGTCGTAGATTTGTTAGATTCCCCTTTTAACTCAATGGATCAACACATTCATCATATCGCTAAGCAAACTAACACCAAAATTATTTGCGTGACTAAAGGAATGTTTGGTGCTGTTTTGTACTTTGAAGGAGATTGGTATTACAATAGTGGATTTAAAATTGAGGTTGTAGATACCGTAGGTGCTGGAGATTCGTTTCTTGGCACACTAATTCATGGGATTGTAAATGAAAATGATTTGCAAAATACCCTAAATCGCGCCTGTGCCATGGGAGCACTTGTGGCGGGAAGTTCGGGAGCAAATCCAAATATTAGTGAAAATCAGTTAGTTCGTTTTATGAGCTCTTAACCAAACAGAATGCAATGAAAAAAATAGCAAGTTTGTTTTTTTTAATCGGAGTTTTACCTCCGATTTACAGTCAAGATTTAACCGCAGAGGTTCTTTTAGAAAAAACTTTACAATATCATGATCCAAATGGACTTTGGGATGAATTTAAAGCTTCGTTTTTTGTGACTATGGAAAGTCCTAAACGACCTTTGAGAAAAAGTGAAATTACATTAGATCTGAGTCAGTCTTTTTTTGATCTCAATGTTCAAATAGAGGAGAATAAATGGAGCGCAACTTTGAATGGTGAAGAATGTGCATTAACCTTTAATGACTCAGCTGAGATAACTCTTGAGATTGAAAAAGAATTTCGTTTGAATTGTGATAGAGCAAAAATGTATCGAGACTACTATTCCTATCTCTACGGTCTTCCTATGAAACTCAAAGATCCAGGAACACGAATAGATCCAAAAGTTAACCAAAAATCCATAGATGGAGTAGCGTATTGGGTTTTGAGAGTAACGTATGATCCCTCGGTAGGTTCCGATGTTTGGTACTTTTATTTTGATCAAACTACTTATGCACTTAAGCGTTATCAATTTTTTCACGATGAATCAAAAAATGACGGAGAATATGTTATTTTAAAGGACGAATTGTATGTTGCCGGAATTCGAATGCCGAAGGACAGAAGCTGGTATTACAATTCAGACGACACCTATCTAGGAATCGATCTTTTATCAAATTAAAAACAAATAGAGTTATTATGAAATTACAATTGCAAAAACGGATGTATTGGTTAATTACAGCACTATTGTCGGTAGTGTTGGTTTATGCTCAAAGCCAAGAAGAGATTATTGGAAAATGGGATTTAGAAGTTATCAAAGGAGATCGCATACTGCCTTCTTGGCTTGAGGTAAAATTGTCTGGGAATCGAACTTTAGTAGGCTATTTTGTTGCAGAGAGTGGGAGTGCACGTCCCATTTCTGAAGTATTTTTTCACGAAGGGACAGTAGATTTCAGCATTCCTCCTCAATGGGATGGTTTTAATGCTATGCATTTTTCTGCTTTAGTTTCCAAGGGTGTATTGGAGGGTACTATTTTAAATAGCGAAGGTGAGCCAATGTCTTTTACTGGAGTTAGGGCCCCTAAATTAATTCGTTCTCAAGAAGTGAAATGGAGTAAACCTCGTTCATTATTTGATGGAACAACTTTAAATCAATGGAAACCATTAGAATCTGAAAGACAAAATCAATGGGAAGCCCAGGACGGTTTATTAGTAAACCCTCGATCTGGAGTCAATTTAATAACAGAAGAAAAATTTACAGACTTTAAACTCCATATTGAAGCGCGTTATCCTGCACAGAGCAACTCAGGGATTTATTTGCGAGGAAGGTACGAGGTTCAGGTTGAAGATAGTTATGGAAAAGAACCGAGTTCAATTTTATTTGGTGGAGTTTATGGTTTCTTGACTCCGAATGAAATAGCTGCTAAAAAGGCAGGGGAGTGGCAAGTTTTTGAGATTACTCTAATTGGCAGAAGAGTAACCATAGTTGCCAATGGGAAAACAGTTATTAATGATCAGATCATTCCAGGAATTACGGGAGGAGCTATTGATAGCAAGGAGGGTACTCCTGGTCCAATTATGTTGCAAGGCGACCATGGTGTTGTTGCTTTCCGAAATATTAGCATCCAAACGCCAAAATAAAAAACAACTTTAACGGTTTGTTTTTTTAAATCCGTAATGAAGTTGCTTGAAAAAATTATTAGGGAGATTTTCATCGCCTGGAAATCCCAGTTTCAAATCTCCATCAGTATTTGGGATGTGGTTGGTTTTGAAAAGGTAATCCCAAACGCTAAGGCTGATTCCAAAATTGACTCCAATTTTACCTTTAGGAATTTCGAATGCATGATGGTGTAAATGCATGATGGGGTTGTTTAATAAATATTTTAGTGGACCCCATGAAAGTTTAATGTTGGAATGGTTGAGATGTCCAATGGTAATGGCAATGAAATGAATGATGTAAGCCTGATCGGGTTCAAATCCACCTAAAATCATTACTCCAAAAGTTTTTAGTGGTTTGTAAAGTAAATTTTCCATCCAATGGTATCTAAGATGAGCGGCAAAGCCCATTTCCTTGACACTGTGGTGAATTTTATGAAACTGCCAGAGTATTGGAATTTTATGTAATAATATGTGTGTAACCCATTGGACGAAATCTAAGATGATAAAAAAAACAATCAATTGAATTGTCTCTGGTAAAGTGGATAAATCAAATAAAACCAAGCTTTTGGATGTCAAGCCTACTTCAGAAAACATGAATTGAAGAACTTCATAAAATCCACTGATTACAATTGAAAAGAGGAAGAAATTAAAGAACATGTAAAATCCATCAAGCCAAAAATCTTTTCTAAACAGTCCTTGCTTTTTTCGCCAAGGGAATGCTATTTCCATGCCCCATGCCAAGATTGAAATTAGAATTAGGCCCCAAAAATAGTTTTTGTACCAGGGAAGTTGAAAAAGAATTGAGTTCAAAGTCCAGTTTAGGGTACCTAAAATACTTTCCCAAAAAATTCGTATCATCTCCATCAGCCTAAATAGTTTTCCAAAAGTAAGTAGGATATTTAAATTGAAAGTGATTTGTGTTACACAATTCAACAATCCCTTTCTACTTTGTTTTTTTTAACCCAAAAGTTTTTTGATAATAATCAATAATAGGAGGGAAGGGACCGTATTTATGTTGTTCTGAACTAAAATTATCAGTCCAAGGACCGTAAGGTGTTGAAACAGGTTTTAGCTTTTTATCGGGGAAGTCTTCAATTTTATTTTGTTTTTCAGGCCTTTGAAAACTGTTGATGTATCCTGCAACATGATACGATTCCTCATCTGTCAATTTTGGATTATCCCAAGAGGCTTGAAGATAAGGCATGTTATTTTTGATAAAAGCTGCTGCGGTAATTACGCGATGCATGCCAGCGCCATCATTAAAGGAATCGTTTCCCCAAAGTGGAGGGTAGAGATATCCTTTATCCTGTTGATCATAAAGAATGCCTGCTCCGTTTTTGCCATGACATAAAATACATTCACGATCATAAATTTCTTTTCCTAAACTTAGGTTTACAGCAACTTTTGGAAGTTTTATCGCGGGATATCCTTTGAAATTTTCTGAATTTAATGAAGGAAGTTCTTTGCTAATCCAATTCATGTATGAGATGATGGCTTTCATGAGGTCAGAATCATTTGGAAGAGCACTGCCATTCATACTGCGTTCCATGCATCCGTTAATTCGATCCTCAATGGTGCCGATTCGATTTTCCCTTCCTCTAAATTGAGGAAATCGATCCATAATATTGATCCATGATGCCGATCCGCTTAGAGTCCCTCCATTTAAATGACAATTGGTACAAGACAAATTATTGCCTGCATAACGAAGTTCAGGGTTTTTGGCAAGCGGACCCATGTATTTGAAACTTTCTGAAACTAAGTAATATCCTTTTCGGACCTCTTCTGTTACACTTGAATTCGTAAGGATTAATTTTTCAGGATTCCATTCCATTAGCAAGTCCTCCTGTTTGATGACTTCTTTTACTTCAGGATTTTCTTGATAAGTTATAAGAGTTATTACAATAAGAAGTATTGTCCCTGTTAGGGCAAAACACAGCAAAATTAATCGACGAACTAATTGTTCAATAATTGTTTTCAACTTAAAAAGATATTGCTAGGTCTAAGATACTTAATTCTGAATTTTATCAATCAAAATTTTACGTCTAGCAAATCAAAAGAATTTTGAGCACTTAGGCTGTTTTTTGTATTTTAGAGTTTCAAAATTTATAAATATAGTAAATGAGATATTTAATTCATACTGTTACAATTTTCCACTGCATGATTTTTGTTGCATTAATGACAAATTGTGTCTATGGTCAAGAATGGCAGTCTCCCCTAATCAAAGGCTATGGAGAAATAAAATATTTTGATCAAGCAGCCGAACAACCAGACCCTGACCAAGAGTACAAATTACTTTTTGACATTACCTCAGACAAGAAAAAAAACGGAGTAAACAAACGTCTTTGGGTTATTGCACGAAGCTTGAATATGATGCATGTTGCTGGAGTACCGTCCCACAACGTGAAGATAGTAGCAGCTGTACATGGTGCTGCAACTTATGATTTATTGATTGAAGATGCGTATCAAAAGAAATTTGGAAAGCCCAATCCAAATTCGGATTTGATTGCTCAACTAAAAGCTAATGGAGTGTCTCTTTTTGTGTGTTCTCAGGCAACTGCAGCCCGATCTATTGATTTAGAAGATATCAACCCTGCAGTAGTACCGGCACTTTCAGCACTTAGTGTACTTGCCAATTATCAAATCAAAGGGTACCATTTAATGCCAAAATAAGTACGGATTTAATTTTTGAGTACTCTTTTAATAAATTCTTGAGGAAGTTCTTGATAGGCACCTGAAAATTCTTGTCCAACTTCAGTGGCTTTTTTCCTTAAATAGTCCGCATGCCTGTAGCTGTGAAAAAGAACATTGAAATCGATGGAATTATCTTCACTAATTACCTGATCTTCAAAAACGGGATTGTAAATGTACAGCGGTGGATCTTGAGCGTCCATCTGATCTCGATAATTTAAAAGAGACGCTTTTTCTTCATCAGCTTCCCCGTTGTAAAATTTTTCAAATAAATCCTCCAATTCGGTATTGCTTTTCCTAAGGGAATCTAGATCAAAATCTGGAAAAATGTTTTGCCATTCATAAAGATCATAGCTGCTTTGTCCTATGAATGCAAAGATTCCTTTGACTTGGGCGTTGGTTTGCTCTCTAAATCCATTCCATTGAGCAATTCCACCGCCTGCTGAAATTCCTGCAAGGACAATTTTGTTACTAGGAATACCTAATAAAGAGCTGTTTTTCTGAATGAAATCAATAACTGTAGCTCCGTCCTCTAGAGCACTTAAAACTCCCTTTGACTCAACATCATCAATAAAGGTGTATTCGGCATTAACGATTGCGATATTGTCTTCTATTGCAGCAGATAAAACCTCTTTCACTTCACTTTCGTAAAGATCTTCTTTGGTACCAAAAAGAAAGGCCCCTCCGTGAAAAAAAATAACTACACCATTAATGGCTTTACCATTAGGTAAGAAAAGATCAAGTTGATTTCTTTCACCGGTACCGTAAGCGATATCCTTTAAGAATAGTACATCTCCATCTATCGGAGGTTCAGAGGGAGCGACTCCAAAAAAGGAATTTAATTCTTCAGCGCGTTCATCGAGATATTCATTGTTTTTGGAACAGCTCAGAAATAGAAAAGATAAAGAAAATAGAAATAAAGGAGTCAGAAATTGTTTCATAGCACGGTAAAAATACAATGTTTTTTTAAGCCCAGGAAACCTTCCTTAACTCCTTTATTTTAATAATTAAGATTCTCTTTATTTTTGATTTTGGAGCACTTCAAGTATCTGTTTGAGCAGGACACTTTGGTTTTTTAAAAGATCTAAAATTTCTCGATCATTAACTTTTTGTTCAATGGTTCGTGTTTTGTTGTAATATTTCATAATTAAAAAACATTATCACAAACAAAATCACTGGTGAAGCAATAAAGCAAATTCCAAAAAAACATTATTGATAAATTGGAACTAAATGTCTGTTTAAAACAAAGCATTTACATGTTTTAATGCTCATAGTGAGATTATTTATGAGTTAAAAAATACGTAACGATTGTTTCGGATGCGTTCTCTCCACCCGCGACTTAATTTTAAATTCCAGTCCACACGGAACAACTAAAATTAATATTTATATTGAATAAAACAAAAAAAGCAAACTAATCACGATGGATAGGTTGCTTTTAGATTTTGATGTTTTGTTTTATGGTTTGATAAATATACATGATTTTTTTAATTGCAACTAAAAACCAAACGCTTTTTTTCTAAAATTGATGTAGTTTTTCTTGTAAGTCATTATTACATCCTCTCTTGATGAATTTTCTTTGAAGTCTTTCCACTTTTTGGTATTCTCAGAAAAATTGAAATCCACATTTTTAATCGTCCACGACTGAAGTTGATAAATGATATCGTAGAGTTCAATTCCTCTATCTGTTAGATAGTATTCTTTAATCCTTTTGTTTTTGTTGTTTAATTGAAAATTAATGATATTGAGTTCACGGAGTTTTTTGAGCCGATCGGTCAAAATATTAGTAGCAATTTTCTCATCTGAGTCGTTTTTGAATTGTGTGAAAGTGTAGCGGTACCTGAAAAGGTCTCTAATAATGATTAGAATCCATTTGTCACCTAAATAGTCAAGTGACACTTTGCATGCGCAAGTTGGAGCATCATTAAAATATTGGATTTTATCAATTGATGAGGTGGCCATTTGTGTTTGGTTATTATTAAAGGAATAATATTTCCCTCCAAGTAATGGATTTAATTTATGATTAATAGTTTTCCCAAATTACGAAAAGATGGGTAAATAAGAGACTTTGATTAAATTCTTTTTTTAAAAGTTTACTATTTTTTGGTTTTAGTTTAAGCCACTGAATGAAGCTAGAACGTTAAACCTATTTCAGATGAAATTCGAAGTAAGACCTTGATTTAAATTATTTTATCCCCAAAGGTTGACATTGTTTTAATTTGATTAAGAGTAAATACCCTAATGTATTTCTTTAAGTTATCTATTTTGCTATTTTTGCTGTTCGTTACGTAATTACATCTCAAACCTAATAAGTTGTATCAGCCTACAATTAAGACCTAAAAAAGGGCATCTTTCTTCATTTTATAATTAGTCTAGATTAACAACTACTAATTCGAAGAGGTGCCCCCTTTTTTTATTTATAATAATTCTAAATAATTTTTTTATTCGTTGATTTTTTTTTAGTTTCGCCATGTTAATTTAGACTAATTATAAATAAAGAAAAATGAAATTAAAATTATTAATGAGTGCTTTAACACTTACATTTTTATCTAGTTGTACGAAGACTGAATCGCTTCCAGATACCGATGAACTTGAAATGGTTGTTAATGAAAACGAGCTAGAAACAGAGACTACTACTGAAATGACCTATGAAATACCTGAAAACTACACCTTTACTCGCAATGGGGTGTCAACGGTTTTTTACACGGGGCAGACTGCCAGATTAAAAATGGCTACGGAACTAAAATCAGGTATGAATGATACTTCATTCTCTACTGAGCGTTTAAAAAATATGTTTAACTCGGGAACTGGTTTTGTTGATTCAGCTTTAGATGAAACGGGGAAAAATGTGGGAGGTAAAACGGCTGCTTCAATCTTGGCTTCGGCTACGGTAAAACCTCTTTTTGACGGATGGATTGATGCGTTTACTACAGTTGTAGCTCCTGCGGTAGTTTCAGATACAACAGCTGAGTTAGGTATTGCAGGTTCTTACACTGAAGCTGATGGTTCTAGAACGGTTAAAGTTACGGCCAAGGGTTTAGAATTAAATCAAGTTTTTTCAAAGGGATTGATCGGAGCACTTCAAATGGATCAAATTGTAAATAATTATTTGTCCTTTTCGAAGTTGGATGGTGCCCGTGAAGATAATGATAATGAGGCCTATGCTTACACTTATCCTGGTGAATCAGAAGCCTCCATAACAAAAATGGAACATTATTGGGATGAGGGCTTTGGTTATCTTCAAGGACTAGACAGCCAATTCACACCAGGTCTTGGAGATACAGAAACTGGAAAAGATACAGCCAATCTTAATTACTACCTCAATAAAGTAAATGCTCAAGCGAATGAGGAAGGAATTACCAACAGAATCTACCAAGCTTTTACAGCAGGGAGAGCCGCAATAGTTAATAAAGATTACGAAGAACGTGACAAACAAGCTGCAATCATCTCAGCCGAGTTGTCTAAAGTTATTGGATACAAAGCTCAATCGTATTTAGTTGATGGATCTGAAGATATTAGCAATGGAGACTGGGCAGATGCCTTACATGCCTTGTCAGAGGCTTATGGTTTTATACTTGGACTTCAATTCACAAAGGATTCCACAGGAAATCCCTACATGACGAATCAAGAGGTAAATGCTTTGCTTGAAAGACTCACTGATGGTTCAGGAGGGTTTTGGGAAAGAACCCCAGAGGAACTTACTGTAATGGCAAACGAAGTTGCCCTAGCTACTGGTTTAACCTTGCCGTAAAAAAAACACTGTTTAAATATGTTAAGTTTTAACTAAATATTCAAAAAAATGTAAGTGCTTAGAAATAAGCACTTACTCAGTTTACTATGAGAAAAATAAAATTGAGACCTGTACTTCTGATTGCACTAATTTTTATTCAGTGTAGTATTGATGATGTATCGAATGAATTTGTAGAGGAAATAAATGTTGGAAAATCAGAGGAGGTTTCTGTTTTGACTAATACCGATAGTAAAGATACTTCCCAAACGTCTTTTAATCATCAAGCGATGCTGATGAATTGGGCTGACAATATTATTATTCCTTCCCTTTCTGGATTTGAGAGTTCATTGATTGAACTCAAAACGAAAGCATCGGAGTACACGAGCTATCCCAATGCAGAAACTTTATCTGTTTTGAGAGCGGTGTGGTTAGATAGTTATCTAAAGTGGCAACATGTCGAAATGTTTGATATTGGTACCGCTGAGGAAATTTATTTTAAAAATAGGATTAATTTATTTCCAGCTAATATTGATAGAATCGAGTCAAACATTGCCAATCAAGAATACGATTTAGATCAATCTTCAAACTTCACCTCACAAGGGTTTAATAGCCTCGATTACCTCTTGTTCGGACTGGGAGAAAATGACAATGCAATTAATGATAAATATGCCTCTGAAAACTCTAATTATTCCAAATACTTAATTGAGGTGATTGATAAAATGATTGCACTAACTTCCGAGATCAAAGAAGGATGGAATGAGGAATTCAGAAATTCATTCATCAATTCCACTGAGAATACTTCTACTTCGAGTGTGAATATGGTTCTCAATGATTTTATTTTTTATTTTGAAAAAGGATTTAGAGCAAATAAGGTAGGTATTCCTTCAGGGGTGTTTTCTGATCTGCCTCTTCCGGATAGAGTAGAGGCTTATTATTCAAAAAAACACTCAAGACTTTTAGCATTAGAGGCCAATAAAGCGATCCGAAATTTCTTCAACGGTAAATACTATGAGGACAATGAACAAGTTGGTTTGAGTGTACGTGATTATTTAGATTACTTGGAATCTGATGAAGAGACTAAACTCAGTGATAAAATCAATAATCAACTCGATTCAATTGACTCTAAGTTAAACTCTCTTAATCCTGATTTTACCCAACAGATTATTCAGGATAATCTTGCAATGCTTTATGCTTTTGATGTAATTCAAGCCAATGTGGTTTTACTAAAAGTAGACATGCTTCAAAAACTGAATATTAATGTGGATTATGCTGATGCTGATGGTGACTAAAGCTACCATTAAATACTCTCTAAATAATTTAATTTATTGCTGTGCATAAAATAATCCATGACTATTATTCAAGGAAGAAAGCTCACCCTGCTACTTTAGCTTTTTTTAGGATAACGTTTGGCGGATTAATGTTTTTATCTACCCTGAGATTTTGGTCTAAAGGCTGGATTGAAACGCTTTATGTTTTACCTGAATATCATTTCAAGTACTTCGGTTTTGAGTGGGTTACAGACTTGGGAAACTTCACTTATCTACTTTTCCTTTTGGGACTAATTTCCTCCTTTTTTGTAATGATTGGATACAAATACAGGTTGTCTGTAATTACATTCTTTTTAGTTTTTACCTACATCGAATTGATCGACAAAACCACTTATTTAAATCATTATTATTTAACGAGTTGTTTAGCATTCATAATGTGTTTTCTTCCTGCTGCAAGTTATTTTTCTGTAGATGCTTTTATTTCAGGTAAACGAGCAACTGCAATACCTGTTTGGAACGTAGATGCGATCAAAATTTTCATCTGTTTGGTTTATTTTTTTGCTGGAATAGCAAAGATTAATTCGGATTGGTTGTTGGAAGCTCAGCCCTTGTCTTTGTGGCTCAAATCGAAATACGATTTGCCTTGGATTGGACAAACCTTGATGCAATCCAAAGTGACTCATTACTTAGCCAGCTGGTTTGGTATGATTTACGATGTTTGTATTCCCTTTTTTTTACTTTTTTCCAGAACTAAATACATCGCATATTTTTTTGTGATTATTTTTCATATCCTCACAAAAATATTTTTTCCTTCCATCGGGATGTTTCCCTACATTATGATTACAAGTGCAGTTATTTTTTTTGACTCAAGGATTCACATCAAGATTTTAAATTACTTGCAATCCCTGATTGAAAAAATAGGTTTGTTTTTTGTTTCAAAATCTCTAGAAATTAATTTAAAACCTAAAACGATTGCGCCTAACAAATTTATTTTTACACTACTTTGTTGTTTTTTATTCTTTCAGTTGCTGTTTCCTCTTCGGTATTTGCTTTACCCAGGTGAGCTTTTTTGGAACGAGCAGGGTTATCGTTTTTCGTGGAGGGTTATGTTAATGGAAAAAAGGGGAGACATTACATTCAAAATTAAAGACAGTGTAGCAAACACCTATTTTTATGTCAAAAATGAAGATTTTTTGACACCCTTTCAAGAAAAGCAAATGAGTTTCCAACCTGATTTTATTTTGGAATATGCACATTACTTGGGGAAGCATTTTAATGATAAAGGCCATCAAAACACACAAATATTTGTGGATAGTTTCGTTGCTCTTAATGGTCGTCCTAGTCAAAGATTTATCGACCCTAATTTTGACTTGTTAAAAGCACAAGAATCGTTTTCAAATAAAGATTGGATTTTACCTCTGAATGATGAAATTAAAGGACTTTAGTTTAGTATTGATATTTTTTTCAACGGCTCTTTTTTCACAAACTAAGGTTAGGGGGATTGTCGTTTTTAATGATCGTTTTGAATCCAATTTGGAAGTTAAGGTTTATGAAATTAACTCAGGATTTTTAGAAACGGTACCCCTTAATGAGCCATTTGAGATTGAAATTCTTCCCACGACAACTGATCTTATTTTTGTAGTTGATGGTTTTCCCTCAATAAAGAAAACGATCGATTTTGAAACTGTAAGTACTTCTTTTTTAACAATTGATTTAGTGGTTGAGGAATTATCCGAGGTAATTCTAAGTGCCAAGCGTAAGGAAGTGTTTTTATTAAAACGGATGGAAGATTTTGATAACACAGAAATTTATGCTGGAAAAAAAAACGAAGTCATTCTCATTGAGCAATCTATGGGTAATTTGGCTTCCAATAATTCGAGACAAATTTACAATCAAATTCCTGGGCTTAATATTTATCAAAACGATGATGCAGGACTTCAATTAAATGTTGGCGGTCGAGGGCTTGATCCCAACCGAACTTCTAATTTTAATACCCGTCAAAATGGATATGATATTAGTGCCGATGTTTTGGGCTATCCTGAAAGCTATTACACACCCCCTGCTGAAGCTTTAGAAGAAATACAAATTATTAGAGGAGCTGCTTCATTGCAATACGGAACTCAATTTGGAGGGCTGATTAACTTTAAACTAAAGACCGCTGATCCATTTAAACCTTTCTCATTGAAAACGAGAAATACTTTAGGATCAAATAATCTATTGACAAATTACACGGAGGTATCTGGGACATTGAATAAATTTAAGTACCTCGGATATGTGAATTTAAAAAAAGGGAATGGATTCCGACCCAATTCAAAATTCAACTCTTCCAATGTATTTTTTAAAGTGGGATATGATTTTTCTGAGAGTACTTCTCTAAGTGCTGAAATAACCTATCTGGATTATCTCGCACAACAAGGGGGTGGGCTGTCTGATCTTATGTTCAATCAAAATCCTTATCAAAGTAATCGATCGAGAAATTGGTTTGCCTTGTCTTGGTTTTTGTACAATTTAAAATTTGAGCATTCTTTTAGTTCCGATTCAAATTTTAGCTTAAATCTATTTGGACTGGATGCAGAAAGAAACGCCCTAGGCTTTAGATCGAATCGGGTAAGTCAAATCGACCCCAATCAGGAACGCGATCTTATCAAAGGCGATTTTAAAAACATTGGAGTTGAACTTCGTTGGCTGAAACGTTATGAACTGGCTAATTTTAAATCTGTTTTTTTGATTGGAAGTAAGTACTACAATTCTGATAATAGTTCACAGCAAGGTCCAGGATCTGCGAATAAAGATGCTGATTTTGATTTTCGTCTGGACGAATTTGCCAACTACAATCAGCAATCCAATTACATTTATCCCAATCAAAATCTGGCGTTATTTACCGAAAATATTTTTTATCTACTTCCAAAACTATCGTTAACACCAGGCATTCGATTTGAATTTATCGAGACGGGGGCGTTTGGATCTTTTAAAAGAATCAATACCGATGCTGCAGGTAATGTAATCCTGAACAGAACGGTACCTACCTCTGAAGTGAGAAGAAGGGATTTTGCACTTTTTGGATTAGGAGTGGGATACAAACCAAATCTAAATTTAGAGTTTTATGGAAATGTTTCACAAAATTATCGTTCCGTTACATTTACAGACATCAGTATTGTCAATCCGGCGTACAGCATCAATCCTAATATTTCCGATGAAAAGGGGTTTACTTCAGACTTGGGTGTACGCGGAAATATTAAAAAATCATTTTCATTCGATGCCAATTTATTTAGGCTTTTTTACAGCAATAGAATTGGATTTATTCAAAAAAGGGGTACAGATGGGAGTGTCAAAACAGAAAGAGGAAACGTTGGAGATGCAGTTCTGTATGGGCTAGAATCCTTGCTGGATTTTAACGTTAAAGAAATCACAAGCATTAAAAATGAAAATTTCCTCTTGAATTACTTTGTAAATTTCTCTTACATCAAATCTGAATACATCACTTCATTGACTCCTGGAGTAACGGGTAAAAAAGTAGAATTTGTTCCTGAGATCAATTTCAAGACAGGAATTAAAGTTGCTTATCAAAACTATTCCTTTAATGTACAATACAGCTATTTGTCGGAGCAGTTTTCAGATTCTTCGAATGCAACTTCGGGAAATCTAAGTGGGGTTATTGGTTTGATTCCTGCATATGATATTTTGGATGTTTCTTCGGCTTTTTCCAAAGGAAAGTTTAGATTTGAACTTGGAATTAATAATTTATTAAATGAAGTCTATTTTACGCGAAGAGCAACAGGTTACCCCGGGCCTGGAATTATCCCATCGCCCAATCGAAATTTTTACATAACAGCACAATTCAAACTTTAAAGTATCCTTTTTTTAATAAGCAGTAATTACAAACTTTACAATGAAAAAAAATTCAGGTTATTATTTTAGATTAGTTCACCGTTACTTAGGGTTTTATTTAGCCGGTATTATGGCAGTGTATGCCATCAGTGGCGTTACTCTTATTTTTAGAAAAGGAGATACTTTTAAAAAAGAGGTAGTTGAAAAAATTGAATTAAAGCCACAGCTGGACGAAATTGCTTTAGGGAATGAGCTCAGAATCAAAGATCTGGCTTTTACTAAAAAGGAGGGTTTTGTTTATTATTTTGACCAGGGCCAATACAATCCTCAAACTGGGGAAGCAATTTACACCGTTAAAAAAAATCCTTTTGTTTTGGATAAAATGCAAAAGCTACATAAGGCTACCACCAAAAGCCCTGTTTATTGGTTGAATATCTTTTTTGGTGTATCGCTACTTTTCTTTGTGATTTCTTCTTTTTGGATGTTTTTACCCAATACTACAATTTTCAAAAAAGGAGTTTATTTTTCTATTTTGGGCTTTATCATGACCGTAATCATCTTATTTTTATGATAGCGGCTTAAGTACTAAACTGTATCTATTGGTCTAAAGAAATTACATATTTCTGCAGTTTATTTTTCGCTACTAATTTCCTTTATTCTTCTCAACAAAATAGGCGCTGCAGGATAAACCATGTCGTGACCATAACCTTGTAGTTCATAAAGCTCTGTGTTTTTGTTTCCTACCAATTTCATCATTCGGTTCATGTAAGCGTTCTCTTCATACCTACCCAACAATTCCAGTTCTCTATCTCCTGTAATCATTATGTATGGAGGGGTATTTTCTTTAACGTGATAAAGCGGTGCCATTTCATCAATTAGTGGTTGTGTGGCTCCAATGCCCATATCTTCTCTTACAGTCATATGTGTTATCGCGTGTCCGCTTAAAGGAATTAAGCCAGCCATTTGATCTGGATTAAGGTCAACTGCTTTTAAATAAGTATCGTCCAAACCCAGCATACTGATGATGTATCCACCAGCTGAATGTCCCGATAGGAATATTTTATCTGGAGTTCCACCATATGATTTGATATTGTCATACACCCATTTTACTGCAACTGCAGCATCTTCGATAATTTTTTTAACTCCAACTTGTGGATAGAATCTGTAGTTTACAGATACGACAATAATACCTTTTTCTTTAAGATATTCTGGGATGTATTTATTGCCCCCTTTTAAACCGCCACCATGAAAGTAAATTAATGTTGGAGTGCCTTCTTTTGAGTCAGGAAAATAGATATCTAACACACAGCGCTCGTTGATGTAGTCATCTCCTTTTTGATAAATTATGTTTTCTTCAATCGTGTAGGAAGTTTTTTGTTCTAGATTTTTTGATTGAGCATAAAACAATTGAAAAGAGAGCGCAAAAGCGGCTATTGAAAGTACTAGATGTTTCATTGAAATTAAGTTTTGAAGATTTAATATACGAAGTAAAAGTGAGGTCAATGGTTATGCGTTTGAGAAAATACGATTGACATACAAAACAAAAAACCCTTCAATAAAGAAGGGTTTCATTACTCGATTAAGTGAGGATTAAAATGTTGAGTAAATAAGTGTTAACTCTTCACCAGGTAACATCTCTCTAGAGTTTGTGAGTCCTTCCCAAGCTTTTTGGCTCAAAAAATCATCAGGTATTTGATTTGCAGGTTTGTTTTTTTTCTTGGTCATAAAATTGAAAGCAATATGGGTAGCGGTTGAACCAAGTGCTTTGGTCGCCGCATCAACATTTGTGATTTCAGCTAGTCCCCAAAACTTGCGATAACCATCGAGAATTTCTTGTTGTGCCAAAGGTTTCCAGAGTTGATCTTCATAAGATACAAAATCATCATTTTTTTGGGTCATGAAATGAAAATATCCTTTATCACCGATTTCCCATTCCATTCCAAGCCATCCTGTAGCTGAAACCCATTTGTATTGTCTTTCTCTACGGTCTTTAAATAATCCATCCATTGAGATCATTTTATCAACAGTTCTCTTGCTTTTACCTTTAAAAGCTTTGTAGATAACTTCTGACATTTTTTCATAATTGTTTGGGTTTGTGTCTTGAGCAGCAGAAGTTCTTCTGAATACATAGTACTGGGCCCAGTTTTCGTCTCCCTCTCTTGGGGTTCTTTTCCAAACGGACCATTGTTCAATCATTCCTGCATCGACCATTGCTTGTGCAGCAATATTCCAGTTTTTTTCTTGCGCTAAATATTGAGCTTCTTTTCCATCTTCCAGTAAAATGGCAATCATAGCTGTAGACTGTGCATATGTCATGCTGCAGATAAAAAGAAATGATAGTAATACGATTTTTTTCATTTGAATTGATTTTTGGTTATCGTGTTAAACAAGATATAAAGTTTGTATTACAAATTTGAATTTTTAATCGCTAAAAATGGGTTTGTCTATTGCGGGTTCACATAGTAATTAAAAAACATCCAAATTTGTTCTTCTAATTTGAGATAGTCTGGGTATCCATGTCCTCCGTTAAGATACGAATACATCCAGATTCTATTATTAGAAACACTATTGCTAAACTTTTTAATTGAAACAAGAGTTTTTTCTTTTGGATCAGAACTACGAATGGTGTCATGGGTTAGACTATTGTATTGGATTTGTTTCAATCTAAAATCAATCATTGCCTGTGTGGGAAGATAGGGTCCATAACCTTGTTTATCATCCAGGTCTCCTTCCCAAAAAGTAATGTCATCAGCGGTTCCGTTAAGCATTAATGTCGGTATGGGACTCGCTTCTTGGCAGCTGTCGTAAAACTCATTCATAAAGCAACTTATGATGGGTGCAGCTGCCTTAAAAACACCTTCTGTTTTACAGGTTAATAGGTTGCAAAAATCACCTCCGTTAGAAAACCCTGTAATGAAAACATTACTTGAACTCAAAGAATAAAGAGACTCAAGTTTTTCTACCAGTTTTTTGGTGAATTTGACATCATCTACTTTAAAATCTTTATGAAATCGATAACCAACTTGCCAAAATGCTTTTCCATTCTGATCAATAAGTCCTTGAGGATAGCACACTGCGAATCCATTTTTATCGGCTAGTTCATTGAATTTAGTAGTTTTAATGGTATTCAGTGCACTCCCAGAGTAGCCGTGAAAAACCAGTACCAATGGGGAGTTTTTTGGAAGGTTTTCAGGGATATGGACGAAATATTCACGCTCCATAGAATCGACGGTAATGGTATCCCTTTTTATGGGAGTTTTATTTGAATTACTTGAAAGATGGATTGATTTTGTCCAAAAAATACATACAAAAGACACAAAAATGAGTATGGTAAAATGTACTTTTTTCATGTGTTTCCTGTTCTTTTTAACGAATATTTATTTTTTGCTTAACAACTATGGCATCATTTATTATGAATGGTTTTGGCATCATGTTTTCTTTTCTCTCTTGAACCTGAATTAATGGATTCTTTAATAGATCAAAAGAATACTCTAAAAGTGTAAATGTTGGGTTTTGCTCTTTTGGAGTCTTAAAGGAAACTTCGAGGGAATCCAGACCAGAAACAAAGAATGTTAAAATCCTCTTGTTTTTTCCTGCTAAAGATGTTTTTTCTTCAACTTCAATCCCATTAAAAGAGAGTGTTTTAAAATTTACTTCATCGTTGACAAAGAGCTGTAAAATATTTGCTTTTTTGGTAGGAGAAAGTAAAAAAGTCACACTTCTTTCTTTATTTACTAGAGTATCTTTTAAGAGTGTAAATTGATAATGAGAGACATCCTTATTTGGTGCTTTTGCTGCAAAGGTGTAACCTGAATTGTATTTGCTGTATGATGCAGTGGGTAATAGTTCTGATGCAGTTTCAGGATTTTCTCCAAGATACATTTTGTTCCAATCATCTAAAATTTTATCGTAAGTCAACCAAAAAGCTTGATCAGTACTGAGGTCTTTGAAGAATAAAAGGCTATTTGGTTTTTTACGCTCTTGATTAAAATTACTGGTAAAATGCGCATAAAAAAAGCAGCATACAGCTAGTGCTAAAAATCCTTGAGCAAAGCGAATTTTATTGTTGTAGATACTGAATAAAGGGAGTAGAAGTCCAAAGAGTAAAACCGTTAAAACAGTACTGATAACAATTGATGCCAAGCCCAATCCAATAGGGAATGTTTGAATCAGCGGGCTAAAAAGAATCAAAGCAGGGACGGCGAGAATAAGATGAACAAAGGGGCTCTCTTTTTCTTGATTGATGAGCAACCCAAACGATAGTAATGCAAAATAAAAAGGAATTATGAAGTATGCAGCTCCTTTGATATAGATCCCTAAAATAATATTGATTAACAACCAAAGTAATAGTGGTGCTACCAGTAAGTCTTGAGGGCTTATGTTTTTTTGAAACTTATGATATGTGTACCAGATTATTCCTAAAGTTAACGAAACAAAAAAGGCGATGTAGGTGTGACCATTGTAGGGAAAGCCTTGAAGGATCTCTTGATAATGCGGATATATTTTGAGTAGTATTGACCAGCCAAAAAAGCCAATGAGAAAAGCAGCAACAAGAGCAACTGTAAAAGGAATAAAACCTTTTAAAAGAGATCTTAAACCTAACTTCCCTTTTTTAAATCCATAAAGAAGTAAAATAAAAAACATAAGAGCTGCAATTAAAAGGGAAGGCATCACCCAATCAAACGGGTATGCAATCATTTTAACTAAGGGAAAGTTTGTGTAAACATAGTCTTGATCACTTTTAATATTACTCAAGTCCGCATCAGCAAAAAAATGAAGTAAGGGCATCAAATAGCTTCCTTGATGTTCCAGAGAATTGCGATCCAGTCGTTCAAAATTATCTCCAGCCGTATGGTAATCAAAATGATCATCAATAAAGGCAAAAAACAAACCGTCAATAGCTCCCTCTTCTCTAAGAATGGTAGAGTCAGTATCGTTGGGTAACATTTTATAAATACTGTACAACAAAGAACTGGCAACAGGAAATTCAGGATTTGCCTTGATGAATCCTTGAATTAAATTTTTATTTCCACCATTCGTTTCCAAAATCATGGAACTTGGACCTCCGCTTCCTCTTGCTTCAAAATTAATGGCCAAGCCAATATTTTTTGCTAAGGGGTGAGAACGGACAAAAAGTTTTGCACCCTCCAGCCCAACTTCTTCAGCGTCGGTAAAAAGAATTACAATATCATTTTTAGGTTGCTTTCCACTTGCTTTAAATGCCCTTAGGGATTCTAAAATAGTTACAACACCACTTCCTGCATCACTTGCTCCAAAGGAAGGGGTGAGAGCACTGTCATAGTGTGAAAATACTAAAAGAGCCTTTCCGTCTTCGGATCCTTTGATAGTAGCTAAAATATTGGCGGGTTTCGTCAGTCTTCCCCTTTTTTCATTAAAAATGTAACCTTCTTGGACTTCAGGATCAAGATCAAGTTCCCTTAGTGATTGTATAATAAAGTTTCTAACCCTAGTATTGTCTTCCGAACCTACATAGTGAGGTGATTTTGAAATTTCCTTTAAAGGAATTAAAGCGCGTTGGGTGGAAAACTCTAACTCAGATTGATCAAGTTTGCTTATCCTTTGCGGCATTAAACTGAAAAAGCTGTAATAAACGATGCCTAAAAGCAGTAAAAAGGAAATGGTGGTAGCATTTTTCATTTGATCTTTGATGGATACGTTATTAGTAATAATTTTAATAAGATATGCAGATTCACTTACAAACCCAAAATGAAATCGTATTTGAATAAATTTAAAGAGTAGAAGTAAAATAAAAATTCCTAAAACTCAATCCATGCCTTTCTAGGGATACCCTAAATAGGATTGAGAAGGATTTTAGTTGAAAACTAAAAAGATATTCAACGTAATAATAATTTAAGTAAAGAGTAGAAGTAGATATTTAATAGTGCTGTAAAAGGTAACCAAAAAAAAGCCCTAAAAAACACTGGGCTTTTAGGACATATTGGTGGAGTCGGCGGCTCCCATTACTTTGTCCTCTATTGTCCTGTATTTATATACAAATAGCGGACAATCATCAATTTAAGTTCAAGTATGCACATTAATATACTCCTTTTTGGGGTAGAATTGTGACATAGTTCAGGCAACTATCCAGGCAACTGGTGTTGTCATTGTTAAATTAAAATTGATGCTTATGAATTTCAAACTAAAAACCCCAAATACCAGAACAAATTCTTTAATCCTTTTTTATGTTACTTTATCTGGCGGCAAACGTTTTGTTTACTCTACAGGACAAAAAATACCAGTTAGACTCTGGGATAAACATTCCCAATTTCCTAAAAGAACCAAGTCTCAAAACGATCAAGTAATTACTAACTCAGTCAATATTAGATTAGAGAGCCTTAAAACAGCTTACCTAAATCTTAATTTTCAGTATAAGTCATCAGGTAGGATTCTAACAAAAGAGATTCTTAAGCAAGAATTTGATATACTTTTTAAAGGAGTTTCTAAAAAGACAGCACCCAATGATTTTGATAGTTGTTTTGAAGATCTCTTCAAGTTTAAGCTTAAAGAGGGTGGATGGAGTAATTCAACAGCTAAACGCTACAGAATGCTTTATAAACTTGTCAAAGAATTCGAAAAAATAGATGATAAGATTGAAATAGAGCTTATTGATGTGTTTTGGATAACTGATTTTAAAAAATACTGTCAAGAGATTAAATCTCATCAAGTAAATACTCTTGGAAGAAATATAGGCCTACTAAAAACATTCCTTAATTACTGTCTTAAGAATGATTTCATCACAAATTCAAGTTTTAAGGAGGTAGCAGTTAACAGAGAGATTACTAATCAGCTTGCTCTATCCAAGGAAGAGATACAACAAATAGCGGATTTAGATCTGTCAAATAGGCAACGATTAGAGCGAGTTAGAGATGTCTTCTTACTAGGATGCTATACTGGAATGAGATATAGTGATTTCAAGCGAGTGAGAGCTTCAAATGTGACTAACAATCTCATTACGATTAGAGAAGTCAAGGACAAAACTAAAACTCTAGAAATTCCAATGACAGATAAGATTAGAGCGATATTAAATAAATATAATTTAGAGCTACCAGTAATATCAGAACAGAAGTTTCGTGAATATTTAAAAGAGATATTTAAGATAGCTGGCTTTACATCACTTGTAGTTAAATCAAAAAAAATAGGTAAAAATGTTTATGAAGAAGAGGTCCCTATGTATCAGCTTATAAGTACTCATTCAGCAAGAAGATCATTTATTACCATCATGCTCAATAGTGGAGTTCCTGCAAAAGCCATTATGAATATAACTGGGCATAAATCGATTAATAACTTTCAGCTATACTACAAACCAACAAATGATGTTTTGTCAGATTTTATGCAAAAAGTATGGAAATGATATTAACATTAACATTCAATTAAATGATGTTTTTTGGTTTTATAAGGAAATAATGGATAATGATGATAAAATTTGATAACTCCCACTAAGTTTTTTTTATAAAACCAAGCAAAATAAGGAATTTTACATCATTAATACAATATAAAAATGGCAGAAATTTCCGAAACACTCATTGAAGACTGTGTAAAATCATTTACTGTTTTAAGCTCCAGAGTAGCTGGTCTTTCAGACTCAGTAAATCAAATGAAAGAAAAACAGAAGAATATGGATATTAAACTTGACAAGATTAGTTGTGTACTCCTCAAAAAATCAGATTACTTCACCGTTGGAGAGATTGCCCTTAAAGAAGGGGTCTCAGAAAAAACTGTTTTAAGACGTATTAAAATGGGAGTTATTCCCTACGAAAAGAGTGAAGGCGAAAAGGCTTATAGAATTCCTTCAATTAAATATAATGAATCTATCTCCCATGATGGTGTTTCTATGTGGTTTCAAGACCACACATAGTTTGTGTGTCTAATCAGCCATAACTATTACACCTTCATCACTCTCTCCGATTATCCCATCTTCACACTGAGGGCATTTCTTTGCCATGTAATCCCAAGGAATAAACTCTTCACTATCACACTCCTCACACGACCTGTCAAGCTCAGCTCCAATAGGTGAATGTGTAATTCTATCATATATCACATTACATCCTGAACAAATAACGGGAATAGTTGGTCCCATCATAAGTGCATCAGGCTTTCCTGATCCTACAAAAGAGTAGTCACATGAATTACAATTATGTGTTTTCCAGCTTGCCATTTAAAAAGGATGTGTTATTTTGTTTCATAAAACTAATTTAAATGATTACTGGCGAACTAAAATCACAAGTTGATAAAATCTGGGAAGCTTTTTGGACAGGAGGAAT
>JAQWSN010000017.1 GCA_029243165.1 Flavobacteriaceae bacterium
ATAAGTTTTTTCATACTCCTAAAGTACAGAGAATGAATTACATATCAAATATCATCCTCCTGTTTCAATAGAAAAACCGTTTTCTAAAATCCATGCCTTTGTGTTTGGATTAAGGATGTCTTAAAAGTTTTAGGGATTTAAATTCCAACAGTGTCAAGAACCACTGTTCAAAGTTTCCAATTTATTCTTATAAAAACCATCTATTTTGTCAAATAGTGTTACTCCTGCGTCACTTTGAAGTATTATAATTTAGCTAAAGAATTGATATTATTGGATAATCATCTAAACCAGAATGAATACTAAGTCCGTTTTTAAAGCTCTACATTCAACAATTGCCCACTGAGTTGAATTAAATTTAATTCTGCCAATTTGGCCTGGTATTTTGCAGCGGCTCTTTCCAGCTGTGCATTTCGTAGATTAACTTGTGCTTGTCTAAATTCAATAGCCGTTATTGATCCTAATCTATATTGCGCTTGGGAACGCTCAAAATTGTAAGTCCCTGTCTCCACCTGCTTACTCTGAATTGTATAAATTTTAACTGCATTTTGATAACTCTGCTGGGCGTTTCTCAAATTTCGTTCGAAGGTAAGTTTAGTTTCTTCTTCCTGAATTCTCTGGTTTTCGACTGCAATTTTTGCATTTTTTACTTGAGTAATAGTTCGCCCTCCATCGAACAAATTCCAGTTTAGAGTAGCTCCAAAACCAAACGAAAGTGTCGTATTGTTTGTTCCCGGGAAAAAGGCAGAGGCAGGGCTTTGATTTAAGTTCCATCCGTAGGAACCATTCAATCCTAATGTGGGTAAATATCCTGACTGGTTAACCTTTAAATCGTAGGCGTTAATTTGACTATTACTTTGCTGTTGTAATAGACTCACATTAAATTGTGATGCAGTTTGCAACCACTTCTCAATTTGAATAACTGGAATAAAATCCAAGTTGGTTTCTACTCCTAGATCAGTCTCTATTGGCTGGTTAATAATAAGATTTAAATCACGCTTTGCATTATCTAATTGCTGATTTAATTGTAACAAATTAATACTGTCATTGGTAACATCGACCTGTGCATTTAGGACAGCTAACTTATTAATCTGACCAAAAGTATAAGCAGTTTCGGCACGCTTTTGTCGTTGTTTTGAAACAAAAAGGGTCTGTTTAAAATTTGCTTTTGTTTCCGTTAAACGGGCAACTTCAAAATATACACTAAAGAGCTGCAAAATAGTTTGTTCGATTGTTTCTCGTAACTGAAGCTCACTCAATGCGTATTGCTCTTTCAATCTTTTATAAGTAAACTTTCGCCCCAAACCGTCAAAAAGTGTGTAGTTGAGATTTACCCCTGCATTGTAACGTCGTGCCTCTTGGTCATTTAAGTCTACACTTGGTCGGGGAGCTCCATCCTCTGTAAACTGACCTGGGAATGCAATATCTGAATCCGAAGCTGTAAAGTTACCTCCGCCAGAGAGTGTTATGTTTGGAAGGAAGCCAGAGTTGAGAAGTTCACTGTTATTTTTATTGATTTCATTGATATTTCGAGTCATTTTTATTCCAAAATTATTTTCTAACGTCAAGCTTAAAGCAACATCTTTTGAAAGCAATTGCTGGGCTCGAATCTCAGTAAGGTTGAATACTAAAAGAATAAATATGAATTGAATATGTTTCATAATTCTTGAGTATTAGGTTCTTCTATTTCATTCATTTTTTTCTCATCTTTAAGTTCAATTAAGGCACGTTCCACTGCCTCTTTACTTGGAAAATCTCCTGAACTGAGCCACTTAAAATAGACTTTTATTTGATTGCTAAAGGATAAAAATATTGGAAGAACTATAAGTGTAAGTAAAGTTGCAAATGCAATGCCATAGGAGACTGAAATCGCCATGGGTTTTAAAAATTGGGCTTGCCTACTTTTTTCCAACAATAAAGGAGCTAACCCAGCAACCGTTGTCACAGAGGTTAAAAATATGGCTCTAAATCGTGATTTTCCAGCATTAATTAATGCACTATCAAATGACATTCCTTGCCTCAAATTATTGTTGAACCTTCCAATCAATACAAGTCCATCATTTACCATGATACCAATCAGTGCAATAATCCCAAGAATGGAGAGAATATTAAGTGGAAAATTGTGAATCCAATGACCCCATGCAACACCAGTAATACTTAAAGGAACAAGTAAAATTAGGAGCACCGGTTGAGAAAAACTTCTGAATGTAAATGCAATTGTCATGTAAATCAATATTAAAATAGGAATCCCTGCGGATGCCAAAGAAGCTGATAATTTTGAGGCCTCTCTATTTTGACCTTCATAGGACGGGCTAATTGAAGGATACTTCGCTTGTATCTGTGGTATGATATTTTGTTGAAGATCAAGCATTATATCTGTAGAAGAAGTGTCTTGTGGATTTTTTAAGTCTGCTGAGATCTGAATTTCTCTTCTTCCATCAAGGTGATTAATGAGAACCTCTCCACGTTCCACAGTATAATCAGCAACTTCTTTAAGGGGTACTCGTTCTCCGTTTGGCAAACTAATTTTCATATCCTCTAATTGGGTTATGGACGAACGATCTTCTTTTTTATAACGCACCCAAACTCTGATCTCATCCTGACCTCTCTGAAAACGCTGTGCTTGAACACCAAAAAACCCAGAACGAACCTGACCGATGATGTACTGTAAATCAAGACCTAAAGCATAGCCGTTATCTTTTAATTGGATGGTAATTTCTTTAATTCCTGCAGGATCATTATCAGTGACATCCTTAAGCAGGTCATTTGAAAGTAAAATTTGCTTAAGTTCAGTTTTTGCAGCTTTGAGCTCTTCTATATTATTAGAAAGTAGAGAAACTGAAACTGGGCTTCCCCCAAAGTTATTGCCCGAACCAAAAACAAGACTTTCTGCACCAATAACAGGTCCGACCAATTCAGCTAAGCGAGACGAAACCATATTTGCACGAATAATGTCAGGTCGTTCTTCCCCTGGTAACATATTTAAAGTCAAACTCGCTCTAGAAGAACCGTTACCAAGTGTTTTAATTCTATTTACAAAAAGTGTTTTTTCTGTTTCAGACAAATACTTTGCATTGAGTTCTTGTTCTAAAATTTTAGACTTTTCTTCAATTAAACTGATAATTGAGTCTGTTGTTTTTTCATTTGTCCCGTTGGGCATGATAAGGGTGACCTGAACCCGATCACTCGCAATACTTGGGAAAAAAGAAGTCCGAACTACTCCGCCACCAATCGAGCCAACGGTAAGGAAAAGGGCTGCTAGAAACACCGACATAGTAACGAGTCTATTCTTTAAGGTAAATTCAAATACTGGTGTATAAATTTTATCACGCATGTATTGCATCATGCGGTCTCCAAATTCGTTGATTACTCGGAGTTGAGCAAAGGACTTTGCAATTAATGTTTTGGGCTCCTTTCTTTGCTTTGAAAGCGCCTTTGAGTGTGCCAGGTGAGCTGGTAAAATTATAAGCGCTTCGACCAATGAAATTACAAGTGTTAAAATTACAACTATTGAAACCTCCCCAAAAAACTCACCAATCCTACTGTCTAAAAAAAGAAATAATGAAAAAGCCAATACCGTGGTTATAATTGCAGAAACTACAGGTGGGATTACTTCCAAAACACCATCAAGGGCGGCGCGGAATGGGCTTTTACCTCTTTCGTAATGTTGATATATGTTTTCTGCAATAACAATACCGTCATCAACAAGTATTCCTATCACGATAATCATTCCAAATAATGAGAGAATATTAATCGTCACATTGAATATTGGTGCAAAAATAAACATCCCTAAAAATGCTATTGGTAAACCAAAAGCCACCCAAAATGCTAAACGTGTATTAAGAAATAATGAAAGGAAAATCAAGACTAAAAGCATCCCTTGTAATGCATTCTCTACAAGTAAGTTTGTTCTTTGTTTGAGAAGTATGGATTGGTCATTTAAAATTTTAATCTGTAAATTATCACGGCCTTCATTAAAAGTTTTGATATAAGCTTTGATCTTGTCTGCAGTCGATAATAAATCTTCTGTATTGGTAGAACTTATTCTTACGTTAACTGCCAAATTACCATCGATGAAAGAGGCATTCGGAGTCTCCGAAAAACGATCCCTGACCTCAGCAACATCGCCCAAATAGATAAGTGTACCGTCTGGTTGAGAGGCAACTACTATTTGATTCAGTTCGTCTGCATAATAGGATTTGTTATTAGCACGAATTAAAAATTCTTCAGCTGCTGTTTTTAATTGACCACCAGTAACTATAATATTAGCCTTTGCAATCGCTTGAGCTACCGTCGTAAAACTTAATTTATACGCTAATAACTTATTCTCTTCGACTGCAATTTCTATTTCCTCTTCAGGATAACCTGTAATTTCTAATTGAGAAATGCCCTCCATTGCTCGTATATCATTTTCAACTTGACGGGCAATTTTTTTAAGTGATAGTAAGGGAATATTCTCTCCGCTAAGCGCAAAATTAATTGTGGATCTTATTTGTTCTTGCTTGGAAACGACTAAAGGTTCCATACCTGAAGGAAAGCTAGGTACACGATCAACTGCGTTTTTAACCTGTAAAAGCATAAAATCTATATCCCGCTCTTTTTCCACCTCTACGGTTATCGATCCGCTGTTCTCTCTCGATACAGAGGTAACTCGTTCTACCCCAGCCAAGCCTTTGAGATTGTCTTCAATTTTTAATACTACACCCTCTTCAATTTCCTGAGGAGAAGCTCCAGGATAGGCAACTAAAATCTGAACAATATGAGATTCATTTAATGGAAAAAATGAAGATTTAAGAGAGCTTACTCCTAATACTCCAAACAATAAAAAAGCTAAAATGACTACATTGACAGCAACGTGGTACTTAATAAAATAATTAATTACTTTTTTCATGATCGTCACTTACTTTACTGTATTGAAAGGAGTTGAAATAACATCCATGCCTTGGTACGCTCCCATAATTGGCTGAGCTAAAATTATGACGCCATCTTTCAAACCACGAACAACGGCATGCGAATCGGTAAAATGAGTTACTTCAACTTTTCTTAGCAGTAGTTTGTCGTCTTCAACCAAATAAAGTTCTTGATCCCCATTGAGTAAACCCCTATCTAAGGCCACTACGTCATTAAATTCAATCGCACCGATTAGAGCTTCCATATACATACCTTCTTTAAGTTCAGCACTATTTACTCTAATAAATACTTCTACAGACTGTGTTTCTGTATTTACCTTTGCATTTATCCTTGATACGATACCATTATATTTTTCTTTTGTGTCAATTGATTTTAACTCAACTGTTGCCCCAATATCTATTTTTTCGACGTATGATTTTGGAAGAGCTACTTTTAATTCATAATGCTCAGGAGCTATAAAATCGCCTAATTCCTGTCCTGGTCTGATTAGAGATCCTTCGGTAACGTTCGCTGCAACTAATACTCCATCAAAAGGAGCTCGGATGGTGTAAAAAGTCAAACTCTTTTCAAGATTTTGAAGTGAGTAATACGATGAAATAATTCCTCTTCCAGAAATAAACAAACGAACGTCTTCCTTCATATTAGGTAGTGGAGGTGTTGTCTTTTCAACATCAAATTCTTTTAAAAAAGCCTTCCAACTTTGATAGGCCTGAGGAAAATCCAATTGCAAATCTGGCATTACAGAAGTAATAAGATTATAAAGTGATGCACGCTGAGCAATTACATTAGAATTAAATTCAGAAGAAGCTATCTGAACCAAAACCTGTCCTTTTCTATATGATTGGCCGGACTTAAAAAGAGGTTTGATCGTTTGCATTAAACCTTGAACTCGGGAAGTAATTTTAATTCTTTGGTATGCTTCCAACAGCCCATTAGATGGAATTTGAACATTATAGGATATATTTTTCACCTCTCTAGTGAAAGCGTTTTTTACTACTTTTTCAGCTTGCTTGCGAGGAGGAGAATTACTATTGGCAATTTTTTTTGAAAGTTGGAACGACAATGCAATTACAACAAACCCTAAAATAAATAAGATCCATTTTCTCACAGTCTTGAGTGAAGTATATTTTGACATTTGTTTAATAAATAATGCTAAAGACTCATTTTTATAATACACTTTATACCAATTCTTTCATTTTACGGTTAAAAGCGTTTGTGCTGAGACTTTCTGTTTCACAATTTTTTTGCAAACCTAAAGTATAATAATAACTATACACAGGCTTAATGATTAATAATTGAGTTAATTACTATCTGATTTGACAAAAAAACGAGGTAAAAGTTTAAATATCCCATTGTTACAGTAGAGAAACCGTTTTCTAGAAGCCATCCTCTTTTGTTTGGAGTAATGTTGGATAGAAACTTTTAGCTTTTTATGTGTCCCAGTGTCCCAACCCCTAGGGATGGGACGTGGGACATGATTAACCCCCTACACGTATCCACACAAACCCTAAACAACTCCCCCCTAAAACAACTACAAGGAATCTAAGGATTAAAGCTTTGATATCAATGGATTAGAAGGGATTTAGATTGTATCCATTGGTGTAAAACAAAAACCCTCCACTTGGGAGAGGAGAACCAAAGTGAAATAGTTGTTTTACTTATCTATAACGGTATGTGGTATCATAGCAGTAATTCTGAACTCCTTATTTTTTTTATTTAGAATATAGGTAGCCTTTCTGAATTGATTACCCATTATTGTGCTATCCTTTAAGAACCTAGTAAAGTTCATTTCAACAATAATATAATTTCCATCTTCTCTGTAATTTTCCCATTTATTAATTTTAGAAAATCCATAATGATTAGCTTCCAGATTAATAAAGGTATTCGCGAGAAAATTTTTCACTTCATCAGAACTTTTCAAATAACGAACAGTGTCTTGTAAATAAAGTGTCATTGGTAAGTCATATATATCTGATGCTATATATTCAAAATTCCCTTCTGACCATAGTTTATTATAAGTCTCAAAAAAAGCTACAACTTCTTTGGGAGGACTTACTTGATCATGTGTTTTAGACACTTCATTTTTACATCCTACCATCAAGATCAACAGAGGTAATAGAGGAATAAGTTTTTTCATACTCCTAAAGTACAGAGAATGAATTACATATCAAATATCATCCTCCTGTTTCAATAGAAAAACCGTTTTCTAAAATCCATGCCTTTGTGTTTGGATTAAGGATATCTTAAAAGTTTTGGGGATTGAAATTTCAACATGGTCAAGAACCACAGTCCATAGTGACCAATTTATTCTTATAAAAACCATTAAGAACTATCAATTATCTTATTTTGTGCCCATCCTGTGCCCATTTGAAAATGCATATTTTTCTTTAAACATTATAAATAGTTGCTTAACAAATAAAGAGACAAATACTTTTAGAATTTATGGAGTAATAATCTTTTAGTTGACTTTACTTTCTTAAGTATCTAAATATTTATCTGTTTTGAGTCTCTTTTTAATTCGAAAATTACTATCAATTTAAATATTGCTATTAGCTCCTCTAATTCCATACTCCTTTATCAAGGTCTTGGTCAAGTTTAATAAAATCAACATCAGGATATTTTTCTTCAATAAGTTTTTGAATAAAAAGATAGTTTATTTTTATTTTTTCTAAAAACTCAATCCCATATTTATGATATGTAGATTGATATGATAAAATATCTTCTAATTTGGGATTTTTTAATAACTTATCATTTGAATAATTAAACTTTGTGAAACCAAGTGGAGTTTTTGAAAATTCAAATACTTCAAAATAATTTGATGCATTTCTTAATATTGATTTCCCATAAAAAAAAGGATTTATATTAACCTCAATATTTAATCTATTGATCCTATCATTTTCTATCATTTGAGAGTATGCTTTCGGTAAAGAAGATATTTTTGTTTTTAATATGTTTTCACTTATTATAGATAACTTACCTGAGTTAATTAATTCATTTAAAACACCTTCTTGAGGCACATGCCTCCATCCAGAATTTGTAATATGAAAAATCAAGCTATCAAGTTTATATTTTGACTTCCAAACTCCTTTGGGAGAAGTAAATGAAAGAATTTCTTTTGCAGAACTAATTACATCTTGTTTTTTTTTAATAACAAAATTACAGTTAAGAAGGCTTGAAGAAATTTCATTATGTAGTGAAAGTAGAATTTTTTTTTCATCAATTTTCTCCTTTCTTTTTTCATTCCAGTTACTTACTTGTAGTGCAATAAGTATGCCCATTACCACAAGAAAAACCTCACCTAAAGCATATCCTAAATAATTCTTTGTCTCCATACTTATTAGTCTCTTAAGTTTTAAATATCTCATACCTTAAAGCTAAAAAAAATCTAATGAGGTTAAATGATTTCAAAAAAGTTTATAAATATGACCGATTTTCTGACCTCAAACGTACATATGTATGAAATTGATAAATAGGTTTGGCTATATACTTTACGCCTATCTTTTATAACGACTACTGGAAAATAATTGCACTTGATGCTATTAGAAATAAATCCAATTTTGGAATCTGTGCGGTAAGAACGAATTAGATACTACTCCCCAACACGTATCCACAGAAACCCTAAACAAATCCCCCTAAAACCACTTCAACGAATCTCAGGTTTAAGGTAATGATATCAAGCCTATAGACGATTATTAAGACGTGAAAAGGTCGATAAAAATTCAAAATATTTTATTATTTACAAGTGGGGAAATGACTATGTGAGGGGTGTTTTTAGGTGTCGATATGCTTCTTATTATAAAAGTTGGAATGATTATGGAGGAACAATGTTTCATGGTAATTTTTGGTGTATTATTGAAATGGATCTCAAAGTAGGCAAACTTGTCGAAAAAGAAAATCGGATAAGCTCCAAAAAAGAGATGTATAAAATGTGTGATCCAGATTTTATGTATGATAATTTGAAAGATGATTTAATGTTGCAACATTGATTATATGGGTATACACCCAAACTTTCATATATTTGTCAAAAATTGGGTAATCACCCAAAAAAATCAAAATGAAAGATCTTAAATATCTATTTGCTTATACCGTACCAATTTCGGCTTATATATCATTTGAATTTGGAGGTATTTTATCTTATACCGCTGTTTTTTATGCCTTTGTTGTAATTCCTTTTTTGGATGTCATCACTGGTCAAAATAAAAGGAATCTATCAAATGAAGAGCTTATGAGCAAAAATAAGAAATGGGTCTTTGATGCGATGCTTTACCTAAATATTCCCCTTGTTTTTGGACTTTTGTTATTGGTATTTGCAAAAATCCAAATAGAGGTTTTAGCCACATACGAATTCATTGGCTTAAGCCTTTCAGCAGGTATTTTACTGGCTACCAATGCAATAAACGTAGCGCATGAACTTGGGCATCGAGGGCCTTACATTGAGCGCTTTATGAGTAAATTTTTATACATGCCATGCTTGTATATGCATTTTTATATTGAGCATAATTTTGGGCATCACCTCAACGTAGCTACACCCGAAGATGGTGCTACTGCAAGATACAACCAAACGGTATATTCTTTCTGGTGGACTTCAGTTTCAAAGCAATACCTAAGTGCTTGGAAACTTCAACTCGAGCTTTTAAAACGCCAAAATACTGGATTCTTTTCTTGGAAAAACGATGTCTTTTGGTACCATTTGATACAAGCTGCTTACCTACTAGGTATTTTTATCTTTTTTGGGGCACAGGTTATGTTGTTTGCCGTTGTTGTTGGTGTAATTTCTTTTCTTTTTTTAGAAAGCATCAACTATATAGAGCATTATGGATTAAAACGTTTTAAAACACCTTCAGGACGTTACGAACGAGTAAGGCCACAACATTCTTGGAATTCAAATTTCAATATAGGTCGTATTGTTTTGTATGAACTCACTAGACACAGTGATCACCACTACAAATCTTCAAAAAAATATCAGCTTTTAAATAGCTATGAAGAGAGCCCTACACTTCCTCTTGGATATCCTGCATCGATATTATTAAGCTTTATTCCTCCTCTTTGGTTCCGGGTAATGAATCCCAGAGTACCCAATCATATGAAATCTAATTTGGAATATGCTTAAAACTAGCTATTCTCAACTCACACCAGATACACTCGAATTATTCTCAGACAAAACACGGGATACGATTCTTGAATCCAGCTTGATTATGTTTAATAAGCGCGGATTTAACGATGTTACAACCTCATCTATTGCCAATGCTACAAGTATACTCGAGGGGTCACTCTGGTATCATTTTAACACCAAAAAGGACATATTATCTGCCCATATTCGATTACTTGAACAGATTTTTTTGAACAAAAATCAAAATGTCGATTCCAAAAAATTTGATACCATTATTCATGATATTTTTAAGTCATATAATATAATTTGGGACTTTAGATATATTTTGAGGGACAACTTTCAAAATCTCTTAAAAGATGACCAGAATGTGATGGATTTAGTGATCCAAATCAACAAAAATATAGATCAATGGGTTGAAAATAGGATACGATATTCAAACGAGGTTGCGTTACTGAAAATTCCCAAAGAAGAAATTGAAAATCTCTCCGAAGTTATTCTAGTTTTAGGTCGTTATTGGCTTGATTATTCAGAAAAAAAATACCTAGATGTAGAAAACAAGTCTCTAAGGTTAAAAGGCTTAAATCATATTTTTCTGGTTTTGAAGCCTTACATCAATCAAGAAGCAACCCCAATAATTGAGTATTTGTTGAACGGATATCAACCTGCATTTAGAACAAATTAGTGAATTAACCCAAACACGTTATAAACTTACCCCAAACAACTCATCCCTAAAACCATTACAAAGAATCTCAGAGTTGATGCATCGATATCAATGGTTTAGAAGGGGATTTGGGTTGTATCCATTGGTGTAAAAGAAAAACCCTCCAATAGGGAGGGTTACTTTATTATTCAACAAGCATTAATACTTCATCATGCCAACCATTAGTATGTTTTGATAAAACATCACCAACATCTCTTCTGAATGCTCCTGGACCATTTATTTTATCATATTCTGCTTGAAATCCTTTAGGAAGACCATTAGAATTTGAGAATCTAGTAAACGTTTTAAAAGGATATACAAGAGTAATATCATCTCTATCTTCACTCCTAAAAACACTTTCATAAACTTTTCAAAGTCTTCATGGGATTTGACAACATTGCCTTCCAAAACATCAGTGGCATTTGATAGGACTCTTTCAAGGTAAGTCCTTAAAACAAAGGTATCTCCCTTGACTGTTGCCTTGTGGTTCATTGCTTTTTCGAATGTTGCAGGGTCTGAAAATTTATTACAACTGTACATTTTTACACGTTTACTTGCACGATTCCAGACTCTAAGTTTGATTGGATGGTTTCCGTTTACATCAACTGATCTTCTGTCAAGCTTGATGCTTACTACAAAATTTAATGATTTACTCATTCTATAAAATTTAAATTACACAATATTTACTTGCACACTATTTGCACACAACTATTGAGTAAAACTAGGATAGAGTAGTAAAAACAGAATGAGATTAAATCTCTAATTTACTGTTGTACAACACGTTAGTAAATTTTGTAGTAAGCATGTATAACGTTAGCAAAAAGTGAACTAATTATCACTTTAATATAAGAGATAGGTTTTATTATTTTTACAAACCTTTAAATCTTAAATGATGAAAAACAAGAAAAGTGCCAGTGCTTTAATTAGCGACTTAAAACGTAAGACAAGAAAAGCTT
>JAQWSN010000027.1 GCA_029243165.1 Flavobacteriaceae bacterium
TCAAGGCATCTAATAAGGTAGAACAGGCATTCTATGTATCAGAAAGAGACAAGGGAGATTACAATAACCTGCATGTACATATGCTTATAGGCACTAATACAGACATGACCTATAAGGAAGTTAAGTATGGAATGGGGAATGGATCTATTGATTATACTAAAATGTTGCCTGATCCTCTGGCTTCAGGGCTGGAGTATTTATATATCGAACAGGGTGGTAATTTTGCACAATCATCTATGCAAAGCGCTGCGAGCAGTGCAGCTTATTATAAAGAAAACCTACAACGGTTTTTATAATTGTGCAAAGTATATTAAGCTTTTATAATATACCTATATAGCGACTGTAGCTTAATAACCATCACTAACAAACCCGTCTGTAAAACGTGTCCAGATTAGGCATATCATCTTCTGTAAGCTCTACAATACACTTTACCAAAAATGTAACAAGTTATAAATGAAGTAAGTGAAGACTTGCCTTTGTTTGTGTGATAAGGGTTACTAATTAACTTTAGGGGCGTTTTCTATTTATTGATGTTTTTGGTGTTATTTCTTGAAAATAAAGGGGAAAATCTTGATTCATAATATAGTGCTAAAATACCTCTACAGGTATACCTTTTGCCTGCGTGTCTATTAATTATATTTCTTGTAAAAACCATGATTTTGCTTTATGATTTTTCCTTGCTCTACTAGTATTTTAAGGTAGCTATCGGCACTTCTCTGAGGAATTCTGATTTCCTTAGCTGTTACTATAGCTTGCTTTCTTTTAAGGAGAGTTTATTCAACATGATTGGTTATTAATTTTAAAGGTATAGGCTATTGACAAGAATTAAAGAAACAGGTTTAATGCGAATGCTTGAACTATTTTAAATTGGTTAAACGAAGAGCTCAACGAGCGAAGTAACTCTTGAATTTCTGAAAACTGGATTCCCTTATCTGTCTTGTTTAATCACAACACGATAAATGTTAAACATCATTATCTGTTGTTACATTTTATTTATAATTAAGATAGATCATAAAATTTATAGTAGTATTTTTATAGTTTAATAGATTTAAAAAACTAATTATTAGTCTATTATGTAAAAAAATAAATTGCTTTTTATAAAAATATTTTTCATAATCTTAGGTTAGAGAAGTTATAATTCACATAAATGTTAAATATTTATTTAACATTTTTTTAATTTTATTTAACCGAGATTTAACAAACATTTATATTGTAGTACATTTTTTTAACTTACTAACTAAAAACAATAATGAAAAAACTTGAAATCAAATTTATTGTAGGACTGCTAGTGATGTTCACATCTGTAGCTTTTGCACAAACAGAGGTGTCGGGGACCATTTTCGACACAGACGGGAATCCAATTCCTGGTGCAACAGTTATCGTTAATGGAACAACGCAAGGAACTACAACAGACTTCGATGGAAATTATTCAATTTCCGTCAGTTCAGATCAATCGTTACAATTTTCCAGTCTTGGTTTTTCGACACAAATTGTTAGAGTGGGAAGCCAGTCTTCAATTGACGTCACATTACAAACATCTGCCGAAGCATTAGATGAGATAGTTGTTACTGGATATGGAACTCAAACTAAACGAGAAACAACTGGAGCTATATCCACAGTTTCTGCTGAAGATCTTAACATAATTCCATCTGGAAATATAGAACAGCAATTCCAAGGACGTATTCCTGGGGTAACTGTTATTTCCAATGGTAGTCCAGGTTCTACGAGTCAAATTCGTGTACGCGGATTTGGAGCCTTTGGAGGAAACGAACCACTTTATGTAGTAGATGGTGTTCCAACAACCAATATTGATTTTTTAAACCCTGGTGATATTGAATCAACTACGGTATTAAAAGATGCTGCTGCTGCTTCTATTTATGGGGCAAGAGCTGCTAACGGGGTTATTGTAATGACTACTAAATCTGGTTCAAGGACTCAAGAGTCAGGAATTACACTCGATTATACTTTAGGACTAACTGATCCAAATGTAGCTGGATCTCCAGAAATGTTAACTCCATTGCAAATGGCACAATATACTCATATAGGTTATGAAAATAATGCTGCAGCAAATGGTACTCCAGTAGCGTATACTCACCCACAATATGGTACTAATGCTACACCGGTTTTACCTGATTATTTACATGCTAATGGTGCTAATGGAATTGTAGGCTCAGTTGATTTAGCTGCTATACAAGCTGCTTATGATGCAGATCCGTTAAATACATTCTTAATCAAAGCAAATAAAGAAGGGTCAGGAACAAACTGGTATGATGCAATTACAAACACCGCTCCACTTCATCGTTTTTCGTTAGGTGCTAACGGTGGTAATGAAAAAGGACGTTATTACATCGGTATGGGTTCTCAATTCCAAGATGGTATTTTAATAAATAACATCCTTAGAAGACATACTTTAAGAGCTAATTCAAAATACGATATAACAGATTTTTTAAGTGTTGGGGAAAATATCCAAGCAACTTATAGAGAAACCAAAACAACTGGTGGTGGAGGCTCTATTACTTCAGCTGACGATGAATCTGAAATATTAGCAGCATATCGTATGCCTTCAATTATTCCAGTTTATGATGAATTTGGAAGTTATGCAAGTACAAAAGCAACAGGTTTTAATAACCCGCGGAATCCAGTTCGACGATTAACTGAAAATGGTAAAGATGATACATCTTATAGTTTAAGTGTTTTTGGAAATATTTATGCTGATCTTAAAATTATAGATGGATTGACCGTCCGCTCAAGTCTTGGTGGATCTGTTTCAAATTATTACTATCAAAATTATAATTATCCATATTTAGGAGATTCTGAAACTGAAGCAGCATATACTTTTGCAGAAGGTGCTGGAAAAAATATCTCATGGGTATTTGCTAATACAGTAACTTTTGATCAAAAATTTGGATTACATGGTGTCAAAGTACTTGCCGGTGTTGAATCATTAAATACTGGTTTTGGAAGACAGATTAACGGGAACGGTATTAATCCTTTTTCACAAGATTTAAACTTTGTTAACATGTCTACAGTCGCTAATCCACAGGTAAATAGTGGATTATACAACGGAGTAAACTTCTTTTCAACTTTCGGAAAACTAGATTATAATTTTAATGAAAAGTATTATGTCTCAGGTACAATCCGTCGTGATGGTGCATCAAGATTTGGTATCAACAGTAGATATGGTGTTTTCCCTGCTTTTTCAGGGGCTTGGAGGGTTACCTCTGAATCATTCATGCAAGGCCTTACTTGGATTGATGATTTAAAAGTCCGAGGTGGATGGGGTGAAATGGGTAACTCTAATAATGTTGATCCAGCCAATCAGTATAGCTTGTTTGCTTCAAACAGAGGTAGAACTTTTTATCCTATCAGTGGCCAAAATAACGGCGTAGACCAAGGTTTTGCTGTATCAAGAATTGGAAACCCAAATGCACAGTGGGAAACTTCGGTAACAACCAATATTGGTTTTGATGTTACCTTATTCAACAATAAAGTTGACATTATATTAGATTGGTGGAAAAAAGACACAAGGGATCTATTATATCAAATCCCGTTAGCAGGTGTTACTGGAAATTATGCTAGTGCTCCAGCTGTCAATATAGCAAGCATGTTAAACCAAGGTTTAGATCTTTCTATATCAAACAGAGGTAGTCTTGGTGAAGGAATTGCTTATGAAGTTACTTTGAATAGTTCCTTCTTGAAAAACGAAATCGTTTCTTTAGCTGAAGGTATTGAATATTTTGATGGGGGAACATATAGAGGTATTGCTCCTGTAAGAAATGCAGTAGGCCAATCCTTATCAACATTCTTTGGATATCAGGTTGAGGGATACTTCAACTCTCAAGCTGAGGCAGACGCCTCTGACCAACAAGGTGCTGGTCTTGGACGTTTCAAATATGCTGATGTTAATGGTGATGGTTCCATAACTCCAGATGATAGGACTTACATTGGAAGTCCTGTACCAGATTGGACAGGTGGTTTGAATTTAAATATTCAGTATCAAAATTTTTCACTTAACACATATTTTTACGCTTCCGTTGGTGCTGAAATCTTTAATCAGTCTAAATGGTTTACTGACTTTTTCGGAAGTTTTGAGGGATCAAATAAAGGTGTTAGAGCGCTTGAATCGTGGACTCCTGCTTTAGGAAATAATGCTGCTGCTCCAATTTGGGAAAGTGCTTCGAACCTAAGTACAAATGGAGTTGCAAATTCTTGGTATGTTGAACCGGGTGATTTCTTAAGATTACAAAGTCTTGCCCTCAGTTATGATTTTGAAGGAGCTGTGCTAGAAACTTTAGGACTAAGTGACTTATCAATAGGTATTTCTGGAAATAACCTATTAACAATAACCAATTATTCCGGATTAGATCCAATGATTGGTGGAGCAGACACAAATTTTGGTATTGATGTAGGTAATTATCCTGTAACACCAAGTTATTTGTTAAACATAAAAATAAATAAGTAAATGAAAATGATGAAAATGATGAAAATGATGAAAATGACAAAAGTGGTATTTATGCTTGTAGCATTATCTACCTTAATTGTAAGCTGTGAAGAAGATTTCCTAGATGTCGGTGCTACCGGATCTTTAGGAGAGGCACAGTTAACCACTGCTAGTGGTATAGACGGAACCTTAATTGGTGCTTATTCAGCCTTAAATGGTGTTTTTGGTAATCGTTTTGAGGGACCAAGCCACTGGGTTACTGGTTCAATAACGGGGGGTGAAGCCAACAAAGGAACAGATCCTGGGGATTATAGTACTATAAATCCAATACAACGCTATGAAACTGATCCTACTTCTGGTGATTTGAATTCATTTTGGAACGGTCGATTTGAAGGTATCTCAAGAGCTAACAAAGTACTGCAATTAGTTGCTATGTCTGAAACTATTTCAGCGGCTGATGCCACAAGAGTTCAAGGTGAGGCAAGACTTTTAAGAGGACATTTTTATTTTGACCTTAAAAAGCATTTCAATAGTGTTCCTTACATTGATGAGACTATTGAAGCTGCCGATATTTCTGCCGTACCAAATTCACCAGGCGTAAGCTGGGAAAATATTATGGCAGACTTCCAATTTGCATTTGACAACTTGCCTGAAGTACAATCTCAAGCAGGACGAGTAAATAAATGGGCAGCTGCAGCCTACATGGGAAAAGCAAAGTTATATGCTAAAGACTATGCCGGAGCTAAGCAGTGGTTCGATCAAGTTATTGCAAATGGAAAAAATCCTTCAGGAGAAAAATATGGTTTATTAGATAATTATCCAGATATTTTTAATGCAGAGTTTGATAATCATAAAGAAGCTGTTATGGATGTAGAGTCAGCAAACAATTCTGGTGATGTTTCAAACGCCAACTATTTTGACGACTTAAATTATCCCTACAATACAGGTTCAGACGGTCCTGGTAACTGTTGTGGATTTTTTCAGCCATCGATATCATTAGGTAATGCATTTAGAACTGTTAATGGTTTACCAAGGTTAGGTGGAGAAGAGTTTACCAGTCAATTAGAGCTAAAACATGACTATAATCTTGATTCTACTGATCCGTTTACTGCAGATGCTGGTGAACTAGATCCTCGTATAGATCACTCCATTGGTAGAAGAGATATTCCATATTTAGATTGGATAGCACACCCTGGGAAAAATTGGATACGTGCGCAAGCTTATGCTGGACCATATTCACCTAAGAAGTATATTTATTACAAATCTCAAGAAGGAAGTTTAACGGATGCAAGTTCTTGGACTAGAGGTTATGCATTAATGAATTATACTATTATCCGTTTTGCTGATGTACTATTAATGGCTGCTGAAGCTGAAATTGAAGCTGGTACTCTAGCAAAAGCTACAGATTATGTTAATCAAGTCAGAACTAGAGCTGCTGATTCAGCTCACTGGGTTAAAAATCCAGATGGATCTAATTCTGCGAACTACGTGATTAGTAATTATGATACTTTCCCTTCTAAAGACTTTGCAAATAAAGCAGTACGAATGGAACGTAAATTAGAGTTATCTGGTGAAGGACATCGTTTCTTCGACTTAGTTAGATGGGGAACTGCTTCTGATGAATTAAATGCATATCTTTCGTACGAATCACAAGTATTAACTGCTAAATTCGGTGGTGCAAGATTTACCTCTGGGAAAAACGAATATTACCCTATCCCACAGACGCAAATTGATATTCAAGGTTCTGACGTTTTATCTCAAAATCCAGGATACTAAATTTAATACCATTATTATTAAAGGAGGGCTTTGCCCTCCTTTTTTTGTAATTCAAATTCCTCTTGCTATTTTTGAAATATCAAATTACATGTATGCGTTATTTTATTATTAGTTTATCCCTCTGTTTGTGTTTAAATTCCTGTTCTAAAGAGCAAAAGTTATTTAAAATTATAGACCCAAATTCCTCTCAGATAACTTTTAATAATGAGATAATTGAAAATGATTCACTCAGTATTTTAGACAATGAATTTTTTTACAATGGTGCTGGTGTTGCATTGGGAGATCTTAATAATGACGGCTTATTGGACGTTTTTTTTGCAGGAAATCAGGTTGACAATCAATTGTACCTCAATCAAGGAAATCTTGAATTTTCAAATGAGAGTGCAGCAGCAGGGATTTTAAAGAGTGACCCCCTTATATGGACTTCAGGAGTCAATCTTATAGATATCAATCAAGACGGCTTGTTGGATATCTACCTTTGTAATACGCTTCGTAGGGATGAAGTGTTGAGAAAAAACTTACTCTATATCAATCAAGGTCATGACAATAATGGTATTCTAGTTTTTAAAGAACAGGCCTCAGATTACGGATTGGACGATACCACTTATTCTTCTCATGCTCAGTTTTTTGATTTTGATAAAGACGGTGATTTAGACGTGTTTATTGGTGTCAATCGAATTGAAAATATTGATCCTAATGTATTTCAAAATCTTCAAAGTGAAACTGCAATCCTTAGTGTCGATAAACTTTATGAAAATAAAGGGATAGGTGCTGCAGGCCATCCATTATTTGAAGATATCTCTAAAAAAGCTAACATCAAGCTTCACGGTTTTAGCCATAGTACACTTGTATACGACATTAATCATGATGGATGGCTAGATCTTTATGTGTCAAATGATTATTTGAGTAACGATATTGCTTATCTCAATCAGGGAGATAAGACATTTAAAAATGAAGCTAGGGCAATGTTTAAGCATTTTAGTCTAAGTTCAATGGGTAGCGACTTAGGTGATGTGAACAATGATGGTAAATTAGATTTATTTATTTCTGAAATGCAGCCTTATTACAACAAGAGAAAGAAATTATTTCAAAAGGGTACGAGCTATACAAAAGAAATTCTTACTCGGCGTTATGATTATGAGTATCAATATCCTAGAAATGTATTACAACTCAATCAGGGAATAGACCCCAATTCTAAACTGCCTATTTTTAGTGAAATTGGAATGAGCACAGGATTAGCCGAAACTGACTGGAGTTGGGCTAGCTTATTTGCTGATTTCGATAACGATGGTAAAAGTGACTTGTTCATTGCCAATGGTTTTCCCAAAGACGTTATTGATAAAGATTTTGGAGATTTTAGAGTAACGGCCAACCGTCTTGTAAGCCGAGAAAAACTACTCGCTGCTATCCCTCAAATTAAGGTGCCTAATTTTATTTTTAAAAATAAAGGTGATTTGAAGTTTGAAGACATTTCAGCATCATGGGGGATTGATTTTGCATCATACACTAATGGTGCGGTGTACGGTGATTTAGACAACGACGGGGACTTGGATCTTATACTCAATAATATAAACGACCCTGCTACACTTTTAGAAAATACCCTATCCAATGAAAATGGATTGCATAATTACATTCGATTTGATTTGAAAGGTGATACCTATAATCAGCTTCCTTATGGAAGTGAATTAAGAGTGTTTTCAAGGGGTGAAACTCAGACACAAATTCTAGAGTCTGGTAGAGGCTATTTATCTCAAACAGAACAAATTTTGCATTTTGGTTTAGGTGATCTAGAAGAAGTAGATTCTATTGAAGTTCGATGGTATGATGGGAACATTCAGAAATGGAAATCACTCCAAGCGAATACTACCCATGAATTAATCTATCAACCAGAATCTCTAATCGAATCATTTCAAGAAGAAAAAGACTTATTATTCAATCAGGTAAATGAGGATTTAATGTTGACATATAAGGATGATGATGATGATTTTATTGATTTTAACGTCCAAATAACCATTCCTTACAAGCTTTCACAAAGTGGACCTGCTATTGCTGTGGGAGACTTAAATAGTGATGGTCTAGAAGACTTATTGATTGGGGGGAGTAGAGGAAAAAAAGAGACTATTTTTTATCAAAAAAGCGACGGGACATTTACCAAAAAAACACAATCCTTTAAAAGCCAACCACGAGATTTAGAAGAAGATGTTGGCATAGCATTATTTGATGTAGAAAATGATGGAGATTTAGACATCTATTTTGCACATGGATCAGCACAGTTTTCACCAGGTTCAAAAGCTTATGATGATGGGCTATGGCTAAATCAAGGAAATGGAAATTTTATTCAAGCAAAGATTAGCCTTCCAAATCTAGGAGAGAATAGTTCTTGTGTCAAACCTGGTGATTTTGACAATGATGGCGATATGGATTTATTTGTGGGTAATAGAGTGGTTCCTGGACAATATCCAGTAGCAAGTCGTTCGTACCTTTTGGAAAATAAAAGTAAAGGAGATAAAATAAGTTTTGTTGACGCTTCAGAAAAAATTAGTACGGGTCAAACACCCTTAGGACTCGTTACGGACGCCCAATGGACAGACTTTAATAACGACGGTTGGAAAGATTTAATTGTCACTGGGGAATGGATGTCACCCCTTTTCTTTGAAAACAATCAGGGCAGGTTAGTCAAATTAGATGATACAGGTGTGGAGTGGGCTAAAGGGTGGTGGAAGAGTATAGCATCTAGCGATTTAGACAACGATGGAGATCTTGATTATATCTTAGGGAATTTTGGTAAAAACACCTTTTTTAAAGCTTCTCCAGAAATGCCCCTAAATATAATTGCAAAAGATTTTGACAAAAATGGCAGTGTTGATCCTTTTATTTCCTTTTATGTCCGAGATAGTCTTGGAACCAAACGAGATTATCTGTATCATCCTTGGGAAGATATGATCAAGCAGTTTAGAAAATTGAGAAAAGAATTCAACTCATATACTGCCTATGGAAGCGCAACAAAAGATCAGATTTTTTTCAATCAAGACCTAACAGCATCTTTGATGAAAAGTGTAAATTGGATGGAGACCTCTTGGGTTGAAAATTTGGGCGAAGGAGAATTCAAACTTCATTCTTTGCCGCTTCAGGCGCAATGGGCTCCAGTTTACGGAATCAATGCATTTGATGTTAATCAAGATGGGTATGACGACCTTCTTATGGTAGGTAATGATTATGGAATTGAAGTAAATCAAGGTAGAATGGATGCTCTTCAGGGCTTGGTTTTGATTAATGATCAATCAAAGAATTTTATAGCTCAAACAATTGAACAAACAAATTTTATTGTTCCTAGAGATGGAAAGAGTATAGCACAAATTAAAGTAGGGTCAACCCCTTATTTTCTAGCTACTCAAAACAATGACAGCCTTAAAGCTTTCAAGCCAATATTCAAAGAAACTCCCTTAATGATGTCTTGGAGTGCGGAAGAAACGAGCTGTTTGATTTATTATAATTCAGAAACTACCCACCGTAAATTCAAAGGAAACTTTAGTTTTAAGTCCCAGGGTACACCTACTTTTTGGATTTCAAAAAAAGCAAAAAGGGTTGAATTTTTTAATGCTAAAGGACAAAAACTGAGAACTGAAATTCTAAATGAATAAACCATTGAAGATCAAATTAGTTTTACTTACAGCTCTTGCCTGCTTTTTTATCCTATGAATTTTTACAGAACGAAATCAAATTTTGAATAGAGCCGAGTAGCAAGATCGTCTTCAAGGATTTTGGATGACAAAATGCATTGCGAATTGGACAGGTTTGATCACCGAATTGCATAAAATTGGAATCTCAGTAGATGGGAAGGGGGGAAGAATTTTATACCCATGATAATTGGATGAAGCACAATCAGCCCAATTTGTAAGGATCCAATAACTATACCGACACCCTAACCCAAACTCAGGGGTGTGGGTTTTAGAAAACGGGTTTTTCTATTGTAACAGGGGGAAGGGTTTTGATACGTAATCCATTAGATTATTTCAAGAATTTTACTTTCCATATTATTGAAAATAATAAAATCATTTATTTTTTTTCCAATTAGCAATTTACCAATAGGGCTTTGGGATGAAATACAATGAAATACTTTAGAATTGATCTCACATGAATCAGCAGCTATGGCAATGTAATAGTTTGCTTTATCAGTAAAAATTAGAGAACCTAGACTAATCCTATTTGAAGTTTTGAAATCTTTAATAGTCTTGAGTTTCTGATAATTTAACTCAATTTCACGAATTTGATTACCTAACTTTTCTCGTTCTAGCTGAATCATGGCCCTACCAGTTTCATGTTTATCACCTGCTGAGCTTTTTGCCTCAGAAGTTAAGTCCTTTTGTAAGTTTTCTTTCTGCTGTTCTAATACCCCCATTTTTTTCTCGAGTAGAGACCTACAATGATTAAAGAGTGCTTTTTTTAAAACAGAAACTTCAATCATCCCCAATTACCTATTAAATAACCTAATAAAAAAGCAATAAGAACAAGTACTCTCATTTCAACTCCTAAACTTTTTGCAATTGAATCAACTGCAGCTAAAACCCATTCTTTAATCTTATCTAAATCCATAACATAAACATAAAACATATGAAAAAAATACAGGGGCAAAAGAGTGAGAAACCATTCTACCTTCAAACATAGTGGCTTTCCAAATAGCAAGATACGTTTGAAATGATAGCATACCCAAACACTTCAGTATTTTTTTAGTAGAATTGATTAAATTGTGTGTATGAAAAAAAAATGGAGTACACCTAGTCAGATCCTTTTTCAATTGGTTCTAATCATTATCATTTTATTTCTATTCAGACTTTACACGGGTAATATTAAATTTTAGTAGCAATGGAAGCAAAAAAATTGCTTCTAATCTATTGATATCATTGCCCTATCCTAAAATTCTCTTCTAAACCTTCTCGAAAACCCCAATAAGCTTTTTTAGGCTCCAATTGTTCATCAAATAGGGTGGGCCAGTCTTTTATTTTAAAGAAAGATTTAATCCATGTATCACGATCATTAAACCCCCAAAAAGTTATTCCATAACGTTGTGCTTTTGGAACAGCTTCGTGATAGAGAGTCACTAAACGTTTGAATTTATTTGCTTGGGCTTGAGCCATTTCAGCTGAATAGTTTTCATACTCTTGTATCCCTCCTGATATGCTATCATTGTGTTTATTAAAAATTAGATCTACTTCTGATAGGTGAATTTTTAATCCAGTAGAAGCTGCTTTTTTAAGACATTTTAGAATAAGACTATCCGGAATATCCATTCTGTAGTGCATTTGAAATCCAATTCCCGTTAAAGGGGTATTCTGACTTTTTAACTTTTCAACTAATGCCAGAAGGCCGTTTAGTTTGAGGGTGTCACGTTCTAAATTGAAATCATTGATAAACAAATCAACATTTGGATCTGCTGCATGTGCAGCTTCCAGTGCCTGTGCGACATAGCTAGGTCCAATGGCTTTAAGCCACTCTGTTTTTCGTAATTCCCCTCCTCGAGTTTCTAGGGGCTCATTAATAACATCCCAGCCACTCACCTTACCTTTGTATTTTGAAACTACTGTTGTGATGTACTCTTTTAAAAACTTTTTACCCCAAAGGGAATCCTTAACCAATTTATCTTTTACCCATTGAGGTGTCCCACTGTGCCAAATCAGAGCATGACCAAAGAGTCGCATATTGTTTTTTTGAGAGAAGTTTACTAAGGCATCTGTCTCCTTCCAAGTAAAGTCATTTTCCGTAGGCAGCAGACGAAACATTTTCATGCTGTTTTCTGAGGTGAGACTATTAAATTCTTTTTTAGTAATCTCTAACTTTTTTTGGTCTGCTAGCGTAGATTTTAAATTTATGGCTGTACCAATAGGATAATCACTCACATTTTTTAGTCCCTTTTGGCTGAAGTTGGTGTTACAATTTGTAAAACCCATAAAAAGTAGCCCTATTAAAAATTGTATTTTTCTAGATTGTGTCATCAAATTTAAAATTGATCATAAATTTACAAGATTTCTTTAATCACAATAACGAATCTGATAAGTTCTATGGAAAAGTAAAGTATGGAATGAGTCATCTATCAGTAAGAGAATGTCAACTAATCTACGATAGTGAAGCAGTGTGTAAGTAGGTAACCAAGCATTTAGATAAAGATGTAGACTATGGCGTTTTTGATATTGAGGATTAAGGAAACGGAGATATTAATGATCAAGAAATGTGGGGGGTATTATGCAAAAAATACACCTGTCTGCTTACCTATGAGATGTGGGAGCTAAGTGAGTTTTGGGAAACATCTTTCAAGATAATGACAAGGGCAATTCCAGCTACTCACCCAATTAAAAAAAAGCATCGGTAAATACGCTCCATCCTGTTTATCAATAATTCATTTTAAAATTTTTGAGAAATTCTTTAACTTGGGCTTATTAACCATAAATCAATTAAAATGAATTACGATCGTAGAAAATTTTTTACTTCAATCGCATTAGGTGTAGGTGCTACTGCATTCCCTAATTTTATTGAAGATTTTGACCAGCTTGATCCTGTCAAAACAAGTACTGACATCAATCAAGAGGACGTCTCGCTTTGGTTTAAAAAAATTAAGGGTGAACACCGTGTTGCCTATGACGGAAGTCAACCACACAACACCCTCCCCATTGTTTGGAACTGGGCTTTTTTGGAATCCAATAATTCTTTAGGAGTAAAAGATTCAAACATGACTGCAATGACGGTTCTAAGACACGCAGGGATCGTGTTTGCATTTAATTCTTCTGTATGGGAGAAGTTCAAGCTAGGAGAGTTGGTTTCTTTTAACGATAACCAAACCGGGAAACCCTCGCTGAGAAATACCGTTTATGAACCTATGGAAGGGGATATGCCACTACCTCCAATACAAGGAATTAAGGACCTGCAAAATCGAGGATCGATGTTTTGTGTTTGTGATTTGGCAACAAAAGTTTACGGATCAGCTGTTGCAAGCAAAATGAACTTAAATCCTGATGAAGTGTACAAGGAAATGATTGAAGGGATCTTACCAGGCATTAAACTGGTTCCTTCTGGTGTCATGGCATTAGGACGTGCTCAAAACGAAAATTGCGCATACATATTTGCAGGCTAACAGAATAAATTCCAAAACTCAAAATAGAGTTTTCGAATAGGTTGGTATTCTGTAATCAAATCAGAACTTCCCAGTTTAGATAGTTGACCGCTTTTTTTAAAAAAAAAGTAGTGCCAAACAAAAAGGGCTTCTATTTTTACTGGCTCGTTTATTATGTGTATCATTAGGGATTCACCTAAAATAAAAAATCTGACTTGAAAAAAAATCAAAGTAAACCCAAAGTATCCCTACTAGAAGCCTTTACCTCAATAATATGGCCCAGAAGAAAAATGGTTTTTATCGGGTTAGTACTCATTGTAATTAGTAAAATAGCAAGTTTTGTAGCCCCCCTTTCTCTGAAAATATTAATGGATGAAATCATTCCAAACAAAGAGTTAGACCGATTAAAAATTCTAATAGCTGTTGTAATTACTGCCATCATAATACAGTCAATCACCTCTTTTTTATTGACAAAAATTCTTTCGGTTCAAGCCCAATTCCTAATTGCAGAGTTAAGGACACAGGTACAAAAAAAAATACTTGGATTACCCATCACGTTTTTTGACAATACCAAATCTGGGGCTTTAGTCTCTAGGATCATGACAGATGTCGAAGGGGTTAGAAATTTGATAGGAACCGGTTTGGTACAATTGGTAGGTGGAGCCATTACCGCTGTAGTCTCTTTAATACTATTACTGCAAATAAGTGTTTCCATGACTTTATTTACACTCATACCCTTAGCCATTTTCGCAGTAATTGCCTTAAAAGCTTTTAAGATAATTAGACCCATCTTTAGGGCAAGAGGAAAAATCAATGCAGAAGTAAAGGGAAGACTCACCGAAACCCTAGGTGGTATTCGGGTGATCAAAGGATTCAACGCAGCTGAACAAGAGGCTCAGGTATTTGAAAAAGGAGTAAATGAACTATTTGTCAATGTAGAGAAAAGTCTGACTGCAACCGCATTTATGACCTCTTCTGCTACATTTTTATTAGGACTTGCCACCACCGGAATCATGGGCATAAGTGGATTTAAAATCATGACAGAAACTTTGACCTTGGGAGAATTCCTAAGCTTTACCTTTTTATTAGGACTCATGATAGCTCCAATAGTTCAAATGAGTAATATCGGAAGCCAGCTCACTGAAGCTTTAGCCGGTCTTGACCGAACGCAGGAACTCATGAACGAAACCAGTGAAACAGATGACCCTCAGCGAAATATCGCTTTAAAAAAGATACAAGGAGCCATAACCTTTAAAGAGGTTTCTTTTGCCTATGAAGAAGAAAAAGAGGTATTGCACAGCATAAATTTTTCTGCTAAAGCTGGAGAAACCATCGCACTGGTTGGTAGTTCAGGATCTGGAAAATCTACCATTGCTGGATTAGTGGCCACTTTTATCAATCCCGATCAAGGAGACATAACCGTTGATGGGTTTCCACTCAGAGAAGTAACCTTAGAGAGCTACAGAAAACAATTGGGGGTAGTCTTACAAGACGAATTTCTATTCGAGGGTACCATCAAGGAAAATATTTTGTACGCCAGACCCAATGCCTCAGATGAAAGTCTTTTAGAAGCAGTAAACGCAGCTTATGTCAATGAATTTACCGATCGTTTTGACGCTGGATTAGATACTTTAATTGGAGAAAGGGGAGTAAAATTATCGGGGGGACAAAGACAGAGAATTGCCATAGCAAGAGCTATTTTAGCCGATCCTTCTATCTTAATACTTGACGAAGCTACCTCTAATTTAGACACAGAAAGTGAAGCGCTAATTCAAAAAAGTTTGGCTACCCTTACCCAAGGAAGAACCACTTTTGTTATTGCTCATAGACTAAGTACAATTAGAAAAGCACACAAAATACTTGTCATTGAAGGAGGTAGAATTGCAGAGCAAGGAACGCATGACCAACTCATTGAAGCAAAGGGTAGGTATTTTGATTTATTTACTTATCAGGCTAAAATTTAGACTCCCACACCATTTAACCTCAAGAAATTAAAAAATTTCAAATTCGCTTACTTCAAAATCAATACCCAAATGCTTGAGCTGCATTAGTTTTTATCTGTATATTGTTTTTTAACTAATTTTTTTTATGAAAAAATCATCTTTATTACTACTCAGTTTGTTTATCACTTTTAGCTGCACACAAAAAAAACAAAAAAGTGAACCCGCTTCTAAACCAAGTGCTGAAACCCTTATGGCAGAATCAATGCAACGATTTTCATCTGCATGGAATCAAGGAAATGCGGAAGAAATCTCAAAAGAATTTACAGCCGATGCAATTCGAATTGTTTCCAATCCTCTAAGTCCAATTGTAGGACAAGAGTCCATTTTAAAGTCTTTTGATGCCGTCTTTTCAGAAGGAAGCGATTTGGAAAACAGCCACATCGAAATAACCGTAACCGAAACTCGTTCCGTATCAGAGGATATTTATTTAGGAGCAGGAAGTTTTGCCATATTAAGCCCAGAAAATGAAATTTTAGAACAAGGAAAATGGGGAAATGTTTTTAAATATGACAACGGACAAATTAAATTTCTAATGGAGTCTGCTCACAGACAACCCAAAGAAGCAAACGGATCAGAGACAGAAACTGTTTTAGAAAACTCCATTGCTTCTGATGAACCGCATTTTGACAAAATAGTACTTTCGGTAAAAAATTACATCGAGAATAGCAACAGTAAAAATAGTGAAGGAATTTCAATGTTATTTACAGAAGAGGGGATTCAAAGCGTAGATGGAAAGGACGGAATTATTATGGGACGTCAACAAATAAAAGATACCGAAATTTATGCTGACGGAAATGAATTAAATGCTAACGTAATGGGCTATCGCTATTTAGGAAATAATATTGCCATTGCCTATGGAAATTGGTCTTCTACCTCTGATGATAACGCAAAAGTCACAGGTCAATGGGGAAACCTTTTCAAAATTGAAGGGGATGAAGCCTTACTCATCATGGAGTCTGCTGGGATGATCCAATAGTCTTTGCAAAATAAAAAAAACCTCCCAAGTGGAGGGTTTTTTTATGCAATACCTCCAGTAAAGTGTAATACCACGCACCTGGCTTTCCTAATTTTCCAAAAAGCTGACGCACATCAAAGAATCATTACTATTAGTTGGAGGAGTCCCTTTCATGTACAATATGGTTCCTGACCGTGGAGTCACTATTTCTTCCAGTTGCTCTCCAAATTCGTCAGTAATGTAACCTACTACTTCTCCTTTTACAACTTCATCACCCGCTTTAAATGCACTGTAAAAAATACCTTGTACGGTTGATCGGACATAAATCTGATTGTTTAGTTTTTTAATTTTAGGAGAAACAAAAGCAACCTTTGAGTCGTACATTTCAAGTTTTTGGAGCAACCTGTAAAGTCCCGTTTTGATTCTCTTTACCGCTTCAGGCTGAACATTACCCAATTTTCCGCTTTCAAAACTTAAGGCAATTTTACCCACCTGGCAGGCTTGCTTAAAAGCATACTTTGCCGGTTCGTCTTCTTTTATGGTGTAAGGATAAGAGACTACGTATTCAAATCCGCTGAATTCACTAAGTTCTTTGGTCTTCTGGGTTATTTCTGGGTAGTTTTTATTATCATAGTAGCACACAAAAGGGAGTAAATCTTCCGAGGCATCACCGCCGTGAATGTCGAGAAAAATATCACTCACCGGAATGATTTTCGTACTGATAAAATCAACTATTTGTTCTGAAACTGTTCCCTCATCATCCCCAGGAAAAATTCTATTTATGTTCTTTTTATCCAAAGGATTAATGTACGGGGTTCTTGTGTAAAACGATCCCATATTAGTAATGGGCAAAACAATCAAAGTTCCTGACAACTCCTCAGGATTCAATTCTTGAATCATGTCTTGGATGGCAATGATCGGAGGATATTCAAATCCATGAACACCCGCTAGAAGGGTAAAAACCTTACCCGTTTGTTTCCCTTTGATGATCAGCACAGGAAGAGAAGTCTCGTTCCCACTCGTGTCTGTAAATTCCAATTTGAATTTATGTGTCGTGGCCCTTTTGGAGTCCGCAAAAGCACGATCAAATTGACTTTGTGAAAAGGAAAAAACACTTGTTAGTATCAGAAAAAAAATAAAGTAACGATCAGAAATTGTTTTAGAAATCATTCGTGTGAGTTTAAAAAAAAATTTCTCAAAGTTACTTAAAATTAATGGGGGGATACAATTCCTTTTTTTACAAAACCGCATAGGTGTAAACCACTTTAACGAGGAGCAACTTGACCCTTAAAAGAAAAATAGCTCAGTAAAATAAGAGACTGTTTAGAAAAAATATTTTCAAATTTTATTTACTATTTGGGGTTTAAAAGCAACTCATTTTTCGGCTCATTTTAACATTTCTGAGAGTCTTTTTTACCTACATTTAAATTAAATTTTAATTCGATTCTTGTGAAAAATTTTTCAGATGGCTTTTTTTCAGTAGATGCAAACAGTGGTTTTTTACCCATAGAGGAACCCTTGCGAAAGTTGCCCGATACCTATGCTGAATTACAATCTCTTTTAGACGAAATGCCCGTGGTTAAAGACGATGGAAGCCCAGGCTTATTGGCTACAGAAAGGGCATTAGAGCAAGCTACTGAAAGATTGCCAAATTTTTTAAATCAAGTAAAAAAGGAAAAAGATCCAAGGGTCAAAGCTGCCTTATTTAGGGGCTACAGCTTTTTGGCATCCGCCTACACCCTATCCCCTGCCCATCATACCTATTTAAAAACAGGGAAATACGGACTGGCAAACAAAAAAATTCCCCCAACCCTTGCCCAACCTTTTGTGGTCATTGCAGAGGCTTTGGAAGTATTCCCCTGGTTGGATTATCATTATGCCTACTCCCTAGGAAACTTTTACAAAAAAGAAGAAACCAAAGGCTGGGACTGGTCCAATTTATCCATGGCGGTCAAATTTTCAGGAATGCCTGATGAACAAGGGTTTATCATGCTTCATGTAGACATCAATCAGTACTCCCCCAACCTAGTAAAAGCTGCTTTGGGACTAGCAGACTACCCTACCGATGAAATAAACGCAAATCTTGAGCTGTTCGGAACGACTTTACAAAAAATGAACGAAAGACGCAGACTGATGTGGGAAGCCTCTCGATGGAAACACTACAATGATTTCCGAGTGTTTATTATGGGAACTAAAGGAAATGTAGATATTTTCCCCGAAGGACTCATTTACGAAGGGGTTTGGGATACTCCGCATACGTACCGCGGTCAAACTGGAGCGCAAGACAATATCATTCCTACAGCAGATATTATTTCTGGAGTAATCAATTACTACCCAAAAAATCAATTGACAAATTATCTTCTTGACCTTAGAACCTACCGCCCAAAATGCGTTCAATCCTTTTTTCATTTTATTTCCAAAAAAATGGATCAACACCCCCTATTAAAAAGACTGGTCGATTCTAACAACTTGGAGGGAATGGTTCACTTAATGAAGGTTTTTGAAGAAATTTATCTCTTCCGAAACGGCCACTGGCAGTTTGTCCAAAAATACATCATGCAAAATACCGCCTATCCAAAAGCAACTGGAGGCACCCCCATTACCTCTTGGATTCCCAATCAAATTAAAGCTGTGCTAAGAGCAATGAAGGTTTTGTTCGACAAAATGAAAGATCACCAAAACCCCAACTGGAATCAATCCGAATGGTTGGAATCCTACAACAAAAAAGTTCAACTACTCAATAAGCAACTTAAAATTGTTTCAATAGAGGCCTTTGATCCTGAAGCGGTTTTTGACTTAAATGAAAAAATGGGATATCAAGATTTCTAATACGAACCAATGAAAGTAAAAATTCTAGTTACAGGTGGAACTTTTGACAAAGAGTACAACGAAATCAACGGCAAGCTTTATTTTAACAAAACCCATGTCCATGAAATTTTAGCTTTGGGCAGATCGGATGTTGCGGTCGAAATAAAAACCTTGATGATGGTGGATAGTTTAGACATGACAGATCAAGATCGGGAAGTCTTGGTAAAAAACATTTCGTCATCCAAAGAAAAAAACATTGTAATAACCCACGGAACCGATACTATGGTAGAAACCGCAAAATACATAAACAAGAGGGCTATTGACAAAACCGTTGTAATCACTGGTGCCTTGATTCCCTACAAATTTGGAAGTTCAGACGGCCTTTTCAATTTGGGTGCTGCACTCGCTTTTGCTCAAGTATTAAAATCCGGTGTTTATGTTGCAATGAATGGAAAATGGTTCCCCTGTGATGGGGTAGAAAAAAATAAAGAAACAGGAAAATTTGTCAAGCTAGGGGCTTCCTAAATAATCCTCTCCAAAATTCAATCCCCAGTTCCCTTAGGGTCAAAAGGAGAAACTCCACATGCGTTCCTTTCCTAGACTCTTCGTCTTGAGCCTAATCAGAACCCGTTTGATTTTAAATTGAGAGCGATTCGCCAACATTTAAGAGCACCAACTCTTTGCCTTTGTCTTTGAAATATTTAACCGCTTTGGGCTTGTCAATTTCAATGGGGGGAAATGTATCAAAATGATACCCAATTATTGTATCACAACGAATTAGATCGCTGGCAATCAGAGCATCCTCATACCCCATTGTAAAATTATCTCCAACAGGTAATAGTGCAACATCAAGTTTTGGACAAAGTAACGGAATCAGTTCCATGTCTTTGGTCAAGGCGGTATCTCCAGCAACATAAAGAGATTTGGAGTCATCGTACAGTACAAACCCCCCGGGGTTTCCTCCATAGGTGCCGTCTGGTAAAATACTGGAATGGACCGCGTTTACGTACTTGGCCGTCCCAAAATCAAATTCGTATTTCCCCCCGTGATTCATCGCATGGCCAGAGATGTTTTTTTTACCAAACCAAGAAACAATTTCAAAATTTGATACCAAAAGAGCATCCGGATTGTTTTTCATAACGGCTTCCACATCTAAAACATGATCTTCATGACCGTGGGTTACAAACACATAATCCACAGCCAAATGCGAAATATCAATATGCTGGGACAGCGAATTCCCTGTGATAAACGGATCGAATAGAATTTTTTTTGAATTCATTTCAACAAGAACGGTTGCGTGACCTAAAAAAGTAATTTTCATATTTGTTTGATTTAAAGAGTTTCTATCCCCAATGGGCTCCTCAAGTTTTCGTCATTCTTTTTGTTTTTAATAGCATTGGGGTTCCTCCTGTTTCGGATCTTCTAAAAAGATACAAAAGATTTCTTTTGTTTTGTAAAGTCGCTACCAAGCAATAGAAACAAAAAATTAGATAATTCATTTTTGCTTCGCGTTTGTTTGGGCTAACAAATTGTTATTTCTATCTTGAGGATCAAATCTCAGGGCACTGATATTTTTAAAAAAAAAATTGAACTAGAAAATCATTGGTACGCTTGTATGCAAAAGTGAACTAAAAGGGTTTAAAACCATCCTATTTGATAAAACATCTCACGTTTTTATTCTTCTTTTTCCCCTTGCTTTCTATGGCTCAAGTGGGCTTAAACAACGCTTTTGATTTTAGGAGCATTGACAATTTGTATTTTGACGAATCAACAAAAGTAGAGGAAGAGACCTTGGGATCTCCCTTTTTAACACCTCTTATTGACGGTTACAGATACAACTCATTTTTAGACATTATTGTAAACTCCCAAAATGAAATCGTAACTATTTCTGAGCTCCAATTGGGTAAATACAACTTTGTCAAAAAAGATTATTTCGTCCGTTGGAAGAAAAAAGCAACAACGGGTTACTTAATCAAAATTGACGAAACCAGTTTTTTGAGGGTTCAAAAAGTAATCCGCGAAGACTACAACCCAAAACTGAAAAACAATTCCAACAAGAGGTACGAAGAAAAAATCAGTTACTTCAAAAAAGAGGATGGAAAAATAAAACAGGTCAAAAAAAATGAAAACGCCAAAGGCAACTTCTTTGTGCATCTAAACTACATCCAATCCAAATTGAATAATTATTTGGGAGGCTCTCTAAGTAACAGAAATTCAGTTTATTACGCTTTTGGCAGATCCTTTCGTTTAACTCCTTCAAACGCCCTAAAAAGCAAATTCTTTTTTTCTAAAAATGGGGGATTCGATTGGTACACCGAGGACAACTACAACGGTAAAAAGATCATTACACTGAACACCGTAGGACTTGAACTGCTTTATGAAAAAAGCTACAAACGATTCAGTTTTTTTTCAGGAATCAAATCCCATTATGCCCTCAAAAGAGAGGAACGAAGAGCGAGCATCCGCTACTACGGCTTCCGTTTGAGAGACAAATACCAATCGCTAAACGACGAACTCAAAAAATTTATCCCCATCTCCTTACCCCTGGGATTCTCCTTTGATCTAATTGAGGACATTGATTTTGAACTGATTTACAATATTGGAGTTTCAAAACTCAATGCAGCCCCTGCAGAAATTAATTTAACCCTAAATACCTTTCAGGCAGGGCTGGTTTACAAAATCTAAAAAGAGCATTGAGCCTCCTCCTAAAAACAATACTTTACCGTTTGAGCTGCAGACCAAACTTTAACCGCATCCGTTTTGTTTTTTTGTTTCATTGTGGCTAAAAAATTAAATACTTATTTAAATAAGTATTTAATTTTAACTCCCAAAAAACGCTTTGGGGTGGCGGGTTTTTCGCTACTTTTTCAAAACCGACTAAGGGGACTCCTCACTTAAAAAAAGAAGACGTACCGATCCTTTCCAAAATCAACTGTTTGCGTCTTTTTCTCATTTTGATCCGAACCTCTTCCCCCTTTTTCGAACCCAGTTCTTCCAGGTACTCCACCGGTAGGGTAATACACAAGCTGCTTTGACCTACTTCAATAATCTTGAGATTAAACCGTTCTTTTAATGATTTTCTTGCCATGGCTAACGATTTGAATGAACATTAAAGTTACTACCAAAACGCTTATCTTGTAAAAACAAAACTCAAATTATCATGTACACCTACAAAGCCAAAGTACTGCGTTGGGTAGATGGCGATACCCTGCTGTGTCTGATCGATCTGGGCTTTTACACCCACAAAGAAGAACGCATTCGCCTGGCCCGTATTGACGCCCCCGAACTCAGAGGCCCTGAAAAAGAAGAGGGCAAACGGATTCAGCAACTGCTTAGCCAGCGCTATCCGCAAGGAACCTTTCTTACCTTGGAAAGTAAAAAAAGAGACAACTACGGCCGTTTTATCGGCGAACTCTATTACCATGAGCAAAGCATCAACCAATGGATGATTGACCAAAAGCTGGCCAAAGAAGTCGATTACTAACTCCAAAACAACTCCTCATGAAACTCCAAAAAACAAACCTCCGAGGTTTTGTACTTTTCCCCATCTCGGTCATTCTGCTTTTGACCACCGTTTGGCTCGGACTTGCCTATGCCGCCATTACCCTGCCCTTTAAACTGTCTTTCCGTACCCTGATCCAGCGATGGAATCAGTATTTTTTTGTCTTGGCAGTGTCCCTAGACCAGTTTGGCAATGTAGCCATGCAAGACCTTTTTAACGATTGGCTGCTACGCCCCAACGCCCCACACCGCTTTGGCAACGAAGACGAAACCATCTCCAGCGTATTGGGCAAAAACAAAACCACCCACAGCCTGAGCAAAACGGGTACCCTCCTTGCGGATTTCCTCGATTGGCTCGACCCCAACCACGTCCTCAACTCCATTGAACCCTTACCTTAAAACCCTCAGCCAATTTATCAAGCTGAATGCATCTAAAAAAAAATCTTAAATTTAAATGACTAAAAACCCTAGTAAAATGAAAAAACAATTCGCATTCGTAGCATTACTAGCCCTATGCATTCAGTGCAGCACTACAAACGACCGTTATGTTACAATTGACAGAGCAGCCTATTTAGATCAATTGGAGGGGTTTTGGCTGGCGCAATGCATCGCAAATTGGACGGGACTCATTACCGAGATGGATAAAATTGGAATTCCGGTAAACGGCAAAGGGGGCGGTTTTTACACCCGAGAAGATTGGGGAAAACCCGACCAACCCAACCTGTGGGGATCCAATAACTATTCGGATACAATCACCTTTATTTTCGCTGAAAAAGACAGCATTTGGGGCGCCGATGACGATACCGATATCGAATACATTTATCAAGAGTTGCTCTACAAAAGTCCCTCGTTGGATCTCAGCGGAGAACAAATACGAAAGGCTTGGATGGATCACATTCACAAAGAGGAGGAAAATTATTTATGGGTATCCAATCAGCAAGCTTTCGACCTGATGCATGAAGGAATTGTTCCTCCTGCTACCAGTGACCCCAAGCGGAACCCTCACTATGAAATGATTGATGCCCAACTGACTACTGAAATTTTTGGTTTGTTTGCTCCTACAAAACCTCAAATTGCACTCAAATTGGGAGCACTGCCCATAAGAACCACCGCCCGCGAAAATGCTGCGTGGATTTCTGAATTCAATATCATTATGTATTCTCTGGCCTCCCAAACCACCGCTCACAATTCAATAAAAGAAAAGATTTTGTGGATGGCAAAACAAGCGCGTTTGCAGCTTCCTAATGATGCCTATTCCGCCAAAATGTTTGATTTTGTTTTAGAGCAATACAATCAAAACCTACCCTGGGAAAAAACGCGTGATGCATTGCACGAGAAATATCAAATTCGTCAAGAAGATGGCTACCATTGGGCCACAACAGATCAAAGTTGTAACGGTTGTTTTGCCGCTGGGATCAATTTTGGAGCCAGTATTGTCAGTTTACTTTACGGAGAAGGAGATTTGAAAAAAACAATCCAAATCGGAGCTTTAGCAGGATGGGATTCGGACAATCCTACGGCTACTTGGGGAGGAATGTTAGGGTTTATGCTAGGTAAAAAAGGGGTTGAAAAAACCTTTGGAAGGGAATTTTCTTCTTCCTTCAACATCCATCGTACCCGAAAGGGCTTCCCTAATGGAGGCATCGATACGTTTGAAAATATGGCACTCAAAGGGCAGTCCATTGTAGATCGGGTAATCCAAGAAAAAATGGGAGGTAAAATTGATGCTGAAAAGGACATTTGGCTGATCCCAAAAGAGTAAAAAAAGTTGCCTTGAAAATCAATTGTAAGGCTTTAATCGTATTTGAGAAATCCCCCCTAGAAATCGGTTGACACACATAGGTGCCGGATGAAACGGATTGCCGGATTGGGTGATCCCGATACTGTAGCAAGATACCTTAGCTTCTTTAAAAAGTTTTAAAATTTTTAGGGCTTGTTGTTCAAGATACAGATGATCGTCGATGTGGTTGCCCCAGCAACAAACTACCTTTTTAATTTTGTATTCAGGATTTTGGATCAAGGCTTCTATGAATCGGAAATTCTGTTCGATCAGTTTGAGGTTGGGGGTTTTAGGCAAATCCTTTGGCTTGGGTGTCCGCTTGGGATAGAGGTTGACCAACCACCAGCCGTCGCAACCGTTGTTTTTTGCAATGCGTTCAATGTTTCTTGAGGTAGGATCTAATTTGGTTTCGTTGGCCCTACTGGGGTTGAGACCAATCGCCAACATTTCAGCCGTTCCTTTCTTTCCTAATAAAAATCTTTTCTCAGGATCGTTAAGGGGTAAACACACAATATTACTAGAACCCATCATGCTATTTCTAAAACTCTATTTACATTTGATTTTGTATTCGAACCAATTGAAATACAAATCAAGATAAAAGATTCTGAAAATGGAATTATTGGCCTATTTTTTAGCATTGTTTGGTTTTTTTGTACTGGTTAAAGGAGCGAAACCCGCCCTGGATTGGATTGGGCGGCATACAGCTAAAGATCTTGCAAAGGGCATCGGATTCATTGCGGTGGTACTCAGCCTTTTCTTTTATGTATGGGTCATGTTCGGCTATTTGAAAAGTTTTTAAAAAAACAGTCAAAACATCAAAAAAAGACCCAAAAAAGTGAAAAATAGGGCAAAAAACAGTCAAAAATGGTAAAAATGGCGTGTTTTAATAAAGTCGCTAAGTGAGAAGTTGTTCAAAAAACCCTCCAATCTCTTTTTCCTTATCCACAAAGTGAATTTCCAATATCCAATCCCTTTTATTCCCATTTTTATCCAATTCAAAAACATTGACATGGTTTTCCGGATGGATGTAATTGGTTTTATCGGTGTCTTCTAATTTTTCATGAGGAAAGTGACCGATCAAATGGCCTGCTATTTCTCCGCCAAATGTCCAGCCATAGGCTTCAGCCAAAGCTACGGTATGCGCATACAGCTCGGCTCCTGTAATGGCTTTTTTTGAGTCAAAAAACTTTTTGCAATCGTACCAAGCTGCTGCCACATCGTCCTTGAGCTTGATTTTGTAGGGGTCATTTCCCAGTACATACGTTCTGCCAAAATCAGCCTCCCACTCTTCAAACACAGGTCCAAAATCTATGAACAGTATGTCATCTTCACTGAGTGTTACGTTTTCAGGATTGGAATTGTAGGGTTCTAAGGTGTTTTTCCCGGCTCTTACAATTCGTTTGTGCCAATATTTTTTGATTCCAAAGAGTTCGTAAGCCAAATCAAAAATCTCTGAATTAAGTTCTTTTTCTGTCTTAGCTGCAACGATTAAATTTTGGTTTTCAATTTCTTGAAATAAAAAAGCTGCTTTTTTTTCTGCTTCAATCAATGCGGCTTTACTCATGTCTCTTATTTTTTATTGCGGTAACAAAATACCGATAATTTAATTAGAACCCTCCAACTTTAAACAAAGAGTTTAAGGTTTTGCTTTAATGCTAAGACGTTAATTAGGAATCGGTTACAAAATGCTAAATAAGTGACTAACGAATAGCTGTTTTTTGGTTTTTTATCGAAAAAACATTAAACAAAACGCTTAAAACATACAGTTGTACCTACAAACTTAGAGGATTTCAAAAAATGAAGCAGATATTTGTAATGAAACCAAAACCCAATGAATCAAACAAAAAAAAGAAATCTCCTGGCTTATCCCTACATCCAGATGATCGGTTGTGAATGGCTTATTAAGTCCTTCAACTGGGAAGTAGATTCTAAACCCGATATCCTTTGATATTGGACGGGTTTTTTGTTTGATTTTTCGACCTTTCCCTCTTTAAAAATTTGATGAAATTATTATTTTTGAAAAAAAGTAGTATGAGATTTCGTTTGTTTCTGTTGGGATTATTTCTTTTTGCATGCTTCCAACCACAGCCCAAGATAGATCTGAATTCTTTTTTAATCGGAGGATCGTGGTGCGGAAAGTCCCAAATGGCAGGTACGGATGTTTGTTTGCAATTTTTCGAAGATAAAGTACTTGTAAAAATTGAGGGACAAGAGGGAGCTGGTGATTATTTTCAATATGCTGTTTTGGAAATTAATGAAGATGAACAAAAGATTTTATGGGAAATGAAAGGGGAAGGATTGGTCAATATTTTTAAAGTAATAGACCAAAACACTGTTGCTTTAACACTAGAAGACATTCGTATGGAACCTTCACGATTTGTTCGGATAAATTAACACGCCTGCTGTCCCGCATTTAATAAATTTATTGAGGACTTTCCCTTTTTAATAAACCTAGGATTTAGATCGTTTAATACGTATCTTGTCCGCGTTATTAAGAACTATTTTTATTTCGTAAATGAGACTGCGTTATCGACTTTCCATAACATTAGCCCATTTCTTTACTCTCGTTTTCTCTTGGCTCTTCCTCATTTTGGTTAGTTGTCAGGCAGAAGTTATCGAAGATACGTCGCCTTATTCTTCTGAAAATCGGTTTGACAATACTATTGTTTTTGACGGCGAGTTGGAGGTCAGTGATTTTGTCTGGAAAAGCTTGAACTACTATTACTATTGGCAAGAAGAAGTCCCACTGCTTGCAGACTCTAAAGCAGAAAATGAAGAAGCCTATTACCAGTTTATTCTTCAGAATAAAGATCCTGAAAAACTTTTCGAAAGCTTGACCCATGAAGACGATCGCTTCAGCTGGATCCAAGACGATTACAGGGAATTGGAAAATTCAATTCAGGGGATCATTGCTTCCAATGGTGTTGAATTTGGACTGCTTTATGCTTGTCAAAGTTGCAGGCAATTGATTGGTTTTGTGAAATACATTATTGAGGGGTCTGATGCAAGTACTAAAGACATCCGAAGAGGGGATCTGTTTTCTGGGGTAAACGGCACTCAACTGACTGTTGAAAACTATCGAGAGTTACTGTTTAGTGATAATCTTAATTACACACTCAACATGATATCCATTAGAAATGGAGTCATTACAAGTAATGGAAAAGAAGTAGCGCTTCAAAAAGAGGAAAACTTTGCGGTGAATCCGATCCAGATGAGCAAGGTTATGGAGACCTCCAGTGGCAAGGTAGGCTATCTGATGTACAATCAGTTTGTGGCAGATAAAAGTAGCCTGTTAAATCAAATCTTTGTAGATTTTAAAAACGAAGGGATTTCGGATTTAATTATTGATTTACGTTACAATGGAGGGGGGTCAATACAAAATTGCGTTGACCTTGTCAGCATGATTACAGGCCAATTTCCCGGTCAGATTTTTGTAAAAGAAGAATGGAATTTAAAAATGTCTAATTACCTGTCTTCAGAGTTTGGAAAAGAATCCTTTGTTGAACGCTTTATTTCTAAATTACCTAGTGGTGAATCATTGAACTCGCTTTCTTTGGATCGTGTCTATGTCCTTACCTCTTCAGAAACTGCTTCTGCCAGTGAATTGCTTATCAACGGACTTAGATCGTTTATTGAAGTTATCCAAATTGGTGAAAAAACGGTTGGGAAAAATGTGGGTTCCATTACGGTTTATGACTACATAAACAAATCACAAACCAAAAACCCCAACCATACCTATGCCTTACAACCCATTGTATTAAAAATCGCAAATAATGATGGTTTTGCGGACTATTCTGATGGACTAGAACCCAACTTCACTATTCAAGAACGTATTGATGATTTTGGAACCTTAGGAGATCCCGAAGAATTATTGTTGTCAACTGCACTTTCCATTATCAGAGGAGATACGATTGTCTCACCTCAGAAAAAATCTTTTTTATTCCAAAGAAGAGTTCAGGATCCTTTATTATTGAATAGACAAAGGATGCATGTGGACAAAAAAATAAATCTTGGAAAATTAGATGAATACTTTAAGTAATTGGGTTTTCAAAAAGTCATTTCATAAAGCTACTGTTGTTTTAAAACGAAACTTTACTTTTACAGATTCTTGGCCATTTCCAAAATATCTTTTTTTAATGACTCACAAATCTGTATGGCTCTTTTTTTAGCATCCATTGTCCTAGGCATACTTGAGGTAAGGCTGTAAATAGAATTTTCTAAAAACTCTTTGTGTTCTTCCTTTTCAATTCTTCCAATTTTTAAAATAAGGTTGATTCCGTTCAATTTTCCTTCTACCTGATTTACATAGTTTTTTTCAGGATTGTCGTGATTGATGAATTCATTGTAGGATTCAAACCAATCTTGAATACGGATAAAATCCTCAAGAATACCACAAATAATTTCAGAATTTGTTTTGATTTCCTCGTCCGAAAAATTCGGCCAATTGTAAAAAGAGTTGTCATGCATGCTTTCCATTTTGGTCTAATTTCTTTTTATAGTAACTAGATTTTTAACAATCTGGCGTAATTGAAATGGAATTCAACAATACAAATATACTAATTTTAAAAATATAATAGATTTTTATTATTTCATTATTAGTAAATAATTAAAAAAAAAGAAACAAGTCAATCCATTCTTTTTAAAAAATTGTAGGTTAGTTCATGATATGATCTGGAAAGGTCGAAGTGTAGGCAAGTTCAGATTCTAAATATTAACTGAATTATTTTAATTTATAAAAGTTTGATTTTTTTGTGAGACAATGGTATATTTATGATATAAGTTTTTTCTCTTATTAATGTAAAAGTAATACATTTTTAATAAAAACGAATTTTTTTACACATTTTTTATATTTCTATATTTTTTTTGAAGATGAATGAAAGAACTAGACTAAAAAAAATACTCGAGTACACTGGCATGAGAAGAAACACGCTAGCTAAAATTTTAGGATACACAAACAGTGCTATTTTTTACCAAATAGAAACAGGTAGGAACGGTATTTCTTCCAATCTTGCTGTCCGAATAACAGACAGATTCCCCGAGATTGATCAAAACTGGATTCTAACTGGAAACGGTGAAATGCTTAAATTAACTGAAATAAAAAATGATGGTAAAACAATTGAAAAAATTGAATTTTTAGAAAATCACATCAAAGGACAAGATGCTCGTATTGAAAAACTGGAGCATACAGTCCAAGAGTTACAGTCTTTAATCCCAAAAAAAACAATCTAAGTGAAAAAAATAGAAGCCATTATTCGGAAGTCAAAATTCAAAGATGTAAAAGAAGCTTTGCACAATGTTGAAGTTAATTTTTTCAGCTATTGGGATGTAACGGGTATCGGCAATGAGAAAGAGGGACATGTTTACAGAGGAATCAGTTACAGCACTTCTGAAATCCAACGCAGATACCTTTCTATTGTGGTTAACGATGATTTTGTTGAGACCACGATCAATGCAATCTTAAAAGCGGCCGCTACCGACCGGGTAGGAGATGGTAAAATATTTGTTATGCCTGTAGAAGAAGCCTACCGCATAAGAACAGGAGAAAAAGGAGGGAAATCATTAAATTAGTTTTCCAACACAAAAACTTTATTTTCCAAACTGTTATTGAATTAATTTAAAGTAAAAATGTATTATTTTTTACTAGGGGACCAATTTCTTTAAAAAAGAAAGGAAGTTGGCGTAGTTTCTAATGTAATATTCTGCTGCCGTTTTTTTCTTTCCGATTTTGATTTTGTGAACCTCTGATGGGAGATTTAAAAACATGTTTTCATCAGTTACGTCATCTCCAGCTACAAGGATAAAATCATATCGTTTTGAGTTAAATAAATCCAAAGCCACTACCCCTTTATTGATATTTGCTGGTACCAATTCCAAAACCTTATTTCCGTCTAGCAATGCCAAATCATTCGGCAATAAACTAGCGAGTACTGTTTTTAATTCTACGGACTTAGCAATTCCCAATTCCGGGTCGGCTTTCCGATAATGCCATACCAATGAATTTTTTTTGTGCTCGATAAACGTTCCAGGTGTATTATCCGTAAAGGTGTCCAACACGGGTAACAAATGCTCTTTCCATTCACTGCTTGCTCCTTTTTTCTCTTCCCATGGAGCATTTGGATATTTGATAAAAAGGCCGTGTTCAGCAACCAAAATTAAATTTAAATGGGCAAAATGTTGTTCTAAAAACTCGTGTGGTCGTCCACTGATGATTACTAGATCCGTATCCTTTTGCTGGCTTAAATTTTCGAGTAATTCCAACAGCGTTTCTGAAGGAATGGCTTTATTCGGATTTTCATGAAAGCCTACTAAAGTTCCATCGTAATCCAACAGCAATAGTCTTTTGTTTGATTTTTTGTAAGAATCCGATAGTTTTTTAGCCACCAAAGTATTAACCCATTTAACTTGAGAAGCCGATTCTTTATTCGCAGATTCATTTAAGGCTTGCATAAAATTGGATGACCATTTGTTAATATCGTAACGTCGAATTCGTTTTCTAGAGATAGAGTTTCGTTCTTTTTGCTCTTTTATTGGCATTTCAATAGCCGTTTTGATTGACTGAGCCAATTGTTCAATATCAAATGGATTGACCAATAAAGCTTGGGGAAGTTCCTTTGAAGAACCTGCAAGTTCACTCAGAATAAGAACTCCGTCATCATCCACTCGAGTAGCTAGGTATTCTTTGGCAACTAAATTCATTCCGTCCCGTAAAGGAGTAATCATAGCAACATCAGAAGAGACATAAAGATCAATTAAGTTTTCGAACTCCATGGAACGATAATAATACCAGACCGGAGTCCAATTGACCGTAGCAAACTTTCCGTTGATTCTCCCTACAACCTCATCCGTTTGACGTTTGAGCTGTTTGTATTGGGCCACTTTTGATCTGGAAGGAACCGCCAACATGACTAGGCGAATTTTATCATGATAGTCTGGATAAATATCTAAAAAACGCTCGAAGGCTAACAGTCGATTGACCACTCCTTTGGTGTAATCTAATCGATCTATTGATAAAATTAACTTTCCGTCGTTTTCTAATTTGTGCGCATTGATTTGCTTTTTTAACTCAGAACTCTCCAAAGAATTATTTCTTGCATTTTCAAGAGCCGCGAACTCAAACTTTTTAAAGTCGATCCCCATAGGAAATGTGTTGACTACGATTTCTCGCCCGTGGTGAAGGATGATATTAAAATTGACATCGAAGTTTAAAATACGTTTTACTGAACTTAAAAAATGGCGTTCGTAATCATAGGTGTGAAAGCCAATAACATCGGCTCCTAAAAGTCCGTTTAACAAACACTCCCTTTCTGGAAAAATTCTAAAAATCTCGAAAGAAGGAAAAGGAATGTGGAGGAAAAACCCAATGGTTACCTCGGGTTTTACATCTTTTATCATTTGTGGACACAGCATCAGCTGATAATCGTGAATCCATACAATATCTCCATCCTCTATGACTTGTAAAACTTCATCAGCAAATTTTTGATTTACTTCAATGTAGTATTCCCATTGTTGGGTATCAAACTGGTGGTATTCAATAAAATAATGGAATAATGGCCACAAACATTTGTTTGAAAAACCAAAATAAAAATTATCCAGCTCAGCATCATTTAAAAAAACGGGGCGATACTGATTCTTTTCTAAGTTTTTGGAAATTTGATTCTTATTTTTCTCATCCAAGCCATCCGAACTTACTCCTGGCCATCCAACCCAAAGAGAGTCTCCTTCTTGATGAACTGATTTCATTCCTGTAGCCAACCCACCACTGGTGGGAGTAAATGACCACGTTTCATCAGTTTTTTGAGCCTGTACAGGTAAGCGGTTAGAAACAATTATATTTTTTGGCATATTTGGAATCTTGATCTCAATTTAAGAGAAAAAACCCTTAACCACCAAACTACAAAGCTGAAGAAATTGAAATAATTACAAATTGTAAATCTTCAAACCTTTAAAATGAGAATTCTTCAATAGAGTCCTAGCTAAAAACAAAAATTGATGATCCTAATTTTTTGGTAAAATCCTAAACCGTTTGGTTTAAAAAAAAATAGCATATTTGAAATCTTGAACAAGCCAACACTAATTAAAAAAACAATTAAACCATGGCGGTTGAAAAAAATTTAAATTTTGGAATCATTGGAAACTGTAGGTCTGCTGCGCTAATCAATGAAAAGGGATCAATCGACTGGTGTTGCCTCCCTAAATTTGACTCCCCTTCAATTTTTGCAAAAATTCTAGATCAAGAAAAAGGAGGTGGATTTTGGATTGAGACCAAAAATAAATTTAACATCACGCAAGAATATCTCGGTGATTCTTGCATTCTAAAAACAATCTTTGAAAATGAAGAGCAAGCCTTTGAGCTAATTGATTTTATGCCTCGATTTCAAACGGAGGATGGGCAGTACTATGCCCCGCCAGAATTGATTCGTTTTGTAAATCCGATTAAAGGTAATCCTCAAATTCAATTGCAGTATGACCCCCGATTGGAATACGCACAAGGAAAAACCACACATAAAATCAAACAAAATGCCATAGTAAGTGAAGTGGAAACTCCTACACATGACAGTTTGTTTCTTTACACCAATACAGAAAAGAAGTCTGTACTAAATAAAGAATACTTCAGCTTAAATAGTCCGCTCTTTTTTAACCTCTCTTACAACGAAAAACTTAAACTCCCAACGCTCTCAAATTGTCTTTTGGATTTCGAACGAACTAAGGTTTACTGGATGAACTGGTGTTCAAAAACTCCTGTTTTTGATCAATACAACGGCCTAATTCAGCGAAGTGCAATGACATTAAAACTTATGTCTTATGACAAAACTGGAGCTGTTTTAGCGGCGGTAACTACCTCGCTTCCTGAAACGATTGGTGAAGTTCGTAATTGGGACTACCGCTTCTGCTGGATTCGAGATGCCTCCATGGTAATTCGAGTGATTTCAAAATTAGGACACAAACGTATTGTAAAAAACTTTATTAATTACATCGTTGAACTGATTCCCGATAAAGATCAAAAGCTTCAAATCATGTACGGGATTAATGGTGAAACTCTTTTGACTGAAGAATTCCTCGATCATTTTTCAGGTTATGAAAACTCAAAACCTGTTCGTATTGGAAATGCCGCCTACTCTCAAAAACAAAATGATATTTACGGAATCCTGATGGATGCCATCCACGCAGAAATGAAGGAATTTCCTACAGATTTTGAGCGTTCTGAAGAAATCTGGTCCATTGTCAAAGGTATTGTTTGGGTAGTCAAAAATAACTGGCAAAAAGCAGACAAAGGAATTTGGGAATTTCGATCAGAAGATCAGCATTTTACCTTCTCAAAAGTATTGTGTTGGGTCGCTATTGATCGAGCGATCAAAATAGCTGAGTTGGTTGGAAAACAGGAAATGGCATTGAAATGGACTCCCATTAAAGAAGCCATTAAAAACGACATAGAAACCCATGCCTGGAATGAGGAGGTACAAGCCTACACCCAGTCCTATGGATCCCAATTTCTAGATGCATCTGTGCTACTTATTGAGCAATACGGTTTTGTTTCTGCCCACGAGGAGCGTTTCAAAAAAACAGTGAAAGCCATCGAAAAAGAACTCGCCTTTAATGGGTTGCTTTACCGTTACAAAAACCAAGACGATTTTGGCTTACCCTCCTCTTCTTTTACCGTGTGTACTTTTTGGTTTATTAACAGTTTAATTAAAATTGGAGAAGTTGAAAAAGCTAGAAAATACTTTGAAGACCTAATAAGCTACAGCAACCATTTAGATCTTTTTAGTGAAGATATTGATTTTGATTCCAAACGCTTGCTCGGAAATTTCCCACAAGCGTATTCCCATCTGGCACTTATTGACACTGCGCTTTCATTTAACTCCGTAAATAAGGCTTAGATCAAGCTCCTTTTTGAAAATTAAACCCGTACTTTTTTTCCAAATAAAAGGGTGTTTTCCTATCTTGGATAAACTTTAAAAGACATAAAATGCGTTTTTCAACTGTAACATCACTTCTTTTTCTCCTTCTTATCTCATGCTCGCAGCCTGTAAGCAATCCAAACATCAAAGAAGGAATGGCCTTGGATCGCCTTTCTAGAATTGACAGCATGCTTAATGAGGCAGTACAAACGAAAGAAATTCCTGGTGCTGTGGCTCTGGTTGTACGAAATGGTAAACCCGTTTATCAAAAAGCATTTGGCAGCGCAAATCCAGAAAGCCAACGCCTTTTTAATGATCAAGATATTTTTAGAATTGCTTCTATGACAAAAGCCATAACCTCTTTAGCCGTATTAATGCTTTGGGAAGAAGGAATGTTTTTTCTTGACGACCCCATAGCTAAATACATTCCCTCCTTTTCAGGTGTGGGGATTTTAAAAGATTATGATGCTAAAGACACTACCTACACCACAACAGTACCCAAAAATAAAATAACCATCCGACATTTACTTACCCATACCTCAGGGATTGGCTATGGAGAAATTGATGGGAATCCCGCAATTCGATCAATTTATTGGAAAGAAGAATTACGCGATATTTTTTCACCAGAGCAAAATATGGCAACGCTAACCAATGCTATTGCAAAGCAACCTTTACACCACGAACCCGGGGAACGCTTCACTTACAGCCTAGGGTTGGATGTTCTAGGACATTTTGTAGAGGTCATGTCTGGGATGACGTTTCCCGAATTTCTTAGAAAACGTGTTTTTGATCCTCTGCAAATGAACGACACCTATTTTACATTACCAGAAGACAAGCACCAAAGACTGGTGCCTGTGATTACCCGTGATGGAGACGATTGGGCGATTTACGAGTCTTCGTTTTACGATGTTAACTACCCGCTTCAATCAAAAAACTTTTTTTCAGGGGGTGCGGGACTTTCAAGTACAGTCCAAGATTATGCTAAGTTTTTAACCCTCTTTTTAACTCAGGGCAAAAGCAACGGACAGCAGATTATTGGCAAAAAAACCTGTGAATTGATTTATCAAAATCAACTCTCAGAAAGTATGGGCTTTTCCCACGGATTAGCTTTTGGAATTCTGGCTGAGGCGGATCTCAAAAAAGGGATGGGTGGAAGTAAAGGAACGCTGACTTGGGGAGGATATTTCAATACAAGCTACTTTGCAGATCCTGAGGAGAATCTTATCGGGATCATTTACAAACAAACTTTTGATATTGGAAACGATAGCACTTCTCAAAGATTTAGAGAACTCGTATTTCAGGCTGTAGTGGAATGAATTTGAACTTAAGAAAGTTCTGCTTTGGTGAAACGCCCGTTTTTAAGTCTTCTTTTTTCTCTATTTCGAGCGGATTCAAACTCGGTACGCGTGTACCTTTTACCTTGTAAGTAAATGGTATCAACTCCGTCTGGAAAATCATAAAAAAGGATCCTATTTTTCATGGGACCTCTAATTTAGATTGTTTTCCTAAATTTTCAAAACTTTTGTCTAAAATTCTAAAAATCAGACGGTTTTACTTCGAATCTGCTAAATACATGATTTTCCATTGAGTCCCATTCCAAAACAATTGAAATAGATTGAATCCCGAGTGGGAAAACTGCCCGTCAAGGTAAAATTCAAAAGGAATCCACATACTGGCTAAATTCTTAAAAACATGTATTTCAGGTGAACCGATTCTTTCTTCCCAAACGGGACTGTCAGCTCGATTACTTACCCTACGAACAAAGTCGGGAATACTCAATCGTTTTACAACAGGCGTTCCTTCTTTAGTGTTTGAAGTGAAGTTAATTTTTGCTTCATCATCAAAAAAATCATAAAGAGCTAGGCTGTCTTTTTTGTGGAAGGCCTCAAAAAAAGAAGTCACAGTTTCAAAAGGAGGGGTTTGTTGTCCTTTTACATAAAAAAATGAAACTAAAAAAAATAAGACTGGTGCAAGGTGCTTTTTGGTGTAATTCATATTTAAAATTATTTAGAGTTAATTGGAAGCTTAATGTGGGAAGGGTAACGCTTTAAATCATGAATTTTATTCTGTGCAATTATTCCATTTGATTCATTGTAATTCGCTCCTCTAGTGATTGAATTTCTAGAAAATCTAGGAAAATTACTAAAGGATACTTCAATTCTAATTTTATGTTCTTTTTTAGATTAAGGAAATAAGTTACAATAAAAATTTATTTCACCCTTCCAAAATAATGACGCTAAATCCGTCAAAAATTCAAAGACAGTCCATTTGATCCATTGAATTTAAATTGTAGCTTTAGCTTGATTAAAAAAATGTAAAACTATTTTCTATGAAGCTTAAAGTCTTGTGTCTCCTCTTTTTAATATTCCAATTTTCATTTGCTCAATACGAAGGATATTCGCCAACCAATTGGAACAACCAACTTACGATTGAAGATGTGTTTTTAAAACAATTGGATACTACTACTTTTAAAAAGCACTTAATTAAATTAACTGAACGTCCCCATGTGGTTGGAAGCAAAGCGAATACAGAGGTTCAACGATACATGACACAAGTAATGCAAAATGCAGGCTTTAAAGTCACTCAATATCCTTATGATGTTTATCTACCTAAAAGTCCAGGCAACTCTCTCATCGAAATTGTTACTCCTTCACGAACTGTATTGAATCAAAAGGAAGACATTATCGAAAGTGATCGCTTTTCCAGTGACCCTTTGCTTTGGAAAGGGTGGAATGCCTTTTCAGGAACAGGAGATGTTACGGCTGAGATAGTCTATGCAAACTACGGAAGAAAAGAGGATTTTGAACTTCTAAAGGAACTTGGAGTTGAAGTGAAAGGCAAGATTGTAATGGCCAGATACGGTGGTAATTTTAGAGGATTTAAAGCCAAATTTGCTGAAGCAAATGGTGCCGCGGGACTTATCATTTTCACTGATCCTAAAGACAGCGGCTTCACTAAAGGCCTCGTTTATCCAGAAGGGCCTTATTACAACGAAACAACCATACAAAGAGGATCCTTATTAACGACTGATTTTACGGGAGACCCGCTCACTCCTTTCGAGCCTGCATTGCCTCTAGATGGCAAGCAAAAAATCAAACGCCTAAAGCCCTCTGAAGCTCAATTACATTCCATTCCTGTAACACCAATTGCCTACGGTGAAGCCCAAAAAATACTGGGTCAAATGAAAGGAAAAGCAGTCCCTCAATCGTGGCAAGGAGGACTGCCATTTACCTACAGGCTTGAAGGTGGAAAAACTCTTACGGTACGACTTAAGGTTAATCAAAAAATTGATTTTGTCCGAGCAACAAATGTAATCGGGATGCTTCAAGGCAGTGAAGCTCCAGATGAATGGATCATCCTAGGATGTCATTACGACGCATGGGCATTTGGAGCCACAGATCCCAATAGTGGTACAGCCATGCTTTTAAGTTTAAGTGAAACTTTGGGTAAACTCAAAGCCCAAGGATATGCCCCCAAAAGATCCATTTTAATAGGTCATTGGGACGCTGAAGAACACGGAGTCATTGGATCCAGTGAATGGGTCGAGCAAATGCGGGAACAACTCAATGTTAAAGGTGTTGCCTACATGAATTTTGACGGTGGTGTTTCGGGTAAAAAGTTTGGTGCTTCAGCAGCACCTACTTTGAAAAAACTATTGATTGAGGCGTCAAAAAAAGTTCAATACCCCTACACCAATCAAAGTTTATTTGAATTTTGGAAAGGGGAAAATCAAGATGAACCGCAAATTGGAAATTTAGGGGGTGGCTCTGACCATATTGGTTTTTACATGCACGTAGGGGTTCCTTCTCTTAGCGGAGGTGCTGGAGGTCCTAACCTTTATCATTCCAATTATGACAGTTTTCAGTTTTATGAACAATTTGTAGATCCTGAATTCAAAATGGGTCCTATGGTAGAGCACATGGCCGGTTTGATGGCCCTTCGAATGGCCAATGCAGACCTGATCCCCTACAACCTCAACCGATATGCCGCGGATTTAAAACTCCACATCGAAAATGCAACAACAAAAATCAAAAAATTTAATGCTGATTTTAAAGGATTTCAAAAAACCTTAGATGCTATTCAAATACTCGAACAGACCAGTACTTTACTGAGTACTGAAATTAGCACTTATTTAAATCAATCGGATTTTTCAAAAAAAAGAATCAAAGGAATCAATCGTCAACTTATCGGATTGGAAAAAAGTTTTATCTCCGAACAAGGAATGTACTTTGGCTCATGGTACAAATCACTTTACGCTTCCTCAGACCCTTTTAGTGGCTATGCTGCATGGATTCTTCCAGGAATTGAATATGAAATTGCGCTAGAATCCTCTGATCGATTTGAAGCTTGGGATAAGCGTTATGCGGATGCCATACTATCCTTAAAGAACAAGATGGAACAGCTTAGTCAAGAAGTTTCTCAATAAGGAGATTCTTTGAGGAATTCTTTGCAATGCCTTTTCGATTCTTCTAGGAATTTTGTTAGTAATGACACTAAAAACTAGACAAGCGTTAAGTTCCGCAGCTTTGGTTTTGATGATTTTCCCTATTGGTGTTTATTGCTAGATTGGATCAATCTGATATCCCTTGGAATTTTAGGTTAGGGTTGAAAAAATGCAACTGTTTAAAACCCTAAGGGGTTTGAAATGAAGATGCGGGAAGACCCTCTTTATTAAAAAGGGTAGCTTCAAAGTAATTTTTCCATCCATACCTTACCCGAACAGGATTTTTAACCTTGGGAGACGAGACGCGAATTTGACTTCCTTTGACAATCGCTTTAGCAGGAAAAAATGGGCCCTCTGAAGCAGCTATTTCAAATCCAGATAAATTGTTTTTACCCATTAATCCCGAACCTACATAATCAAAGCTTAGGTCAATAAAACCTTCAGCTATTTTTTGACTTTGGTAGAGTGGTCCTGAGGGTACAATTTCATTTTGTCCGTAATCATTGTGTAAAGCCAAACGTGCCAGGCGTAGCCCTACATCTTGTTTATTTGCTGGATGGATGTCTTTTTCTTCACCAATGTCCATTGTAATGGCCATCCCAGTTTTATCCAGTTCTAAGGTTTTTCGTTGAGCCTCTCTAAGGGATTGAGAAGAGGCTTTGGGAGTGTATTCATAAGGAGCAATTTGAACAAAGTAAAACGGAAAATCTACTCCCCACTTTGCTCTCCAATCCGTAATCATACCCGAAAATAATGTTTTGTAATCTTGGTAATTTCCCACGTTACTTTCCCCTTGATACCACAAAGCTCCTTTAATTTTAAAAGGAATTACAGGTTTTAACATGGTCTCAAATAAAATACTGTACTGATTGGGATCGCTGAGGGATCGTCCGCTTTTGACTTGAGTTTTAATTTCTTCATCCTTCTGGGTCAAAGTCTCAAAATTTAATTTGTGCGCTTGGATGGAGGCCCCCAAGAAAAAAGCATGATGTTTTAAACGCCAACTGCCTTGATCCAAAGGTATTTTATCATTTTCACTCTCAATAAAAGCAGATCCTCTAAATCCGCCTTCACCGCCAGTATCTATTATTCGAATCGCAAGTACGTTACCTTCTTTTTTTAAAAGTCCTTTTGGGATGGTGTACGAACGTGTGGTGCAACATGAAAATCCCTTTCCAATTTCAACTCCATTAAGATAGGTGTAGTCAAAATCATCAATTCCTCCATTTACAATAAATTTAAAATCAAGAGATGGGTTTTCAACATCAAATGTTTTGCGTAACCAAACGACTCCGTCTTCTGCTAAACTTCCCATATCAAAAAAGTTTTCAAAAGCAATAACATCGTCTGAGTCACTACCGGCATCAAAAACTGTCCAAGTAGAATCGTCAAAATTTGGATTCTGGTAATCCGAATCGTTTAAATCTAGAGCTTCCCATTCAGCAATACTTTCTGGCAAAGAATAAGCAGTAGCTCCAAGGTATTTTTCATTTGCCTTATTGATCTCAGTATTAAACTGTTCCTCGTTTTCCCTTAAAGCATCAAGTCCGCCTTGGCTTTGAATTTTCAATGCTTCTTCTTTACTTGGGGTCATTTGGGTTAACTTTTCGAGGCTTGTCCAAGCTTCAACACGAGTTCCCCCCCAAGAGGTATTGACAATCCCTATGGGTATGTTGAGCGTCTGATTCATTTTTCTTGCAAAGAAATACCCCACAGCACTAAATTGCTTTGCATTGTCTGGAGTAGTTACTTTCCATGCTGCATCATTAATATTGGTCTCGTTCAAATTTCTAGGAACGGTAAACATCCTGATTTCAGGATAATTTGCGTTTTTAATTTCCTCTTTTTGATTTTTGATTCTTGCATACATTGGCCACTCCATATTAGATTGACCCGAAGTAAGCCAAACTTCTCCTAACATGACATCTTCAAATACAAACTCATGATTTGAATCGTAAACTTTGAGTTGATGAGGTCCTCCGAATTTAGGAGTTTGAATCACAGCTTCCCACTTTCCTTCTGGGTTCACCTGAGTGGTTACTTTAGCGTTCCAACTTGCAGAAATATTAATTTTAGTTCCCGGTTCGCCCTGACCCCAAACGGGTACTTCCGTTTGTTGCTGTAACACCATATGATTTGAAAAAAGTGGTGCTACGGAAAGAGGGCTTACCTCCTTTTGGCAAGCTGAAAAAGAAAAGACTGAGAGGACTAAGCCTGTAAGGATTTTCATAAAGTGTGCCTTCATAATTGAAAAAAACTATTTTTTTGATGCGTTTAAGTTCGACTGAAGGAAAAAGATCCCGAGACTAAATACGAACATCAACCCCGCTGGGAGATATTTAATGGCTTCATCAGCAACACGGTAATGCATTATCATGGCACCAAACATTAGAACCGTCATCAATCCAGCTGAAGGTATGATTGTTTTTTCTTTAAAAAATCCAATCAAAAGCCCTAGTGCTGCGAGCACTTTCAATCCTCCGATTACATAAACCATGGTTTCGCTTAGTCCATAAACTGCAAATTCTTCGATCATATTAGACGCATTGCCTCCTCTGTAAATCGTAGATTGATTAAACCGAAAAAACCATACGTTGAGAACTACTAATGAAACTGCCACTGTGAGTAAATACTTTAAAATCTTCATTTTCTTGCTTTTATGCTTTTCATAAAGATAAAAGAATTTATAAACATATACGCAAAGGCAGGTAAAGACGAGACCAAATCGTCTTGAATAAAAATTCGAGTTCCCAATGCACCGGTCATCATAAGTGCTAGAACGGCAGCACTTGGAAGTGTTGCTTTACTTTTATAAAAGCCCAAAAGCATCCCCAATCCGGCTGTAAGCTGTAGGGTTGCAATTAAAACTCTTTGCTTTGAAAAACCATAACGAGTAAATTCTTCTATGTAATAGGGGTGGATCAAAGCTAGGGTTCCGTAGATAATGTGAGAAATTGCTGAAAATCCTCTTGACAGATTGTAAATCATACTGCGAAACTAGACTTTCCTATTGAATTTTGCCTTGTTTTTATTTACAATTCAATACGTTTCTTCTGCCCTAAAGTTTTTTTTAAATTTACATCGAAATCAATTCCATTTTTAAACTTCTAAAAGTTAGTACCCATGCATAAAATTATTCCTTTCCTCTTTGTATCTCTCTTTATCTCATGTGACCAACAACAATCTCAACAAACTGAATATTCTTTGGTCTGGAGTGATGAATTTGATCAAAGTGACAGCACTGTAAACTCCTCCAAATGGTTTATGGAAACCGTGGCACCTAACAACGGTAGCTGGTTTAATGACGAACTTCAACATTACACAAACCGACTGGATAATGCGTCGGTTCATGAAGGGGTTCTAAAAATTACAGCAAAAAAAGAAGAATACACGCATTCTGGAACTACACAAGCGTACACTTCTGCACGATTAAACTCGAAGTTTTCATTTACTTATGGCAAGGTGGTTGTTCGTGCTAAATTGCCACGTGCTCAAGGAACTTGGCCTGCCATATGGACTTTGGGGAGTAATCTTGAAACTGTAGGATGGCCTGCCTGTGGGGAAATTGACATCATGGAACAACTTTTTGAAGACTTTGAAATGATCCAATGCGCTGTTCATACACCTGCCACACACGGAGACAACACCATCGTCAAACAAGTTGATATCACAGACGTTACCAAAAATTTTCACGACTACGGCATGGAGTGGACGGAAAATGAAATCAATTTTACGGTAGATGATCAACTGTATTTTACCTACAAACCTGAAAACAAAACCCCAGAAAATTGGCCTTATTTTAATGACCAATACATCTTGTTAAATATTGCCATGGGGGGTAATTTAGGAGGTCCTGTAGATCCAAATTTTGTTGAGGATGTTATGGAGGTCGATTATGTGAGGGTGTACCAAAAAAAATAAATCCTTTTATTTTTTGAGCAACACTTGACCGGATTTAATGGGTTTAAACACTCTTTGGTCTACCGCCAACTTGCCGTTAATGATTACATATTCAATTCCATCCGAATACTGATGTGGATTTTCAAAAGTTGATTTATCAATAACCGTTTTAGGGTCAAAGATTGTGATGTCTGCTTTTTTTCCTACTTCAATTGTACCACGGTCTTCCAAACCCATTACTTTTGCTGGAAAGGAAGTCATTTTAAATAATGCCTCTTTAAGTGATAGTACGCCCTGTTCTCTAACATACCTTCCTAATACTCTTGGAAAAGTGCCGTACCATCTTGGATGCGGATGCCCGTCACCTAATTTGACTAATCTACCATCTGATGCTATCATGGTTTGGGGATGTTTCATAATGTTTACTACATCCTTTTCATCCATTGCGTGAAAAATACAGCTTGCACCTCCCTTTAGTTGAGCTTCAATGACCAACTCAGCTCCGTTTTCTGTAGACGACTCTAACCCTCTTAGCTCACACCAGAATTTTAATGTTTTTCCTTCCAACTCAGGCATCCATGCTACTTTGGCAAACTGAATCCGATCCAAATCATCTCCCCCTCTATCGTTCAAAATATTAAATACAATTCCTTTTTTAATACTATCCTGTAGCTTGGGATTTTTCAGTCGCTCTTCAAACATTTTATTTCCTCCTGCCTGAGCCCAAGCCGGAATCAATACTGAAATTCCCGTATGACTTGCATTGTAAGGATATTGATCCATCACAATATTCAAGCCCCTTTCTCGAGCCTGATCTACAAGAGCCAAGGTTTGATTGCTTGAGCCCCACATTGGTTTTCCTATTACTTTATGGTGTGTTAATACCGCAGGAATCTCTGCCTTTTCTGAAATAGTAATGGCCTCTTGTACTGATGCTAAAACTTCCAAACCCTCATCTCTTAAATGAGAAGTGTAAATCCCTCCTTTTTTAGATACTTCTTTGGAAAGTTCAATGACTTCTTCGACTTCTGAAAAACTCCCCGGGAGGTATTTCAATCCTGTGGAAATCCCAAAAGCACCCTCATCCATTGCCTGTTCTACTAAAGCTTTCATTTGACTTAATTCTTTCGAAGTCGGTTTTCTATTTTCTAGATTCATGACTTCACGTCTTACAGAATTATGTCCTACCAAAAAGCCCACATTCATTCCGACACCAAGTTGTCTCAAACTATCTACATATGCTCCAAAGGGTGTCGGACCCGAACCGTCCGGGCCTCCCAAACTCGTTGTTACGCCTTGACGGATATGACTCTCACAATCTGACAGCGAAAAAATAGGCTCTAAATGGACATGAAGATCAATAAATCCTGGTGCAACACTCAATCCTCTGGCATCAACAATTTGAGTAGCTTTATGCTTCTCCAAATCACCTAATTGTACGATCCGATCTCCTACAATCCCCAAATCTGTTTCTACGGGGTCATTAAGACTCCCATCGTAAACTGTCCCATTGAGAATAAGAAGGTCGTAATGTGTCTCAGAAGAGCACCCAGCCAAAAAAAGAATCCAAAGTAAAACGCTTATTTTTTTAATAGAGAGCATAGAAAAGTATTTAAAACCAAGATACAAAAAATGAACCTTTTGGATTTTAGAAATCTGTCATTGACAACTCCTACAAACTAATTTGAATGAGCAGACCCAAACTCAAAATATCAGAATCCATGAAGCACTCACTTCTCTTTCATTTCTGAAATCTTTTAGAAAGAATTTCATTTATGGAACGGAGTCAAGTAGGCGGGAATGAAAATTAAGCTGAACTATTTATGAATAAAATGTGTTAAATATTTTTTTGAACGCATTTAAAATAAAATTGAAGCTGTATCTTGGCACAAAATTATTCTCCATGACAATCAAAGGTGTTGCAATAATCGTCATAATCACTATGATTCTTGTATTGGCTTTTATCCTTACGGATATGGCAAAATCTAAGTAAGAATTTTCACGTATTTTTCATTTAACATTAAAAAAGTTAGGCAAGCTTTTTTTTGAATATTTTATATTGTAATATGGGAATAACAAAAACAGAAGGATTCCGTGCTAAAATTACAGATACAGCACGGGTATTTAAAGCATTAGGGCATCCCGCTCGATTTGCTATTATTGAATTTCTTGTCCAAAACCCTTCTTGTATTTGCAATGAGATCGTGGATCAAATTCCACTTGCGCAACCCACCGTTTCAAGACATCTTGCTGAACTGAAGAATGCTGGTTTGATCAAGGGAACCATAGAAGGTAAAAATATTTGCTACTGTATTAATGAAAAAAGATGGGCAGCGCTAAAGAATGTACTAGATCAATTGAAAATTCCCAAAACGAATAAAACCCAATCTTGCTTAAAACAATAAAATTAAATCCTATGAAACTTTCAGATTTTAAATCAATCCTCAACCAAATTGAAACTATTGAATTTACCCTTCCGGATGGAAGTCTGATTCCTCAACATTTTCACATCACCGAAGTTGGACAACTTGACAAACGTTTTATTGATTGTGGAAGCGTACTGAGGAAAGTCTCCGTAATCAATTTTCAACTCTACACTGCTGATGATTTTGACCATAGATTAAGTGTTCAAAAAATGAAATCTCTGTTAGACAAATCCGAAAAAGCTCTGCTACTTGACGATTTAGAGATTGAAATAGAATACCAATCGGACACTATTGGGAAGTATGCTTTGGGTTTTGAGCAATCAAGATTCACATTGGTTGCTACCCAAACAGACTGTCTTGCAAAAGATGAATGCGTTGTTCCTAACATATCGAAATCGAAAACAGCTGCACCAACAACTTCGTGCACTTCCGATTCGTGCTGTTGTTGAATCAAAATTTACAAAACATGCTCGTAAAACTGGATTCAAGTATTGAAAAAGCGCTAAAAAAACCCATCTCAAAAGACCGTAAAAAGTTACTTCAAAAAGTAATTGAATACGTCCAAGAGAAAGTAGATTTACACCAAACACCTCTGCTCAATTTTATCTGTACTCACAATTCAAGAAGGAGTCAATTTTCCCAGATATGGGCTCAAACTGCCGCAGCCTATTACGGAATCGATGCACAAGCATATTCTGGTGGGATCGAGATAACTGCATTCAATGAACGTGCAATTGCCTCTTTAAAACGAAATGGATTCGAAATTGATACCCAAGGGGAGTTGAATCCGAAATATCGTATCCACTTTTCATCTAAAACAGCTCCTGTTATTGCTTTTTCAAAACTTTTTGATGATAAAATCAATCCCATAAAACCTTTTGCTGCCATTATGACCTGTGACCATGCTGACGAAAACTGCCCTTTGATACCCTCATCTGAAAAAAGGATTTCATTACAATATGAAGATCCTAAGAGATTCGATGCCACTCCTCAAGAAGCAGAAAAATACGATGAACGGTCATTACAAATTGCCTCAGAAATGTTTTACATTTTCAAAAACATATCGCGCTAATCTTCCCATCAAGATTGGAATATTTTTGTTAAATTTAGGTTTAAATAAGTAATTGTGTTTAAGAACCTGCCCTACACTTCTTTCTATTCTTTAATTCTCTTAATCATCCCTTTTATTGGAACACTTGTTTCAAATAAAGTAAACTGGTCTCTTTTTGATTTTGTCGTCATGGGAGTATTGCTATTTTCAACAAGTGTTGGAGTTCATCATATTTTAAAAAGAACAAAAACATTGGTCCAAAGGAATTTTTTAATTGCATCAATCCTGCTGGTGTTTTTATTTATTTGGGTAGAATTGGCAGTAGGTATTGTTGGAAGTCCATTTGCTGGTGACTAGACTTATTGCTTCTAATTCAATTTTTGTGCTTATGAAACGATTTTTACTATTGACTACCCCCCTTCTGATGATTTTTTTGATTTTCTATTCTTGTGGTTCGTTAAAAGAACAAACCTCCAAGAAAAAAAGCCCCAAAGTAGAACTCCCCCCCGATGTAGCTTCAAACAAATATTCCAAAAAAAGAGGAGGGCTTTAAAAGGTTTTTTCCTAAATCAAATACAACAAAAAAGTGATTTAAAACAAAGAAGATATCTTTATGTAATAAAACAAAAAAACCACGAGGGTAATGAAACTAAAATTTTATCAAATTGATGCGTTTACCAATCGGTTATTTGAAGGAAATCCAGCTTGTGTAGTTCCTTTAAAAGAATGGCTTGATGACGCTTTACTCTTAAAGATTGCCAAGGAAAATGCGGTTCCAGAAACTGCGTTTTTTGTAGAGAAAGAAGCCGGCATTCACTTGAGGTGGTTTACTCCTGATCTTGAGATGGATTTGTGTGGACATGCTACTTTGGCAACAGCTCATTGCCTAAAAAAACACTTGAACCACACTTCTGACATCCTCAACTTTGAAACCCTCAGCGGAACATTAAAAGTACGTTTAAAAGGGAGTCGCTATTTTTTAGATTTTCCTTCCAGACCTCCCAAAAAAGCAGAACTTCCAGATTCGATAAAAAATGCATTGAACATTTTGCCTGCTGAAGTGTATCAATCTCGAGATTACTTTTTGGTGTACCCAACTGAAAAAGAGATCCGTGAGCTCAAAATTAATCGAGTAATCTTTGATCAGATCAATTTAGGTACAGGGGGTGTAATTGTGACTTCCAAAGGAAAAGAAGTCGATTTTGTTTCTCGATTTTTCACTCCTCAAGCCACTCTACTAGAAGACCCCGTTACTGGTTCTGCCCATTGCTCCCTCATTCCCTTTTGGGCTAAACGTCTGGACAAGAATAAAATGAATGCCTTACAACTTTCAGAAAGAGGAGGAGAATTGAAATGTGAGGCTCTTGGCGAAAGAGTTCTTATTGGCGGTGAAGCCCGTACCTATTCTGAAGGGCATTTGTTTACCGAGTAAAGAAGTACTATTCTACTCAAAAATTAGAGTCTGTAGCGGATACCCGCTGTCCAAATAAATTGATTAGAGGAAATCGTCTGATTGATAAATCCTCTCAAGTCAAAACGCGAGCTTAAACGATAGTTTATTGTCTCCGCAAATCCATAAGTAGTGTCCAGATCCAAATAGTAGATCTGGGTAGCAAATGAAAATTTATTTTGCTGTAGGATTCCGGTTAGGGTAATTAAATTGATTTCTAAATCATTATTCGTTCCTTTTCCGTGAATGTAATCACTTTTGAGGATCCATTTTTTTGAAATGGGATAAGTAGCTCCTAATCGCTGTGAAAAATAAGTATTTACGGTGTAGTCCTCTTCAATTTGGATCAGAGGAAAAATAATCCCTCCAGATAATTTTAGTTTTTTATCCTTTCTATCCAATAATTTAATTTGGGTAACAAATATGAAGCTTCTGGGGGTTAACGTATTCATTCGGATATTTCCAATCATGTAAGCTGAAATACGTTTTTTAGTACCTGTGCCCGCATTGAGGATAACATTTGGAGAAGAATCTGTAAAAGCAGGAACAAAAGAAAAACCACCTGAACTAAGCTCTACACTACCGTATTGAGAGAAAGTGTAGAATGGAACTAAAATTAACGTTAGTAAAAGTAATCTCATTGTCTGAATTTTAATATTGAAATACAAAGTGCTTGAATTGATTCTTTTGGTATTATTTAAAAGTACTTCTGTAACCATGCAAAAGTAAACTAATGACTTAGCTTTTCTGTCTTGAGTCTATTTAATTGTACTTTTTAAGCAATTTAATTTTAATTGCGAAAAAGAAGTAGTCTTAAGAAACCTTTACTATGTCAGAGAAGTTGCTTAATTTTAACCTTTACTTACAACATGTCACGCTATGATAGAGGTTCAAAATAATAGATCTACTTGTCCCATAAGTACGGCCCTAGAAATTTTGGGAGATCATTGGAGCCTTATTGTGATAAGAGATTTATTCCTTGAGCGGACTACTTTTTCAGATTTTCGAAATGCGCCTGAGAAAATCTCTACCAACATTCTTACAGATCGCCTTAACAAATTACTGAGTTTTGATTTGATAGGTTATGTATTCAACCCGAAAAATAAAAAAATAAAAGTCTACTATTTAAAGGACTCTGGAATTGATTTGTATCCTTTGCTTTATGAGTTATCAATGTGGAGTAAAAAACACTTAGACATGAATTTTCATCCACTTTCAATAGACTGGTATAAGGCTGCAGAAGGAAAAAATTGTGAGGAGTTTATTAACGAGGCTTCTAATAAATACAAACATTTTAGAGAAAAGACCTTAGAAGAAATGACTCATTCAGATGTCCGTTAGTTTTTTAAAACTCCATTAATCCCTGCTAAATTATTCAACTAAAAAATAATGTTCACACTAGAAATAGTTCGAACATCCACTGTTATGAATTTTATTTTTTTTATTTCAATTTTAATCCAAAAACAAATAAGGAGATTTTTAATCACTATTAATTTTCCTGCCATCATGCTAAATGAAAATTAATAAGATATTAAAAACACTATTGTTTCTGACAATACTGTTTCACTTAATTCCTCAGCTAAATTTTGCTCAACAATCGGATAAGCGGTCCATTTTTGTAAAAAAAATAACGGATCCGATTCAACTTGATGGAAAGCTTAACGAGTCCATATGGAGCCAAGCCGAAACAGCTACCGACTTTTGGCAAACGTTTCCCACTGATTCTCTTCGATCAACCAATGAAACTACATTAAAATTACTTTACGATGACACCCATATTTACATTGGGGCTTATGCAAAAGGGATTGGACCTGATTTTGTGGTCAGTTCACTTAAAAGAGACTTTAGTGCTCGGTCTAATGACAATGTTACCGTTCTTTTTGATACATTTCGGGATGGACAAAATGCCTTTCTTTTTGGCGTTAGTGCATACGGAGTACAACGTGAAGCATTGATTTCTGAACGAGGTGTAGCTGTAAGAGGTTTTAATTTGACCTGGGACATTAAATGGAAGGCTACAAGTACCCGTGAAGGAGAAGCATTCACCATTGAAATGGCTATCCCTTTGAACTCAATAAAATACCCTGAAGGAAGCCAAAAATGGGGATTTCAATCCTATCGTTACGACATGCAAAGTAACGAACGAAGCACCTGGTCTCCAGTTCCTCAAAATCAAATTCCGATCAACCTTGGGTTTGTAGGTGAACTCGTCTTTGAAGAACCTCTAAAACGAGGCAAAACGCCTGTTTATATTATTCCTTACACCAACATACTCGCCTCTAGTGATTTTAGCGATTCACCAACTAATAAATCACTGAGCGTAGGAGGAGACATGAAAATCGCAGTTGGAAACGGTCTTAATTTAGATGTTACCCTCAATCCAGATTTTTCAAATGTGGAGGTAGATAATTTGATTACCAACTTGACTCGATTTGAAATTTCACTTCCAGAAAAAAGACAATTTTTTATTGACAATGGAGATCTCTTTAGAAATTTTGGTGGAAGTAGAGAAGCAGTTCCTTTTTTTTCACGTCGCATAGGGATTGCTAGAGATGCAGAGGGAAATACCATACAGAACAATATTTTAGCTGGGGTTCGGCTGAGTGGAAAACTCGATGAAAATTGGCGTTTGGGGGTTTTGAGTATTCAAAATCAAGAAGACCTAAGTAACTCCATTGCTTCCAACAATAACGCCATGTTTGCCTTACAACGAAAGGTTTTCAATCAGTCTCAAATTGGAGCTTTTTTTGTCAACCGAGAAACGTTCGGAGATTATGAGTTTATTGAAGAAAAGGATCGATACAACCGAGTCATTGGTTTAGATTACAACTTGAATTCAGCCAACAATAAATGGATTGGGAAATTTTACACCCATAAATCCTTTCAGTCGGATGATTCCGAAGGAAATCTTTCAGCTGGGGCTTCCTTAATTTACAATACGCGCATCTGGCGTTTTACCTCAAAATGGGTTTATGTAGATCAAGACTTTCGTTCTGATTTGGGCTTTATTCCCCGTACAGGAATTATCAAAACAGGGGTTACAGGGAGTCGTTTTTTCTACCCCAAAAAGGGGAAAATCAATTCACATAGTATTCGTTTATTGAATTTTACGTGGCAACAAAAGAATTTAGATTACAAGAAAACCGACCATTTGAAGCGATTTGAATACGCTATGGAGTTTAAAAAATTAGATCGGTTGGAGTTTTCAGTTGGCAACCAATATGTTTACTTATCAAATCCATTTGATCCTACCCGATCTGAAAACGGAATCCCACTTCCCTCAGAAATAGGCTACGATTTTAACGAATGGTCTGTAGAGTATCAGTCAAATGTTGCTCGGCTTTTCAGTTTCTCAACGGAGCTTTCCTATGGAACTTTCTACAATGGTACTCGATTTTCATATCAAGGAAACACTCAATTTCGCATCCAACCCAAAGTGGTTATGAGTTTACTTTGGGATTACAACCAAGTTCGTCTTCCTGATCCCTATCCCTCTGCCAATATTATTTTGGTGAGCCCAAAAATACAATTGACCTTGAACAAGAAACTCTTCTGGTCTACCTTGATTCAGTACAGCAATCAATCTGATAATTTAGGAATCAACTCTAGATTACAGTGGCGATTTGCACCGCTATCCGACCTTTACTTGGTTTACAATGACAATTATTACACTCGAGAGTTTGGTCCTGTGTTTCGTTCGATAAATCTTAAGTTAACTTATTGGTTGGGTCTCTAAGAAAAAGACCCGAATAAATCGGGTCTTGAGTGTTATTAAGAAATTAAAAATACTTAGCCAGCGTTTTGCTTCTTAATGAGGTTTAAGGCTGATCCTTCTTTAAACCAATCAATTTGTTGATCGTTGTAAGTATGGTTAGCTACCACAGTATCCTTTGTTCCATCGGCATGAATAATTTCAATGCTTAACGGTTTTCCTTCAGTAAAATCAGCTAGATCGATAAAGTTGAAGGTATCGTCTTCTTGAATAAGATCATAGTCTGCTTCATTGGCAAAAGTAATTCCCAGCATCCCTTGTTTTTTGAGATTGGTCTCATGAATTCTAGCAAAAGATTTTACTAAAACTACTTTTACTCCCAAGTGTCTGGGTTCCATAGCCGCATGCTCTCTAGAAGACCCTTCTCCGTAATTGTGATCTCCAACCACTACCGTTTCTATTCCAGCAGCTTTGTAAGCTCTTTGAACATCGGGTACTCCGCCGTATTGCCCGGTCAACTGATTTTTTACAAAGTTTGTTTTTTGGTTGAAGGCGTTTACTGCTCCAATCAAACAATTATTTGAAATATTGTCTAAATGACCTCTAAAACGCAACCAAGGTCCTGCCATTGAAATATGATCTGTTGTACATTTACCGTGGGCTTTGATCAGTAATTTTGCTCCAATAAGGTTTTGACCGTTCCATGGTTCAAATGGGGTTAAGAGCTGTAAGCGTTCCGAATCGGGTTTTACAATAACTTCTACATTAGAGCTATCTTCTTCAGGCGCCAGATATCCATTATCTTCCACATCAAAACCTTTGGGAGGGAGTTCGATTCCTTGCGGAGGGTCTAGTTTTACCTCTTCACCTGCTTCGTTAATCAGACTATCCGTTATTGGATTGAAATCAAGGCGTCCAGAAATTGCAACAGCAGCAACCATTTCGGGTGAAGCTACAAATGCATGGGTATTTGGATTCCCATCCGCTCGTTTTGAAAAATTTCGGTTAAACGAATGGATGATTGAGTTGGCTTCTTGTTTGTCTGCACCTTCCCTTGCCCACTGTCCAATACATGGTCCACAGGCATTAGTAAAGATTTTTGCATTAAGGTCTTCGAAAATGGAAAGTAATCCGTCTCGTTCTGCTGTAAAGCGAACTTGTTCTGACCCTGGATTGATTCCAAATTCAGCTTTGGTTTTAAGTTTTTTGTTTACAGCTTGCTTAGCAATTGAAGCTGCTCTTGATAAATCTTCATATGAAGAGTTGGTACATGAGCCAATAAGTCCCCATTCGACTTGTAAGGGCCATCCGTTTGATTTTGCTACTTCTTTCATTTCAGCGACAGGTGTTGCTAAATCGGGAGTAAAAGGTCCGTTAACGTGTGGGGTCAAATGATCTAAATCAATTTCAATGACTTGATCAAAATAGGATTCTGGATCTGCATAAACCTCAGGATCAGCTGTTAAATGATTTTTTACCTCATTGGCAGCATTGGCTACATCGTCTCTTCCTGTAGCTCTTAAGTAACGTTCCATTGAGTCATCGTAACCAAAAGTAGAGGTAGTTGCTCCAACCTCAGCACCCATATTACAAATGGTACCTTTACCAGTACAAGACATTGACTCTGCTCCTTCGCCAAAATATTCGATAATTGCTCCCGTTCCTCCTTTGACAGTAAGTATTCCTGCAACTTTAAGGATAACGTCTTTCGGGGCCGTCCATCCGTTTAATTTTCCTGTAAGTTTTACTCCAATCAATTTGGGAAATTTAAGTTCCCAAGCCATGTCGGCCATTACATCTACTGCATCTGCTCCACCCACACCAATGGCAACCATTCCTAGTCCTCCTGCATTAACGGTATGAGAGTCCGTTCCAATCATCATTCCACCAGGGAATGCATAATTCTCTAAGACCACCTGATGGATAATCCCTGCTCCAGGTTTCCAAAATCCAATTCCGTATTTGTTTGAAACGGATTCTAAAAAATTAAAAACCTCAGCTGAGGTATTGTTTGCTGATTTTAAGTCTTTAGCTGCTCCCTCTTTTGCTTGTATTAAGTGATCGCAATGCACAGTTGTAGGAACTGCGACTTTGGCTTTTCCTGACTGCATGAATTGAAGTAGTGCCATTTGAGCAGTAGCATCTTGACAAGCAATTCGATCGGGGGCAAAATTTACATAATCTGTCCCTCGATTAAAAGGCTTTTCCGTCTTTGTTTCCCATAAATGCGAATACAAGATTTTTTCGGTTGCCGTAAGCGGTTTTCCTGTTAGCTTTCTTGCAGAATTTACGCGTTCTGGGAGGCGGTTGTATACCTGCTTGATCATTTCAATATCAAAGGCCATAGTTGTGTATTTAAATTCACCACAAAAATAAAAAATAAACAGTAGTATTTGCCTTTAATTTCAGGGATTTAAACACGGGCTTTGTAAAATAAAAACTTGTACTTCTTTTACTTTAATTATTATGTTCCTCAAACCAAATTTCATAAATTTGAACAAGCCAGCATTCAAATAATAATTTTGTCTCGAAAGCATGTTTTTTCAGAGTCAATCCATTGAGATAAATCAATAATTATGAATGAAACTTTTAGATCTACTTGTCCAATGACCAATTTGTTAGATCTAGTCGGCGACAAATGGTCTCTCATTGTAATCCGCGATCTACTCCTTAGCAGAAATACTTTTTCTCAGTTGATTCAAGAAGGCGAAGAAAATATTTCAACCAATATCTTGACTAATCGACTTAAAAAACTCAAAAATTATGGTTTCATAGATTTCGTTAAAAATAGAAACGATCATAAAGTGAAGCATTATTATTTGACTAATAAAGGAATTGATTTGAATAGGGTTCTCCATGAAATGTCATTGTGGAGTAGTAAATATCTCACTCATGATTTCAATGAAGTTTCTACCATAAGGTTTGAACAGAATAAAGACTTGTCTAGAGATTTGATTCTTTCAAATGAAAGGGATGCTTATAAAAAAGAACGTGCGAAACTTTTGGAATTTCATTTGAATCCTGAATCCCACAAAGTTCAATTTTAGGAGTTTACAACTCGAAAAACTTCTTTAGAGGAAATCAAAGTGATTCTTTTTTACTAAATTTATATAAAATTAAAAAGGCCTTTTACATTTAAATAATAACATAAAGTAAAAATGAGAAATTTAACATTTATATTTTTTTTAATATTGTTTATATTCACATCATCTAAGCCAGCTATATCTGAATCATCAAGTCAACGTGATTTAGTTTACTTGTGTTCCCATCCTAGTGTGAAATGTTATTACAAGGAACCGTGCAGACAATTCTTTAAAGTTTGTACAGATTCTAATTCAAAAATTATAAAAGTTTCTGAGTCTAGGGCGAGAGCTATGGGAAAAGAAGAATGTGAATGTGAAAAATAAAACGTAAAATTATTCTTCCTCTACAACCTCTTTCTGAGCCTTGCTCAGATTATACTTAATTAAGACTTCGTGTGTTTTCAGACCAAGACTATTAAGATTATTTTTTAAAGACATTTCGTAAGAGTAGCCTAAAGTAAATTGATTTAAATTCAATAATACTAAAGGGCTTATTGTATTTGATGTACTGTAATTAAATCCAAGTTCAAAATTTTCGTTAAAGTCTAATGAAATATTTGTCATTAACAAAGACTTACTTTCTCTACTTGATTTTAAAAGGATATTGGTTTTTAGATTTAGACTTTCAGTTACAGATAATTTATATCCAGTACCAATAAACACAGGGTTTACCTTAGATCCATAGAAAACTAGATCTTTATTTTGGTTAGAAAACATTCTCGGTATAGAGAAAGAGAAGTAAAATCTTGGAAGCTTTAAAAGTAAACCTACACCAAGATTGGGAAAAAATCTTACGGAATTATCTAAAGCTGGATCAAAAACTTCTTGATTAGCAATATCGCTTAAATCTGCTTTTGAAAAATCAGATCCTCCTTTGATTCCTAGAAAAAGATGTTTATCTGAACTAAAATCTAATTTATAAGAAAAATCTATGTATGAAATTGTTCTACTTTCTATAAAATTTTTATTCGAGTATATCGAAAGTCCTAGACCAACATTATTTTTTCTCGAAGAAGAAATAGTTAAGAACTGACTTTTTGGTGAATTTTCAATTGCAGCCCACTGATTTCTTGAGACTAATGAGATTTCATTGGAGAAATTTGACCCAGCATAGGCTGGATTAAAAAAGTTCATTTGATTGAAAAAAAAAGATAGATTTGGATCTTGTTGTGAATAAGTCTCAATAGTAACCAAGAATAATAGTATGAAAAAAAATTTAAAATTCAAGCTCTATCTTGTTATATAAATCCACCCTTGCATGTCCACAGCTCCATCCATATTGAGATCTATTATAAATAAGTAACTGCCTTCAGGTAGCGGAAAATTATCTTTATTTGTTCCTTGCCAATCATTTTCATAAGGACTGCTACTAAAAACTTCATTACCTGAGACGTCATATACCCAAACCTTATTTAAAGGATACCTTATGATTTCTTTGAGGTACCAAGAATCGTTGATACCATCTCCATTTGGACTAAAAAACTTAGGTAAATCTGGGAGAATGAAATTTGAGTCATTTTCAATAAATTCTTGGTCAGGATTATATAAAAGTGGTGCATTATCAAATTCATTTGGAACATTATCTCCATCAACGTCAGAATCAAAATCATCAGGAACAAAATCATTATCGAGATCTGCTGGAAAACTATTAGAATCTAACGGATCAGTTCCCAATAATTCCTCATCAAAATTTGAATATCCATCGTTATCTCGATCTTCATCTGAATTGTCACCTATAGAGTCTCCGTCTGAATCTAACCATTCAAATGGGTTATTAGGGAATTGGTCATTCTCGTCCTCATATCCATCGTTATCATCATCAAGATCGGCATTATCACCAATACCATCTCTATCAAAATCAGAGGATTCATTTGGATCATTTGGGAACATATCTTGTATGATATAGTCATCTTCCCAATTTACACTAATATCGTAAAAACCATCATTGTCATCATCAAGATCTGAATTATCGGGTATTCCATCATTATCATCATCTTTCCATTCTTCTGGATCAAATGGAAATAAGTCTCTTATATTTAGATAGCCATCATTATCTGAATCATCATCGTAATAATCTAATATCCCATCATTATCAAAATCTCCAGGGAAGGATCTAAAATCAAATGGATCAGTTCCCATAATTATCTCGTCAGTATCATTGAATCCATCTCCATCTGTATCAGTCAACTCGTCCCTTTTAATAACACCATTAGATGAAGGAGTAGCCTCTTCAATAGATACATTTCCATTTTCATCAACCAATATTTCGAAAGTTTCGTCATAATAAAGGCCTTCCCAGTCTGTTGCTCTAATTATAACTGATTTCACCACATTAGCTTTTCCACTAATATTACTGAAGTATAATTTATTGTTTTTAATTGAGAAAATATCTCTATTAGGGGAAATTTCTGGTATTGAAGCAGTTAAATTATCTTCTTCATCATTATCAGCCATTTTAATCCAAGAAATTAATTCTCCTTGCTTTTTACCTACATCTGGCAAAATAATATCAACTGGAGGTTCATTTACATCGACCAGAACAAAATTCAGGAAATCTGTTTGAGTATCATTTGTGTCTAAATGGTTTACAAATGATGCTGTTTTATTTTCTTGAAATTTAGCTTTAGTTTTTTTGACCTTCCACTTACCTACATTAGCTTTTTTTGTTGGGGAACTATTCCCTTTTCCAGTCAAATTATCTTTTATTTTTGAAGGTTCAGATGATTGAATTGTACCCCCAAAATTTTTAGACGTAGATGGATATTTGGAAGTAATCGAACCATCAAAATTCAATTTTTCAATATAATTAAATAAAAGTTCACTAACGGTTATGTATTCTCCATCTTCAGATGTTTGAATAATACCATTTGCATCACCATATTCAGTATTTAATTCAACAGCATTGTTCTTTAAATTTCCAAGAGCCCCTAAATTTCCTAATTTTTGATATCCCCAACCCCATAATACATTAGAATTATTATCATTTACTGTTTTTGCAATTTGAAAATTATAACCTCCAACAATTTTATCCCATTGGAAATTCTCAAGATTTCTCAAAGTATTATTCTCTTCATCATAAAAAACAGGATTCGCAATAGCTGTTGGTATTGGTTTATCTAAATTGTCCCCTGTAGCCAAAGAACCGAGATCATTATCCCCAAAATTATACATCATTCCATCTTGGGTAATCACAAAACTACTTTCAGCGGATGCATTAATTTCCTTAACTGCTTTATCGCTAAAGAAAGTAACTTCAGTTGGGGTGGTTATTGTTTCACCAAATTTGTCATAAGTTATTACTGTTGATTCTGAAAAGGTTCCCTCAAAGGTTCCCTGTCCAGAAGATTCAAGTCCTACTAGTTTTTGTTTTGTCTCAGATTTTGTAAGCCCTAATTGACCTTGACTATTTTCGCCCCATGAATAAAGTGTATTAGAATTGGTAACAGCTAAAGCATGTCTTCCCCCTAGAGAAATATTTTTAAAAATATTTTCTTCTGGGGTAAATACATTAACTAATGTTCTGAAAGACTGTTGGTCATCAGTACATTCTGGATCGTGAAATCTTTGTTTAATATTACTCTCTGATGTGTTAGAAGCAGTAATTGATTTTGAAAAGAAAAAGGCAGATTGAAAGTCTTTTGTTTTATTTTTGATTGACAACATGTTGGATGTTGCTGTTCCGATATCTTCAAAAACAAAATTTCTATCAATTTGTCCAGATTCTTGTGCATACCTTAGCTTTGAAATTAAATTATCAATTGCCTTTTGGCTTGCTTGATAATTAGTTTTCAAATCAGCATTATTAATTGTTTCTCTAAAAAATACTTGATCTAAAATTAAGCTATATTCAGTAGAGCCATAATAATTTTCTCTTAAAACTTCATATGTAATTTTGTCTATTTTCTTTTTGGTTCCAATTGTTGTGGTAACTGTATCATAAAAATCATCATCGTTGGATGGAGATTTTAAAGTAATTTTTGGATTGAAAGGACCAAACTTTAATTGTGTGAAGATAAATTCTTTTTTACCATTAACATCATTAATATTAATTGCGGTGTAACTTGAAAGACCTGAAGTGTTTCTAAATTCAACTAAAAAATCTGTCTCAAATTGATCTAAACTTCCTTTATATTCAACCCCTATTTGATAAGGACCTAAGCCGAGAGAAACTAAACTTGCCGTTCCTGTTATGGGTGGAATAATATATTTCACTATACCAGAAGAGGGATTATCATTTATAGTAACCGTTACTTCTTTAGAAATTAAATCTCCACACGGATCGTCAGTTAGTTGTTTGTAAATATTTGATCCCGTTCCCCAAATACCTCCATTTATATCTTCAATTAAAATTGTTTGATCAGAACCATCAAAGTCATGAAGTTTTTTCCATTGTAGGCTTCCTATTTTCTCTGGCATTGTAAGAGGTCTCCAAGAGTTCATGAAAAGGTTTTCCCCGGCTGCCCATAACGAATTGGATTTATCAATGTAAATAAACCCACCTTTAAAAGCCTTAAACTGGAGCTTACCATCCACTTCTTTGATGTGCTTTAATTCTATATTTTTAAATCCATCATTACTAATGTATTTTACTTCTGTAGGTAACATTATAGATTCTTCGTCTACTTTATCTAAACCTAAACCAAGAGAAAATTTTCTATTATCTCCCCAGGCGTATAATTTATCATCTTCGTTAAAAGCAAATACACTCCCAGAAATTGCAATTATTTTTTTCCATTTATTTTCTACACTAACCTGGCGGCCTCCAAAAGTTAATTCTGATGGAGCTAAATAATTTTCTGCTTTAATAGATCGATTACCTTGTCCTAACTGACCGTATTCATTATCTCCATAAGAATAAACCTTGCCCTCATTTGTTCTTATAAATGTTTCTGTTTTTGTAACTATAACTTCTTCAACTTTACTCACATCAATTTCTTCCCAGTTGATGGTCAGACTCATAGGTTTGTTGTAAGGTGGTGCTCCTGTTCCTAATTGGCCTTGATCATTTGATCCAAAAAGTTTTAACTGATTATTTGTATTTATCATTCCTGCCTGCTGGTCACCTGCGCTTATTATATTTAATAGTCCAAATCCTACAGCTGGCTTTATAGGTTTCTTATAGGTTTGATTTTGTCCATTCCCTAGCTGACTACTCAAATTAGTGCCCCATGTCACTAATTCTCCCTTATTAGTAATTAAGGCTCCAAATGACTTCCCTAGATCAACATCTTTTACTTTTGTGGTAGTATTTGAGGAAAGAGAATTTCCTCTCGAAAATCTTGATCGAAAAGATCTATTTCCAAATCTCGATGAAGAAAGAGTATTTGTTTCTTTAAAATCAAGATCAATTTTTATTGGTTCTTTAATAGTGAAACCAAAAAAGTCTCCATTTTTCCAATATTTATCATATACATTTTCTTCATCACCATTATCATTTGTGAAGGTATAGAGTGGTAAAGCTCCGTAATTGACTCCCCAACCATACATATCTCCCGACCTACTTACTGCTGCATAAGTAGACCCAATTTGGTTTGAGTTCCATCCGGTTACACTCCTCCATTTTGTTCCTACACCTAGAGAAACTAAATTATCGTCACTGATAAAAGATTCATATAATTCTGACTTTGATTTGAGTTCACTTAAACTTGGATAATAGTCCTCAAGGTCAGATTTTCCATCATCATCTGTATCCTTTTTATTAGGGTTTGTTCCAAACATAAACTCATCTTCATTTGAAATAAAATCTCCATCAATGTCTGGATCTTGATCATCAGCTATAAAATCAAAATCAGTATCTCTCCAATCTTCAGATGGATAAAAAACTGCAACATCTTGACCATCAAGGATTCCATCATCGTCACTGTCATCATCTAATATGTTATTTATTCCATCACCGTCAACATCATCAATGTCATAAATAGTAAACCCTACCTGTTCACTGTCATACTGATCTGGATAACCGTTTTGTTTGTATAGCTCAATCAATTTGGCTTCATAGATATCAGGTAAGTTATCATAATCTTGATCATCAAAATTATTATCCTTAATAAGGGTTGATAAATTTATTTCAGGAAATAAATCATTAATTTTTGTTTCAATTTGATCAAGTAATCCGTCATTATCATCATCATTATCAAGATCATCTGAAATTCCATCATAATCTGTGTCTTTCGTCTTGTACGGATTAAGAGGATATGCATCTAGACCATCTATTATACCGTCATCATCGGTGTCATTATCTTCAGGACTCGTGCCAATATAAATTTCATACTTATCAGACATGAAATCATTGTCCTTATCCATCAATGGAAAAATGGTTGAAGAATATGTATCTGTTTGATTCAAAGTTTCATCATTATCTAAATAATGATCGTTATCATCATCATTATCGGCATTATTTCCATACCCATCTTGATCATTATCATACCATTCTTTCGGGTCCAATGGGAAAGCATCATCTCCATCATTTATTCCATCAAAATCAGTGTCAGCAATTCTTTTAAGGGTTCTGATTGCATCTTCCTCATCATTTGTTAAGCCATCTCCGTCAATATCTGTGTCAATAATTTTTGGAGAATCAGCACTTGGGTCATAATCAGGATTATCTCCATCATGCCAATACATGTCTATATAACCGTCTTCATTTAAATCTTTCCACCTTTCATCAGGTATTCCATCCTGATCTGTATCAAGAACTGCATATCTATCTAACGGTGCCTCGTCAAAAAAGTCATCATAATAGTCATTATCAGTATCCCACCAATAAATATTTGTGCCTTTTAAAATTTCTTGGTCGTTAGTTAATAAATCCCAATCAGTATTAGTATCAGCATTATCACCAATTCCATCAAAATCCCAATCTTGCCATTCATTTGAATCAGTAGGAAATTCATCCTTACCATCCCAATAATCCAGTGAAGTGAAGATTTTAATTTTGTGACTCCACCAGTTTAAATTCATCCATGGTTTGGTGCTACTCGAACCCTTAATTATTAGGGTGGTACCTGAAAGAACAGCTGTTAAAGTCTGTGTAGATGAGGAATGATAGTCAGTAATTTGAAGCCCATTAATTTGATTTCTGAAGTCTTCTAAAATCTGGTTAGCTGTTTTAGCGGGATTATCATTTTCAATGCTAAGCCGTTTAAATCCATTCGAATCATCTATCCCAATTTCAAAATTATCCCATAACTCTGAAATGGTACTTGATTGTGTCGCTACAGGATTTAACGTAATACTTTCAATCCAAAATCCATTTTCATCTCTATTTTCATAAAATGTAATCGTACTTGTGCCGGTTAATAGATCAAATGAAGGAACTCCTTTTGATAGTGGCCCATCAGAATAAAAATCACTATCAGAGTCAAATAAAAGTGGGTCTGTATTAAATTCAGTTTTTTCCCATTCGTCATTTAACCCATCATTATCATCATCCCAGTCTCTCTCATTTCCTACTCCATCCCTATCGGTATCGAATTGTTCAGTTTTGTCCCAAGGTATTTCATCTATATCATCATTAAAGCCGTCACCATCAGTATCCTTCATAAATGGATTACTTCTTTGAAATCTATCCTCGTTTATTACAAAAATTCCTTTAGTTTCATCCTTATTTAGGACTCCATCATTATCTGAATCTTGGTCCGTCTCATCTGCTTCACCATCACCATCTATATCATAATAAGAACCCTTGATTAGAGGGAACATATCATAAATAAATTGTTTTGCTCCAAGTATTTTATTCATTGGAATATCAAGACCTCTTCTGTTACCATCAATATAATAACCATAACCTAAATAATAACTTTTCCATGATTCAAGGGTAAACCCTGAACAACATTTCCAAGGACTTAAAGCAGCCTCTAATCTTATATCCTGATTTGGAATACTGGGGTCAGTTTTATCAAGATGTAAAAAGTCTTCAAGACCATCTGAAAAAAAATCTCCATCTGAATCTACTGGGAAAATACTTGGGTTATTTCTGTCTCCCTGAAATTTATCTTCATCATAGTCAGAAAATCCGTCACCATCACTATCATCACCTGATTCGAATTTGCCATTATGATTTAGCCCGTCAGAGAGACCATCCCGATCAGTGTCCCAAAAGTTTTTATCGGTTCCTATATGTATTTCGTAGGAATCTGATAATCCATCATTATCTGCATCAAATGTCTGATTTGACTCAGTCCAAACAAGTGGTTCAGGGTCAACAATATCAATAAAAGTATCATTATCGTCGTTTTTATCAGTCAGATCACCAATAAAATCTAGATCATTGTCTTGATCGTCTAATGGATCGTATACAGCAGTATCTAGAAAATTTAAAACCCCGTCTCCGTCAATATCATTGTCAAAAAAGTCATCTATCCCATCGCCATCTGAATCCCAAAATTTGGAGGGATCATTTGGAAACATATCATACATGTAGTTATCAAAATTATCTGTACCAAATGGTAACCCATATATACTTAACCTTTTCATAGAACAACATCCCGAACCATCTCCAGTTTCTTCAGGCTGAAATCTCCAGCCATATTCACTCCAAATATTGCTCCGGATAATTCCCGTATTGTATGCTGTAAGAGATGATATACTTTTTGTAAGTATAATTGGAGCTATGAGATTTACGGAATCATCTGAATTATTTGCTGACCTTATATGGAGTCTGTTTTGATCTATCACAACACTTAATTGAACATTATTTATAGTTCCCTGCTCATCAATTTTTTGTTTTATAAATAGTAGCCAATCTTGTACTTTATATTGTTGATTACTAACCACATTAAATTCATACTCTTCATAATTGTCCCCACTTCCTATTATAAATTTATATTCTTCTGGTTCTAGCCACAAATCAGGATTAGCAACTATATAGGTTCTTTGCCACCCTGGTTTGCTAAATCGAAAAGATCTCCCGTCTGGTATACCATCATTATCTGAATCCCAATCTTGATAATTTGAAATTAAATTTCCGTCTTGATCAACTTTAGTTTGTTCATAATTATCTGACAAACCATCGTGGTCGTAATCTGAAATGGAATTTGAACTAACTAATGGATTTTCTCCGATGAATTCTTCATCAAAATCCATCATCCAATCATTATCATCATCCAAATCTATATCGTCAGGAATACCATCGGCATCAGAATCAAATACATATTTTTCGATGTAAGGGAGTTCGTCGTCGAAGTTCACAATTCCGTCACCATCTATATCATTATCAAGATTGTCTCCTAACCCATCACCATCAGTATCACTATATTCGGTTGGATCATTTGGGAAAGCATCAATTAAATATTCCCTGTTTGTATTTCCATATATAACTCCATTATATTTAGTTAAAACTTCTCCAACATTTTCTGATGAAATACTACTTCTATACCAATCCCCCCTGTATCTGGCAATTTCTCTATCAATAGAAAATACTTTTAACCTTTTTTCGTCATTTATATAACCTAAATATGAATTAGTAGAATAAAAATTAAATTGTTTTCTAATCTCACCAGTTGATGGGTTTGGTATTCCCCTTACTATCAAAAAATTTCCATCGATAAAAGTTTCAAAGTATGATCTATTTTGATTACTTTCTTCTCTATCATAAGGTATATAATTTCTATCGCTTTGAAAACGGTTGTAGAAATAATCAAGAATATCTTTCCCTGTTTGTATGCTATTGTCTACAGTTAAGTAGTACTCAAAACCAGAATCATAGGGTTCAGAATCGTACCCTTGGATTCTCAAATAATAACTTTCTCCTAAAATTGGCTTGGCTTCAAGATCTGGAACCTCAATTGCATAAACCCAATTGTTATCTTCTCTATATGGATATTTATACCCATCACTATAGCCATCTCCATCGCTATCCCAATTAGCAGGATCACTGCCATTTACATTTATTTCGTAGTTATTAGAAAGTCCATCTCCATCATTGTCAAAATATTCAGATCCTGGAAAACTTTCAGGATTCAAGGGATCACTACCATTAAATATTTCATCATCGTCTAAAAATGTATCTCCATCATCATCAAAATCTATTTCATCTGCAAAAGTATCCTCTTTTCTAAAATCATATTCTCCAGTGGAATTACAATGACACTCATCTGCTTCTTCTCCCCAAATGCCGTTATCATTATAATCGTGAATACCATCCCAATGTCCAAAGTCAGAATTTTTAGATTGTAATCTATCATTAGGAAAAGCATCAATTAAAATCTCAACTTTGTAATCATCCTTGAAAGAATCTCCTTTTGTTATTTCAATAATAGAATAGGCTGTTTTACTTCTTGAAAACCTGTAGCTTTTATTTATTTTAAACTTCTTTTTGAATTTTTGGTTCCCTTTATGAATAACAACAAATAAATACGTTTCAAAAGCCCCTTTGAAATAAGGATTATTAATATCATACCTTTCAGATCCAGAATTGTTTGGGTCGGGCTCCATAGTAATAAGAGGCTCATTATCGTCAAAATAATACTTAAAAATTGTAGCGCTTGAATTATTTGATAAAACATCATCAATTTCAACCGTTGCATCAAAATTTTCTAATGAAGTTTCTGATCGAGTATGAGTTTTTATTGAAGCAGTGGTAATAGATATATCCTCAATTGAAACTTTATCAAGGCCTTGGTTTGTGTGATCTGTTATCTGTATATAAAGTTTTTCATCAATACCGTCACCATCAATATCTCTGTCTTTATTATCCCCAATTCCATCGTTATCATAATCAGACCATTCATCTAAATCCGTAGGGAATGCATCTGTTTTCCATCTGGTCTTAGGCATCCACCTATCATACTCTTCGACATACTCCCATTCTATATTTCCATTGGTTTGATCAAACCCAAAGCATTTTCTCCAATTTTGTTCATACCAAACATTACCCGATTGATCTTGAATTTTAATCCACTTTGAAGAATCGCATTCCCCATCCAAAAAACCATCACCGTCAGAATCGGGATTTGTAAGGCTTGAGCCAATAAAATTTTCATATTCATCAGATAAACCATCTTCATCGGTATCTTTAGTCCCAGCAGTAGGTTTTGGATCATTTGGATCCCAAATTTCATTTGGAAAATAATCGTTGAAATCATCAACTCCATCACCATCGGAATCAGCATTGTCTTTGTCTGTTTTTAAGAAAAATATTTCAACCCAATCTTCAACTCTGTCCTTATCAGAGTCAGTTATTAGTGAAGGGTCATTGGGCCAATCATCCCAACCATCTTCTGCCCAGTCACCATCTGAATTATTATTAAAGGGATCTGTGCCTGTACCACCTTCAGATTCTGACAACTCTTCAATTACATCTGGTAAATAATCCCCATCTGAATCTAAAGGTTGAGAATCCCATTTTTTTGGATTTGTATTTATTCTGGGATGGATTTCATATACGTCAAGATATCCATCATTGTCATCATCCTCATCTTCAATGTCATCAATATCATCCCAATCTGTGTCTCGTAATTTATTAATGTCATTTGGACTGTCATCTCTTACGATTATGATTCCATCTGAGGAAGTAAATAAACAATCAGAATTCCACTCATCCTGAGTTATTCTTCCATCTAGATTACAATCTCTCTCAATTTCAACAAACCTGTAATAAACTAGCCATGGATCACAATCTTTTCCACATATAGCTACAAGTTTTTGAATAATCTCTTCTCTTTTATTCTTATCTACTCCGTCCCAACCATTATATAGGTCACCATCTGAATTTTTATTAAAGGGATCTGTTTTATTGAATTCTATTTCAAAATAGTCAGGTAATCCATCTCCATCAGAATCATATCTGTATAAAGAAGTTCTAGGAAACAAATCATCTTTATCGGACACACCGTCCGAATCTGTATCTGGATTGTATGGGTCTGTCCATAACTTCTGTTCGTCTTCATCACTTATTTGATCTTTGTCACTATCTAAGTGCTCAAAATTAAGTCCTTTAATATTAGGTTCCATATCAAGACCGTCTAGAACTCCATCTTCATCAATATCTGGATTGAAATCGTTATCATCCACACCAGCATCTAATCCGTCATTGTCTCGATCAAATTGTCTATTAGGATCTCTAGGAAATTGATCATTCCCATCAAGAATTTTATCCCCGTCAGTATCTGATTTTAAAAAATTAGTCCCAATTGATAATTCAACCAAATCAGGTATCCCATCGTAATCCTGATCTTTCTTAAAGGCAGGGTTATTTGGATAAGCATCATCTGCATCAGCAACTCCATCGTTATCCGAATCAATAGTCGATTCATCAGGTTCGTCTCCTATATCTAAGTTTCTTAGAGAGAACATATCACCAAACTCATCTATGGCAATTAATTTATTGTTGAGAGTCAAATCTATCCATCGCTTATTTTCTCCTATCCTTTTTGGTGTTGGAATTATAACACCATCATATATTCCCCAAACGTATAGTGCTCCAGTATCAGTTATACCAGCGACAGTAGCATCGTATATATTTTTTTGGCTGTTAACATTTGGGTATTTTGGGTTTTGGAAATTTTCAGAAATCTCTATTTTTTCCCAACTTAAATCCCTAATTACATCTGAGGAATTCCAATTTAAAACAGGTGTTGGAAAAGGTATAAATATATCTATCCCCAAATTCTTTTCTATATTGACTGCTGGCATGAAATAATTTTCATCCGTAGGTTCTACATTATAATTCTTGTGTTTACTAATTTCGTAATCATAGGTATCAATCCCACCGTAAACAGTTCCCCATGCATATAATTTTTTAGAATCTTTTTCTATACCAAACGCAAAAGTCTTACCGAATGCAAAATCATGAAAATAAATTGTTCCTTCACTTAAATTCAATTCATTATCAATGTAAGTCTCTACATTGATCCAGTCAGCAATATCCATGGGTTTATTTGGGTCCGTACCAATTAGTTCTTCAAAAGCATTTGAAAAGAAATCAAAGTCATCATCTGGTGGACTATTTGCAGAATTTTCAGAATAGTCATTGGTATTTTCAGTATCATATAGTTGTTCGTCAAAGTTATAATACAAATCATTATCACTATCCATGGCACCCCAAAAATCATCATTCGGAAGAGTTTTGATTTTTACGGGTGTATAGTAAATATCAATACTAGGTTTTTTTTCCTTTCTATCTTCTTCGTTAGGGTTTACATAATTAAACATTAAGGATTCTTCCCTACTAATCATCTTGGGGATAATTCTTTTATCATTACTACCCCAAGCCCATAATTCGCCTTTATCATTCAAAGCCATGGTAGTTTTGTAATGTGTTTTAACCTTTATCCAGTTTTGCAATTTATCGTCATATTTTACCTTTCCTATGGTATCTCCGACTGAAAAAGTTTTTCCGCCCTGATATCTAACAAATTCAGGAATTTCAAATGTTTGTTTTGGTAATATAGCCCAACCATCAGTTGTGGTAAAACTAGCTATGTTTGTTTTGATTTGTTCACTACCAATTTCAAGAATCCATTCATATTCGTAAGTTGTATCAGAACTCAATCCTGTTATTACTTTATCAAAATATCCAAGATTAAAATCTTGCGTATTGCTTATAGTTCCAACTAAAGTGTTGGTTGTTAATTCGGATGTACTAGAACCTTGTGATGAAATTAATTTATTAACTACTAATCTAATTTGACCATTAAATAGTTCATCTGTAGCCTTATTAACCTCAAGAGATAATTTTACATTATCATAATGAATTTCAGTTCCAGGCAAATCATTATTCAATAAAATTCTTCTTTCTTGAGAAAAAGCTGAATAACTTAGGCAAGAGCCTAAGAAAATTGCTAAAAATATATTAAATAAATTCTTTGTTATTCTCATAACTAATAAAAAGGATTTAAAAGCTTTGCCTCAAATTCAAATGATTTACAGTTCTTAACAAGTAAAATTAGGTAATTTTATCTGAATTTAAACAAAAAAAGCCCTCCATTTCACTGGAAAGCTTCTCACTGGTTGAAAACATCGAACAAAATTCGATTTAACAACACACAACTTCTTAAAAAAGCGGTCTGGACGGGACTCGAACCCGCGACCCCATGCGTGACAGGCATGTATTCTAACCAACTGAACTACCAGACCTAATTAGCGTGTGCAAATATACGTTCCTATTTCAATTTGCCAAACAAATACCGACAAAAAGAAAATTAAAAACAAAGATGTTGTGAAGCCTAAATTACAGCGTCTAGAGCCTCGGCATAAGCCGTCTTGGGTGAAACACCAACATGCCTCCCAACCAATTCTCCTTTGTCAAAAACTAAAACTGTAGGGATGTTTCGAACACCATACTTGGCAGCAAATTCCTGATTAGCATCTACATCCACCTTTCCTACAACGGCTTTACCGTCATAATCTTGACTTATTTCGTCTATGATAGGTCCTACCATTCGACAAGGACCGCACCATGCCGCCCAAAAATCAACCAGTACTGGTTTCTCTGATTTTAATACTACTTCTTCAAATGTTGCATCTGTTATTTCTAATGCCATATTAAATATTTTAAGCGTAAAGTTAAATAATTAATGGATTTTCACTCGGTTTTAAAATCAAATTTACTTATCCAATTATACCTTTTCCCAATTGATTCAATTGAGTTTGTAATGCCAGGATTCTTGGTCTAAATACTGAAGTAAATCGGATGTAATTTTTACCTTTTGCTTCTTACTGTTCAGCATTAGCTTTACTTTCTTTTTGGAATCGTAAACGCTAAAATACAAAGACTGATCCCCCTTGTAAGACTTTAAATTATCTTGTAATATCAAAATCTGCTCCTCTTTAAGTTGATGAATATCCAGCTGGAGTGTCAACTTTTTTGCATTAGTTTCAATGGTGTTTTGTAACATTTCAAACTGCAAATACTGCATTCTTGGCGCTCCAACTTTTCCGGTTTCTCTATTTGTCCAACCCTCACGTATAGAAATTCGAACCCTAATAAATTGGTTTACAACCAGAAAATGACGGTATTTTAAATAATCTTCTCCAAAAATTCGAAATTCATACTGATCTGTAAAATCCTCCAGAGTAAAACGCGCCCAACCTTTTCCGTTTCGACTCTCTAAATGCTGGACATCATTAACGATCCCTCCCAAGCTTAATTCTCGCCTTACCAAATGACTCAAATCACCCAAATGATTCAGAGAGATATTCATAAAATGTTTCATTTCATGGGTGAAATCGTCCAAGGGGTGGGAGGAAATGTAAATTCCTACAACTTCTTTTTCTTTTTTCAAACGAATTAAATTCGTCCAGGATTCACAATTCGGAATGGTCAAATCCTGATAGGTCTCATTGGTCGCATCACTGAACAAACTGGTTTGAGAAGAATTTAAGTTTTCTTGATATTTTGCTCCAAAACGGAGGGCTTTTTCTAAAAAAGTAATCCCATCTCCATCTGGATTAAAATATTGAGCACGATGCACATTTGACAACGAATCCAATCCGCCCGCCAAAACCAAATTTTCAAATGCTTTTTTGTTTGCTGCACGAAGGTCTATTCGTTTAACAAGATCAAATATGGAAGTGTACTTTTGTTCCTTTCTCTGTTCAATAATCGTTTCTACAGCACCCCGCCCAACTCCTTTTATGGCTCCCATCCCAAAGCGAATTGCTTGTTGGTCATTTACAGTAAACTTATAAAAGGACTCATTGACGTCGGGACCTAAAACTTTAAGTCCCATACGACGGCATTCTTCCATGAAAAAAGTGACTTGTTTGATGTCGTTCATATTATTGGAAAGTACTGCAGCCATGTATTCTGCAGGATAATGCGCTTTTAAATATGCCGTTTGATATCCAATCCAAGCATAACAAGTAGAATGAGATTTATTGAAAGCATATGCCGCAAAAGCTTCCCAATCCTTCCAGATTTTCTCTAATACCTCCTCGGGGTGTCCATTTGCTTTACCTCCGTTTATGAATTGAGGTTTTAACTTTTGTAGCAATGCAAAAATCTTTTTCCCCATTGCTTTTCGCAAAACATCAGCATCGCCCTTTGAAAAACCCGCAAGTTTTTGAGAAAGCAACATCACTTGCTCCTGATAAACTGTAATTCCGTAGGTTTCTTCCAAATACTCTGCCATTACTGGAAGGTCATAGCTAATTTCTTCCTGACCGTTTTTTCGATCTACAAAACTCGGAATGTACTCCAAAGGCCCTGGACGATACAGAGCATTCATCGCAATCAAATCAGCAAAAACAGTCGGCTTTAAATCCTTTAAATACTTTTGCATTCCAGCAGATTCGTACTGGAAAATCCCGACTGTGTCCCCTCTTTGAAACAATTCATAGGTTTTTTGATCATCTAGAGGGAACGTATCCGGATCCAAATCTTCATTGTACTTGTATTTCACAAGTTTGACCGTGTCTTTTATGAGCGTGAGGGTCTTGAGACCCAGAAAATCCATTTTTAACAAACCTGCATCTTCTACAACCGAGTTATCAAACTGAGTTACATACAAGTCCGAATCTTTTGCCGTAGCCACAGGAACAAATTGAGTAATATCATCCGGAGTAATGATTACACCACAGGCGTGTGTACCCGTATTTCTTAGGGAACCCTCCAACACTTTAGCTTGTTGAATGGTCTCACCAGACAGACTTTCTTCTTCTGCTAAATTTTTGATTTCATTTACACGCAAAACTTCATCTGCTCTCAATTTTTCTTTCAATTCCTGATCGGTTGAATTAAAGATTTTTGAAAGCTTAATATTAGGAAGTAACTTTGCTATCCGATCGGCTTCACCTAATGGCAAATCCAATACTCTAGCGGTATCCCGTATCGAAGATTTTGCTGCCATGGTTCCATAAGTAATGATTTGCGCTACCTGATTGGAACCGTATTTTTCTATGACATAGTCCATAACGCGACCCCTCCCTTCATCGTCAAAATCAATATCAATATCGGGCATACTTACCCGATCAGGATTTAGAAAACGCTCAAAAAGCAAATCGTACTCAATCGGATCAATATTGGTAATCTTAAGGCAATAAGCCACCACCGATCCTGCTGCGGAACCCCTACCCGGACCCACGGAAACATCCATACTGCGGGCAGCAGCAATAAAATCTTGTACAATTAAAAAATAGCCCGGGTAACCAGTATTGGCAATTACATCCAATTCAAAGTTGATCCGCTCTTTAATTTCCTCGGTCAGTTCTGCATAACGTTCTTTTGCTCCTTCATAAGTGAGAAAGCGCAGGTAATTATTTTCCCCTTCTTTGTCTTCTTCACCTGTGGTGTCTTGATATTCAACAGGAATTTCAAACTTGGGAAGCAAAACTTCTCGTGCCAGTTCAAAAGGCTCTATTTTGGATACTATTTCATCAATATTCAAAATGGCCTCAGGCAGATCTTGAAAGAGCACTTTCATCTCATCCTGTGACTTGAAATAGTATTCCTGATTGGGGAAGCCATAGCGAAACCCTCTTCCTCGTCCTATGGGAGTCGCTTGTTTTTCCCCTTCTTTTACACAAAGTAAAATATCGTGGGCATTAGCCTCCTCTTTATTGGTGTAGTAGGTATTGTTGGTCGCAATTAATGGAATGTTGTGCTTTTTAGAAAACTGAATTAAAACCTCATTCGCACGATCTTCTCCTTCTTCTCCATGCCGCATCAATTCAATGTAAAAATCGGCTCCAAACTCAGCATGCCACCATTGCAAAGCCTCTTCTGCCTGCCGATCCCCAATATTTAGAATTTTTGAGGGCACTTCTCCATAAGTGTTTCCCGTCAGAACAATCAAATCTTCCTTGTACTGCTTTATCAATTCACGATCAATCCTAGGGACATAATAAAATCCAGAAACATAGGCTGCTGAAGTTAGCTTTGCCAAGTTGTGATATCCTCTTTTGTTTTTTGCCAAAAAAACAATCTGATATCCATCGTCTCTTCTGGTCTTATCCAAATGATCCTCACAAACGTAAAATTCGCAACCGATGATGGGTTTGATTTTTTGTTCAGCCTCCTTGTTGTAGGCATTCAAAGCTTTAATAAAATGAAAAGCACCCATTAAATTGGCATGATCTGTAAGTGCCACAGCAGGCATCTTGTACATGGCAGCCGCCTCAACTAACTGACTAATTCTTGAAGTAGCTTGCAGAACCGAAAACTGACTGTGGTTGTGAAGATGGACAAAAGAAGCTTCTGTCAAAATTCCTTCCTCAATATTTCCTGTTTGTTGGGGTGTTGAAGGACTTACTTCTTTTTTTAACTTTTTTGATGCCTCCTTTAGGTTTTGATGTTGAAGCCCGATCAGTTTAAAAGCATGTGGATGGGCTTTCAATTCGGCGACTAACTCAGCGGAGGTCAAAACCTGTGGGTGTAGCTTGTCTTGACGTATCAATTCTAAAAAAGCTCTGGAGGTAGCCTCTACATCAGCTGTGGCATTATGCGCCTCTTCAAAACTCTGTTGAAATAAAAAATGATAGAGTTCCCCTAAAGTTGGCAATTTAAATTTCCCCCCACGACCCCCAGGGAGTTGGCACAACTGAGCGGTCTCCTCAGTACATGTATCGATTACGGGCTTCTCTTCTAAAGGGTCCGACAAACCTGCTCTTAAAAATTCTGCCCCCATAATGTTTCGGTCGAAGGAAACATTGTGACCTACAATGTAATGGACTCCGTCTAATGCCTTTTGGAAATCAGCCAAAACGGTGGCCAAAGAGACACCTTCGGCCATAGCCAAAGCTGTAGAAATTCCGTGAATCTGTTCCGAGTCAAAAGGTATGGTGAAATCTTCAGGCTGAATCAAATAGTCCTGATGCGCTACTAATCCACCTTTCGAATCGTGAATTTGCCAAGCAATCTGGATACACCGTGGCCAGTTTTCACTGTCTGTTAAAGGTGCATCCCAGCGCTTGGGCAATCCTGTAGTCTCGGTGTCAAAAATCAAATACATCCTAACGAAAATAGCAAATAATTACGGGGGTTGAAAAAGGAGTTGTACGGACTTATTAACGGTTTTAAAATTCTGATTTCTTTAATCACTGAAAACCCTTTAAAACGAATAAAATTTATGGATTGTGAATATAAATTCTGGATTTGTACCTTTAACTTGAAAAAGAAAAAAACGTATGCCACTGCTGGAATTTACCTCCAAGGGAATTTACTGTAAACAAGCCGACGTCTATCTGGATCCCTGGCGGGGAGTAGATAAAGCCCTTGTGTCGCACGGGCATTCCGATCATGCACGTTGGGGAAGCCAACACTACATTACCCAAGAAATCAATGTCCCTGTTCTAAAACATCGTTTAGGAAGCATAAGTGTTAGCGGCAAAAAATACAATGAGACCTTTACAATAAACGGTGTTCAATTTTCTTTTCATCCAGCAGGTCATGTACCTGGTTCCTCGCAAATTCGTGCCGAGCATAAAGGGGAGATATGGGTTTTTACTGGTGATTACAAAACCCAATCGGACGGTATTTCAACCGAATTTGAACCTGTTCCGTGTCATACATTTATTACGGAAAGCACCTTTGGCCTACCGGTTTTCCAATGGGAAAATCCACGCCAAGTACACGAACAAATCAACCAATGGTGGGCTGCAAATCAGGCTGAAAAAACAACCAGCTTATTGATGGGTTATTCATTGGGAAAAGTGCAGCGACTACTCAAACATTTAGATCCTTCTATCGGAAAGATTTTTACCCATGGAGCTAGCGAACACATGACCCAAGTCCTTCGTCAGTTTATTGATTTTCCAGAAACAGAATTGATTACACGAGACACAACTAAAAAACAAATAGAAGGAAATTTGGTGCTGGCTCCTCCCGCTGTTTTAGGAAGTGCTTGGGTCAAAAAACTAGGAGTTGTCGCTACAGGATATGCCTCAGGCTGGATGGCATTTCGAGGAGCAAGAAGAAGACGTGCCGTGGATCGCGCCTTTGTTTTATCAGATCATGCTGACTGGAAAGGGTTACTCTCTGCAATTAAAGCAACTGGGTGCGAAAACGTAATTACTACACACGGCTACACTGAAATTTTTGCTCAGTATTTAAACGAGCAGGGGTGGAATGCAAAAACACAAAAAACACAATACGAATCCGAAACAGAGGAAAAAGCACTTGCCGAATGAGACGTTTTGCTGCTTTGATTGAAACTCTGGATGCCACCAATAAAACAAATAAAAAGGTAGAGGCACTGAGTCTGTATTTTCAAAATACACCCAAAAAAGATGCTCTTTGGGCGGTTGCACTTTTATCACATCGACGTCCATCCAGACCCGTAACCACAACTCTTATGCGTACGTGGGCAGCGGAACTTGCAGCATTGCCTGAATGGCTGTTTGAAGAAACCTACCACATTGTAGGCGATTTAGCCGAAACCATTGCCTTACTTATTCAAAAAGAAGGTTCGGGAGCTCCTCCCTCTCTATCACTATGCATAGAGAATATCATCGCCTTAAAACCCAAAACCGAACAAGAAAAAAAAGATTACATATTAAATCAATGGCAAAACTTAAATCATTTTGAGCGTTTTGTTTTTAACAAGATTTTGACGGGTGGTTTTCGCATAGGGGTAAGTCAAAAGTTAATGACTCGGGCACTTTCAAAAGCCGTCGCTATTGATGAAACTATTTTGGCTCACCGATTGATGGGACAATGGAGTCCGCAAACCACAACTTTTGATCAACTGATCCTACATCCCAATCCGGAAGATCAGATTTCTCAACCCTACCCCTTTTTTCTAGCACACCCTGTAGAGGATCCCTTTTTCAATAAAGAAAACCCTCAGAAGTGGCACGTCGAACACAAATGGGATGGTATGCGTGCCCAACTGATTCTCAGAAAAGGAAAACACTTTTTATGGAGCCGAGGAGAAGAGTTGATTACGGATAAATTCCCTGAACTTGAAGTATTGAAAAACAAACTCCCAGAAGGAACTGTAATTGATGGTGAATTGATTCCTTTTAATGAAAATATTATTGGGAACTTTCAAGAGCTTCAAAAACGTATTGGACGTAAAACAGTTTCCCAAAAACTACTTAAAGACATCCCCATTGTCTTGATGGCGTACGATTTACTCGAATTAGACGGACTGGATCTACGACCACTTCCACTTAGCGAACGGCAAGAAAAATTGACCAAACTTTGTCAAGAAAATTGCAGTCCTAATCTGCCTCTTTTGCAATCAAAAATTTATCATTTTTCTGACTGGGAAGCAGTACGAGCAGAAAGAGAAAAAGCAGATGAAAAACGCAGTGAGGGACTTATGATAAAAAATAAAGAAGCTCCCTATGGTGTTGGTCGAAAAAAGGGAAGTTGGTGGAAGTGGAAATCTGATCCGAAAAATATTGATGCCGTTTTAACCTACGCCATGCGTGGTCACGGAAGAAGAACGAACTTGTACACCGACTACACCTTTGCCCTTTGGCATAAAGGAGCCTTAGTGACTTTTGCGAAAGCCTATTCAGGACTTACAGATGCTGAGATCAAAAAACTAGATCAATTTATTAAACAGAATACATTGGATCGTTTTGGTCCAGTTCGTCAGGTAAAACCCGCTTTGGTTTTTGAAATTGCCTTTGAAGGAATTGCTCCTTCTTCTCGACATAAAAGCGGCATTGCAGTTCGGTTTCCAAGAATTTCAAGATGGCGACACGATAAAAAATTGGAAGATGCCAACAGCCTCGACGACTTAAAAAAATTGTTGCCATGAAGAATGTAGAACAATGGTTTAAGTCTCAAAAATGGAACGCTCAATCGTTTCAAAAACAGTGTTGGAAAGCCTATGCAGCAGGAAAAAACGGGATGCTTCATGCTCCTACTGGAAGCGGGAAAACCTATGCGCTATGGGGTGGAATTGTGGCAGAAATGACGCAAACGCAAAAACCTCCAAAAGGACTTAATGCCCTCTGGATCACTCCCCTTCGTGCTTTGGGTGTAGAGATTCAGAAATCAACTCAAAAAATGCTAGCCGATTTTAATCCTGAACTCCATGTAGGACTTAGAACCGCAGATACTCCACAAAATCAACGAGCAAAACTTTTAAAAACACCCCCCTTTGGGTTGGTGAGTACCCCAGAGAGTGTTCATGTTCTTTTGGCAAATAAAAATCACCAACGCTATTTCAGCCAGCTTAAAGTAGTTGTAGTGGACGAATGGCACGAACTTTTAGGAAGTAAAAGAGGGGTACAAGTAGAATTGGCTTTAGCTTACTTGCGTTCGCTACTTCCCAATCTAAAAGTTTGGGGTATTTCAGCCACACTAGGTAACAAAGAATTGGCTCGAGAAATTCTTCTCGGGCCTACAGTCAATTTTGCTGTCATAGAAGCTAAAATTCAAAAAAAAATTAGAGTTCATTCGTTACTCCCCAAAACCATGCAACGATTCCCTTGGCGGGGTCATTTGGGAATCCATTTACTCCCACAAGTGCTGAAAATTGTTCAAAAAAATAAAAGCACCCTTATCTTCACCAATACTCGTGCGCAATGTGAAATTTGGTTTCACCGGATTTTAGAAGCCTCTCCCGAATTGGCTGGATCAATTGCCATGCACCACGGTAGTATCGATAAAAAAATTCGCCTCTGGGTCGAGGAAGCCTTACGAAATGAAACGCTGAAAGTAGTGGTTTGTACCTCGAGTTTGGACTTAGGAGTTGATTTTAGCCCTGTGGAAAACTGCATCCAAATTGGAAGTCCAAAAGGAGTAGGACGATTTATTCAACGTGCCGGACGTAGCGGTCATCAGCCCAAAGCTGGGAGTTCTATTTATTTCTTACCGACCCATGCCATGGAACTAATCGAGTCGGTAGCTTTACAAAAGGGCATTAAAAATCAACAAATTGAAGACCGTATTCCCTACCTCAATAGCTACGATGTTCTGATTCAGTTCCTGATGACCTTAGCCGTAGGAGCCGGTTTTGATCCTGTAAAAATCTATCCTGTTGTAACCTCCAGTTTTTGTTTTCAAGCACTTGATCAAGAGCGTTGGCGGTGGATTCTCAACTTTTTGATACGAGGAAGTCAATCCTTACAACACTATGACGAATACAAAAAATTAATTTCCTCAGAGGAAGGCTTACTCAAAGCTGCCAATAAAGGGATTGCACTCCGGCATCGCCTGTCAATGGGGACCATCGTAAGCGGAAATGATTTGAAAATCCGCTACCAAAAAGGGGGGTATTTGGGTTCCATTGAGGAATGGTTTATTGCCAAATTAAAACCCGGAGACACTTTTGCTTTTTCAGGAAAAAATCTCGAACTCTTACGTATTCAAAAAATGGAAGTAATCGTAAAAAAATCCAAAGTAAAGCAAGCTAAAATACCTGCATGGATGGGAGGTCGAATGAGTTTTAGTGCGCATTTAAGTGATTTGCTAAAAGAAGCACTTTTTGAAGATCAAAATAAAACTACACGAGAATTTCAATCCTTACTTCCTGTTTTTGATCAACAAAAAAAGGAGTCTGTAGTTCCCCAACCCCATGAATTACTCATTGAACGTTTCGAGACCAAAGAGGGGTTTCATACTGTTTTTTATCCTTTTGAGGGATACGCACTTCACGAAGCCATGGCTAGTCTATTGGCCTATCGAATTAGTTTACTTTCACCCATTTCCTTTAGTATGTCTTACAACGATTACGGATTTGAATTACTTTCCGATCAAGCCTTTAGCCAGGAAGCTTTTATGGACAACAACCTTTTTTCTTCAGAACATCTTTTTGAAGATCTTGTACAAAGTATTAATATCTCAGAAATGGCAAGAAGAAGATTTCGAGACATAGCGGTAATTTCAGGATTAGTTTTTCAAGGGTTTCCAAACAAACCTATCAAATCAAAACATTTACAATCAGGATCCCAATTATTTTTTGAAGTCTTTAAAGACTACGAGCCTGATAATTTGTTGTACCAACAAGCCATCGAAGAAACTTTTGATCACGGAATGGAACGCGGAAGGATGCAACTCGTATTTGAAGCATTGGAACAAAAAACCATTGTATGGAAAAATTGTTCCCAACCTACTCCATTTTCTTTTCCACTAATTACGGATCGTATGCGCTCTAAGCTCTCTTCTGAAAGTGTAGAAGATCGTATTAAAAAAATGTATTTGCAACTGGAAAAAGCGGCAACAGAATGAACGTTCAAATCAATAACAATCATTTCATCTTGCATCCGAGTGGTGCCGTTTATTGGGAAGAAAAGCAAACCTTACTTCTCGCAGATGTACACTTGGGAAAAGTGGCTCATTTTCGGAAAAACGGGATCGCTGTTCCCCGTAAGGCTGAAGGTTCTTTTTATCAGAAAATGGAAGTCATTGGCTCTCGCTTTTCAATAGAACGCATTCTCTTTCTGGGAGATTTGTTCCACAGCTTTCAAAATAACGAATGGTATTTGTTCGAAGCCTGGGTCAAACAACAAACGTTTGAGATGGTTTTAATTACTGGAAATCATGACGTTATCCCCGCATGGAAATTTGAAGCGCTTGGACTTACGGTAGAAAAGCAACGAGAAGAAGCAACTTTTTTCTTTTGCCACTTTCCAAATCCAAAAACAAAACGTTTTGTTTTTTGCGGACATTTACATCCTGGAGTACGGCTCACTGGTGTGGGCAAACAGCAACTAAAACTCCCGTGTTTTTATCAAAGTTTTAATCAACTTATTCTCCCGGCTTTTGGAGCGTTTACGGGCTTACATCTGGTCAAGCCCAAAGTAGAAGAACGCATCTATGTAACCACAGGAAAAGAAGTAATGGAGGTGAAAAAAACTTCTTAATTCGTTACATCAAAGTTTTCCCAAAAAGCGGTATTTGTTTTCACTTTGTCCAGTCTGGATTGTTCCTTTTTAAAACTTATTTGGTTAAATCTTAAAGGTATTAAATTATCTTTACCAAAAAAAGCAATCAATACACTGTTAAATTCATTTGACGGGCTTGCTTCTCAAAAAGCACTTGAATCGGCGTTTTTTGAGAAAACTTGTGTCCATTTACGAGGTTTGGTGGGTTCTGGGATGAGTTTTCGAGTGGCCTCTGCCTTTCAAAAAAACCAACAGTTTTTGCTGCTGGTGTTGGATGATCCTGAACAAGCAGCCTATTGTTTGAATGATTTAGAGCGCTTACTCTCTCCCAATGAAGTGCTTTATTTTCCAGCAAGTTACCGCCAACCTTATGCTCCGGAAACTACAGACAATGCCAATATTCTTTTAAGAGCAGAGGTTCTAAAAAAACTAAGTACTTCTAAAAAACCCAGGATCGTCGTTACTTATCCACAGGCTGTTTTTGAAAAATTGATTTCCCACAGGACGCTAAAGCGCATTGGTTTAACCTTAAAAAAAGATCATGTTGTTCCACTTTCTCATCTCAACGAGCGTCTTTTTGAAATGGGTTTTGAACGGGTTGACTTTGTTGCAGAACCCGGTGAATTTGCGGTCAGAGGGGGAATTATTGATGTGTTTTCTTTTGCCTACCAACATCCCTACAGAATTGAATTTTTTGATGATACCCTAGAACGTCTTTCCAGTTTTCAAGTTGAAAATCAAAGGTCGATTGCAGCTTATGACACCATCGAGATCTTACCTGATACTTCCAATTTAGAAACTACGGATCATCGTAAAACCATTTTGGAATTTTTTCCCTCCAACAGCAGTTTTATCTTTGGAAATTTAGATAAAATTACCCGTCAGCTCAAAACGTTCTACAACAAAGCCAAAGAAACCTACAAAAGTGAAGGAATCGAATCCCAATACCCTCCAGAAACTCTTTATGTGAGTCCTGAAGAATGGATTGCAGACTGTAAAGAAAAATCATTATTTCTTTTAGAGCGTTCGGATCAAATGGATGTGAGTCGTCAAATTTCATTCAAACAAAGTCCACAACCCGCCTTTAATAAAAAATTTGATTTGCTTATTGAGTACCTCAATAAAAACAACGAAAAAGGATATCAAAATACCCTGTTTTGCAGTCATGAACAGCAGGCAAAACGCTTTCATGATATTTTTCAAGAGCAAGAAGAAACGGTTCATTACACAACCCAAGTGCTCCCTATTTTTGAAGGTTTTGAAGACATCGAAGCGCAATGGGCTTGTTTTTCAGATCATCAAATTTTTGAACGCTATCACAAGTTCCGATTGAAGTCAGATCGCACTAAAAAACAAGCGCTCAGCCTAAAAGAACTTACCCAAATGGAGGTCGGTGACTATGTGACCCACATTGACCACGGTATTGGGAAATTTGGAGGACTCCAAAAAATTGAGGTTGAAGGAAATACCCAAGAGGCCATTAAATTAATTTATGGAGAGCGAGATATTTTATACCTAAGCATTCACTCTCTTCACAAAATTAGCAAGTTTAACGGTAAAGATGGGGCACCTCCCAAGTTGTACAAACTGGGATCAAAAGCGTGGAAGGCACTCAAGCAAAAAACCAAAAAACGTGTTAAAGAAATTGCATTTGACCTGATTCAACTTTATGCCAAACGAAGACAAAAGATTGGATTTGCCTACCCTCCGGATAGTTATTTACAATGGGAACTTGAAGCCTCTTTTTTGTTTGAAGACACTCCGGACCAAAGCAAGACTACTGCTGCCATAAAAAAAGATATGGAATCTACCCAACCCATGGATCGTCTTGTATGTGGAGATGTTGGATTTGGGAAAACAGAGCTAGCCATACGTGCTGCTTTTAAAGCAGTAGACAATAGTAAACAAGTAGTGGTTCTGGTACCAACCACCATATTGGCCTTTCAGCATTTTAAAACCTTTTCTGCACGCCTCAAAGCCCTCCCTGTTCGGGTAGATTATCTGAATCGTTTTCGATCTACCAAAGACAAAAATCAAATCTTGAGTGATCTTGCTGAAGGTAAAATTGATATTCTCATCGGTACGCACCAATTGGTAAATAAGAATGTTACATTTAAAGATTTAGGTCTTTTGATTGTTGACGAAGAACAAAAATTTGGTGTGGCTGTCAAAGAAAAAATTCGCTCTCTAAAAGCCAATATTGACGTGCTAACCCTCACTGCCACCCCCATACCTCGAACCCTCCAATTTAGTCTGATGGCAGCACGAGATTTATCCGTCATCGCTACTCCTCCTCCCAATCGCTATCCCATAGAGAGCGAAGTGATTCGCTTTAGCGAACTCCAAATACGCGATGGAATACTCTACGAACTTCAGCGCGGAGGACAAGTCTATTTTATTCATAATCGAGTAGAAAATATCAACGAGGTTGCTGGACTGATTCAACGTTTGGTCCCCGATGCCCGCGTGGGTATTGGTCATGGACAAATGGAGGGAAACAAACTCGAAAAAACACTTTTGGGCTTTATGGAAGGGGAATTTGATATTCTCATCGCTACTACCATCATCGAGAACGGTTTGGACGTTCCCAATGCCAATACAATGTTTATCCACAATGCTCAAAATTTTGGTTTAAGTGATCTTCACCAAATGAGAGGTCGTGTAGGAAGAAGCAATAAAAAAGCATTTTGTTATTTCCTAACTCCTCCCCTGAGTGCTATGAGTAGTGATGCTCAGAAAAGGATTAAAACAATTGAACAATTTTCAGCCTTAGGTTCAGGAATTCAAATTGCCATGAAAGATCTAGAAATTCGTGGTGCAGGAGATTTGTTAGGAGGAGAACAAAGTGGCTTTATCAATGAAATTGGATTTGAAACCTATCAAAAAATCTTGCAAGAAGCTATTGATGAATTGAAGGAAAATGAATTTAAAACGCTTTATCAAGAAGAACAAAACGATACACTTAGAACCTATGTCAAAGAGGTTCAGATTGACACGGACTTAGAGGTGTTCCTTCCTGATAATTACATCAATATCGTTAAAGAACGTTTGGCTTTGTATCAGAAACTCAGTACACTGAAAACCCAAGACGAATTGAATGACTTTGAAAACCAACTGATCGATCGCTTTGGTCCACTTCCCAAAGAGGCGCAAGAGTTAATTGAAAGTGTTCGGTTAAAATGGATTGCTACCCAATTGGGTATGGAGCGTTTGTTAATTAAAAAAAATCTCTGCATTTGCTATTTTATTGCAGATCAGCAAAGCGCTTTTTTCCAAACCCAAAATTTTACTCATATTTTGAACCAAGTGCAACAAAATCAGGAGCAAATGGTCCTCAAGGAAAAAAAGACCCCACAAGGACTCAAACTACTCTTGAGAATCCATATGGCAGACAGCATGCAAACGGTTAAAGAATGGCTCGAAAAACTTCTTTTGCCTAAAGCTGCTTCAAATTCTTAATCACCCTAAAAGCTGTATTAACCTGATCTTCGTGCATCAGTATTGTGAACTCATTCGAAGTTGAGATGACTTCGTTAATGTTAACCCCCTCCCAAGATAGGCGCTGAAAAATAAAATAATAAATTCCAGGTATGGTTACATTCTCAATGGGAAGTTTCATAGTGATCGAGGAAAGGTTTTCTGTTTTCGAAAAACAAGTTTCTTCTTTAAATAAGTCATCTACGAGAGGGGCAATATTCTGACTAACAATAATATTACTTTCAGAAACCCCTCGTGAAGAGGTGTAAAAAACTTCTTGCTGTTGTTCTATTGCTTTTAGTAAATTGGATTGGGCAAAAAGCAAACTCTCTGAGATTAGAAAACTGTAATCGACCAAAGAAGACCGAACGGTAATATCGCCAAGGTTCTTCAAAACTTTAATAATTTGTTTGGTTTGAACAAAATCAGCTGTATCTGAAATTCGCTTTAAGGCCATTACAATGGCTCCAGGCTTTACAGGCTTTTTGGTTCGTTCTTCAATATCTTCTTGAATGTTTCTTGCAAGAGATGTTAGATTAATAATTCCATCGGAAAGTGCCGAAGATAAATAGGGTTTGGTTTTGATGTATTCTACTACGGTAGCCGCAATTGTTTTCATTTCAATTTACTTTTATTTAACAAAAGTAATTATTTAACACAAAATGTTAAATTTAAAACATTATTCCCAAGCATAAAATGCATTTTTTATGTGGTTTATGAACCATTTGTCTTTCTTTCGAGTTAGGGCAATGACATCAAACCGAACTTCTAAATCAAGTTCATTTTCTTCAATGAAGTGATCTACCGCCTGGACCAACAGCTTGATTTTTTTTGAAGAAATAAAACTTTCAGGAGTTCCAAAAAAGGTAGTACTTCTAGCCTTGACCTCAACACAGATTAACTCATTTTTATGGCGAACTAACAAATCCACTTCGGCATGTCGGTAACGGTAGTTTTTTTCTAAAAAGATGTATCCTTTTTCAATAAGAAAAGTGAGGGCTCTTTCCTCAGCTTGTTTCCCAAAGAGATTGTGTTGCGCCATGTCAATTGATTTGGAGTCAATTAAAGATACAATGTTAAGCTCTAAAAAGAATGAGATTTACGTATTTTTGGAAAAATTTAAATCATCCATGCCGAAACGCTACACAGTTACCGCTGCCCTACCTTACACTAACGGTCCGATTCATATTGGACATCTTGCAGGAGTTTACATTCCAGCAGACATTTACAGCCGTTATCTGAGAGGCAGAAAAAAAGATGTGGCTTTTATTTGTGGTAGCGATGAACACGGGGTTGCAATTGCTTTAAAGGCAAAAAAAGAAGGGAAAACACCCCAACAAATCATCGATCAATACGATCAACTCATTCGAGAATCTTTTGAATCTTTTGGAATTTCTTTTGATCATTATTCAAGAACCTCACGGAAAATACATCACGAAACCGCGCAAGAGTTTTTTAAAACACTTTACGAAAAAGGGGTTTTTGAAGAAAAAGATTCAGAACAATTATTTGATGCTGAAGCACAGCAGTTCCTAGCCGACCGATTTGTTACTGGAACTTGTCCCCTTTGCCAAAATCCAGAAGCTTATGGCGATCAATGTGAGAGTTGTGGAAGTAGTTTGAGTGCAACCGAATTGATTCAGCCAAAATCCACTTTGAGCGGAGCCCAACCAGAACTTAAAAAAACAAAGCATTGGTACCTCCCCTTAAACCAATTTGAGGACTTTATTAAAGAGTGGATTCTTGATGAACATCAAAACGATTGGAAACCCAATGTTTACGGTCAGGTCAAATCTTGGATTACTAATGGTCTTCAAGCGCGTGCGGTAACACGTGATCTAGACTGGGGAATCCCAGTCCCGTTAGAGGGAGCCGAAGGAAAGGTCCTTTATGTTTGGTTTGATGCGCCCATCGGTTACATCTCTTCTACCAAAGAGTGGGCAGCAGCAAAGGGAGTGGACTGGAAACCTTATTGGTGCGATGAAGACACTCAGTTAGTTCACTTTATTGGGAAAGATAATATCGTATTTCACTGTATCATTTTTCCTGTGATGCTCAAAGCCTCTGGACAGTACATTCTTCCTGAGAATGTTCCTGCGAATGAATTTTTAAATCTAGAAGGGCAAAAAATTTCAACCTCAAAAAATTGGGCCGTCTGGCTCCACGAATACTTGGAGACCTTTCCTGAACAACAAGATGTTTTGCGTTATGTACTAACGGCTAATGCACCAGAAACTAAAGATAACGACTTTACTTGGGAAGAATTTCAAGCTCGAAACAACAATGAACTGGTTGCCATTTTTGGAAATTTTATCAACCGAGTAATGGTGTTGACACACAAGTATTACCGAGGAACCGTTCCTGAAGCGGGAGACTTACAATCAGAAGATGTTAAAGTATTGGAAGAAATGGCACAACTGCCCGAAAAAATCGGCCAGTCAATTGAAGCCTATCGTTTTAGAGAAGCCAGTCAAAGTTTAATTCGCTTAGCTCGTTTGGGAAATAAATATTTAGCCGATGCAGAGCCCTGGAAATTAATTAAAACTGACCCAGATCGAGTAAAAACCATCATGAATACTGCACTACAACTTTCGTGTGGATTGAGTATTCTAAGCGAACCCTTGCTGCCCTTTACTTCTTTAAAACTGAAGAAGATGCTAAATCTTCAAAACGAAAAACTCAATTGGGAGTCAATTACTGAAGCCAAGGTCTTGATAAAAGCCGAACATACTTTAGGAGAGGCTGCTCTTCTGTTTCAACCCATCGAAGATAGTCAAATGGAAGCCCAGAGAGAAAAACTCAGATCGGACGCTAAAGAGAACGATCTGGAAGAAAAAGATCTTGCACCATTGAAACCAACTGTCTCATTTGAATCATTCGATGCCTTAGATTTTAGGATTGCAGAAATTATTGAAGCGAAAAAGGTGAAGAAGACTAAAAAATTAATGGAACTAACCGTTCGATTAGGAGATGAAATCCGCACCGTAGTATCTGGTATTGCACAAGATTTTGATGAAGCTGATCTACTCGGTAAAAAAGTAACTCTTTTGGCCAATCTAAAGCCTAGAACCCTTAAAGGTATCGAGAGTCAAGGAATGATACTTTTGGGAGAAAACAGTAAAGGCAAGTTTGTTTTTGTAGGACCTGAAGATGTAAGCGTGAACTCCGATACTTCCATTAAATAGTAGTTTTATCAGCGCTATTCCTATTGCATACCATCCAATCTACCGATTGCCTTTGCCAGAAAATCATAGGTTTCCCATGGAAAAATATGAGTTACTCCCCCAACAACTTATTTTAGAGGGAACGTGTAAAAGAGAAGATTTTTTTGAACCTAAGCCAGCTTCGATAGAACAGGTAATTCGTGTTCACGATCCACTTTATGTAAAACAACTTTCTAAATTAAACTTGAATAAAAGTGAGGTTAGAAAAATTGGTTTTCCGTTGAGCAAAGCACTTGTTCAAAGAGAGTTTACCATTGCAGGAGGAACAGTAATGGGAGCAGAAAAGGCACTTAAAAGCGGGATTGCAATGAATATTGCAGGTGGAACTCACCACGCATTTAGAGCTCATGGGGAAGCTTTTTGTTTATTAAACGATCAAGCCATAGCAGCACAATACCTTTTGGATAAGGGCAAAGCTAAAAAGATTTTAATCCTTGATCTAGATGTCCACCAAGGAAATGGAACAGCGGAGATTTTTAAAAGCAATGATTTCATTTTTACTTGTTCAGTTCACGGTGCAAAAAATTATCCTTTTAAAAAAGAAGAAAGTGATCTTGATTTAGCCCTTGAAGATCAAACAAAAGATGAAGCTTACTTAGAAAAAATACAGCTTCTTTTACCTGATCTGATTGATAAAATTAAGCCTGATTTTATTTTTTACCTCTGTGGTGTTGACATCCTAGGTACGGACAAATTAGGACGGTTAGATTTGTCACTAGAGGGCTGTAAAAATCGTGATCGACTTGTGCTTCAACAGTGTCATCGTCAGGGGATTCCAGTACAATGTAGTATGGGTGGAGGGTACTCAAAAGACATTAACGTCATTGTTGAGGCCCATGCAAATACGTACCGCGAAGCTGCAAAATTGTACTTTTAAGAACGCCAAGTTTGACTTTTCATTTCCAAGGCAGCGATAACAATATCTTTCCTGCTGACTTGCCCTACAAGTTGGTTGTTTTCCAGCACAGGATATCTTCTTCTACTGCTTTTAGAAAATAGAGCTGCAGCGTCAAAAACACTTGTGTTTGATTCAATGGTATCAACCTTTTTACTCATAAAATGTGCTACGGATTTGTCTAAAATTGGCATATTAAAATAGCGACTATCTGAAATTTCTTTCATACAATCCGCCTCCGAAATCACTCCAACCAACGTTCCCGATTCGTCCACCACTGGACCACCAGAAATTCGATGCTTAATAAACGCTCTCATTACTTCATGAATGGACTGCTCTGGTGCAAAAATAACCAATTGACGTTTCATGATGTCTGACACGGTTAATTTACTGGGAGTTACCCTTGCTTTTTTGGCTCTTTCTCCTTGAAAACTTTTTATCGGCATAACTATTTGATTTTAGGTCTTTTCAAGATACAATTTTTAATTGAATTTTAAAAACTGCCTTTTAAAAGGGTGAGATTAAATAAAATATATCTGTATTATTGTCAAAATGGAACAGGTGAAACAAGTGGGTATTTTAGGGTGTGGCTGGCTAGGAACAAAACTCGCCATGAAGTTAAGCGCTCAAAACTGGAATGTAAATGTTTCAAGTACTTCCGTAGAAGGGATGAATGCCCTCAAAGAAAAGGGATTGAATAGTTTTCAACTTAGATTGTCAGAAAATTCTTTGGAGGGAGACTCCGCTTTTTTCGATGGACTGGACCAACTTGTAATATCAATCCCTCCTAAACGAACTGAAACAGATCCTTACAGTCAAAAAATTAGGTTTTTATTAAAATTTCTCCAATTAAAAATTAACTGTAGGGTTATTTTCCTGAGCAGTACATCTGTGTATGGAAAAAAGAAAGGAACTTATCATGAAGGGAGTCTCTTATCCCCCGACACACCCTCTTCCTTTCAGCTTATTCAAAGTGAAAAAATGATTCTTGAATCCTCAAATCCTGGGGTTGTTGTTCGCTTGGGCGGTTTAGTCGGACCTGACAGAAATCCTATTTTCAAACTGTACCATAAGCTGATTCCCAATCCCGATGGAGTTCTCAATTTCATTCATGAAACTGATGCCGTAGAGGGTATTGTACAACTTTTGACCCATAATGAATTGGAGGGTGTCTTCAATTTAGTAAGCCCTCACCATCCCAAAAGGAAAGACTACTACCTTTACATGGCAAATAAGTTTTTACTTCCTACCCCTAAATTTGCATTTCACGATCCTCCTTTAGAGCGAATGATTGATGGCTCAAAAATTGAAAACCAAACTAGTTTTTCTTATCAAGTTGACAATTTGTTAATATAAATTTTGTCATTAATTGAATTGAACTGAACGATTTGGTAAATTGGGGTACTATGTTAAAGCAAAGTCAATACATCGCGATTTTAGAAAAAATTTTAACCCATCTAAAAAACTCAAAACTTGAATATTTTAAGGCTTCCGATCATGCCGTTAGTCCAGATCAAAAGCGATTTTTCAATCAGCAAGGCTTGCAAAGAAATCGTTTCTTTCAAAACGTTTTAAGTGAATTACAACAACTAGGGGTGTCATCTGATGACCTGATCATTAGTAAATTTAATTTTGATCAATTGTTAATATCAACCATTGATACGCTTAAGGCTTCCGCTTTAGAAAAATGTTTGCATTCGGATGAATCTCTTTTAGAAATGTACACTGAATTGGAAGGCTACACAAATACAAACTTAAATTTGGCCAAACATATTGAAACTCTTGAAGGGGCTATTTCTCAAAACAAAGAATGGGTATCAAACTTTAAAGTAAAAAGTAAAAAGTCAATCTAATTCTCGGTTTGAGAGTCAGTTTCAAAATCTTGATCTTCATTTTGTAGAGAAATCATTCTTGAAATAAATCCATTGTAGTATTCATACAATAGATTCAGAGCAGGGATCAGGGAATCTGTCTTGTAATGTTTGGTGAAGTAACGTGTCTTTTGAACTTGCATTTCCACTACTTTTAAACGGCTCTTTATTTGAGGATATTCCAGTTTCCTTGGCATTGGCCCTGAACGTAAATCTTTAACAGTCGAGTTTAGTGCAATCAAATCAACTTCTATTCCGTCAAAATTCAATTCTTTAATCCGTTCCATAGATTTGTGAAGGTTTTGAAGACCTTCCCAATCATCGATTCCATTTTCTATTAAAAAGGCATCAGGATAATCAATTAAGCTAAGATTAGGCGCGATCAATGAGTCCGTATCCTTGGTTACTTCTGTTGTGTTAGAGGTAGTCGTGGTTTGAATTTTCTTATTATCGGCACAGGATGAGAATAAAACAACAAATAACAGTAAAAAAGTGTTTTGATTAAGCATGCATGTTTTTTTAAATCCCCACAGAATTGATTTTAATCAAAAGTAGGGTAAAGAATAAGAATTGAAGAACGTAAAGATGAAAAGGATAAGCCCCTTCAATTTTAATTTCCCATTTGTGAAAAATCATTTGAAGAGGAAGTGCTACCAAACCCCAACCCACATAATTGTGCAAAGAAGCCATCCCATCAGCAAAAGTCCAAAAATCCAAAACCGGGGCAACCGGTTCAATAACTAGATCCAAGCTTAACATCAACCCCACACCAACAAGAGTTTTAATCCAAAATGAATGTGTAAAAAAACTCGCAATACTCCCCGTAATAAAGATCAAAATACACCAATTGATACCGATGAGGAGCGGAACCTCCATAAATTTGATCCCTAACACAGCTCCGTAAGAATACTCCCCGAAAATAAAACCGTAACGAACCCCAATAATTTCGGCTGCCATTCCCACCGTAAAACAACTTAAAAATAAGATCAGAGCCCTTTTGGATAACTTGGTGTTAATCAGCAGTAATAAAAAACTCAAGAGAAGATTTATGGGTGTTGCCCCAATGAACCAAGAGGCATCACTGTAGATGATCCCAATAATCCCTGAAACGTGAAATAGCCATATAAAAAATAGGGACAAATTCTGTTTTGTAAGAAGCACTTTATTACTCATTAGCTAACTTTTGGGATCATATCATCTACAATTTTAGCAGAAAGAAGACACAGAGGTATTCCTCCACCTGGGTGCACGCTCCCTCCACAAAAATATAAGTTTTTTATGCGTTTTGAAAAATTGGCATGCCTTAAAAATGCAGCCATAGTATTGTTACTAGAAGCTCCGTATAAAGCTCCCAAATGAGATTGTGTTTTATCTTGAATTAAAGGGGGCGTAAGGACCTCTTCACAAGAAATTAAGGGTTCGATCTCTGTTCCGAGTTCTTCAGATACTTTTGATAGTATCCTTTCACGTAGACGGGCTACTATTTCATCCCAATCTTGACCATGATCTGCCGGGGTATTGATCATGACAAACCAGTTTTCACATCCTTTTGGAGCATCAGTAGGTACATCTTTAGAGGTAATATTGATGTAAATGGTTGGATCTTCGCATACGGTTAAATCTTCAAAAATGGCTTTAAATTCTTGCTGATAGTCCTCTGAGAAAAAAATATTATGAAGTTCCAAGGCTTCAAATGATTTTTTAATTCCCCAATAAAAAATTACAGCTGAGCTGGATCGCTCTTGTTTGAGAATTTTAGTTGGCGATTTCAATTTGGGTAATAATTTCTTGTAAGTAGGGTAGATATCCATATTGGAGACCACTAGGTTGGCAGGAAAAAAATTGGATTTTACTTGGACTCCTTGTACTCTATTTTGGTCAACTTTAATTTCAGTAACCTCAGTGTCAAAATGAAATTCTACACCGAGTTCGACAGCCAATTTATGAAGGGCTTGAGTAATAGAAACCATCCCTCCTTTTGGAACGAATGTACCGTAATGTCCTTCCAAATGTTGAATTAATGTCATGATCCCCGAAGTTTGGAAAGGATCCGAACCGTTGTAAGTAGCATAACGATCAAAAAGTTGAACTAGCTGAGGAGAAGAAAAGGACTCTTCATTTACCTGATGTAATGTTTTGGGTAGTTCCAATACCTTTAGGTTTGCTAAAGCTTTGATCGTTGCAGGAGTTAAATAGGTTTTTAGTTTATGCAGTGAATTTTCTAAAAAAAGAGAATGTGTCAAAGCATATTTTTTGTGAGCCCTATTAAGGTATTGCTCTACCTTTTCTTTGGGCTCTTCAAAAACACTCTCAATTTCATTTAAAAATAAGTCGCGATCAGCGAAGGCTCTGAATTTTTTTTTATCCGACCAAAAATAATGGCATCCTACCTCTTTTTTCTTGTAATCAAAATAGCTTTTATGATCTACCCCTGCCATTTCAAAAAGTTGAGTTACAAAATGCGGCATGGTAAACAATGAAGGGCCTGCATCAAAACGAAAACCATTCAATTCAAAAGCAGAGAGCTTGCCGCCAGGATACGTATTTGATTCAAAAACCGTTACCCTGTATCCTTTTATTGCCAAGCGGACACTAGTTGCTAATCCTGCTATTCCCGAACCTACAATTATGGCATGATTCATTGACTCATTTTTTTACAGTATCTGAAAGTAAATAAAACCGTGAAAATAGATCTTCTTTGTACCATTTCTTTTGTCGTGTCTGTTGAACGATTTTCGCATGTTGCTTTCCCTGATAAGCAAATGTATTAACAGCATCAAAATCATCCCAAATACTTACCGTTGCTTGTTGGATAAAAGGCCATTCGCCAATCCCCTTGTAATAAGAAACCCCCTTGGCTTGCTTAATTGCTCTGCTCGCAGCAGGAACAGCTTTCCAAAAGGAAAGTAAACGACTCCATCGTAAAGTTGCCCTAGTAATTACCACTGCTTGAAGCTTTTCAGTAGTATTTTGATCTAAATCACCCTCCTGTTTTTTAAAAGGGTTGGTTCCACTCCATTGTCCATAACTTTTAACTGCTTTTAATTTCAAATCCCTCTGAACAAATGCTTTGTTTTGGTATTCCAAAAAAACAGGATGCTCTTCAAAACATTTAACATAATCCGATTCATCCTCCCAAACCCCAAGAAAAGCATAGGTCGAGAAGTCGGGTCTTAGACTGAATCCATCTCCACCCCCAGTTCCTAAAAATTTGTAAAACTCTAATCCTTTTACAGAATTCATTTGAAATCCAACACTTCCCATCCTTCTAAATGCCCAAAATTTATGCTTTCGAAATGAAAAAAAAGTTAAGGTTGTGACTTTCGACATGATCGTTTTTAAAAAGTATTAGCTGTTACTCTAATATAGCTGAAATTTTGAGGGCACGAACGAAAAAGGAAAAAGAAAACGTCTCTGCTTTGGATTTTAGAATTTAACTTTTGGAAGTAATCTTGCAGAGACGTTTGAAACCAAATTGAATTTAAACTTGTTTAAAGATAAATAAAAAAGGTTACACAAACTATTCTTTTGATATTATTTTTTTAAAAGAAATATTGATTTTTATTAGTTCTTTTATCAAAAAAATATTTATCTAATTGTAAATCATTAAGTTATATTTTATAATTAATAAATTTATATAGTAAAAAAATTTAATTTAAATTCACTAAAAATATTTTCAGATGAAAAAAATGAATCGTTTTGATTTTTTTATTTACGTTCTTATCATTGGAAACATTGTTGCGATGGTATTAGAATCACATCAATCGATTCAAATTAGATTTTCAGAATTCTTTCATTATTTCGAACTCATTTCCATTTTAATCTTTTCGTTTGAATACCTCTACAGAATCGTAGTTAGCTACAAAGAAAAACAGTGGTCAGGTGTAAAAAATTATGTCTTTAGCTTTTTTGGATTGATTGATCTGGTTTCAATACTCCCATTCTACCTCAAACAGTTCGTCCTTTTAGATGGGCGTTTTTTCAGGATACTTCGATTGTTTAGACTCACTCGTGTATTTAAATTAGGGCGTGACAGTAAGTCGCTAAAGCTTTTTATCAAAGCACTCTCGGCAGTAAAAAGTGAATTAAAGTTTACTTTATTTTTGTCCGTCTTGACTATTCTATTTTCTGCCTCAGCCATATATTTTTTAGAAAACAAGGCCCAGCCAGAGGTATTTTCAAGTATTACGGCTTCTATTTGGTGGGCTACAGTTTCGTTAGCTACCGTGGGTTACGGTGATATTGTCCCTGTAACCATCTGGGGAAAAGTGTTTGCTTCAATTATTTCTCTTGTAGGTATCGGGATAGTAGCTATTCCTACAGGAATCATAAGTGCATCTTTTGTCGAAGAAATTCACAATTCTAAAAGATAATGCCTAGTAATTTTTTTTAAATTTAAAAATCACGAAATTGTTCAATCAATTCTAAGAACATGAAAAAAAATATTGTTACCACCATACTCTTTTGCTTTTGTTCAACGCTAATGATTGCTCAAAAGTCAGTTGAAGGAAAAAATATTCTTATTGTTTATGGCGGATGGGATGGTCATAATCCCGAGTTTTTTGCAAAAAAAATGGCGGCTTGGCTTGAAGAACGTAAGGCGAATGTTATCCTTTCTGAAAGTACAGCATCATACACAGACAAAGAGTTGATGCAATCTCTAGACCTTGTTATCCAACACATTACAATGAGTAAAATGTCTGCTAGGGAATCTAATAGATTAAGAAAAGCTATTGCTAATGGGGTTGGTCTAGCGGGCTGTCATGGTGGATTGGGAGATTCCTTTAGGGATGATACCGAATACCAATTTATGATTGGTGGGCAGTTTGTTAAACATCCTGGAGGCCAAATCAACTACAAAGTAACTATTTCAGACACCAATGATCCTATTACTAAAGGGTTGAGTGACTTTGAATTGAAAACAGAACAATACTACATGCACATTGATCCCGTAATAGAAGTCCTTGCAACCACAAAATTCAGTGGAGAACACGATTCTTGGATTGAGGGAGTTGAAATGCCCGTAGTATGGAAAAAACCTTACGGTAAGGGTCGAGTATTTTATTCAGCTTTAGGACATTCAAATGATATTTATGAAATACCTGAAGTTTGGAGCATCATGACCCAAGGTTTGATGTGGGCTATGAAATAAAAGTAATCCCTTCTTAACTATTTTACATTCCCTTTTATTTTGGGTTATCTTTGTATTGTTATGAAAAGAAAAATTGCAATCATAGGCTCGGGGTTTTCTTCTCTCTCGGCGGCGTCTTATCTCGCAAAACAAAATTTTGAGGTTCACGTTTTTGAAAAAAACAGTACCCTTGGTGGTAGAGCAAGACAACTTAAAAAGGATGGGTTTACTTTTGATATGGGCCCTTCATGGTATTGGATGCCTGATGTTTTTGAGTCTTTTTACAATGATTTTGGAACAACTACCAGTGACCTGTATGAGTTGGAACGTTTAGATCCTGGATATCAAGTTGTTTTCGGTGAAAAAGAGTCCATTTCGATAGGGGATTCCCTAGAAAAAATTTATGAAGTCTTTGAACAAGAAGAAACCGGTAGCCAAAAAAAATTAGAGCGATTTATGGCATCAGCTAAGGAAAATTATGACATCGCCATAAAAGATTTAGTGTACCGTCCAGGGATATCTCCCTTAGAACTGGTCACTCCAGTTACAATAAAAAAAATCAACTATTTCTTAAGCACCATCAAAAAAGACGTTTACAAGGAATTTAAAAGTCCTAAACTTCGTCAAATACTTCAATTCCCAGTACTCTTTTTAGGAGCCAAACCGTCCAACACACCCTCTTTTTATAATTTTATGAATTGGGCTGATTTTGGATTGGGAACCTGGCATCCGAAAAATGGAATGTATCGTATTGTTGAGGGTATGGTGCAAATTGCTGAATCTTTGGGGGTTGTTTTCCACACAAATGCATCAGTAGAAAAAATTCAAGTGAATTCCTCAGGGAAAGCAGAAGGTATTGTTGTAAATGGAGATTTGATCGATGCAGACATAGTGCTTTCAGGTGCTGATTACCATCATACAGAAACTCTATTAGATCAATCCTACCGTGCTTACAGTGAAAGCTATTGGGACAAAAAAGTATTTGCTCCCTCGTCCCTTTTATTTTATGTCGGGGTAAACAAAAAAGTTAGAGACGTGCATCACCACAACCTCTTTTTTGATGTTGATTTTGATACGCATGCGCAAGCAATTTACGACACCCCGAAGTGGCCTGAAAAACCTCTTTTTTATGCAAATTTCCCCTCAGTAACGGACCCCTCCATGGCTCCTGAAGGAAAAGAAGCTTGTTTTTTGTTGATTCCCATAGCACCCGGCATAGAAGATACTTCAGCATTGAGGTCACATTATTATGATTTGGTAATGTCGCGTTTAGAAAAACTTACAGGACAAAATTTGAAGAAGCATGTGGAGTTTGTCGAATCATTTTGTGTTAACGATTTTGTAAAGGAGTACAATTCATACAAAGGAAATGCTTACGGCTTGGCCAATACACTACTTCAAACCGCTTTTTTAAGACCCAAACTCAAAAGCAAAAAAGTAAACGACTTGTATTTTACTGGACAGCTCACAGTACCAGGTCCTGGAGTACCTCCTGCACTTATTTCTGGCAAACTAGTTGCTGATTTGATATCAAAAAAACTTAATCTTTCGGATTAAGAACCCACCAAATAAATTCGTATTCACTGTCCCTAACTGCAATTACTGAGTCTAACATCTTTGTACTGGAAACAAGAGATTCCTTGTAGATTTGCAATTGCTCTTGCACTGAATATTCCCACAATTCCAAGCGTTTATACAAATTGTATTTAATGAATTTATCACTTTGAATGTATTTTCTGTTTTCAATCCAAAATTCGTTGTAATCAACATCAACCCAAGGTAAATCATACACCCATTTTGTGGCAATGCGATTGGTAAATTGATTCACTAGACTTTCTTCTATTTTCCCTGTATTTTCGATCAAATAACTCAGTTCTACACCATCATAAATTTTAGTCATCTCCAATCCTACCTCTTTGGGTAACAACCGAAACGTTCCATCTAATTTTATGGCATCAAAATTAACTCTAGGCGGATTAAAGGGATCTCTCTGGGTGTATCCTCCCATGGGAGCGAAATAATATTTGCCATCGGGTTCTTCCTCGTCCTCGATATTATCAATAAAAACACTGTCATTTTCTTTTTCCCAGCGATCGTATTGTTGTCGATACATGTTAACTACCCAGTCGATTTGCTCGATATAAGTATCCGTGTATGAAATCATTTCGTCCACTTCTTCTCTAAGATTTACAAGGTTTTCTATCCCATCAGATCGGTTTTCAGATTCTCCTCCCTGCTGCTCAATTCCAAAAGATACCGTGACACCAAAAACAAGGATGATAAATTCTACAATTGATTTTTTAAATCGATCAAAAAAGTCTTTGATATCAAATCGATCACCAAGTGTTATTAAACGTAAAAACCAATTTAACTTTTCCTTTTCAACTCCAGCAGTTTTGGAGGCATTCGCGTATTCTTCTCTAGAAATATACCCGTCCTTATTACTGTCTATCTTGTCAAAATCATCTTTATTTCCCATGAATTAAATATAATAGTGAGCAGTGTTACGCTAAGATAATTAAAAATGAACGAAATCACGCTTTACAAAAAGCACTTTAACTCTTATCTGTGGTCTGTTCAAATGGAATTTTTGGATCATATATTTCTGCAAACAGTTTGAAGAGTTGTTTTTCAAACATCTTTAAAACTTCTGAATCGATGGATAAAGCACCCTTTCCCCCTTTTTCCTGATTTCTTACCGATAAAAATTGATTATCAAAATTTTTAAGGGGAATTATCCCTGAATTCACAGGGGTTTTATCTTTTAAAGCATAAGCGTAAAGCATGACTTGAAAAAGTGGTCCTTTTTTGGGATTTGTTACCAGTTCCTCCCAATTTACAAAGCTTAAATCTGCAGCGTTAACATTGCCCGTTTTATAATCTACAATTCGAGAAATCCCATTCAAGTTATCAATTCGATCAACCGTCCCTTTCAAATAAACCTCTTTATTAATGACAGGTACAAAAACGGGTAAATGGAATTTTTTTTCCAAACCCTTTATTGTGAGTTCATTTCCATTTTCCACAAAACTTTTTTCGCGTTCAATAAACTGTTTTAGTATGCGACAGGTCACTTCTAGGATTAAATAATTTTTACCCGTGTAAAGTGCTTCATGAGGATACTTCTCTTTAAAAATTAAATTCAATTTATCTGGAAGTATTTTTAGCATTTCATCATAGTGTTTTGGCTCCATCACCTTATCCAGAAAAGGTTCGTATAAAAACTCTAAAATTTTGTGAATTATTGTTCCTTTATCTGCAGCATTAATGTCACTTTCAAATTCATCCTCTGGTCTTATCCCTAACAAGCGTTGCTCGTAAAACTGATAAGGATCTCGTAAGTATTGCAAAAGAGAAGAAGGAGAAAATCCTTGAGTACCTACCGCTACCAAACGATCCATTACAGCAGCAGATTTGACAGCTTGTTTGGGGGTCAACGACTGGGCTTGGAGTTGAAAATCAAGTTGCTTGAATTTTATTTCATGATTGGGGAGTTTAAAATACTCCAGCTGAATCAAAAATCGACTCTTTTCTCCAGAAAAGAGTCCTTCAGAAGCATCATTATAAAAAAGGCTTATTTTCTTGGCTCGTTGCAACAACCTAAAAAAGTGATAGGCATACAAATGATCTTGCTCTACAAAAGTATTGAGTCCGAACTTTTTACGCACATCAAAAGGTATCCATGAAAAAGGAGTTTTTCCAAAGGGAAGAATCCCTTCATTAACGTGAGTAATAATCACATGATCAAAATCCAAAACGCGTGTTTCTAAAACTCCCATAATTTGAATTCCAGAAAATGGGTCTCCAGCAAAATCAACAGTCTCTTTCTCTAATAGCTTTAAGAAAATCAGTTCAAGTTCATCAAGGGCTTTTATTTCAGGGTTGGCAATCGTGAACTCCAAAACCTGTTCCCATAGTTTCAACAACTGATCCGTACAGTAAATATCTAGTTTTGAAAAGGAGTATTTCTTTTGGTGTTTTTTGATCAATTCAGAAAGCCTGATCATACGCTCTACAAATGTAATTGGAGTTTCAAATGAGTTGAAAATTAGATCTCCCTCAATTGATTTTCCCATAATTGTTTCGCTACTTATTTTTGCCGTGCGTTTGCTTTGTTGCAGTTGTAGCATCTTTTTTAGAGGTAAACCTGAGTCTTTCAAAAGGCCCTCTAAAGCTTTATTCTCTGATAACTCGATAACAGTCGATAGGGAAAATTGCCCGTTTTCAAAGGCTTTAAATAATTCAAATATTTTAAGAAATGACGTTACCGTTCCCAAATCTTTTAAAGGATAGCCCATGGAGGCATTCCAAGGAACATTTTCTGATGAAATAGCCGTCAAAACGGGGTGTAAAATCCCTTCATCTCCCAATACAAGAACAATTTTATCTTCTGGATGGGCCTTGTAGATTTCAATTGCTTTTTGAACAGCAGCTCTTGCTTGCGATAAGTTTTTACTTACATTGATTATCTCAATTTGTTTACTTTCTGAAAAATGATTCGATAATTCAGAGGAAGGATTTTGATTTAAAAAAGCCCATTGTTTTGTGTATTTTCTGATAAAATAGGCCGCACTATGATGAGGATCTTGATAGAAATATTGATCCAAATCCCAAATTACCTCTGCCTTTTCTTCGGCAATTAGTTCTTGAATGATGGTTTCCTCGGCTTTGGTCAACGCATTAAATCCAACAAAATAGTGATAGGGAAGTTTTGATTGTAAATAATGACCTAAGTTTTGGGTAGCCTCCCGATACTGCAATCCTGAATAGCCTTTTTGTTGGTTTTGAAGTTGCAGATACAATTCTGAATAGTACTTAGGGACTCTTTCTTGGAATTTAAAAAACTGCTTGCTCAGGTCTCCTTGTTTTTTGGGGTCCCATTGTTCAATCCTTTCTACTGCACTCATGAAACTAAAAATTTCTTCTGTAGGAACCAATTGGACATCAATCTCATTAAACTCCTGTAAAAGTGAAGGTGCCCAATTAAAAAACTGGCTAAAAGAATTTTGTTCTTTTTCAGGAGTAAGCTCTTGGTAAATCTTAAAAAATGTAAAAAGGAGGTCAATATTCGAAGCTTTTTGAATCCCTGATAAATTTGTTATAAAACTTTCAATACTTACTATTTCTGGGGCTATCGTGGGATGTTTTAGTTCATTTTTTATTGCCTCTTTTAAGAATTTGATTGCCCGAATACTCGGTACAATAACTTTAATCTGATCCAACTTCTTGTCAGATTCAGTGATTTTTTTCGCAACATCATTTAAAAAAAATTGCATTCTTAAAAGTACTAAAATAGTGTAAGGCAGATTCCATACTCATTGAGAAGTTCATGAGAAGTATTCCATCGCTTACCCTTTTGAAATTATCTTGATTTCATTATTGATGTAAACCAATTTTGACTTCACTTGCTTAAATCCCAATTGAATCAGTGCATTTCTATAACTTTCAATTTGTTCTTCATCTTCAATTTTTGGGGTTCCTGTTTTGTAATCCAAAACCGTGGCGCTTCCGTCTGAAGTGATATTAATCCGATCTGGTCGTAAGATTGGTCCATTTGGAATTAGAATTTCACGCTCGCATAGGACCCTGTCAGTTCCCTCAAAATAGGTTTCCAATTCCGGATGGTTTATGATTTGATTGATCTCATGTTCCATAATGTTTTTGGTTCCCTCCGAAATTATTCCCAGTTGAAATTCTTCATCCATTACTTCTGAAAGTAAGTCCTTATGGGTTATTTTAGAAAGAAGATCATGCATAAGCAATCCTTTTTCTTGTGCGCTTGAAACCTCATCTGAGTCTCTAGATAAGACAATTAAATGGTCCTTCCAATGATTGGATATTCCAACCTCTACTTCTAGTTTATCATTTTCATTTATTACTTTTTCAGCGGAAGACCTAGGAATAGCTGCTCCCATCTCGAAAGGCGTATTTTGATCTAAATCATGTCCTTGGCCAAGGACATACGAAGTAAATAAATCGGCATAAGTTTTAGCTTCGGTTACTTCTTTGGTTTCTTGAGTAATCACGTACAATTGATTTTTAGCTCGTGTCAAGGCTACATAGAGCACATTTAAGGCATCCAATTCTTTGGCAATTAGTTCTTGCTCATAAAGAGATTTTGCAGCCTCTCCGTAAAGTGGCATCTGACTTGAAAAATTGAACCATCCCCACTGGATATTTTCTAGTGATGAATTTTGAAATGAATACCAAATCTTATCCTTTAAATTCGGATGTATCGGTGTGTCCATAAAAGGCAAAATGACAACTGGAAACTCCAAACCTTTCGCCTGATGAATGGTCATAATACGAATAGCGTTCATGTTTTCAGGGGTTGCCAGTCTCAATTTTTCTGATTGGGTTTCCCAGTAAATCAAATAATCCGAAAGTGACGCCTTTTTTTGTTTTGAAAACTCAAAAACATCTTCTAAAAAGGTAACGATAAATGGGTCGTTAGCATTTAAAAATGGAAAAGAAGCAATAATGTAATCAACCGTTTCTATCAGAGAAAACCCAGTCCGTTTATTTGGGCAATAGCTCGATCCATACGTCCTGTTTAAATGTTCGAAAAACTCGGAGGAGGAACGATGAATTAGATCTTTAACAACTCTAAAATATTCTGTTTTTTGACCCTTGTGCCACTCCCAAAATTGATCAAAAATAAGCTTATGCTCAACCCCACTATTAGGCCGTTTTAAGAGTTTTAACGCTGCAATAACAGATTGCACCTGGGAAGATTTTCCCACAGCCAATGCGTCTGAAGAAAGAATTTTGTATCCTTGAGAAGTAAGTCCTTCCCCAATAGCCACTGACTGTATTTTTTTACGAACCAATACAGCGATCTCTTTTTGTTGGTAATTAAGGTTTATTGCCTTTTCGATGGCTTCTAGTGTTTCCTGAACATAAAGTGGTATTTTTTCTTCTTGTTTTCCCCCTTGGGCAATCGCTTTGACTTGGACATAGCCTCCAGGATTCTTCAACTTTTGTTGGCTTCCGTCTCCATAAATTGATTGAACTTCAATACTAGACCCCATGTGAGTTAAATGAGAGAAAAAAGTGTTATTGAACATAACAATAGCTTCGTCAGACCGATAGTTTACATCCAGATTTTTTATAAAAGCCTCAACTTGAAAAGGTTTGGACTTTTTATTTAAAAGATTAATAAACTGGGCAATATCTCCACCACGCCATCGGTAAATGGCTTGTTTTGGATCACCAACCAAAACAAGTGATCCTTGATCCCCTGATAGTGATTCAGACTCTAGAGCATTCCCAATTAAAGGAATCAAGTTCGACCATTGCAAGGCTGAAGTGTCCTGAAATTCATCTAAGAAAAAATGTTGGTACCGTTCTCCAAGTCTGGAGTAGATGTAAGGTGCCTCTTCTGCTTGAACTAATGAGCTGATTTTATGATTAAACTCTCCTAAAAGCCGAATTTCTTTTTCAATTTGAAGAGTTTCAAGTCCCTGTTCAATCTGTTGGAATATCAATCTAGGAGTCCAATATCTTAATGTTTTTTTTAGCAGTAGGCTAAATCCAATTTGCTTTTTTAAGCTTAAGAAAAGAGAATAAAGTTTTGGTCTTATTCTATCAATTTGTTCTTTTATTGAGGTTTCAGTGTTTTTTTTATAAAGAGAACCTTCACCACTAAGCATTGCTTCAAGCTTATTTTTGTAAAGCTTTTCATAGGCTCCTTTAAGTACAAAATCTAGGTGTTTATGAAGTATTTGACGGATAAAATCATCAGGCTTTAAAGTGTGATCTTCTAGTAGTTCTGTAAAATCGTTAACTAGAGCTTTTACCTTTATTTCTGAATTTTTTAAAGCACTTTCTAATTGCGCTTGATCCGATTTATGTGTCTTTCTATTTTTTTCTCTGAGGTCTGCTAAAGGGATTCTATCGTTTTCATTGAGCAGTAAAGAAGCAAATTCCTCTAAATCTGTTTGAACGTCCCAACTCATTCCCTGATTCACTTTGGAAAGACTCAATTCAAGCAATAAATGAGAAATGTATTCATCTTTACCTATTTGGTCAATTATAGATCGAACTACTTGATCCAATATGCTTTTTGAGTCAAGTACCACTTCAAATCCTTGAGGCAATTCAAATTCTCTGGCAAAGGTTCTAACTATTCTGTGGGTAAACTTGTCTAAAGTAATTACATCAAAGCTTCCGTATTCAAAAATGATATTTCGAAGCATTTTTTCTGCCCTATGCATCAATTCTTTAGGATCTATTCCAAGATCTAAGGCTAAATTTTTTTGGAGTTGCGGATCTTTTGGAGTCCTATGGGAAAGATCCTGTAGCGATTTCAATATCCTTGCCTTCATTTCGTTTACTGCTTTGTTTGTAAAAGTGAGTGCTAGCATATGCCTGTAAGGCCTTGGCGTTTTTGACCCAAGAAGTGCTCTGAGATAATACAAGACTAAGGTGTACGTTTTCCCCGATCCCGCAGCAGCATTTATAATATGAAAATTGGAATGAGTCATGACAGTAGATGGCTTATTAAAAGTAATGCTTTTCAAAACTTAGACTCGTATTCAGAAAAGAAATTTTTAATTTTGCATAAATCTTAAAATAAAAATTATGGCTTTTGAATTACCCGCTCTATCATACAACTACGATGCCCTAGAGCCACACATTGATGCACGAACTATGGAAATTCACCATGGCAAACATCACAACGGTTACACAACCAAACTCAATGCTGCTATTGCAGACACTCCTCTAGCTGATCAGTCTATTGAAGATATTTTGACTAATCTTGATATGAACAATAAAGCTGTGAGAAACAACGGTGGTGGATTTTTTAATCACTGCCTTTTTTGGGAAATGATGTCTCCCAACGGAGGCGGATTACCAACAGGAAAATTGGCTGCTGCTATTGATGGTGAATTTGGTGGTTTTGAAGAATTCAAAACTGCTTTTGCAAATGCAGCAGCAACTCAATTTGGGTCTGGATGGGCATGGCTTTGTGCTCAAAAAGACGGAAGTGTTAAAGTCTGTGCAACTGCAAATCAGGATAATCCACTAATGCCTGGAATTGGGTGTGGTGGAACTCCAATTTTAGGTATTGATGTTTGGGAACATGCATATTACCTAAATTATCAAAACCGTCGTCCAGATTATATTAATGCTTTTTTTAATGTAATTGATTGGAATAAAGTAGGCTCTCTTTTCGAAAAAGAAATTTAGAATAAGTGTAAAATAAAAGGGAGGAATAAATTCCTCCCTTTTGCCCCAAATCTTACCATGAACTTAACCTACTTATGTTCTGGTTTTGTAAATGTATCTTTACTGGTGAAGGCTTAACCAATTCATCGTTTAAAAGTCATTTTTTTGGATAATGCGTTTAGGGATGGAACTGTTGTAAAAATAAAAAGGAGGAATAAATTCCTCCTTTTTGCCCCAAATCTTACCATGAACTTAACCTACTTATGTTCTGGTGATTCAAATATGGACTAACTTAACTTCTGAAATGAATTAATTCGTTTAAATGCTATTTTTATGGGTAAAGTGTTTTAATACGCTCTCTTGTTGTTCTTTTCAACAAAATTGACAAAAGCTTGGTTAACTACTCTACACCCTCCGGGGGTAGGATAATCTCCTGTAAAGTACCAATCTCCTAAGTTTTTGGGACAAGCTTCATGCAGTCCATCAACGGTCTGAAAAATTACTTCAACCTCAGCTCGAATACTATCATTCTTAAGAAGTTCTGAAATCTTACTCGATATTTGTTCGTTTGAGTACGGAGCATAAATCGATTTAACAAAGTTTGGTGGGGCTGATTCTTTTTCGTCTAGACTCTGTTTGCATTTTTTGTAAACAGAATGAATCACTTTTTCATAATTTCCGTCTTCTTCAAGTAATGCAAGTGCGGCTCTAAAAGCAATGAACTCCTCCAGCTTTGCCATGTCAATACCATAACAATCAGGATAACGAATTTGTGGGGCACTAGATACTACCACTATTTTTTTTGGACCTAAACGATCCAACATACGTAAAATACTTTTTTGTAAAGTGGTCCCTCGGACGATACTATCATCTATGATAACCAAATTATCTGATGGCTTTACCACCCCATAGGTGATGTCATAAACATGAGCCACTAGATCATCCCGATCACTATCCTCAGTAATAAAGGTTCTAAGTTTAGCGTCTTTAATTGCAATTTTTTCAATCCGTGGTTTAAGTGATAGCAGTTTTGATAGTGCCTCACTATCGGGTTGACTTGATTTGAAAAGTTCTTCGTGCAGGGTTTTGCGTACATGATCTTGAACAGCGCCAATAAGTCCATAAAATGATGTTTCTGCTGTATTGGGGATAAATGAAAAAACACTGTTTTCTAAGTCACCACCAATGGCAGTATGCACTAATGGGAAAAGTGCTTTCCCTAAATTCTTACGTTCTTGATAAATTTCTGCGTCCCCCCCTCTGGAAAAGTAAATTCGTTCAAAGGAACACGCTTTCTTTTCTTGTGGTTCAATGATTTTTTTTATGGAAGTACCTCCCACTTTTTTTGTAATTAAGGCGTGACCTGGCTCGAGTTCTTCAACCTTATCATAGTCTACATTAAATACGGTTTGAATTACAGGGCGTTCGGAAGCTACAACTACAATTTCATCGTCAGAATAATAATAAACGGGTCTTATTCCTACAGGATCTCTCAAAACAAACGAATCTCCATGTCCTAATAATCCTGCCATAGCGTACCCTCCATCCCAATTTTTTGAAGCTTTGCGGAGAATTTTAGACAGCTTGAGTCGTTCCGCAATTAATGGAGATGCTTCCTTTTTTGTGTAGCCTTCTTTTCGCAGTTTTTTGTAGATTTTGGCTACGGCGTCATCTAGGAAGTGGCCGATCTTTTCCATTACAGTAATGGTGTCCGCTTTTTCTTTTGGATGCTGACCGAGATCGACCAAATTTTCAAAAAGCTCATTAACATTGGTTAGGTTAAAATTCCCAGCCACTATCAAATTTCGATGCATCCAATTGTTTTGCCTTAAAAATGGGTGTACGCTTTCAATATTATTCTTTCCAAAGGTTCCATACCGCACATGTCCCAACATCAATTCCCCTACATAGGGAATTTTATTTTTAACTTCTTGAGAGTCAGAAAGGATTTCGGGATTACTCTTTATCTCCTTTTGAATCCGAGTATTGATGGTTTTAAATATTTTTTGAATGGGTTGTTGTTCCGCAGAACGCACTCTACTGATGTAACGCTGACCCGGTTTCATGTCGTATTTGATACTGGCAAATCCTGCACCATCTTGACCTCGATTGTGTTGTTTCTCCATCAACAAATACATTTTATTAATCCCATAAAACGTACTCCCGTATTTTTCTTTGTAAAAGGATAACGGTTTTTTTAGTTGTAGAAGGGCAATTCCACATTCGTGCTTGATCGCATCACTCATCAGATACTCATGTTATTTCGATTTCAAATTCGGTTAGTGATTTAAAGGCTTGGATTCTTTGTGCTAATTGAACAAAGGTCATTTTTTCTAGAGCTTTAGTGCCAAATTCCTGAACAGTAAATGAAGCTAAAGCAGATCCTACAATAACTGCTGTTTTCATGTCATCAAAAGTAATTTTCCCCCGCTGGACTAAGTAAGCAGTAAAACCGCCAATAAAACTATCGCCAGCTCCTGTTGGGTCAAACACCTCTTCTAAAGGCAAGCCAGGCGCACAGAAAATATCATCTCCATTGAACAATAAGGCACCGTGTTCTCCTTTTTTAATAACAACATATTGAGGTCCCATAGCATGCAATTCTTTGGCGGCTTCAACCAAGGAATGTTTTTGAGTGATTTGTCTTGCTTCTTCATCGTTTATTGAAATTACATCGACCTTTGCTATGAGTTCATCCAGTTTTTCTCTGTAACTCTCAATCCAAAAATTCATGGTATCCATAACAACTAAATCTGGTTTTTGAGTCATTTGACTCAACACTTCCAGCTGGAGATTGGGATCTAGATTACCCAATAGGACCACACTTGCATCTTTAAAATCTTCAGGAACTTTGGGCTTGAATTTTGTAAGTACGTTAAGCTGCGTATCAATTGTTGTACGAGTGTTTAAATCGTTGTGGTATTTCCCACTCCAAAAGAATGTTTTTTCTCCCTCAAGTTGTTCAACACCTTCTAGGTCAAGTTTTTTGGACTTCAACAAGTCTAGGTGTTGGGTCTCAAAGTCAGACCCAATGATAGATAACAATCCGCATTGTGTTTTAAAGTGTGATGCTGCAAGACCAATGTAAGTGGCGCAACCCCCTAGAATTTTTCCTGTTTTCCCGAAAGGGGTTTCAATAGCGTCATAAGCAATAGTACCTAAGACTAAAAGTTTATTGTTCATATTACAAAAGTAAAAAACTCTTGAAGCCTATCGAGTTAAATTTTAAACAATTATCAAGCAAAAGTAAACAACCTAAGAAGCCCTGCCATTTTGTTTTTCTATTTGTTCAAAAAAAGTATCCGAAATCAAATTTTTACTTTTTGCGGCTTGAACTGCCAATTGATCGCACCGCTCGTTTTGCGGATGCATATTGTGTCCTTTAATCCACTGAAAATGAATTTTATGTTTTCTGTACACTATTAAAAATCGTTTCCAAAGGTCAACGTTTTTCTTGTCTTTAAAGTTTTTTTTCTCCCAACCAAAAAGCCATTTCTTCTCAACGGCATCCACCACGTATTTGGAATCAGAATACACCACAATTTCCAAAGGAATTTTTTTGAGTTTTTCTAGCCCTACAATCACCGCCAACAATTCCATTCGATTGTTTGTAGTTCGGACAAATCCCTGTGAAAATTCTTTGACATAGGACATCCCCGCCCACTCTAGTATTAATCCATAACCTCCGGGGCCTGGATTCCCAAGTGACGATCCGTCCGTGTAGAGGTAAACTGTTTTAGACTTCATTGGACTCCTTTTTTAAAAGCTGATCAATTACTGAAGGGAAATGACGATGTTCCAACGTATGTACTTTTTTTGCAATATCCTCTACCCTATCCTCATCCGTTAGTTGAACTTCTTCTTGAAAAATAATAGCTCCCTCATCATAAGCTTCGTTTACATAGTGTATGGTAATCCCTGTAACTCTTTCCCCATTGGCTTTCACTGCTTTATGTACGTGATGACCGTACATACCTTTACCTCCGTACTTAGGAAGGAGTGCAGGATGAATGTTAATTATTTTGTTTGGAAAAGTATTTACCCAATCGTTCCCTATCTTCCATAAAAACCCAGCCAAAACAATTAGATCTGGTTTTAAATCAATGACCTTTTTTAACAAACCTCCTTCAGTAAAGTCAGCTTTATTAAACACTTCTGCCTTCAAACCAAACTGCTTGACACGTTGAATCACCCCTGCATTTAAATTATTTGTTAAGACCGCTACCACGGTTACTGATAGGTCTTGTTCAAAAAAGCGGCAGATTTCCTCTACATTTGATCCGTTACCCGAAGCAAACAATATTATTCTTTTTGTCATTAAAAATGAGTTAATACGCAGTAAATATAACACAATACGACACCATGTACTGCTATGAAATAAAATTGAGACTGAATATTCAACATCAATTTATTGTAATCTTTCAAAGTTTTATATTTTTGCTAAAGATAAATTTAACTAAACTAAATCATGTCAGACATTTCCTCAAGAGTAAAAGCCATCATAGTAGACAAACTAGGTGTTGATGAAAACGAAGTTGTAGCAGAAGCAAGCTTTACAAACGACTTAGGAGCGGACTCATTAGATACCGTGGAATTGATCATGGAGTTCGAGAAAGAATTTGATATTCAAATTCCAGATGACCAAGCAGAGAACATTGCAACGGTTGGTCAAGCGATTCAATTTATTGAACAAGCTGACTAATTAAGACTTATGAAACCAAGACGTGTAGTTGTTACCGGATTGGGAGCCCTTACACCAATAGGCAATACCCTCTCAGAATATTGGGAGGGTTTGCTTTCTGGTGAAAGTGGGGCTGCACCCATTACTTATTTTGATCCTACCTTATTCAAAACGCAGTTTGCTTGCGAACTGAAAAACTTTGATCCACTGGATCATTTTGACAGAAAAGAAGCTCGTAAATACGATCGTTTTGCCCAATATGCAATGGTAACCGTTGCGGAGGCGCTACACGATTCAAAACTCTCCTTAGATGAAATTGACAAGGATCGGGTTGGAGTTATTTGGGGTGCCGGTATCGGTGGTTTGGAAACCTTCCAAAATGAAGTGCTTAATTTTGCTGCATCAAACGAAAATCCCAGATTCAATCCTTTCTTTATTCCTAAAATGATAGCGGACATTGCACCGGGATTAATTTCGATTAAATATGGGTTTAGAGGACCCAACTTTGCAACCGTTTCCGCCTGTGCCTCAGCTTCTAATGCAATGATAGATGCCCTCAATTACATACGTCTAGGTTATGCAGACGTCATGGTTACGGGAGGCTCTGAAGCGGCAGTTACAAAAGCAGGTATTGGAGGATTCAACGCCATGCACGCTCTTTCAAAACGCAATGACGACCCTAAAACAGCTTCGAGACCTTTTGATAAAGATCGCGACGGTTTTGTACTTGGAGAAGGGTCTGGTGCACTAATTTTAGAATCTTATGACCATGCTATTGCTAGGGGTGCAACCATCTATGCAGAACTAGCAGGAGGTGGACTTTCAGCTGATGCACATCATATGACAGCTCCCCATCCAGAAGGCTTGGGCGCAATAAAAGTAATGGAAAACTGCCTTCGCGATGCGCAACTTCAACCCGAAGATGTTGACATCATTAACATGCACGGTACCTCAACACCCCTTGGAGATATTGCAGAATCCAATGCCATTATTTCAGTATTCAAAGAGCATGCATTTAAGATGAATATTAATTCAACAAAATCCATGACGGGTCATTTACTCGGTGCAGCTGGAGCGGTTGAAGCCATCGCTTCTATTATGGCGATGAAGCACAATATTGTGCCCCCTACAATCAATCATCAAACGCCCGATGAGGGAATTGACCAAAAGATCAATTTTACTTTCCATAAACCCCAAAAAAGAACAGTTAATGTTGCCCTTTCCAACACATTTGGTTTTGGAGGACACAATGCCTGTGTATTGTTTAAAAAAATCCCTTAATTTTAAGGTGTGAAAATATTTGATTACATATTTAATTCCCGAACAGAAACGTCCGGGAATTTTTTTTTAGAGCTTCGTAAAAAGCTCCAAATCAAAACACAAAATCACAAACTCTACAAAGAAGCCTTCACCCACAGCTCTGTTAATCTGAAAAATAATTCTGGAGATCCCATAAATTTTGAGCGTCTAGAATTTTTAGGAGATGCCATACTAAATTCGATCATTGCAGAATTTCTATTCCGTTATTATCCTACTGCCAAAGAAGGATCTCTGACCAAACTTAGAGCTAAAATTGTAAGCCGAACGAAACTCAATCAAATTGGAAAAGAATTGGAACTCCATGCAATAGCAGAAATTGCAGATCACCATAAATTTTTTGGGGAAAATATCCACGGCAATCTGCTAGAATCTTTAATTGGAGCACTTTTTGTAGATAAAGGATATGAGAAAACCAAAACCTACGTAATCTACCACATCATTCTTCCCTATGTCAATATGGAGGGGTTGGATTCCTTAATCTTGAGTCATAAAGCGTTGTTGACTGAATGGAGTCAAAAAAATAAAAAATCCATTGAATTTAAAACAGATAAAGATCTCGGGAACCATCCTAAAGTAACCTATTTATGTCTGCTTTTTTTAAATAATAAATGCATTGCCAAAGCAAAGGACTCCTCTAAGAAAAAAGCTGAAGAAAAAGCTGCAAAAATAGCCGTAAGGGTCCTTAAAATTAAACCCAATGCACAATGAAATCTGGAACTAAAGTACACTTATTAACCTATGAAGATCAGGACTTAGAAGACTACTTGTTAGGTATCCACACTGATTTAGAAGCATTTCAAATTGCCTTTTCTCTCAATAAATTCTGTGAAGCAAAGTTCGCGAGAATCGAAGATATTTTGCTCAATAACCATAAAGCTGCTTTTTGTTTGTATGAATGGAAAAATATTCTGATGGATGTCAATACGTTACTTTTCTCGAACAAATACAAACAAGAATCAATCCAAGAAAATACAAATATTGATACATTATTTGACCTTCCTTTAAGAAATGAAGTATCTTTAATTCCTGAATTTAAACAGATCGACTTTTTCATAAAATCCAGCCATTTGGAAACCATACAAACACTTTCCAAATCTCTAATTCCAGAGAGAGGAATAACGATGACATATGAGGTCCCTTCAAATAAAATAAAAAACCGATTGAACTTAATATTTGATTAATGAACATTATCAAAAAAACTAAAATTGTTGCTACCCTTGGTCCTGCAACTTCTTCAGAAGAAGTCATTGAAAAAATGATCTTAGCAGGAGTAAACGTCTTTAGAATCAATTTTTCTCATGCAGATTACAGCGATGTAAGTGATCGAATCCAAATGATTCGTAAAGTAGATGAAAAGCTGAATACCAATACTGCAATTTTGGGTGACCTTCAAGGCCCCAAACTTAGAGTTGGTAAAATTGAAGAAGGTGTTGTCGTAAGTCCAGGAGATAAAGTTCTCTTTTCTACAGACGAACCTTTTCTAGGAAATGCCAAAAAGGCTTACATGAATTACCAAAACTTTCCCAAAGACGTTTCCGAAGGAGAACATATTTTATTAGATGATGGTAAGTTAATTTTTGAAGTCTCAAAAACCAATAAAAAGAATGAAGTTGAGGCGGTTGTAATTCAAGGAGGTCCTTTTAAATCAAACAAAGGAGTTAACTTACCCAATACGAACATTTCCCTACCCGCATTAACTGAGAAAGATGTCGAAGACGCAAAGTTTATTTTTAAACAAGATGTGGATTGGATTGCGTTATCTTTTGTTCGTTTCAGTCAAGATTTAATCGATTTAAAAGAATTGATGGCTGAACATACGGATCGAGAGATTCCAATCATCTCAAAGATTGAAAAGCCCGAGGCTATTGAAAATATTGATAAAATTATTGCCTACAGTGATGGTCTCATGGTAGCACGAGGAGACCTGGGTGTAGAAGTTCCCGCACAGGAAGTTCCTTTGATTCAAAAAAAATTGGTCCTTCTTGCAAAAACAGCTAGGATTCCAATCATTATTGCTACTCAAATGATGGAAACCATGATCGATAGTTTAACCCCTACCCGAGCGGAAGTAAACGATGTGGCTAACTCGGTAATGGACGGTGCTGACGCAGTAATGCTTTCAGGAGAAACTTCCGTAGGAAAATATCCAGTTGAAGTCATTAAAACCATGTCTGATATTTTAACAACGGTAGAGAATTCAGAATTGATTGAGGTTCCTCATGATCCTCCAACCATTCGAACCAAACGGTTCATTACAAAATCTATTTGTTATCACGCCGCTCATTTAGCGAATGATATTGATGCTAAAGCCATTTGTACCCTTACAAATAGTGGTTATACTGCCTATCAAATTTCTGCGTGGAGACCCCAGGCTCATGTTCTAGTTTACACTTCAAATAGAAGGATTTTAAACCAATTGAATCTGCTATGGGGGGTAAAGGCTTTTTACTACAACAACCTCAACAGCACTGATAAAACTGTTGAAGAAATCAATCAAATTGCTTGGGACAAAGGATATGTCGAAAAAGAAGACATGCTAGTGAATCTAACTGCAATGCCAATTGAATCTAAAGGAATGGTCAATACATTAAGGGTTTCGGTTATCTAAAAAGGAAGGCTTAATTGCTCACTTTTAAGCATTTTTTTGGAAGGTGGTTTATTGACTTTGTTCACGTTTAAGTTGGATAAAGAGATCCCAATCAGTCGGACTGAATTCAATAATTTTTCTTGATACAAAAGGTTTTTTGCTTCTTCTAAAATCAAATCTTTATTGGAAAGATAAAGGTTCCCTGTTTTACTTCTTGTTTGCTGAATAAAATCACTGTATTTTATTTTTAGAGTTAATGTTTTGCCTGCTACTTTATTCTTTTTTAACCTTTTATCTAAATTTTCCGCCAATTCCTTTAGCTTCTCTTCTAGAAATAATTCACTAGTAAGGTTCGAACTAAAAGTTCGTTCAATTCCTACTGATTTTGGAATTCTGTGTGGTTTTACAACACTGTTATGAATCCCTCGAACAACATGGTAGTAATAGGATCCTGCTTTACCAAAATGCTTTGTCAAAAAGGAATCGGATTGGCCTTTCAAGTCTTTACCGGTGTAAATTCCCAGATGATACATTTTGAGCTTGGTTTTTTTTCCAATACCATGAAATTTTTTTACATCTAAGGACTCTAAAAAAGAAATTACTTCGTTAGGAGGAAGAGTTTTCTGTCCATTAGGCTTGTTCCAATCACTTGCGATTTTGGCTAAAAACTTATTTATTGAGATTCCTGCCGAAGCGGTAAGATGGGTTTGAGATTCAATTTTTCTTCTGATTTCTTCTGCTATTAGAGTAGCCGAAGGATACTCTGAGACATCCAAATAAGCTTCATCTAATGATAGCGGCTCTACCAGTGGGGTGTATTCTAAAAAAATAGCTCGGATGGTTTCAGAAATTTCCTTGTAACGATCAAAACGTGGCTTGGTAAAAATTAGATGGGGACAGAGTTCCTTAGCCCTACGCCCGTTCATTGCGCTTCGCACCCCGAATTTACGAGCTTCATAGCTTGCTGCAGCCACCACCCCTCGATTTCCACCACCTCCTACCGCAAGGGCTTTCCCACGCCATTCGGGATGGTCTAATTGTTCTACTGAAGCAAAAAAAGCATCCATGTCGATATGAATGATTTTACGTTGATCTAGGGGTAAGTTTACTGACATCAATAAATCGTTAAAGATTTAATTTATTTCAGAAGAATGAAAATTATACTCACGTTCTACGCGACAAATTTTTAGATCAAAATTGGCATACGCATGATCTTTCCCGTAACGCTGTGCCAAAAGGTGTTTGGTGTTTTGCTTCCAAGTCTCAATCGATTCAGTAGTTTTCCAATAACTAATAGTTACACCCTTTCCAGAATCTTCCCGATAACTTTCCATTCCCAAAAATCCAGGTGTATTTTGAACCTCCTCTTTCATTTGATTGGAAAATTCATGATACACTGGATCCATCACATCATTTAAAGTATTCGAAAAAATTACTGCAAAATAAACTCCTTTCACTCGTCTTTGTAAATTTTTACGGTTTGCTTCCCATTATTATCCACATGTGCTCTGTACATGCCTGGAGTATTCATCTCCATAGCAATATTGCCTTGGTTATCAATCCCTACAATACCTCCATCACCTCCTAAACTCGCAACTTTTTCATGTATTACTATCCGAGATGCTTCTTGAATTGAAAGCCCTTTGTACTCCATAAGAGCAGAAATATCATGAGCCACAACGGAACGTATAAAAAACTCTCCCCAACCCGTAGCAGAAATTGCACAAGTTGCATTATTTGCATAAGTACCTGCTCCAATAATCGGTGCATCCCCAATTCTATTCCATTTTTTATTGGTCATTCCTCCTGTTGAGGTTCCCGCAGCAAGATTCCCATTTTGATCCAAGGCAACACAGCCAACGGTTCCATAGCGTTGATTTTTCAAAAAGGCTTGTTCTGTAGCTGTAGTCTCTTTTTTCTTTTGCTCCGATTCTTTGACTCTTTTAAGAGCTTGAATTCTGCGTTCTGTAAAAAAATATTCTGGTGCTACTATTTCTAATCCTTGCTCACTTGCAAATACATCTGCCCCTTTGCCAGACAACATAACATGAGGCGAATTTTCCATCACTTGAATAGCAGCAGAAATAGGATTTTTAATCGTCCTAACACCTGAGATTGCACCTGCATCCAGAGTAGCTCCATTCATAAAAGAAGCATCCAGTTCTATTGTCTCGTCCGAATTGAGTACAGCGCCTTTTCCTGCGTTAAATAGGGGTGAGTCCTCCATTACATGAATTGTTTTTTCAACAGCTTCTTTACTGCTTCCCCCCTTTTTTAAAATCTCATAACCTACTTGAACCGCTTCTGCTAATACCTTTCTGTATGCCGCTTCTTTTTCTGGAGTCATATTTTTCCTTAAAATTGTTCCCGCACCTCCGTGAATAACTATCCCAATGGGTTGAGGTGTTGCCTTATTCTCTTTTTTTGATGAAGTACAAGCCCACATCATTGAAACGACAAAAACTATACTTAAAACTCTAAATTGCATCTGTTTTTTTTCTTTAAAGTTAAGTTTTTTCTTTTTTTGAGCGAAGTCATTTATAAAAATGGAAATTACAATTCCTTCATTACCCAAAATAAAGTATTTTTATAAAAAAAAGTATGTATTCTATTTTAAAGAGCGTCCACTCCTATTGGGCATTTTTTGTACTTATCATTTTGGTTATTGCTATTTTAAAAGCCTTCCTCGGCAAGTCTAAGGGAAGAGAATTTAGTACTACCGATTTACGAATCAGTCTTTTTGGTCTTATTTTTTCTCATATCCAATTGTTAATAGGACTGATTATTTACTTTGTGTCTCCTTGGTTTGACCAGTGGAGTGCCTTGGGAATGGGAGGGGTAATGAAAGACGCTCAAACACGATTGTATTTAGTTGAACACCCCGTCACAAACTTACTTGCTATTGTTTTGATCACTATGGGCTGGTCACTGCACAAAAGGCAATCGCTTTCCTCAAAAAAGTTTTTACGAATTGGTTTGTTCTACACTTTAGGATTACTTTTACTATTAAGTAGAATTCCATGGGATTCTTGGTTATAACTGGACTGCATTATTCATAATGAATTTTACTGGCTCCAACTCTACCTCTTCAAATAAAGATTCCTTTGCAGTTATTGGAAATGGCAGCTGGGCTACTGCTCTAGTCAAAATATTTACAGACAGTGGAATTCATGTCAACTGGTATTTTAGAAAAAAGGAGAAAGCAACTTACATCGAAAAGTATTTGCATAATCAAGACTATTTGACCCAAGTCAAATTTAATCCTGAAAAAATTACTCCAAATTCAGATATTAACGAGCTTATTCAAAAAAGCAAGTGGCTTGTTCTAGCAACCCCGTCATTATATTTAGAAGCGCTTTTAGAACAAGTTAAAACTCCACTATCAGAAAAAATTGTGATCTCTGGAGTGAAAGGTATTTTACCTAAAAGTAATCTCCTTCCGGGGGCTTATTTAAACACAAATCTGGGACTCCCAAGAGCTCATTTTGTGGTTCTTGCCGGACCTTCTCATGCAGAAGAAATTGCATTAAATCGACTCTCTTTCTTAACGATTGGCTGTAGTGATTTAAATATTGCAAGTTTCCTAAAACAAAAAATGAAAGCTCCTTACCTTAAATTGAAAACCTCTGATGATGTACTAGGTATTGAATATTCCGCTACTTTAAAAAATATTTTTGCCTTGGCGGCTGGCATTGCCAAAGGATTGAATTACGGTGATAATTTTCAAAGCGTCTTGATAAGTAATTCCGTCATGGAAATGAAACGACTTCTAAAAAAAATATCCCCCTCAAAAAGAAACATAAACCATTCCGTGTATTTGGGGGATTTACTGGTTACAGCTTATTCCATTCACAGCAGAAACAGACGCTTTGGAGAATTGATCGGTAAAGGGTTGCGACAAGAGCAAGTTCAAAAACAAATGAAAATGGTTGCAGAAGGTTACTTTGCCTCTAAAACAATTTATGATCTTAAACGGGATCTAGACGTTAAAACTCCCATTATCGATGCTGTGTACGCAATCCTTTATCAGCAAGAATCTCCTGAAAAAAGTTTTAAAAATTTGGTTCAAGAACTTACCTAAAGTGTGGCTTTAAATTGTTTTAAAAAACGAATGTCGTTTTCAAAAAACAAACGGATATCACTGATTTGGTACAAAAGCATGGCAATACGCTCAATACCCATACCAAATGCGTAACCTGAATAAATTTCAGGATCAATACCACAATTTTCAAGCACATTCGGATCTACCATTCCACAACCCATGATTTCCAACCAACCCGTTCCTTTAGTTATTCTGTAATCTGTTTCTGTTTCTAATCCCCAATAGATATCTACCTCAGCACTAGGCTCTGTAAAGGGAAAATAAGAAGGCCGCAATCGAATTTTGGAATTCCCAAATAACGCATTGGTGAAGTATTGCAAGGTTTGTTTTAGATCTGCAAAAGAAACATCCTTTGCAATGTAAAGACCCTCAATTTGATGAAATATGCAATGCGATCGTGCAGAAATCGCTTCATTTCTGAAAACACGACCTGGGGAAATCGTTCGAATAGGAGGTTGGTTTTTTTCCATGTACCGTACCTGAACAGATGATGTATGTGTTCGCAATAAAATATCTGGGTCGGTTTGAATAAAAAAAGTATCCTGCATATCGCGCGCCGGGTGGTGTTCTGGTAAATTTAACGCAGTAAAATTATGCCAATCGTCCTCAATTTCCGGTCCTTCTGAAATTGTAAATCCGATTTGAGTAAAAATATCTATGATTCTGTTTTTCACCACGGAAAGAGGATGTCGGTTTCCTGATTCGATCGGAAACGGGGTCCTGCTAGGATCCTTTATTTGAAAGTCATTTGAAGTTGATTGCAGTTGTGACTGGAGAAATTTGATTTTTTCGCTTACCGCTTTTTTAAGATGATTTAGTTCTTGTCCGTATGCTTTTTTTTCTTCATTAGGAACCGTTCGAAATGCAGCAAACAAGTCATTTAAAATTCCTTTTTTACCGGCATAGCTAATCCTAAAATTCTCAATGGCTTTTGGATCCTTACTCGAGAAGGCGTCGACCTCTTTCAAATATTTTTTTACTTCTTCAATCATAAAGCAAAAATAGGATAGTTTTATGAAATGACTCCTTGTCGAACAAAGTAATCTACTACTGCACTTTTTACCAAGATACTCTGCTCCCCTGGCTTTAAGTTTGGTAATTGCTCAACCAACTCGAAATGGGGCCATCCTTGAGCATCAATGAAATCAAAGCGATAATAACCAAAAGGTTCTAGGACTGTACACAAACCTACATGAATAAGGTTGACATTGTCTTCTTTTTTAAAATGGTCGTGGGGCTTACCGTACTCCTGAAGACCGATGAGATAAAGTACGCCTTCCACATCAACCTCATCCCCTTCTGAAAATTTTTCAGTCAGTAGTTCAATGATCTGCTCCCAACGGCGTTTCAACCGTTTATCTCTGGTATTATCAGCCATACACAAAGATATTATTTCTCAAACTTTTAGCGATTAAAAAATGATTTATCCCTTAAAATTAGATTAAAAAAAGCAGTACTTTAGAATATGAATATTTTGGATGTTATCGTGTTGTGTTGTTTGAGTTACGGTCTTATTCGAGGACTTATCAAAGGGTTTGTCGTTGAAATTGCTGGTGTTGTTGCTCTTTTTGTCGGAGTATTAGGAGCCTTCAAATTTGCATCTACTTTTGCTTTCTACATCCATTCATTTGTCGAGTTAAATCCAAAAGTGGTTCAAGGGGTCAGTTTTTTGCTGCTTTTCATTGGGATTGTTTACGGGATTTCTCTTTTAGCTAAAATGCTAACCAAGACTTTACAAATTGTTGCTTTGGGTCTCTTAAATCGATTGGCAGGAGGGCTCTTTGGACTCGTTAAATGGACTGTCATTCTCAGCGCATTGACCTTAGCACTGAATCAAATAGAAAGTGTCATTTCTTTAGTTCCTGAAACCCTGAAAGAAGAATCTTTTAGCCTTCCCTTTTTAATTGAATTTGGAGACTTTTTATTTGAATGGATTTTACAAAACAACTCGTTGAGCGAGCAAAAACTTATTTAGTTTACTTATTCAAATTTCTTAAGTCCGCATTTAGCAACCACCCCTCAGAACCATTTGCTATTCTAATTTTTTGCCATTCTGCCAATGAATCCAAAAGTTGAAGTTTTGTTCCTTCATGCAAAACAAACAACAGATCTCCCTGTTGGTTAGGCTCTGACCAAGTGTCAATTTGTTTTGAAAAAAGAATTGCATATTGGGTTTGTTGTGAGGTACTATCCTTAAAAAAAGTAATCAAAAAGCTGCCCATAAAGAAAAGAAACAAAACAAGAGATAAAAAAAAGTATCCTCTTTTGAGTCGAGTGGTTTGGGTAAATAAATATCCTAAAAACAAAAGAGCTGAGAGCCAGAGCAGCAACAAGGTCAATTTCGACCACATGTCGGTACTGAACAATTCGAAAACTCGCTTTTGAATCTGAGCAAGTTGTGACTCTGGTAACGGTTCAATAGCATCTAAAGTCATGTTTTGGGCAAAAGAACTATTGATTTGAATGTCTTGATTTTCAGGAGCCAGTTGTTTTGCCTTTTCAAAAAAGTAGATGCTCTCCGCAACTTGATTTAAACGATAATAAGCATTTCCAAGATTGTAGTACAGTTCCGAACTGTGTTTACCGTCATTCAAAATTTGTTCATACAATGTAATTGCTTTTCCATAGTCTCCGTCATTGTATGCCTTATTTCCTTGAGAAAAAAGTTCACCGGATGATTCTTGTGCATTTGAGGCAAATACATTGAAAATTAAAACAAGACCTAGAGCGAGGAAATTGTCCAATTGAAAAAAAGAATTTATTAATGGTTTCATAATTGTCTGTCTATTGTCGCCATAACACTACTGGCCCGCTCATAATCTGCTTGAATACTTACTGTTGAACCCGGTGCGTAGCGAGCCAATTCGCAATTTTCAACAAGGGCGATAAAGTCTTTTGCTAACTGAATTTCTACATTTTTTTCTCTCAATAAATCTTCTATTTTAGATTTGCTAAGTTCATTGGTTTCAATTTTAAGTTTGGCTTTTAAATAATTGTGTAATGCCCGCTCCAAGGCCTCATAAAATTGAACTTGATTCCCAAATGCTTTTTTAGCAGAACTTAAATATTTTCTAGCAAGTTTTTGAGCTAAACGCTGTTTTGTACTGGCCCTATCTTCTGTTTTTTGAAAAATAAAGCGGTTTATTAAATATCCCAAAATTAGTATCAAAAAGGGGAGTGTAAATAAAATCCAAAACTTGTAACTCAACCAAAATGACATTGATTTTATGGGTCGAAGATTCGTTTCCAACTGAATGAATCTAAAGGCGCTATTTGATGTTGTTGGTAAAGATTTCTTTGATGCAATTTGATTTGTGTTTACATTGGAAGTTCCTGCAGTAGGCCCTTCGTAAACATCAACAATTAATTCCTGAGACCTTAAGGTTTTGTATGTTTTTGTTTTGGGATTAAAAAATGAAAAACGAATTGAAGGTACTGGATACTTGCCCTGAAACTGAGGGACTATGGTGTAGGTTGATTCAACTGCTCCTTCGTTCCCAGCTAGGGTCGTCTTGATGTTTTCACTCCGCTCTGGTTCATAGACTTCAAGAGTTTTGGGAACATTAATCTCAGGTAATTTAAAGAGATTTAAATTCCCCTTGCCATTAACTTTAATTTTAGCTTGAAAAGACTCAGAAGCTTTAAGAGCTTCTTTTGTTAGGATCACATCAAAATCAAATTGCCCCACCGCTCCAGAGAAACTGTCGGGTTGACCTTCTTTAGGAAGAGGTTTAACGTTGAGTACGCGCCTTCCTGCTGTAATTGTTTTTTGGGCTTGGGTCAGAATTCTCATACCAAATAAATCACGCCGATTGCTAGGTGCAGTAAGGCTTAAATTTAATGTTAAAGGTTCTAAGCTTAACCTACCCGATTTTTGAGGATAGAGTACTACTTTTTGCCATATTACTTCGTTGTAAGGTTCTCCTTTGTAACTACCCCTTGGATTTACTTGTACTCTTCCAATGTTAATTTTGCTACTCCAAAAATCACCATAGCTGGGTGATTCAAGCTCTTGGACATCCGTAATTGAAATGGGATTTCTGAAATAGAGTTTGTACACCACACTAATACCCTCATTCAGATAGGGGGACGCATTGGAAATTTCCGCAACTAAGTGAATGTTTTCATCAGTAAGGTAATCAATATTATTAGGATCGTTAGGCTTTTTAACTGCTTCTGTGACCTGGATTTCAATAGGAGAGGTTTTGTAAACTTCTCCCTGAATGGTTATTGCTGCCTGCCCTAGAGTAACCTTCCCTTTTGCTTTTGGTGTCAAAAAATAGGTGTAGGTTTTCGAAAAACTACTGACCCCGTTTACCCAAGATCGATTTACTGATTGCTGAGGGCCGCTAACCACTACAAAGTTTAAAAAATTAGGGGGAGTAAAATTATCTCCATTTTCATTCATCACAAAATCAATACGAAGCCGTTCATTTAAACCTAGCCTTTTTTTACTGACCTTTGCGTCAAAAGTAATTTGGGCTTGAAGGCTAAATGTAACTCCTACAAGGAAAAAAAAGAGGAATAATAACGTTTTCTTCATAGTTACCAATCTTTTTTCCCTCTAACCGGTACCCCTTTTACTTTTTTAGCATTGACTTTATCCTGAACTTTTTTCTCTTGATTGTTCATAGCCTCTAATAAACTCTGTACCTGCTGAGGGGATAACTGCCCTTTTTTTGGAGCTTGCTTTTTATTTTCAGGCTTTTTGTTTTGCTCGTCCTGTTTGTTTTTATTTTGATCTCCTTCGTTTTTGGGCTTCCCTTCGTCTTTATCTTCGTCTCCTTCATCGCCTTCTTTGTTAGGGTCTTTTTCATCCTTGTTTTCCTGATCCCCTTCCTGATCATTGTTGTCCTTTTCTTGATCTTCTTCTTTTTCTTGATCTTGCTGATCTTTTTGGTCTTTCTTATCGTCTTGTTCTTGCTCTTCAGGAGGTTTTTCGTTTTCTAAAAGTTCCTTTGCCAAAGCATAGTTGTATCGAGTTTCGTCGTCAGAAGGGTTGTTCCTAAGTGCGTTTTTGTAAGCTTCAACTGCTTTTTGATATTCCTTTTTCTTCATAAAAACATTTCCCATATTATGAAATGCTTTGTGTTTATCTTCTTTTGAAGAGGCAAATTTTTGTGTCTGAAAAAAACGCTGTGAGGCCTCGTCATATTGTTTATCTAAAAAATGAATATTTCCTAAATTGTAAAGAGCAGTTGATTTTTCAGGAGCCATAGACAATGCTTTTCGAAATGATTTTTCTGCACCAGCATAAGCCTCTTCCTCAACCTGAGTGTTGCCCTCATAAATGTGATTATTAACCTTTCCTTCCTGTGCTTGAAGCAAAGTAAAAGCACTCATAATAAAAATCCAAAACGCATTATTTTTCATTTTCATTTTCATTAAAAAGGTTCAACTTTTGCACCCATTTTGTTTTGGTTTCAAACAAAAATAAGTCCATTAAAAGAAAAATTAAAGCTCCGATCAAAAAAGGTTGAAAACGGTCTTTGTAACTCACAAACTTTTTAGCTTCAAATTCTTTTTTATCCATTGCTTTCAATTGTTCTGAAACAAAATCTAAAACGGCTTGCGTATCATTTCCATCTTGGTACAACCCATCGGTTGCTGCTGCAATGGATTCCAGTACAACTGCATTGCGTTTGGTAATCACAACTTCTCCGTCAAAATCTTTTTTGTACGACTCTGTCACTCCATTGCGCTTCAACGGAATGGGAGCTCCATTTTCAGTACCTACTCCTAAAGTAAAAATCTTGATTCCCAGATCGGCTGCTCGAGCTGCTGCATTGGCTGCCTCATCAGAATGATCTTCTCCGTCCGAGATCAAGAAAATAACCCGATTTGTTTGGTCTTCATCATCAAAAAACGTGCCTGCTAGATCAATTGCGTTGTCAAGGGCTGTTCCCTGCGAAGATAACATATCCGTATTCAGTGCTTGTAAAAACATTTTTGCTGCACCGTAATCTGTTGTAATGGGAAGCTGGGGTATTGCTTGTGCAGCATAGGCAATGATTCCAACACGGTCGCTAGCTAGTTGATTGAGTATGGCTGAAACCAAACGTTTCGACTTTTCAATTCGGTTGGGTGCAATATCTTCAGCTAACATACTTTTTGATACATCAATCGCGAAAACGATATCCACTCCTTCTCGTTTTACGGTTTCCAATTGAGTTCCGATTTTTGGATTCATAAGGCCGAATACCATCAAAACAATTGAAAAACTAAAAAAAATGAGTTTTAAACTGGGTTTGAAATCCGATCGGGTGGGACTCAACTCTTTAAGTAAAGCTGGGTTTACAAATTGAGATTGTAATTTCCTTTTCCACCTCAACACGATAAAATAGACCACCCAAAATACTGGGAGCAAGCCCAATAAGTAAATAAAATGATATGCGTCTATTTGATACATTAAATAAAACTTTTAAATAAAGTGTTCCTTCCCAACCATTCTAGTGCAAGCAATACCAGCGCAATAAGTACCAAAATTCTGTATTTCTCTTCGTAATTGTAGTATTTGAATTCTTCGATTTCGGTCTTTTCCAGCTTATTTATTTCAGCATAAATTTCTTCTAATTTTTTATTGTCTGTTGCTCGAAAATAAACGCCCCCGGTTGCAGATGCAATTTCCTTGAGTAACGCTTCGTCAATCTCAACTTTAGTCATCCCGTATTTAAACTCCCCTGTTGGTAAAATTGCAACTGGGGCTCTTGCGGTTCCATTACTTCCTAACCCAATTGTGTAGGTTTTAATACCAAATTCTACAGCCAATTCAATTGCTATTTTAGGATCGATAAAACCTGAATTGTTTACCCCATCAGTCAATAAAATGATCACTTTACTTTTGGCTCTGCTGTCTTTCAATCGGTTTACGGATGTAGCCAGACCCATCCCAATGGCAGTCCCATCCTCAATTAAACCTTGATAAGCAATCTCTCTCAATGCACCCTTTACAATCGATTTATCACTAGTAATAGGGGTTTTGGTGTAACTCTCTCCGGCATAAACGACCAATCCAATCCGATCTGAAAGTCGATCATCCACAAAAGCCGAGGCTACACGTTTTAAAGCACTTAGTCGATCGGGTTTTAAATCCTGAGCCAGCATACTCGATGAAACATCTATCGCCATGATAATATCGATCCCTTTGTTAGTTTTTGTTCGCGTGGATACATCCACCGTTTGGGGTCGAGCAATAGCCAGGATTATTAGTCCTAAAGCCAAAATTCTAAATATAAAAAGTAGGGGTCTAAGTAGGGTTAAAAGAGATCGCTTTTGTCCAAAACCTGATAAAGAAGAGATTTTTAGACTTGCTTGTGTTTTTCTCCAAGTCAACACATGCCACACTGTTACAACAGGCAGCACACACATCAGCCAGAGGTAATTAGGATTTGCAAAATAAATTCCTTCAAACATGGTTTAGAGTTCTTTAATTAAATCTAAACTATTAAGAATACGTTGCTCAATTTCTTGGCCGTATCGATCTTCCTTTTCATACATCAAGGTTAGAATAATGGTTCCTTGTTCAAAGGTAAACAGGTATGCGCTAAAATTACACCGAACTCGTTTGGTTTGTTTCTTTTTTGGGTAATCCAAAGTACCGTAAACTTTAGCAACTGGAATCCCAGAGGGCAAGGTTACCGCATCATTTTTAATAAATATGTTCACTGCTCCTTCAGATTCAAAGTTTGAAATGATTGAGTTTACAAGTTCTTGTCCTTTTTCTAAATCAGCCTGTTTCGGATCTGCTGAAGGGGGTTCAGCTGCCTTGGCTTGATTCTTTGGAAAATCAAAAGCAAGGTTGATGTAAAACGGACTGTCCAGCGATCCGAAACGAAATTGCTGCACGGGATCCTCGGAAGATGAGATGCGTTCAAGTATTTCTGGAGTTTCCACGGCTAACGGGGGAGTTCCGTACTGACTTTTAAACCATTGTCCGCTTACAAGAAGTTTTGTTGGGTATCTAAGGATTGTATCCCTTACAGGATAGTAACCGTAGACCAACATACAAATAACAAGTGCCAAAACGGTCAAAATTCCAGCTCCAGAAATTCCCCAAATCCATTGTTCTTTTCTCCTTTTTTTTGCCAAAAATTCTTGATAAGCAGCTTTTTCCCGAAGTTCTTCTTCAGTAGGCTCAGGAAGCGCTTCCTTAGTTTCTTTAACCACATGTTCAACTGCCTTACGATCTTCAGTAGCCGTGTAAATTTCAGGCAGTGATTTGGCAAATTTCACTAAGTCTGCGTTTTTTAAAACCTCTCTTAAGCTTTTAAGTGTTTTAGGATCCAAATCAAGAGACCCTGAATCTTTACGAAGCTCCAACTTGACTAATAATTCCTCCGAAGTACTTTCAAGGGCATCAATTTTTGCCTCTTCTTCAAGATAGCGACGAACAACATCGGTAAGTCTTGAATAATATCTTTTGAATTCCTCTTGCTCTGAAAGTATTTCGCTTTCTAATGCTCTGAGTTCTTCAATTGCTCGTTCAAAGGGCGGAAGTTCTCGTGCACGTAATTCTTTTTTTCGCTTTTGAAATAAATAAGTATAAAAAACCCCAATCAAAATAAGCCCTAACGCAAGCCCCCAAAGAATCTGAGCGATCAAAGCATCGTAATTTTTTTTCACCTGAGTGAGTGGCTTAATATCATACAGTTTTTGCTTTGTAGTATCCACCACAACGGGATCTACACGAATTGAAATTAAATCTGCTATTTTTGAAAAACCGTCAACCAAAACCTGCTGTTGAGGCAAAAAATAGTTCCCTGTATCAAACTGAATTAACGCATACTTCTTGGTGTACAAAAAATGAGATTGAGCACGAAGAGTATCTATTGGGCTTTCATCAAGTAATTCAAAGGGAGCAAAAATGGGCTGTTCAGGAAAACTAACTTGGGCTGTGCTATCCGCCTTCACTTGAATCGTGTAGTTGAGCTGTTCACCTATCTTAACTGTTGTTGTGTCCACGGCTACCTGCAACTCAGCTGATTGTTGTGACCAGATTACAAAAGGTGTAAGAAAGGTCAAAAGCCACAAACTGAATTGCTTTATTTTATCCACGTGCTTTAAAATATCCCAATAATTTTTTAACATAACTCTCTTCTACGCTGCAACTCAAGTGTCCAGCCCCATTCATTTTGAATAATTCTTCAAAACTTCCTACACGAGTTGCGTAATGCGCTGCGTACTTTTTCCTAATTTGTTTAGAAAATGTATTGATCCATTTCGTGCTTCCTGTCTCCGCATCAACCATGGGTACCAAACCTAAATTAGGAAGCGTTTTCTCCATAGGATCAAAAACACGTATTCCTGTTAAATCATGTTTCTTAGCAGCAATACGAAGTGTTTTTTCATACCCTTGATTCATAAAATCAGACAGCAAAAACACAATTGCCTTTTTCTTTAGAACGCTAGAAAGGAATTCTAGAGCAGAAGAAATATCTGTTTTTTTACTCAAAGGATTAAATTCTAATAACTCTCTAATGATTCTCAACACATGAGATCGTCCTTTTTTAGGCGGTATGTACAATTCGATCTGGTCTGAAAACAAAACCAAACCCACTTTATCGTTGTTTTGTAGGGCAGAAAAGGCTAAAGTAGCTGCTATTTCTGTCAGGATTTCGCGCTTGAATTGTAATCTTGTCCCGAAGGATTCTGAACCACTTACATCTACAACCAACATTAATGTCAATTCTCGTTCCTCTTCGAAGACCTTTACAAAGGGCTCATTGTAACGTGCGGTAACATTCCAATCAATAGCCCGAACATCATCGCCAAACTGATACTGACGAACTTCACTAAAAGTCATTCCACGTCCTTTAAAAGTTGAGTGGTACTCCCCACCAAAAACATGGTCACTCAAACGGCGAGTCTTGATTTCGATTTTACGAACTTTTTTAAGTAACGCTTTAGTGTCCATTAGGATGCTGTTCGTGAAAAGATTTTTAAATTGTATTGAGCTAACTAGGGAACTTCGACTTCATTTATGATCTGAGTTATCAAATCTTCAGAAGTAATATTTTCTGCTTCAGCCTCATAAGTCAAGCCAATCCGATGTCTTAAAACATCATAAATTACCGCCCTTACATCTTCAGGAATTACATAGCCACGATGTCTTAAAAAGGCATGACATTTGGCTGCTGTTGCTAAATTAATACTCCCTCTGGGTGAAGCACCAAAGCTTATTAAAGGTTTGATTGATTCCAGATTGTACTTTTCAGGATAACGGGTAGCAAAGATCAGATTTAAAATATAATTTTCAATTTTTTCGTCCATGTAAACCTCTCGAATTGTATCCTGAGCTGTTAAAATTTGTTTGGTAGTAACTACAGGGTTTACTTGAGTTGCAGTTCTGTTTAAGTTGTTTCTCACGATAAGTTGTTCTTCTTCCAGCTTAGGATAGTCTATCACAGCTTTTAACATAAATCGGTCTACTTGAGCTTCTGGCAAGGGATATGTCCCTTCTTGTTCTACTGGATTTTGGGTTGCCATTACTAAAAAAGGAGCTTGTAGCTTGAAGGTCTTATCTCCAATAGTTACTTGTTTTTCCTGCATGGCTTCCAATAGTGCTGATTGTACTTTTGCTGGAGCACGATTGATCTCATCTGCCAAAACAAAGTTGGCGAAAATGGGTCCCTTTTTAATCGAAAAATCGTTTTCCTTGATATTGTAAATCATGGTTCCAACGACATCTGCTGGTAATAAATCAGGAGTAAATTGAATACGACTAAAGCTTCCCTTTATGGCTTGACTTAATGTATTAATTGCTAATGTCTTGGCGAGACCAGGAACTCCTTCTAATAAAATATGTCCTCTGCCTAAAAGTCCGATCAAGAGCCGTTCAACCATGTGTTTTTGCCCCACAATGACTTTGTTCATTTCTAAAGTGAGCAAATCTACGAAGGCACTTTTCTTTTCTATCTTATCGTTGATTGCCTTAATATCAATCATGTCAATATTCTTGTTTTCCATAGAAATTTTAGAATTTTTTTGGATTGCAAATTTGTAAAATTAAAACGCGTTTTCTTGTTAACAATTGGTTAAAAAATCAGGGGCTTTACCCTGAGTTTGGTTTTAAATGTTATTATTTTAGAAGTGAATTTAATGCATTTTAATTAGATGAATCCATTTTCAAGAATTATTTCCGGGACCATGACTTGGGGAGCATGGGGAGCACAAATGTCACCCTTGGAAATGCAGCAACAGATAGAAAGATATTATGCTCTTGGGATCACAACTTTTGATCATGCAGATATTTACGGTGGCTACACAACTGAAGCTGAATTTGGCGCAGCATTTCGTAAAACCAAAATTGTTAGAGATCAAGTGCAATTCATTACAAAATGTGGAATTCAAATGCCTTGTGAAGCACGTCCGCTTCCCATAAAACATTATGATTATTCCGCAAAACACATTCAAAGAAGTGTAGAAAATTCCCTTAAACTATTGCAAACAGATTATCTAGATTTGCTACTGCTCCATCGCCCTAGCCCCATGCTCGAAATAGAGGCTGTAGCTCAAACGATAACAAAACTCAAAAAGGAGGGTAAAGTAAAAACCTTTGGTGTTTCTAACTTCACTCCAACTCAAATTCAATTATTGCAAAAAGAGATTCCCCCAATGTGGAACCAAATAGAATGTTCGCTGACACATGAAATTCCTCTTTTTGATGGTACACTTGATTTTTTAAATGCTCAAAATATTGGGACTATGGCATGGAGTCCTTTAGGGTCATACTTCAAGGAAGACTCCAAAAAAAAATCTCGAATTAAAAAATGTTTGGATTCGCTTTGCCAGAAATACAACTGTTCTGAAGATCAACTTTTGCTGGCTTGGTTACTCTCACATCCCTCAAAAATTTACCCTGTTGTTGGAACCACATCCACTGAAAGAATGGAGAAGGCACTGCAGGCATCAACTGTAAATTTGGAACTTACCGACTGGTTTTTACTCCTTGAGGCAAGTCAAGGAAAAGTTGTACCCTAAAAGCATAAAAAAATGAAAAATAAAATCGTTTGTATCACTGGAGCAAGTAGTGGAATTGGTTGGGCTACAGCCATGGCTTTTGCAAATCATGGCGCACGTTTAATCCTTTGTGGGAGGCGTAAAAACAAATTGGAAGAACTGCAACAACTTCTCAACACAGAATGCAAACAATTGATTTTTGACGTAAGAAACCGGAAAGCTGTTTTTCAAGCCTTTGAAAGTTTACCTAAAGACTGGGAACAAATTGATATTTTGATTAATAATGCAGGAAATGCACATGGACTTGATCCTGTACAAACTGCAAATATTGACGATTGGGATGCTATGATTGACGGAAATGTGAAGGGACTAATGTATGTTACTAAGGCAGTACTTCCTCAGATGGTTTCAGCCAAAAGAGGACAGATTATCAATCTGGGTTCTATTTCTGGAAGAGAAGTTTATCCTAATGGAAGTGTTTATTGTAGTAGTAAATTTGCTGTTGACGCATTCACCAATGGCTTGCGAATTGATCTCAATCCTGTTGGGATTCGTGTTGGTGCCATTCACCCTGGGTTAGTTGAAACAGAATTTTCAAATGTCCGATTTAAAGGAGATCAAGAGCGCGCAGCAAAAGTTTACCAAGGTATTGAAGCCTTAACACCAGAAGATGTAGCCGATGCCATTCTCTACATGGCCAATGCTCCAGAAAAAGTTACCATTGCTGATCTAGTTATTTTACCCACCCGACAGGCCAATTCCTACGTCAACAATAGATTAACCTAAATAATTTATGACCGTAGAGCCGGAACTTCTAATTTGGGAAGCATACTATTATTTTTTTGTATTTTTAAACACCCAAGATTAATTAAAATGAATGCTGCCTACAATTTTTCACTATTTACTACTGCTAACTACTCACCTGCCTTAGCAATTCATCTATCAAAATTATGAAGCAAAAAACAAACCTTAACTGACCCTTTGGTCATTAAATCTGAGTACCCCCAATCAAATTCAAATCAATCCTATGCCCCAATTATTTATTCGCAAAACAATCTTTATTGAAAAAAGCGTTGTCGATGTTTTTAAACTCATCAACGATTTTCACCATTGTCCAAAATGGTCTCCTTGGTTAATTGCAGACCCAAAAGTAAAAATCAAAGTGGATCCAGATGGAAAATATTACAATTGGGAAAGCTCAATTCTGGGAAGTGGAGAAATGAGTATTGAGCATGAACAGGAAAATCAATCCATCAATTGTGACTTACAGTTTTTTAAACCTTGGAGGTCAAAAGCTAAAATTACCTTTTACTTAAATGCAAAAAACTCAGGGACTGAAGTTGTTTGGACCATGAGAAGCAGCCTTCCCTTTTATTTGTCTTGGATGAAAAAGCAAATGCACGTTTTTATTGGAATGGATTATGAAAGAGGTCTAAATCTTTTGAAAGATTTGGCCGAAAATGGTAAAAACATGTGCAACCTAAATTTTGAAGGTATTATCACTTATGAGGCAACACACTATTACGGTTTTAAAAGGAAAAGTTCTTACAGTAATTTCAAAATTGAAATGGCTCACGATTTCAAAGAACTCGTGCCTTACATGACAGAACATTACAAAGAACTAGTCAATGGTCCTCCCTTTTCAATATTTCATAAGTTTAATGTAGTGAAGGGACGGGTAAATTACACTATTGGTTTTCCTATTAAGTATCCAATTGCATCTTCAAATCAACGTTATTTTGTGGGGAGCTTACCCAAAATGAGGGTGCATAGCATAGAACATCTAGGTCCCTACAGACATCTCTCAAATGCATGGGCAGCTCAAATGATGTATCAAAGAAGTAAACAGTTCAGACCCCTAAAGAAAATTGCTCCATTTGAGATTTATTTAAACAACCCATCGGACACGCCTGAAAAAGCACTTAAAACCAAGGTGATGTTTCCGGTTCGCTAGTTGTTAGTTTTTATCAAAAATTCGAATGTCATCCAACTCAAATGTTCCGTCTTGAGCCGTTTTGCCACTGCCAGTGTAGCGAAAAGCGAAATGAATGGACTCTTGATGTGAGTCTAAGGCAATAGCCCCTGAATCAATCCAAATGAGGTCATTATCATCATCTGATGCTATTCGAGCTTCAATTTCAGTCCAAGTACTCTTTTTGATTTGAGAAAGTGAACCATTAAAATCAGTAGAATAAAGTATCTCCAACTTACTATTATCGGCAAAAGCAGTAGACGTTTTAAAATTTAAAAAGGGTCTAGATAAAGAGGAAAGATTAATAGAAGGGGTGATCAACCAACAGATTGATTTGGAATCTCGAGATCGGTACGAACCAATTCTAAGGGACTGCCCCAGGCTATTTTGATCTTCATAAACTTCCCAATACACCGTTCCTTTTTCAATCCAATTCAACCAATTACTCACCTCAAACTTTCCCATGGTTCGGGTTTCAAAACTCTCTTCAAAAAATGGATCACAACGCGGATTTTGAAAATCGAAATCTCTCAGATGATTGATTTTGAGAATGTCTTTTTCATTGTAATAATCCCGTGTATGAATTCCATTTACTGATCCCGACAAACCATCTGTAATCACGGATTTGAATTTAGAAAAAGTACTACTGCTTAAAATAACTGAATGAAAACTTTCACAATCAACCAACCAGCGTTCACCATCGAATGTGTCGAAAGTCTCCCCCGCAAAAGTTTTACCTTGCTCACTTTTTGCAAACTGAATGTCTTCAAGTTGAACCCACAATCCTCTTGTTGCATTGTTTAGGCCTTCTATTGTCAATTTGAGAGGTGTGAGTTCAAGAATTTCATCACTTCTCTGGAGCTGATTTTGAACAAGAGGTTGAGGTAAGGGAGCAACTCCATCGGCCTCATAGGTTCCTAAAGACAATACTCCTCTTTCCATCCCTGCTCCCAGTTCATTGAGCTTGACAAAAATTTTCATCCCAACGGGATACAAGGAATGCAAAGCGGTTTGATCCAATAATAGCCGCAAACCTCTTGTAGGGTTAGCAGGCTTGTCTTGAATAAAAAGTTCTTTGAAAAATTACCAGTGGCATCAGAAGAACTAACATAACCCGAAAGCCAAAGTGTTGTTTCATCCTTTTCAAAACGCACATAACCCGTTTCGCTTTGTTGAACTCGTTCCCATACTGCTTGAATACTTGAGTTTTCTTTAGGAGGGTCTGGAGTTTGTAAATTTGGTGTCGGATACTCAATCGCTCCATTACATTTTGTGAAAAGAACTAAAAATAAAATGCTTTTTTTCATAACTAAAATCGATAATACGTTGAAATAAAATAGGTAGCCCCTCGACCCCACCAATACTTTGGACTAAACAAAGGCTTCATTCTACTACTGTCCTCTTTGAGGCTTGTGAAATTGGCATTCCTTCCCTGTTCAAATCCACCAGTAATAAATCGAGTGTTCAGTACATTTTGAAGACTAATAAAAAATCCAGCATAATGACTTCCTACACGCCAAGATTTTCCAGCAATTGCATTTAACATAAAGTAACTTGGAAACTTTTCTTGAATCAACAGTTTTTCAGCTTCAACCGGGTCATAATTAGGAAAAGGATGTCCATCAAGATCTGTGAAAAAATTTGCTGTTCGCAGTACAGGGTTTGGATCTAAGTAGGCCCTTGAAAAATAATTCCCAAAGACAGATAATCTCCAAAAATTAGGATCCTCATAATGCATAGAAAGTGAGTAAGCGCACTGTGGACCTCCAGCTAAAAAATAATTTTTCAATAACGATTCTCCCATAGGTTTGATTCCTTTATTAAAATTTAATTTGAATGCCTCATCAGAGGGGGCAGTCCCCAAATACACCTGAGGATTATTTGCATATCGGAAATTTCCCAAAGAAACTACCCCAGCAAATTTTAACTCGGGCAGAACTTCTACCTCCATACTGCTTTCAAATCCAAAGTGATTGAACCGAAGCCCCTGTACAATTTCTTGAACAAAAGTGCTTGATCCCCACCAATACCATCAGCAAAATAAAAACTAACTTCCTGAATGTCTTTCCTTTTGATTGCGTAAACATTTGTTTTAATAGTTACTGCCTGACCTTGCCATAAGTAGGAAAAAACGAATTGAGTGTTTGTTTCAAAGCTACTTTCAGGGACGGTAAATCGATTTTCTCGTGGATTTACACAAACATTTTTATGTGCTGTAGGGTTTTGTTGCCATTGCGCCTGTAAAGTAAAATGATGCCTTCCCGTAAGGGCATATCCTAAACCCGCTTTTACTGAAAGCGTAACAAATCTCTGAGCCTCTCCTTTACCAAACGAATCTTCCGGATAACTCCCGTTTTGAAAAAATCCCTCTCGTAGATAAGAGCGATATCCCCCTGAAAAATCTCCAAAAACATTCCACCCTTTAGAATTGTAATCCAATCCACTCGATAAGCTGAGGTTGGTGGTTTGAATTCCATAATGATATTGAAATGTATCTCCTACTTGTATTTTCTGATTCGGTTCTAAAAGGTTGTTGAAAATTTGGGATTGATCTGAAGCATACGGATTGTAATTCAAAAGGTATTCTGCACCCAACAAGTCAATAGGTTTTGCAAAAAAAGTTGAAAATGCTCTTACAATACCCAACTGTGAACGAAAGGTCAGCCCATGGGATTTTCGTTTGGTGTATTGTGCTGTAAAATGTTATTGGCTAAGTTTTTGGACGTCATCATACAAAGAGTAAATTGCAAATCCAGATTTCGTTTGATTGGCACGGTAAAGAGAAAGCCAATCTAACTGACCCCCATCTATCAAATCTTCTCGAAGTAAATAGGCTCTTTCATAATCCAAATTGTTCTGATTTCGAAGAGCATAGCTAGGCAAATATTGATAATAAACGGGGTCTGGATTCCGACCACCCCCATACAATATTCCGTCAGCAAATTGATGCCCATTGTACCCCAGCCGACTACTGCTTTGGATTCCCCA
>JAQWSN010000034.1 GCA_029243165.1 Flavobacteriaceae bacterium
ATTTACTTTTGAAGTGGCTCAAAAAAACGGTTTGCCCTTCAATCTAATAAATCGTGCAAAAAAGAAAATTGAACGTGGAAAAGTTCGCTTTGACGCAACCATTGCAAAGCTTCAGAAAGAACGCTCTGCAATGATGAAAACAGGAAAATCTTTAAAAGAAAAAGAAAGTAAGGTCAAGTCAGAATCGGATCGAATGGAGCTGATGAACGCAAAGCTTAAATCTAAATTGACCAGTTATCAAGAACTTTTCGATTACAACCAACGTATGATTGTTTTAGGAAATAAGGTCAATGAACTGGCTGAACGCTATTTTTCAAATAATAAAAAACGTCCATTGATTGCGGAATTACTCCGCTTGGTAGAAACTGAAAATGCTAAACGAAAACGCAAGACAGCAGCGATTGCCAAAAAAGAACGAGAACAGAAAAAAAAGTTAAATAAGGAAGTTAAAAAGGATTTAGTTAAGGTCCGTAAAGAAAAGAAAAAGGAAAAAATACAGCCAAAACTTATTGAAAAACCCAAACCAAAACTAGCCGTTGGTGATCAGGTCAGACTTTTCGATGGTCGTTCTGTGGGCAGTATCGATTCGATTGAAAAACAAAAAGCTATTGTGAATTATGGAGCTTTTACTACCCAGGTCAGTTTAGATCTTCTTGAATTGGTTCAATCAAAGAAAAAGAGCAAATGAAACCCTTAATCATATTTTATGATGGTTACTGTGTGTTGTGTAATTTTTGGGTACGCAAATTATGTCGTTGGGATCGAAAAGATCGCCTCCGTTTTGCTGCTCTTGAAAGTTCTGTCGCAGATAAAATGGCAGTCGAAACAGGCTATGACTTGACTCAAACAGATTCCGTTTTGATTTGGGATCAGCAAAACATTCCTTTAGCAGAATCGGCCGCTGTTTTTAAGGTTTTGGAAACCTTAGGGGGATTCTGGAACGTCTTTTTTATTTTTAAAATACTTCCTACTGCATTATTAAATTGGACTTACAAAAGTATTGCAAAGAATCGATATCAATGGTTTGGAAAAAAGGACCACTGTCCACTCCCACAACGCTCGTTTCAACACAAATTTTTAACCCATAAAACGTAAATCATGCGCAGTCTAATCAAAACTCCATTAAAAGAATTTAAAAAGTTTATCAGTCGAGGGAATGTCATTGACATGGCAGTCGGTCTTATTTTAGCAACGTATTTCGGAGCGATCGTCAAATCTTTGGTTAATGATGTAATCATGCCTCCCGTTGGTGTTCTTATCGGAGGTGTAGATTTTTCTTCTTTCAAAATTGTAATTCAGCAAGCACAGGGTGATGTTAAAGAAGTAGCCATAAATTATGGAACATTCATCAACAACATGCTCACTTTTTTAATTGTTAGTGCGGCTATTTTTATTGCAGTAAAAATTTACAATAAAGTTCAGGACAGTATCATTAGTGAAGAAGCAGCACCAAAGACACCCCCAGCTCCATCAAAAGAAGAAATTTTATTAACGGAAATACGTGATTTACTTAAGAAATAGCTTTATTTCAGTTTACCAATGGATTTTCCTACAATCATTGAAACTGCAGCATCTCCAGTAACATTAACGATGGTACGGCACATATCGAGTGGCCTATCGATAGCAAATATCAAAGCCAATCCTGCTTCAGGAATTCCTGCCTGAGCGAGAACAATGACCAGCATTACAATTCCAGCACTTGGAACCGCCGCAGTTCCAATGGAGGCCAGCGTTGCCGTAAATACGATGCCAAGTTGGGCACTCAAACTCAGATCTAAACCAAAAGCTTGGGCGATAAAAACAGCAGCAACCCCTTGATAAACGGAGGTGCCGTCCATATTTATGGTAGCACCAATGGGAAGAACAAAACTTGCTACTTCTTCATCAACACCTAAATTTTCCTCAACACATTCCATGGTAACGGGTAAAGTGGCTGCACTCGAACTGGTTGAAAAGGCAAGAAGCTGAGCTGGAGCAATTCCTTTCATAAAAAAATCTACCTTTTTATTGGTAAATACTCGAACAACAATAATGTAAACTACGATCATGGCAGCCAAACCTAATAGTAAGGTAATGGCATAAAGCGCCAAGGCTTGAAACAATTCTAAACTTGGGGCTTCCACTACCAAAGCTGCAAGAAGAGCAAACACGCCATAGGGAGCAGCGAGCATAATCAGATCAATTAATTTAAGAATGATTGCATTGAATGAATCAAAAAACTTTTTTACCGGTTTGATTTTTTTTCTGGGCAACAATATCATTCCAATGCCAAAAAAGAGAGCAAAGAAAATTACTTGAAGCATGTTTCGGTTGTTTGATGCTGCCAAAAAGATATTGGATGGAACCATTTCAACTAATGCATTTAATGGCCCTGCCTCTTTTTGTTTTGCGGCTGCTGCTTGCTTTTCCTGTGTATTAGTGGAATACGCTTCTACCAGTTCGTTTCGGGTTTCGACACTGATGGATTTCCCGGGTTGAATCACATTGACTAAAACCAGACCAATGCTTACCGCTGTTAGCGTAGTGATCAAGTAGGTCAAGATAGTTCGTCCTCCCATTTGAGACAATTTTGAGATGTCTTTTAAATCAGAAACTCCTTTAATAAGCGATGCTAATATTAGCGGAACAGCAATAAGCTTAAGCAAATTGATAAAAATGGTTCCAAAGGGTTTGATGTAATCTTTAATAAAATCAGAGCCGCTAGGGACAAACGATAAGAAAACTCCAAAAAGGACTCCAAGTACCATTCCTATTAATATTTTCCAGTGTAAGGCTAGTTTTTTCATTTTAATGCGTGGGGTTTAAATTTTATTAGTTCGTTTAATTAGCATAAAATCAGCAAGCACTAATGCTGCCATAGCCTCAACAATAGGAACAGCTCTGGGGACTACACAAGGGTCGTGTCTTCCTTTTCCTTGCATAGCTACAGAATCTCCTTTGGAGTTTATGGTCTCTTGATTTTGCATGATGGTGGCCACAGGTTTAAATGCCACATTAAAATAAATGTCCATACCATTGGAAATTCCACCTTGTATTCCTCCAGAGGCATTTGTTTTGGTAGTTCCATCTGTATTGAAAAGGTCATTATGTGCACTACCCTTCATTTCAGTGCCTGCGAAACCACTACCGTATTCAAAACCTTTTACAGCATTAATAGACAACATAGCTTTTCCTAGTTCAGCATGAAGTTTATCAAAAACAGGTTCCCCTAGACCTACAGCTACATTTTTAATTACACAACTTACAATCCCTCCAATGGTATCCCCCTCTTTGCGAATTTCTTTAATATGGTCCTCCATTGCTTTTGCTTTTACAGGATCAGGACAACGTACAGGATTGTTTTCTAGTGTTGAAAAGTCAAGGGATGAAGGATCACCTTCTAGACGTATCGACCCAACAGCAGAAACATAGGCATTGATTTGAACGGGAGCCAAAAGCTGTTTTGCAATGGCTCCTGCTACTACCCTACTGGCCGTTTCACGAGCGGAACTTCGTCCACCGCCTCGATAGTCACGAAATCCATATTTTTCATCGTAAACATAATCTGCATGAGAAGGACGATAACTGTCTTTGATATGCGAATAATCTTTTGACTTTTGATTGGTATTGTGAATAGCAAATCCAATAGGTGTTCCTGTAGTTTTTCCTTCAAAAATTCCAGAAAAAAAGACAACTTCATCGGGCTCTTTACGCTGAGTCACAATTGCGGATTGACCGGGTTTACGGCGGTCTAAATCGCGCTGTATGGCATGAAGATCAAGCTCAATACCCGCGGGACAACCATCAATAACTCCTCCGATTGCTTCTCCATGGGATTCTCCAAAAGTGCTAAGCTTAAAAATAGTGCCGTAAGTGTTGCCTGCCATAGTTGTGTTTTAAAAATCAAAGATAAAATTAAAGTTTTGTATTGACTTTTATGAGTAGACTTTTTTAACCAGTGCTTCATTTAAAATACTGATTGGGTGCAAACTTTCTCTTCCAGTACCGTCTAATATTTGATGACGACAACTGGTTCCATTTGCAGCAACGAGGGTTTCAGAATCCATTTTACGAACTGCGGGAAATAAGCGTTCTTCACCTACTTTCATGCTTACATCATAATGCTCTTTTTCATAACCAAAAGAACCAGCCATACCACAACAACCCGTATTGAGAAGGCTAACCGAATAATTTTTGGGAAGATTCAATATTTGAAAGGTTTCATAAGGCTTTCCCAAAGCTTTTTGATAGCAGTGTGCATGAATTTTTATGTCTTTTTTTACTGTGTGAAATTGCTCAGAACGGATTGCACCAGCTTCAATTTCTCGGGCTATGAAAGTCTCGATCAGCATGCAATGGGCAGCTAATTTTTTTGCATCGGTTGAAAAAGAACTCAGTTTGGGGTATTCATCCTGAAAGGAATAGATAGCAGAGGGTTCAATGCCGAGCAATGGAGTTTCTTTGCTGATCAAATCTCGGTAAATTGAAACATTGTGATCCACACATTTTTTTGCTTGGTCTAAAAAACCTTTTGAAATGTATGTTCGCCCACTTTCTGTTGAAGGTAAGACATCAACTTGATACCCCAAACCTTCTAAAAGATCTAATGCAGCCTTACCGATATGAGTTTCGTTGTAATTTGAAAACTCGTCCAGATACAAATAGACACGCTTACTGGATTTTTTAAAAACACGGTTTTGTAGTGTATCAAATAGACTCTTTTCGAGTTTGGGAAGACTTCTTTTAAAACTGATACCTAAAACAGATGCAGTAATTTTTCGAGTCATGGACAGTTTAAAAATTACATTTTGAATCCCTCGAAAAGGTTGCGCTATTTTATTTATTTTTCCAAAATTCGCAAAGATTTTATCACGTAGCGAACTACCATTTGCTTTTTGATATTGATGTAAAAATTCTGCCTTGTAGGTTGAAATGTCTACACTACTTGGACATTCAGTAGCACAGGCCTTACAACTCAGACATAAATCGAAAACCTCTTTGAGTTCTTTGCTGTCAAAAGCATTGGGCTTTTTGTCTTGACTCAATACTTCTCTAAGTACATTTGCCCTACCCCGTGTATTGTGTTTTTCATCAAGAGTAGCTCGGTAACTTGGACACATTGCTCCAGTAGGTAATGTAGATCTGCATTGTCCAGCTCCATTACATTTTTCAGCTGCCCTTAACAAACCTTGATCTGCAGAAAAATCAAAAGTGGTTTTGTGGATTGGAGTATCTTTATTTTCAGTTCTTAAATTTTGATCCATGGGCAAAGGATCCACAATTTTACCTGGGTTGAATATTTTGTTAGGATCAAAAAGTGTTTTGATGTCCTGAAATAATTTGTAATTATTTTCGCCTACTACAATAGGAATGAATTCAGAACGAACAATTCCATCGCCGTGTTCTCCGCTAAGTGCGCCTTTGTATTTTTTTACAAGTCGAGCTACTGCAAGGGTTATGGCTCTGAAATCCTGAACCCCTTTTTTTGTTTTTAAGTTCAAGATCGGACGAAGATGCAATTCCCCTGCCCCTGCATGCGCATAATAAACGACCTTTTGATTAAAGTTTAACATCAGTTTCTGAAATTCATCTATGTAATCTGCAAGACGATTTAAAGGAACAGCCGTGTCTTCTATGCATGCTACCGCTTTGTCATCACCAACTAAATTGCCTAATAAGCCCAAGCCAGCATGGCGCAACTCATTGGCTTTCTCGATCGATTTATCCCATAAAGGAATAGCGGCATAACTCAATTCACTTTCTTGAACGGTCTTAATCAAAGAGGAAAGTTGTTCTTTAAGAACATCAGAATCATCCTCTCTGAGTTCTAATAACAAAATGGCTTTAGGATCTCCTTTTATGAAAAGGCGATGTTCCTGATATCCTGGATGATCTTTAGTACAGTCTAAAATGGTTTTATCCATCAATTCACAGGTGTACAATTTGTGTTTCATTACAGGCATAACTGTTCGCATGGCCTCCCCTATGCTCTTAAAATGAACTGCCAAAATTACAGCCTGCTTTGGGGGTATTGGAGTCAATTGGAGTGTAATCGCTGTAGTTAAGGCTAAAGTACCCTCACTTCCCGTAAGTAATTTAGAGAGATTGAAAGGTGCTCCTTTGGGGTCAAATGGTTTTTGCTTAATTAAACGATCTACTGCATAGCCCGTATTTCTTCTGTGGACACTTGCTTCAGGAAATTCTTCAGTAATTTCACGCTGTACGGATTCTTGGGATAATGTTTTCTTAAAAAAGGAATAGATAGATCCTTCTAAAGAAGACTGTTTTGCCTTTTCATTGAATTCTTCTTCATTTGTATTTTTAAAATGGGCATAAGAACCGTCAGAGAGCAGAACTTCCAGCGCTATGACTTGATCTCGGGTAACGCCGTATCGGATGGAAGTTGTTCCAGATGAGTTGTTACCTACCATACCCCCTATCATGCAATAAGCAGAAGTTGAGGTGTTGGGACCAAAAAAAAGTCCGTAAGGTTTTAAATAGGTGTTTAGAGTGTCTCGGTTTACCCCGGGTTGCAATCGGACGGTTTGTTCCTCTAGATTCAGTTCTATTATTTTGGTAAAATGCTTGGAAACATCAACCACAATTCCATTTCCCACACATTGACCTGCAAGAGAGGTTCCAGCAGTTCGAGGTATCAGACTGGTCTTATGTGTTCTTGCAAATTGAATGAGTAGCTTTAAATCTTCGGAGTTTTTTGGGAAAGCTACGGCAAGGGGAAGCATTTTGTAAACAGAAGCATCAGTTGCGTACAGGGTCTGGTGTAACGTATCCCACTCCAACTCGCCTTCCAGTTGTTTTTTTAAATGTAGAAGATTTTTGTGCACCCCAATTACCATTTTTATTCCAAAGCTAAAATAAGGATAAGTTTTCCATGTTCCTTTTCAATTGTGTAAATTTGTGGTTTACAAAGAAATTATGAAAAATACAGTTTTCGGTTTGCTTATTGCGCTCATAGTATTCAATTCTTGTCAAAATTCCTCTGGTAATCTTAGAATCAAAGGGACTACAGATTTAGAAAACGGAAGTGCCTTGTACCATATCGTTGCAGATTTAAACAATCAGCCTAAAGTTTTAGACACGCTAATAGTGAAAGCAGGAGAGTTTAATTTAATTACTGAAAATGAAGCTCCCAGTATTCACTTTCTTCAAATTGAGGGGTTACAAGGAAATTTTCCTTTTGTTGCTGAGAAAGGAACGGTTGCTATCGAATTGTACAAAGACAGTTTAGGATCTTCAAGAGCAACAGGAACCGTGTCTAATGATGATTTCATGCAATACAAATCAGATACTCAAGTTTACATTGCCTCCTTAAATGGCATAGGAAACGACCTCCAGCAAGCCATGATTTTAAATGACACTCTTCTTGCAGAAGATTTGAAAGAACAGTATCAAGACGTTAGAGATCAAATTCAAGAATACGAATTGAATTTTATCAAATCGGCACCGAATTCCTTTATTTCGATTTTAATATTAGAGCGTTTTGTTGCTAACAACATCATTCAAATCCCTGAAGCCAAAGAATTATTCGATGGTTTTACTGAACGGATTAAAAATACTCCATCTGGAAAGGCTATTGGAGATCTTTTAAAAAAAACGCCCAAGGCTGAAGTAGGTCAATTGGCTCCTCTTTTTGAGGGACCTGATCCTGACGGTGGAACCTTCAGTTTAGAAGATCGTTTGGGTAAAATAACGATTATTGATTTTTGGGCAAGTTGGTGTAGACCCTGTCGAGTTGAGAATCCTAATCTTGTTCGCTTATTCAACAAACATAAAGACAAAGGGCTTCAGATTGTTGGAGTATCTCTAGATCGGACTAAACCTAAGTGGATTCAGGCCATTGCAGACGATGGACTCGTATGGGATCATGTTTCTAATCTTCAATTTTGGAACGATCCGATAGCCAAACTGTACAAGGTGTCTGCCATCCCTGCTACTTTTATTTTAGACGAAAATGGGGTTATTCTTACCCGAGATTTGAGAGGTCCAATGCTTGAAAGAAAAATTGACGAGTTACTTGGAAATATGTGATTTACCGTTGCTGTCTGTAAAGTAATACTCCTGCAGTAATTACCGCAAGTGAAAGAATACTGAGCATGAGTATTGATGAGTAAAGTACTTCGGGCTTTACCAAAAGTGTTATTAAAATCCCCCCAATTGCTCCACCAAAATGTGCTGTATGACCAATCGTATCATTTTGAGCTTTCATACCATACAAAGTGTACAAAATGTAACCAATTCCAAACAGATAACCCGGTATGGGTATCGGAATAAGAAAAAGCATGAGTTCGATGTTGGGGTACAAAAGAAGAGCACTAAACAAGACGCCTGTTACGGCACCACTAGCTCCAACTGCGGAATAGTAGCTGTCTTTAAAATGAAAGTAATAAGCAAAAAAGTTGCCTGCTAGTAGGCTGCCAAGAAATAGTCCTAAAAATGAAACCGTCCCCAACATCCCTACAACTATGTTGACAAAAAAATAAAAGGTAAACATGTTAAATAAAAGATGGGTGGTGTTTACATGAAGAAATCCAGAAGAAAGTAACCTAAAATATTCACCTTCTCTAATTTTTCCAATTTGAAAACGGTATTGATCAAAGAAGTTATCGTTTTTAAAACCGATGAATGTAAAAAGGATATTTAACCCAATGATAAGAATTCCTACTAGAGGAAGGTTTTGTAACATGGCTCTAATCTAAGTTAAATTCCAAATAAAACCTTACAGATCAAAAATAATTCCTTGCGCTAAAGGTAGGTCTTTAGAATAGTTAATGGTATTGGTTTGACGTCGCATGTAGGCCTTCCATGCATCAGAACCACTTTCACGTCCCCCTCCTGTATCTTTTTCACCACCAAAGGCACCACCAATTTCAGCACCAGATGTTCCTATGTTTACGTTGGCAATACCACAATCACTGCCCCAGTGCGCTAAAAAAGTTTCTGTTTCCTGAATATTAAGTGACATGATGGATGAGGACAACCCTTGTTTGACTTCGTTTTGAATATCAATAGCCTTTTCAACTCCTCCTTTGTATTTCATGACATACAGTATTGGCGCAAATGTTTCTTGATGAACAATTGGTGCATTGTGATCAATTAGGGCAACAGCAGGTTTTACATAGCAGTCACTCCCAAGAGTATCTTTACTCATTCTTCCTCCAGGCACCAACCATTCTCCTCCTTGTTCTTCCACTTGATTAAGTGCATTTACATAGGTATTTACAGCATCCTCATCGATCAAGGGTCCGAGATGATTGTTTTCATCCAGTGGGTTTCCAATCCTCAATTGGCCATATGCCTTTTTGAGATTTTGTGTAAAAGAATCGAAAATGTCTTCATGTACAATGAGTCTTCGAGTAGAAGTACAGCGTTGTCCGCAAGTACCAACAGCTCCAAAAATTGCCGCTCTCATGGCGGTATCAAGATCAGCATTTGGAGTAATAATAATTGCATTGTTTCCTCCGAGTTCTAGAAGAGACTTCCCTAACCTAGCTCCAACACGTTGAGCAACATCTTTTCCCATTCGGGTAGATCCAGTGGCAGAAACCAAGGCTACACGATGATCTTCAGCAAGCCATTTACCGACATCAGCACCTCCGGATAAAACTGTAGAAATTCCTTCAGGATATTTATTTTCACGTAAAACTTCACTAACTATTTGTTGACAGGCAATACTGCAGAAAGGAGTTTTTTCGCTTGGTTTCCAAATACACACATTACCACAAACCCATGCCAATGCAACATTCCAACTCCACACAGCTACAGGAAAATTAAATGCTGAGATTACTCCAACGATACCTAGGGGATGATATTGTTCATAAAGCCTATGAAGAGGACGTTCAGAGGTCATTGTAAAGCCATGAAGCTGCCTAGAAAGTCCGACAGCAAAGTCACAGATGTCGATCATTTCTTGAACTTCTCCAAGCCCTTCTTGTAAGGATTTTCCCATTTCCCAAGAAACCAATTGACCAAGAGCTTGTTTTTTTTCTCGAAGTTTGTTTCCCAGTTGACGGACCATTTCTCCTCGTTTAGGAGCAGGGATTTTTCGAAAGCTTAAAAAAGCGTGTTCCGCTTTTGCAATAGCATTTTCGTAGTCCTCTACTGTTGCGCTTGAGACAGTTCCTAACTCGGAACCATCTACAGGACTAAACGATCTTATGGTTTCACCTGAACCGTACCAAGTTTTCCCAGAATGACAACCTTTCTGTGAAGAAGAAACATTTAGTTCTTGGAGTAATTCATTAAAATTCTGCATAATTATTTTTTTAATTGTGAAGTAAATGTACTTTCAAATATTCGATCTGCATTGGAGGTTTCAAACCCTTCTCTTCTGTGTTTTCTTTGAATCAATTTTTGGCTCAGGTCACAAAACTCAGGCAACACGCTACGCTCAGCGAACTCTACATAGCTCCCTGCAATTTTTCGGGTTGCACCTTCAGCAAAAGTAGCTTGCACTTGGTTGGCTACTGAACTGGATTGCCTAAGGAGTTTGTCCTGACTTGTTTTAATTTCTCCACCTGAATCATTTAGTTTAATGCCAATAGACTTTAGAAACCCATTGAAAGACTCTAAAACATTAAATTTTTCAGGGAGATCGTGAACACTTATGGTGTAATGATTCAAGTAATAACGATTGTAAATTACCCATGCGGCATATTCACTTTCGGCAAGTAAATTTTCATAATCGGTCATGCTAGGTAGTGACCAAAGCGGTGTCTGAAAAAATTCAGCTACTGCATTAACATCATTCAGATCCAAGGCATCTACAGGATCAGAAGTGATTTGAGATACATGTTTTTTGATAATATGTTGAGTAGGCTCACTAAGTAAGTCAACTTTGAGCTCACTAATAAAAACACGAGGTAAATCATCCGTTGGTGGTGCATACCAATGGGCATCCAGTTTTTTTGATTCGAAATGGTAAAAGTCCTTACGACTGTAATCGTGGGCAAGAAAAATTTTTTCAAATGAAGCAATTCCAAGATTGGGTACTCCTAAAGTTCGGAAGGCGACGTGATCATTAACAATATCGGTCTGATCCTCTACCATTCCTTTTTCAATCATAGCTTGGGTGATTTTCCGAACATCTGGTACGCGGGCTTCATAAACTTTAAAAAGAGCGTCCAAAATTTGGGTCATGGGGGTGGTACTTTTAAACTTCATAATGCATCTTTGTTTTTATTAGGTTAAAAATAAACTTCCTGTTGGAGTTTTCAAGAATTTATCAAAGGGAATTTCTTCTTGTTTTAAAAATCCCTTTTGGGGTAGGGTCTTTGCAGCGACCATTTCAATCACTGCAACAATTGAAGCCGCAGTGGTCCATGAGATTGCACGCCATTTTTTTCCTTGGATTTCCATAGGATAAAAAGCTTTGTAATATTCTTTACGAGACAAGGTTTCTTTTTGCCAGCCCTCAGCAACTGCATAAACATAAACAACATCTTCTTCCACGGGTGGTTTTGCATTGCTCAAAATGCGTTCTAATTGTTCTTTATCGTCTTTTAAGATTAGTTCATACATTAAGAATCGCATCAGTTTACCATGTCCTGGATAACGAATTGTTTTGTAATTTAAGGTATCTACCTTCCCTTCGAATGTTTCACAAAGCGTACCTAATCCTCCGGAAGTAGTAAAGGCTTCAAATTCTTGTCCTTCAATATTGATGTATTCAAACCCCTCTAGTGAGGGTACTAGTTTTCTTTCTCCATTGTGAATTGCCTCGGCGTCATTGAGGTATTCATTGATCACGCCATAAGGAGACCAGGTAAATGAATAGGCCAATTGACCGTTCGGATACCGAGGTAAAGCACCCACACGCAATTCTATGTCGCGTAAGCGATCAAAGGGTGTACACAAATCTTTACCAACGATCCCAATAAATCCAGGGGCCAAACCACATTGGGGTGCCAGAATCTTTTTCGCTGTCTTTTGTAAACTCTGAATGAATTGAGTGGTGGGTACATCTTCGGTTAAGTCAAAATAATGAATCCTCAGATCGTGTGCCAATTGAGCAATATTTTTGTTTAAAAAATAAGGTAAGGCAGAAACCACAGCATCGTGTTTTACCATCTGATCTGCAAGCCATTTTAGGTTTGTCACATCACCTTTAACACACTCAAAGGGAAGATCGTAGTTGTAATGGGGCTTTTTTTGATCTACGGCTTTGACTTTAAAATTTTTACTTAGTAGAACTCCTACTAAACTTCCAACTTTGCCCATACCTAGGACTAAAATATTTTCCATATTTAACAAATTTTGTAAATAATGTTTTATTTGTAACAAAATTACAAATTGAACTGAATAGATAAAAGTTTAATTTAAATAGAGTTTGAAAAGTTTTTAACACCCGAATTATCATTAAAAAAAGTAAATTTGCAGTTTAAAAATTACATGTGAACGCCTTAGTTTATTATCTCTCTTTTCCAATCTTATTTTTAATTTCAAGATTGCCTTTTCCCCTCTTTTATTTGTTTTCAGATGGGGTTTGTTTTTTGCTTTATCGTGTTTTGGGTTATCGTAAAGCTGTAGTTCGTTCTAATTTAAAACTTGCATTTCCAGAACTTAAAGAAAAGGAGTACCAACAGATTGAAAGAAAGTTTTACCGTCATCTCTGCGATTTATTTCTAGAAATCATCAAGTCCATGGGGATGGGGAAAAAAGAAATGCTGAAGCGTTTTAAAGTCAAAAACATAGAGGTGTTAACCCAATTTGAAAGTGAGAACCGTTCCGCTTTTATCATGTGTGGACATTACGCCAGTTGGGAATGGATGATGTCCTTGGGATATCACATGAATCATTTAGGTTACGGTATTTACCGCCCCATTAAAAATCCTTATTTTGATCGATTGATTAAAAGCATTAGAAGTCGTCATGATGCTTTTATGATTCCCCAAAAAACAGCAGCTGAAGTGATTCGTTTACGAGAGAAAAAAAATCAGCGGGGTGTCTATGGTTTTGCAAGTGATCAGTCTCCACGCCCCTCAGCCAAGTCGTATTGGAGAACTTTTATGGGCGTTGAAGTTCCAGTATTTACTGGAGCAGAGCGCTTGGCAAGAGAGCTCAATATCCCAATCGTATTTGGCAACATTAATCGCGTTAAACGAGGATATTATGAGCTGGAATTTAAATTACTTTCGGGTCAGCCAAAGAAAACTAAAGAAAATGAAATAACCGATATTTACACGAATTGGCTTGAAGAGCAAATAAAAAAAGATCCCACTCAATACTTTTGGACGCACAAACGGTTCAAACATGCTAGACTCAAATAATAGCTTTAATTTCGGTTTCAAATTGAAGGGCGAGCTCATCGGCTTCTGACTGAGATTTTGCTTCGGTGTAAACCCTGATGATCGGTTCAGTATTTGATTTGCGTAAATGTACCCAAGCTGTTTTAAAATCGATTTTCAAGCCGTCAACCGAATTGGTTTTTTCATTTGAATAAGCATTCTCTAAATGATTAAGTATCTCATCTACATCCGTTCCTTCTTTGAGGTCTATTTTATTTTTACTCATGAAGTAATTTGGATAGGATGCTCTAAGGTGAGAGACACTTACCTTTCTTTCCACCAAAAGTGATAAGAATAGAACTACTCCAACAAGAGCATCTCTTCCGTAATGTAAATCAGGATAAATAATTCCCCCATTACCCTCTCCTCCAATGACAGCAGAGGTTCTTTTCATCTCCGCAACTACATTAACTTCGCCAACAGCACTGGCAGAATAGGATTGACCGTGAGATTCAGTGACATCGGCTAAAGCACGTGTTGAAGACAAATTGGAGACGGTCGCTCCTGGTGTTTTATCCAAGATGTAATCTGCACAAGCCACCAATGTGTATTCTTCTCCAAATAATTCCCCTTTTTCGTCAACAAAAACAAGCCGATCTACATCGGGATCCACTGCTATTCCAAAATCAGCTTTATGTTTTACAACAGCTTCACATAAATCTGTCAAATGTTCTTTTAAAGGCTCTGGATTGTGTGGAAATTCTCCATTGGGGGTACAATGTATTTTAACGACCTCAATATCAAGGGCTTCGAGTAAATTTGGAATTGCAATTCCTCCAGAAGAATTGACACCGTCAACTACAACTTTAAATCGATGCTTTTTGATTTTTTCGGTTTCGACCCGATTCATTGCTAAACAAGCAGTTATGTGATTTTCTAACGCATCCGTTTTAGCTATGATATTTCCTAAATTTTCCACAGTGGCGTATTCAAAAGCTTCTTTTTCAGCAAAATTCAATACTTCTTCTCCTGCGTTTGCATCAATAAATTCTCCATTTTTATTTAGTAGTTTTAATGCATTCCACTGCTTTGGATTATGACTGGCGGTCAGTACAATGCCTCCATGTGCATGTACTGTAGGAACGGTAAGTGCTACGGTTGGTGTGGTAGAAAGCTCTAAGCTTATTACGTCAATACCCATACCTACTAGGGTTTGATTTACCAGACTGTGTACCATGGGTCCTGAAATTCTTGCATCACGCCCGGTGACAACAGTTAGTTTTTCGGAATGCGTTTTCTTAAGCCATTGTGCATAAGCGCTTGTAAACCTAACGATGTCAATAGGACTTAGATTAGAACCTGTTGATCCTCCTAGAGTTCCACGGATGCCTGAAATGGATTTGATTAATGTCATTTTTTTCTTTTGGGATTTAAAGATAATGGTTAAAATTGAACTTACCAGTCGTATTTTAGACGAACAAGTCCCATGAGTGCGTTGGGCAGACCCGTATCACTTCCTGGATTAATTACATACTGAAAGTTGGGTTGAAAAGTCCACCTTCTTTGAGTGACCCATTGATAACTCAATTCAATTGCCGTTTCATTTTTTAATCCATCAGGAAAAAGGGATTGATAGCTTTTAGAAAAAAGAGTATGTGCTGCTGCTAATCCAATTCCATCGTTAAGTCTTTTAGAAGAAATTCCTTCAAAAAGGAATCCGCCGCCCAAATACCCCTGAGTTGGATTGTGATTTTTTAGTGAGATTCCGCCTTGAAAAAAAACTTTAAGTGTAGCATTTGAAGCATCATTTCTGAAGAGAACTTGATCGCTTATCAAATAAATTCCTTGACTATTGGGAACGATTTTATTGTTGATCTTTTGGTCTTGGGTATGTTTCCAATAACCCAGCTTAAAGGTGCTTTGCAGCAAACTATCTTTTTTAATTTCATAACTTATTTCATTGATGAACATGGCACCATCATTTTTATTTAGACTCCAATTCAATGAATTTGGATTTTCATTCTCAGAACCTGGATTTCCATCATAAATAGCATGTTGCACCTTGAATTTTTCACCAAGACCCCAGCTGAAAACAGCACCCAAAGTTGCAAGTGGGAAAATTGAAACGGGAACATTGGTTGAAATATCAGGCTGAATCCCAAAAGAACTGTTGATGAAAAACAAGCCTGTCTCACTTACAGCAAAGGTACTGTTTAAGTCATGTTGTCCAATGAGTACGGACCAAAACTGGAATTTATGCTCATACCAAAACTCGTAGAGTCGGGTATTCGATTCAGCTTCAATATTATTCGCAACCTGAAAATCACCCATTAAAGCCGAGAGTGAATTTCCATGATTGTTGAGTAAATACATAAAAAAACGACCTCCTTTCCATAAGTTCAAAGTTTCAGTATTCAATTCAAAATTTACATCGACATTCCCTAAATAAGCAGTTCCTTGTTTAACTCCTCCACTCATATTTGCCGCCAAATCAAAAGTGTATCCACCTGAGAATGAAATTGCTGGAGAAGTAGCGTTTTGAGCTTTTAAAAACGGATTTGAAATAAAAATTGCAATGAAGACTAATCTTACATAACTTGATTTCCATTCCGTTCGAGTTTCTAACTTAGATAAAGTGCAATTTGATAGGGTTGTCAAGTGTAGAATTGATTTATTGGGTAAATGTAATTATTCTTACAATTAATAAAAGGATTCCCTCTTTTGAATACTAAATCATTTAATTTTGCGTGTGAATTTTTTAGCACATGTTTTTTTGTCAGGGGATAATTTCCCATTAGCTTTTGGAAATCTGATTGCTGATCAAATCAAGGGAAAAGAAATAAATAACTTTCCTTTTGAAGTTCAACAAGGAATTTACCTTCACCGTGCGATTGATCATTTTACAGACTCCCACCCTATTTTTAAAAGTTGTGTTACCGAGTTATTTCCTGTTTATCGCCACTACAGTAGAGTAATTGTAGATATGTATTTTGATCATTTTCTGGCCTTGCACTGGGAAGCATTTCACAATTTAACACTGAATGAATTTTCAATGGATTTTTATTCAAAACTCAAAAATTATGATATTCAGTTATCAGATGAATTAAGACGCTTTATTACTGCATTAATAGATTATGATTGGTTTGAACAGTACAAAAGTTTAGACGGACTCAGGGCAATTATGGGTCAAATGGACAAGCGCACGCGTTTTGATTCCAATTTAGCCCTTTCAACTAATGAATTAGTAGAAAAATATCCCTATTTTGAGTCGCAATTTTTAAATTTCATCAAACCCTTAATTGCTTTTTCTAAATTAAAAACTACTCAACTATGAAAAAAAATCAATTCTTAAGCTTAGTCTTTCTTTTTAGTTTAAACTTCCTGAGTATCTCTTGTACTATTGAGAAACCTGTCAAAGGAGCTGTTGTTAGTGCCCGAGAGGAAGCCTCAAGAATTGGAGTTGATATTATGGCAAAAGGAGGAAATGCTTTTGATGCCATGATTGCTACAGATTTTGCATTAACCGTTTGTTATCCCAATGCTGGAAATATTTCGGGAGGGGGTTTTTTGGTGTATCGATTAAATACTGCTGAAAAAGGAAGTTTAGATTTTCGAGAAAAGGCACCCATGGCTGCTACTGCTGATATGTATTTGGATGAGGAAGGAAACGTAATTCCTGGGCAGAGTACATTTGGTGGAAAGGCAGTTGGAGTTCCAGGAACGGTTGCTGGATTGGAGGCAATCCACAAAAAATTCGGTAGTCTTCCCTGGAAGGAATTGGTTCAGCCTGCCATTGATTTGGCTCGAAATGGGTATGTCGTTACTCCTAAACAGCAATCGAGCTTTGAAAGTAAAAAAGAGGATTTTATTAAGATGAATGGTGAAAGTACATTTTATGCACAAGGCTTTAAAGCGGGTGACCTTGTTAAAAACAGTGCCCTAGCGAACACTTTAGAACGTATTGCTGAAAATGGGAGTGCTGGATTTTATCAAGGTGAAAATGCTAAAGCCCTAATTGAGCGAGTACAGCAAACAGGAGGCGTGATGACTTTAGAGGATCTGCTAGCCTACGAACCTGTCTGGAGAGATCCTGTTCATTTTACATACAAAGATCTTGATCTTTTCACTATGGGTCCGCCATCAAGTGGTGGTATTTGTTTGGGACAAATAATGAAAATGGTAGAACCCTTTGATTTAGGTCAATATCCACAAAACTCGATAGAAGCAATTCAAATCTTGGTCGAAGCAGAACGTCGTTCGTATGCAGACCGAAGTTTGTATTTGGGAGATCCAGACTTTATCAATATTCCACAAGACAGTTTGCTAGATGATACTTATTTGGCAGAACGTATGGCGAGTTTTCAGTTTGAACAAGCCACAAAATCCTCAGACATTAATCCAGGTACCATCGTATGGGAAGAAAGTGAAGAAACTACACATTATTCTATTTTAGACCCCATGGGAAATGCCGTTGCAGTAACGACAACTTTAAATGGGAGCTATGGTTCAAAAGTTTTTGTAGAATCTGGAGGTTATTTTTTAAACAATGAAATGGATGATTTTAGCAGTAAGCCTGGCAGTCCAAATATGTTCGGCTTAATTGGAGGAAAAGCCAATGCGATTGCCCCCGAAAAAAGAATGTTAAGCGCAATGACCCCTACCATTGTTGAAAAAGACGGAGCATTATCTATGATTGTGGGAACCCCTGGAGGGTCCACCATCATAACTTCTGTTTTACAAACCATATTAAATGTCTATGAATTTAAAATGACAATGCAAGAGGCCGTTTCGGCTCCTCGTTTTCACCATCAATGGTTACCTGACGTGGTGATTTTTGAGCCGAAAAGATTCGATTCAACATTCATTAAAAACCTTCAGGCAAAAGGATATGATATCAAAGAGGAATACACCCGAATTATCGGAAGAGTTGATGCTATTCATGTTTCAGATGAAAAAAAGATTTCAACTGGAGCAGATCCTAGAGGCGATGATAAAGCGATTCATCTTTATTAATTCTTTTGCATTGATGAAAAGACTGCAATAATATCTTATTTTTGCAGATTAACCAGCTATGAAAAAAACCAAAAGCACCATTCATATTGAAGGAGCGCGAGTTCACAATTTGAAGAATATCAGTTTGAATATTCCAAGGAATGAATTGGTTGTGATCACAGGTTTATCTGGAAGCGGAAAATCCTCTTTGGCTTTTGATACAATTTATGCAGAGGGGCAGCGAAGGTACATGGAGACTTTTTCGGCTTATGTAAGACAGTTTTTAGGAAATATGGAGCGTCCTGATGTCGATAAAATTGATGGCCTGTCTCCCGTTATTGCGATCGAACAAAAAACGACCTCTAAAAGCCCTCGCTCCACAGTTGGTACGATTACAGAATTGTACGATTACATTCGTTTGCTTTTTGCTCGTGTCGGGACTGCATACAGCTATGTGTCCAATCAAAAAATGGTGAGTTACACTGAGGAACAAATTCAAAAACTAATTCTAGAGGATTACCAAGATCAAAAGGTTGTTCTCCTCGCTCCTATTATTAAATCAAGAAAAGGACATTATCGGGAATTATTTGATTCCCTCTCAAAACAAGGTTTTTCTAAAGTACGTGTGGATGGACATGTTGTTGATCTAACACCAGGAATGAAAGTTGATCGTTACAAAACTCATGATATTGAATTGGTCATCGATCGATTTACCGTTAAAAAAGATGAAGAGTTTCTGAAACGACTCAACGATTCTTTGGTAACTGCTCTTCACTACGGTCAAGATGTCATGATGGTGATGGACTTGGAAGATCAAAAAGCACGCTTTTTTAGCAGAAACTTGATGTGCCCAAGTTCTGGTATTGCCTACCCAGTGCCAGAGCCCAATACATTTTCTTTTAATTCTCCTAAGGGAATGTGTCCCAGCTGCAAAGGCCTTGGAGTTCAGCATAAGGTTAATTTGAAGAAAATTATTCCGGACGACACCTTGTCCATTACACAAGGAGGACTCGCTCCACTGGGAACCAAGAAATCAAGTTGGACTTACAGGCAAATAGAAACGATTGCGAAATGTTACGATTTTTCACTATCCGATCCAATCAACAAAATTCCCAAAAACGGAATGGAGGTGATATTGAAGGGAAGTCAAGAAAAATTTGAAATTCCTTCTACTACTTTAGGGATCACACGATCGTATAAAATTGATTTTGATGGACTTGAACACTACATTGAATCTTCTTACGCTGAAGCGGCTACGGCAAGTATTAAACGTTGGGCATCTGGCTACATGGACAGCTACAAGTGCAGTGATTGTGACGGTTCTCGTCTTAGAAAAGAAGCGTTATTCTTTAAGTTAAACGATTTCAATATCGCTGATCTTGTCCAGATGGATTTACACGATTTGTTTGTTTGGATCGATGAGTTGCCTTCTTATTTAAGTGAAAATGAAAAAATAATTGCTACCGAAATCTTGAAAGAAATTCGAGTCCGCCTCCAGTTTTTATTAGATGTTGGTTTAGATTATTTACAGCTGAATCGTTCGTCAAAATCACTTTCAGGTGGCGAGGCTCAACGCATACGACTTGCCACTCAAATTGGATCTCAATTAGTAGGTGTTCTTTACATTCTAGACGAACCGAGCATTGGACTCCATCAAAGAGATAATGATAGACTAATTCATTCTCTTATGGCTCTTCGCGATCTAGGAAATTCCGTTCTGGTTGTGGAGCATGATAAGGATATGATGCTACGTGCAGACCATCTGATAGACATGGGCCCATTTGCAGGAAAAAATGGAGGTGAAATAATTTCTCAGGGCACTCCGAAGCAAACACTTGGTCAAAAAACACTTACTTCTAAATATTTATCTGGTGAGTTGCGCATTGAAGTTCCCAAAGTACGTAGAAAAGGAAATGGAAAATCAATTCAGCTTTTGGGTTGTAGAGGAAACAATTTAAAAAACTTAAATGTTGAGTTCCCTTTAGGGCTAATGATTGGCGTTACAGGAGTCTCGGGTAGTGGAAAATCTACTCTGGTTAATGGAACCCTCTACCCCATACTAAATGAACATATTTTTAATGGTGTTAAAATTCCTCTGGCTTATGATAAGATCAAAGGATTAAAACATATTGATAAAGTGGTGGATATCAATCAAAGCCCCATTGGAAGAACTCCAAGAAGTAATCCGGCAACTTATTGTGGGGTGTTTAGTGAAATCCGAAATTTATTTACATTGACACCCGAAGCACAAATTAGAGGTTACAAACCCGGACGTTTTAGTTTTAATGTTGTTGGAGGCCGATGTGAAACTTGTCAAGGAGGAGGAATGAAAGTCATTGAGATGAATTTCTTGCCAGATGTCTATGTGGAATGTGAAAGCTGTCAAGGGCGAAGATTTAATCGTGAAACTCTTGAAATAAGGTTCAAAGGTAAATCCATATCTGATGTCCTGAATATGTCGATCAATGAAGCTTGTAAGTTTTTTGAGTCCATCCCAAAGATTTACCGCAAACTAAAAATGATTCAAGATGTTGGTTTAGGTTACATTACACTTGGACAATCTTCCACTACCCTTTCAGGCGGTGAAGCGCAACGGATCAAATTAGCTAGTGAACTTTCTAAAAAAGACACAGGAAAGACATTTTACATACTAGACGAACCTACAACGGGACTTCATTTTGAAGACATTAGGGTTTTGCTGGACGTTCTTAATCGACTCGTAAATAAAGGAAATACGGTATTGATTATTGAACATAATTTGGATGTAATTAAGCAGGTAGACTACTTAATTGATATTGGACCTGAGGGAGGTCGTAAAGGAGGAGAATTACTTTTTAGTGGTGTGCCTGAAGAATTAATTTCAAAAGAAAAAAGTCATACCGCTCGCTTTTTAGAGAGAGAATTAGAAGAAACGTTAAACCCCGTAATCACATGAAAAAAATAAAAACAAAACACTGGAGTGAAATTAAATCAAATGACTCATGGGCTCTTTTTAAGATCATGAGCGAATTTGTTGAAGGCTATGAAACCCTGAGTGCTATTGGACCGTGCATATCCATTTTTGGATCTGCGAGAACACAAGAAGACGATCCTGTTTACCAGCTTACCATTGATATTGCAGAAGCCATAGCAGCAGCAGGTTATGGCATTATTAGCGGTGGAGGCCCTGGAATCATGGAAGCTGCCAATCGGGGTGCTCAAAAAGCCGAAGGTACTTCTGTTGGGTTGAATATCGTACTGCCCTTTGAACAAGACAGCAACCCCTACATTGACCGAGATAAGTTGATTAACTTTCAGTATTTCTTTGTGCGCAAAGTTATGTTTGTAAAATATGCCCAAGGTTTTGTTGTAATGCCTGGAGGAGTCGGTACTTTAGATGAACTTTTTGAGGCGTACACCTTGATTCAAACAAACAAGGTCAATAAATTTCCCATCATTCTTGTAGGCCGCTCTTATTGGAGCGGTTTGATTGATTGGATTAAAAATACGGTTCTTAAAGAAAAAAATATCAGTCCTGAAGATTTAGATTTATTTGAATTGGTGGACACTTTAGATGAAGTCATGGATTGCCTCAACCGTTTCTACACTAAAGACAATTACAAACCCAATTTTTAAATGCGTGTGAATCGTTTTTTTGAGGGCCTTTTCTTTGTTTTGCTTTTTGCATCAGAATTTGTTTGGAGTCAAACAAATTATTCTCTTGATGTTTCGCTTAAAGTAGCAGAAGAAACCCTACAGGTTTCTCAAACCATCGAATACGTAAATGCGGAAAACAAAGCTTTAAACACACTGTATCTTTATGATTGGGCAAATTCTTATCAAGGTGCACCAGCTCCACTAGCAAACCATTTAGCGAACGAATTCAACCGAAGTTTTTACATCAGTTCAAACAGTAAGTTGGGCTATTCACAGATGGGAATTTTAGGCGCATCGAATATTTCTAGTTGGTCTCGTTTGGCAGATCAATTGGACATTATTAAGATCAATCTTGATAAGGAATTAGAACCCGGTGATACGCTTAAAATTGACCTAAAGTATTTGGTAAAAATTCCTGATGACAAATTTACTGGAGTTGGGATCAATTCGAGTAAAGGAATTTTATTGCGCGACTTATTCATAAGTGTAGCCCCACGTTACGATGGTGAATGGCTACTAAACAGCAATTTGGGATTTCGTGATTACAGCGGCACACCGAGCAACTATGAATTTAATTGGGAGTATCCTACTACTTACACACTTTTGAGTAATCTTAGTGAAAAATCAAGTCAATCGAAGTCCTCAACTAATACCAAAACCAGTCGATTTATCGATAAAAATATTTCAAGTCCAGAATTTGTTTTTGACCTAAAAGATTCCTTTAAAACGATTAAAATCAGTGAAAATTTTTCCATAGTCACGGATATTTTGCCCAATAAAAATACAGATGTGGATTTTGAAGCCTCCCTCCAGAGAATTGATGCTTTTACAAAAAAAATACTAAAACCACTGCCCAACAAAAAGTTACTTGTATTGAAGAAAGACTATGCAAGGAATCCATTGGTAGGAATCTCTCAGGCATTGGCTTTCCTGAATCCTTTTCCTGATGATTTTATTTTCGAGACACGCTTTATTAAAGCTTATTTAGCTTCTTATTTAAATGAACTATTCACCATAAACAAACGAAAAGAGCATTGGATTACAGGGGGGATTCAGACCTATGTGATGATCAAGTATGTGGATGCATTTTATCCTGACAGTAAATTTTTAGGAGACCTTTACAAATTTAAAATATTAGGTGTTCGTCCATTCAACTCTTACAGTGCTGCTAAAATTGGCTTTAATGAGAGTTATTCTTTTATTGCTGAATTTGGAGAACATGCTAACAGACAGCAGCAGGACACATTGGGAAAGGAACGTCTTACGAAATCTAACGAACTCTACACCATACCGTATCACGTAGGATCAGGATTAATTTATTTAGATAGCTATTTGGGAGATGACGTTTTAGTCAAAGCCATCAAAACATTTTCTGAAACCAGAGGCACCGTTAGTTTAAACCAAGTTTTGAAAGAAAAAACAAACAAAAATGTTCAATGGTTTTTTGATACCTATTTAACAGATAGAGAAGCCTACGATCTTTCCATTAAAAATGTAATTAAAGGAAAAAATGAAATCCGGTTGACAGTTAGTGAGGAGAATTCCAAACCAGTCCCTTTTAAACTGGATTTGATCCAAGACGATAAAATCATTAGTGAGCAGTGGATTCATCATTCAGGAAAGGATACTATTTTGCAATTAAAATCACTTGATGCTGATTTTGTCGCAATCAATTCAAATCGTTTTCTCCCTGAAAAAAACAGACCGAATAACTGGAAATATTTAAAATCAAGCTCTGGTTTTAAACCTCTTCAGCTCACTTTTTATGGGGATGGTGAAAATTTAAAACGAAATCAGCTCTTCTACCACCCCATTTCAGATTTTAACGCTTACGATGGGTTTACCGGCGGAATGCGTATTTACAATACCCGTGTTAAAAATCAACCTTTTGAAATTGATCTACATCCACAATACTCGTTTAAAGAGCAGTCATTTGTTGGTTTTTTCAGAACGCGCTATCGATTTATTAATCATAAGAGTAAAAACTATTTAAATCAAGTTTTTTTGACGGGGAAAAGTTATCATTACAACACCAACTTGAGGTACACTTCTTTACAGCCTTCTTTTTCAATGTATTTTAGGCCTTTTGATTTACGCTCCAACAAAAGACAGCTTTTCAATATTTCTTGGTACAATGTTTTTAGAGATCGTGACCCTAATATCCAAACCGCACCCGACTACAGTGTTTTGAGTCTTTTGCATCGGTACAATAATTCAGATGCAGTTAATGTATTTTCGACCAATTCTAATTTTGAGGCTTCAAATAAATTTGGCAAGATCTATTTTAGCAGTAATTACAGAAAGCTCTTTCCTAGTGGACGGCAATTCGCCATTCGCTTTTTTGCTGGAAAGTTCCTTTGGCACAACACCAAAGAGACCCAATACTTTGATTTTAACTTAAACCGTTCTCCAGACTATTTATTTCGTTACGATTATTTAGGACGGTCTGAAGATACTGGAATTTACAGTCAGCAATTTGTCCCTGCAGAAGGGGGTTTTAAAGCGTTCTTTGATCAATCTTCAGCCAATGATTACATGGCATCGATCAATGCATCAATTGGTTTGTGGAAATGGATTGAATTTTATGGTGATGTAGGGATATTGCGCAATAAGTCTCTTTCTGCAGTTACTTATTTTGATTCAGGTTTTAAATTTAGTTTGGTCCCTGATTATTTTGAAATCTTTTTTCCGTTGTATTCCTCCAATGGATTCGAGCCTACCCAATCGCGTTATGCGACCAAAATACGATTTATTTTCACCCCTAGGCTCAGTACTTTGAGCAGCTTATTTACCCGTAAGTGGTTCTAGAGCATATTCGAAAGCAATCACACTCTCATCCATGACTTCCTGCCTAAGACCATAATTTTTTTTGTATTTTTGCACACCATATGAAAATTCATAATTCCGAAAGTGAACTTAAAATCAGCATTGAAGACTTTAAGCTAAAGGTCCTTGAAGATTATCGCCTTGCCGTTCTAAGCAGGGAATGTAGTCTGCTCGGACGACGTGAAGTATTCTCTGGAAAAGGAAAGTTTGGAATTTTTGGTGACGGAAAAGAATTGCCTCAATTAGCGATGAATCATTTTTTTCAAAATGGGGATTATCGATCCGGTTATTACAGAGATCAAACTTTACTTATGGCTCAGGGAGTACTTACAGTTGCAAATGTTTTTGCAGCTTTGTACGCTGACCTTGATCGATCTAGAGAACCTATGTCAGGAGGAAGACAAATGGGAGGTCATTTTGCAACACCAAGTAGAGATGAAAATGGGTCATGGTTAAAAGTTGTTGATCTTAAAAATCACAGTGGTGACATCTCTCCTACTGGCTCACAAATGCCCAGACTTTTAGGCCTAGCACAAGCCTCTAAAGTGTATCGAGAGTATGCTACAAAAAACCGAGATAACTTTTCCAAAAACGGAAATGAAATTGCTTGGGGTACCATCGGAAATGCGAGTACCAGCGAAGGAATGTTTTTTGAAACCATCAATGCAGCAGGTGTAATGCAAGTCCCCATGGTAATCAGTGTATGGGACGATGAATATGGAATTTCGGTTTCAAACAAAGACCAAACGACAAAGGAAAGTATTTCAGAGGCCTTAAAAGGGTTTCAAAGAACAGAATCTGAGAAAGGTTTCGAAATCATAAAAGTTAAAGGATGGGACTATCTAGCACTCATAGAAGCCTATGATACCGCATCGAAAATAGCACGGAAAGAGCATGTTCCAGTCATGGTCCATGTAACTGAACTAACACAGCCCTTAGGTCATTCTTCCTCTGGCTCGCATGAACGCTACAAATCGAACGAGCGTTTGAAATGGGAAAAAGAATTTGATTGTAATTTAAAAATGCGGAATTGGATTCTAGAAGAAGGTTTTGCAAAAGAGTCGGATCTTGAACTAATGGAAGAAGCGGCTACAAAAGAAGTTCGTTTAGCCCGAAGAAAAGCGTGGAATGCTTATCAGGAACCAATTTTAAAGGAAAAGGCCAAGCTCATGCAATTCTTCCCCGTACTTAAAAAAGAAACGCATAACGATCCAAAAGTTCAATGGATTTTCTCTCAATTGGATCAGGTCAATGAACTTGGCTTCAAAGATATTATTTCAGCTGGACGACAAATCAAAACGGTATTAGCTAAACATCCTTCAGCCAATGCAACTGCATTTAAAAAGTGGCACGATTCATTGACTCAGGAAATGATAGAAAAAATTTCATCCCACTTGTACACAGTATCCAAGGATGAATTAATAAATTTTAAATCCATACAGCCAACCTACAAAAAAGACGTTCAGCCTGTAGATGGTAGGGTTATTATTCGAGATAATTTTGATGCCCTACTCGAAAAACACGATTCCCTCTTAATTTTTGGAGAAGATGTAGGTAAGATCGGTGATGTTAATCAAGGCTTGGAGGGGTTACAAAAGAAATTTGGAAGTTTACGAATTGCCGATACAGGAATAAGAGAGGCTACAATTGCAGGTCAAGGAATTGGTTTGGCACTAAGAGGCCTTCGTCCTATCGCAGAAATACAATATTTAGACTACATTCTTTATTGTATTCAAATTCTAAGTGATGATTTAGCATCTATGAACTACAGAACTGTAGGTCAACAAATTGCACCACTCATAATTCGCACAAGAGGTCATCGTTTAGAAGGAATTTGGCATTCTGGATCTCCCATGGGAGGAATGATTCATTTGCTCCGTGGTATGCATATTCTAGTGCCTCGGAACATGACCCAAGCGGCAGGATTTTACAATACTTTAATGCAAATTGAGCAACCTGCGATCGTAATTGAGTCACTAAATGGATATCGATTAAAGGAAATCCCTCCAGACAATTTGGGTGAATTTTGTATCCCCCTAGGTAAAATTGAATACATGCGAGAAGGAACTGACCTTACGGTAGTTTCCTACGGCTCAACACTTAGAATTGTTGAGGCAACAGCACAAAGACTGGCGCAAGAAGGAATTGAAATTGAAATTATTGACATTCAAGCACTGATCCCTTTTGACCTTAAGGAAGAAATACGTGAAAGCATCGCCAAAACGAATCGTTTACTTATTGTAGATGAGGACGTTCCAGGAGGAGCTAGTTCTTACATTCTTCAGCAACTGATTGAAAAGCAAAGCATATTTTCACTTTTGGATAGTGCTCCTAAATTGCTTTCTGCTAAAGCACACCGACCCGCCTATGGTGGTGATGGAAATTATTTTTCTAAACCTTCAGAAGATGATATTTTTGAAGCTGCATACAACATCATGCATGAATCAGATCCCAACCAATTTCCATTATCATTTTAGAGTGTAAAAAGGCGAATTAATAACGTTTCTAAAATTTGATTCGGATTTGAATTTGAGCCACCTATTCCTTTGCTCATTAAATCAGCTTCAAAAATACAACGCATAGCAGTCGATATTTGTTTCATGCTCATTCGGCTTGCTGCAGCTTCATATTCTTTCAGAAAATAAGGGGAAACTCCAATAGTTCCCGCTGCCGCTCTTGGATTGGCGACGCCTTTTAGGAGCAATAGTTTCTGAAAATAGGAATGTAATGATGATAAAGTGAGTACTAAGGGGTGATCTTTCCTATTCCTATTGAGATATTGTACAATTTGGAATGCTAGGGAAAAATTTCTTTGTCCGATTGCTTTTTGAAGTTCAAAACTGTTGAATTTTTTACTGATCCCAATAAATTTCTCTATGGTCTCTTCGCTAACAGTTTCGTTCAATTGAACCACAAGCTTAAGCTTCTTTAATTCGTTTGATAGCAGTGTTAAATTTGCCCCTACATAAGTAGCAAGTAATTCTACAGCTGTAGGAGTAAGATCCAATTCTAATGATCTTGCGTGTTCACGAATCCACTGGGGTATTTGATTGTCGTAAAGTGGCTTTACAGTCAACAACTCCCCTGACTTTTCAACGGCTTTAAACAGTTTTTTCCTTTTATCAAAAGCCTTATGCATGTAGCACAAAACCACTACTGTCTGCTGTGTAGGTTGAGCTGCGTAGAGGGCCAGTTCATCAAAGGCAGATGGAGGCATTTGCTGAGCTTCCTTAACAACAACAACGTTATGCCTACCTATCATGGGATATCGCTTCGCCGTTTCAATGACTTGAGAGGCATTGGCTTCTTTTCCAAAAAAAATAGTGTAGTCAAAATCACGAGAAGCTTCGTCGACCAACTTCGATGTTAAGGCAGTTAAAATCGAGTCAATGTAAAAAGATTCCGTTCCCGACAGCAAATAAATGGGCGAAAACTGATCTTTATCAATTTTGGAAAGTAGCGTGAAAAACGCTTGCATATTAAAATTTTATTGCACTTTTACAGTATGGAGAAACTCAATTTTCCACCTTGCGAAATACAACTCAAAAATAAGGAAAATAAACCCTTTATCTTTGACCAAATTCGTAAAAAATGGATTCATTGCACTCCTGAAGAATGGGTGCGTATCCACTGCCTCAATTATTTGATTCATACTTTAAATTATCCTGCTTCTTGGATTAAAGTTGAAAACGAAATCAAACTATTCCAAACTCGAAAAAGATTTGATGTAATGCTAGTGAATCCAAATTTCGGGAATTTACTTTTAGTAGAATGTAAAGCACCTTCTGTAAAGTTAGATCAAAAGGTATTCGATCAAATAGCACGCTACAATTTACAAGTCAAAAGCCAATACATGATGCTAACCAATGGCTTGAATCACTATTTTTGTACTATGGATTACAAAAATCAACAATACCGTTTCATTAAAGAATTACCTAAATACGATGCTGTCCGATGAATTCAATCGCAGTAGTTTTACTTAATTACAATGGCCTAGAACTTTTAAAGCAATTTCTTCCCAAAGCCATTATGCACAGCAAACAAGCATCTGTTGTCTTGGTTGATAATGCTTCAAATGACAATTCTATGGACTGGGTAAAAACAAATTATCCTGAGATAAAATGCATTGAATTAAAATCAAATCTAGGGTATGCCGGAGGATACAATGAAGGTTTAAAACATGTGAAAGCCCAATATTATGCCTTAGTAAATACAGATGTCGAATTGACAGAAGGCTGGCTTACTCCACTCTTAAATCATTTTGATTCAAATCCTAGTACGGTTGCTTTACAGCCTCATATTTTAGATTACAATAAGCGGACACATTTCGAATATGCGGGTGCTGCTGGAGGTTACATTGATGCCTTGGGCATTCCCTTTTGCCGAGGGAGAATACTCAATCATTGTGAAGTAGATCAAGGACAATACGATCAATCAGTTCCCATATTTTGGGCAAGTGGAGCTTGTTTTTTAATTCGCAGCAGTACATTTTGGGAACTTGGAGGATTTGACACTCGTTTTTTTGCGCATCAAGAAGAAATCGATCTTTGTTGGCGGATTTTTAATGAAGGATACAACATTCAATCTATCGGTGAATCTAAAGTTTATCATATTGGTGGGGCAACCCTCCCTCTTTCTTCAAAAAAAATATTTTTGAATCATAGGAATTCATTATTAATGTGTGCAAAAAATCTTCCTGATAACGCACGCTTTAAAATCCTATTAAAAAAACTAATCCTTGATGGTGTAATTGGGATAGTTTATGCATTGAAATTAAATTTTAAAGCAACTCTAGCAATAATTAGGGCTCATTTTTCGTTTTATAAAATGTTAAAAAACAATCAATTACTTCGTAAAAAGTCAAGTCAAAGTCAAAATTATTTCTTGAGAAAGAACATTATTATTGATTTTTTTGTGCTTAGAAGGTTAAATTTCAAAGATTTGAATAAAAATTATAAATAAATTTCAGTTAATTTGTAAAAAATAAATTTAAACAGAACATCACTATGAAAAAAGCGATCGCTTTAATGGTAACAGGGCTACTTTTAGCTTCCTGTGTATCTCAAAAAAAATTCACAGAACTAGAAGAGTTACAGCAAAACACTAAAAATTTATTAGATGCTGCTACTGTAAAACTCAATACATGTAACGAGGAAAAAGAAGCTGCTCTAGCTTCACTCGCCACCTTGACTGAACAAAATCAGTTTTTAAAGGCTAACAACCAAGATCTGATCAATAACATAGGTAACTTGACTACCCTTTCTCAAAAAGGTGCAGAAAATCTTGAAATGTCTTTAGAAAGCATGAAAGAAAAAGACATTCGCATCCAACGTATGCAAGACGCTGTTACTAAGAAAGATTCTGTAACCTTAGCACTTGTAACAAGCCTTAAAGGTGTATTAGGGAATATGAGCGATGAGGATATCGAAATTAACGTTGAAAAAGGTGTGGTTTATGTATCTATTTCAGACAAACTTTTATTCAGAAGCGGAAGCTACACAGTAACTGCTAGAGCAAAAGAAGTACTTGGAAAAGTAGCGAAAGTTGTAAATGACAAGCCAGAACTTGAGTTCATGGTAGAGGGTCATACCGATAATGTACCAATTAAGATTGACGGAATTGTTGATAATTGGGATCTTTCTGTAAAAAGAGCAACTGCAGTTGTTCGTATTCTTGAAAACGACTTTGGCGTAGCTCCTGCAAGAATGACTGCTGCTGGAAGAAGTTATTACATTCCAGTTGCTGATAATGACACTGCTGCTAATCGTGCTAAAAATAGAAGAACTCGTATTGTAGTTCTTCCAAAATTAGATCAATTCTATGATCTGATTGCTAAAGGTATGGACGCTGCTCAATAACATTCAGCTTAAATAAATAAAAAAAGCTACCCTTAGGTAGCTTTTTTTTTGCCCTTTACTAATCTGATCAATAGAATAAAAAAATTGCTTTTATCGAGAGATAAAATGGTCATCGAAGCTGTATCTTTGCGCAATGGATATCATCACCAACACTAAAACCTTTATCGAAATACTTCCTCCTGAGGTTGCCCTTGTGGCTGTTTCCAAAACAAAACCAGTTGAAGAAATAATGCAGTCTTACGAAGCTGGGCAGCGTATTTTTGGTGAAAATAAGATACAGGAAATGGCTTCCAAATGGGAACAACTCCCTAAAGACATATCTTGGCATATGATCGGTCATGTACAGACCAACAAAGTGAAATACATGGCTCATTTTGTGGACTTGATTCATGGTGTGGATAGCTTAAAACTCCTTAAAGAAATCCAAAAACAAGCAGTTAAACACAATCGTGTAATTTCATGCTTGATTCAGATACGTATTGCCCAAGAAGAGACAAAATTTGGACTTCCAAAAGAAGGTTTAGAGGAACTGCTCGAGGCATCATCATTTTTTAAAAATGTAAAAATTGTTGGTCTTATGGGTATGGCTACTTTTACTGATGATAAAAATCAAATAGCAGATGAGTTTCAAATACTTAAAATTCTTTTTGATAAGACAAAAACGACATACCCAGAGATGAAATACCTGTCTATGGGAATGAGTGGAGACTACGAGATCGCCATAGCATCAGGTTCCAATATGATACGGGTTGGAAGCAAAATTTTTGGAGCTCGTAATTATTAGGTATGTACGCAATTCTTGACATTGAAACTACTGGAGGAAAATACGATGAGGAGGGAATCACTGAAATTGCGATTTACAGACATGATGGAGAAACAATTACGGATCAATTCAGCAGTCTCGTAAATCCTCAAATCGAAATCCAACCTTTTGTTCAAAAGTTAACTGGAATATCAGGAAAAATGCTTCAGAATGCACCCAAGTTTTATGAAATAGCAAAACGGGTGGTGCAAATTACAGAGGATTGTGTCATTGTAGCTCACAATGCTGCTTTTGATTATCGTATTTTACAGACAGAGTTTAGACGTTTGGGGTTTACTTTTGAAAGAAAATCACTTTGTACTGTATCACTTTCTCAGCTACTTCTGCCAGATCAACCGGCTTACAGTCTAGGAAAATTGGTTCGAAATCTTGGTATTCCCTTTTCAGATCAGCACAGAGCACAAGGTGATGCAAAAGTCACAGTCAAGTTATTTGAACTCCTTTTGGAAAAAGATCTTCATAAAAATATTTTAAAAGCACACATTAGTTCAGAGCACCCAAATAAAGTTCCACCGAAGTTTTTAGAAGTGATTGATGGGCTTCCCTCAGAAATGGGTGTTTATTACATCCATAATTCCAAAAATGAAATCATTTACATCGGGAAGAGCAACAATATCAAAAAAAGAATTTTAAATCACCTAACAGGGAAATCCAAAAAAGCGCGAGTAATTCAAAACGAAATACACAAAGCAACTTTTGCATTAACAGGAGGCGAATTGGTCAGTTTACTTAAGGAACAAAACGAAATAAAAACAAATGCTCCAAAACTTAATAAAGCGATGAAGTACAGGATTTTTCCTATGGGAATTCGTTTAGACGATTCGGTTGAGTATCCAGAGTTAATTGTTGAGCAAATAAAAAAAGAGCACACTTATTTTAGTGTTTACAAGAATTCGAAAAGTGCTAAATCCGCTATTTTTAATTGGACCGAAAACTATGGTATTTGCTTAAAAAAAACGAGTCTTTCAAATAAAACGGGTACTTGCTTTTTACATGAAGTTAATAAATGTGATGGTGCCTGTACAGGTAAAGAAACTCCTGACTCCTACCGAAAAAAAATTAAATTACTTTTAGCCGATTTTGAGTATCCTTTTTCAGATTTTATTATTACTTCAAAGGGAAGAAAACTAGGTGAATCCTCTTTTATTTACATCAAAGGCAATGTTTTTTTAGGATATGGTTATTATGAACTTAATCATCAAATTAAAAACGACAAGCAAATTATGTCTCGACTTATTTCTATGGAGGACAATCCCGATGTTCAAAAATTAATTCGTAGCTTTTTATCTCGGAAAAAATACAATAAGTTGATACCTTTGGAGTAGATTTAAAATCATAAGCTCTAGCCCTAGGCATGAAAAAGTGGAAACATAGACTGCACGAAATTATTTACGAAGCCAATACCCCAGCAGGAAAACTTTTCGATGTAGTCCTTCTCGTTACGATTTTGCTTAGTGTCGTATTTGTTGCACTTGAAAGTGTCGCTTCAATAGACGCAGTGTATCACGAATACTTAAATTGGGCAGAGTGGATCATCACCCTACTTTTTACACTAGAGTATTTTTTACGCATCATCAGTGTAACCAAGCCCTCAAAATACATTTTTAGTTTCTATGGCATTATTGATTTAATGTCCACGCTTCCTAAATATCTTTCTCTGATTTTGGCAGGCACTCACAGCTTGTTTGCTTTAAAGGCATTGAGACTCCTACGAGTCTTTAGAATTTTAAAATTAACGAAGTACGTCAGTGAGTCCAATACCTTAATCAAAGCACTTCGTTCAAGCCGCACAAAGATTTCTGTTTTTATTTTTGGTGTTTTAATTTTATGTATCATCTTTGGCACCTTAATGTATTTAATAGAAGATGATTCGAGTGGTTTTACCAGCATTCCAAGAAGTATTTACTGGTGCATTGTAACCCTAACCACAGTAGGTTATGGAGACATAGCTCCACAAACACCAATAGGTCAGTTAGTTGCCTCCCTAATTATGATTATGGGATATGGCATAATTGCTGTTCCGACTGGAATCGTAACCGCGGAATTTTCAAAACAAAAACCCATAGATACCAATACCCAAGCCTGTCCTCATTGTCTAACCCTGTCCCACAAGGAAGGTGCACTATTTTGTCACCAATGTGGAAAACTCATAAATGATGTCAACTAAAACATTAATCTACATCGCTGGACCCACAGGCGTTGGAAAAACCAAAACAAGTATTGCCCTAGCAAAGGCTTTCGATACAGAAATTATTTCCTGTGATTCAAGACAATTTTATAAAGAGATGCGGGTCGGAACCGCAGTTCCTTCTAAGGAGGAATTGGCAGCCGTAAAGCATCATTTTATTCAAAATAAATCGGTTAAGGATACTTACACTGTTGCTGATTTTGAAAAAGAGGCGGTAAAAAAAATTGAGGAACTATTCACTAAAAAAGACACCTTAATAATGGTAGGTGGATCTGGAATGTATGCTGATGCTGTAATGTTTGGAATGGACAAATTTCCTGAGATTTCTGATGAAGTACGTAATCAGATCAATGTTTTTTATGAAACTCATGGAATTGAGGGGCTTCAACAATTACTTCGAGAAAAGGACCCCAAATACTACACCCGTGTTGACATTCACAATCCAGTTCGTTTACTCAGGGCTCTTGAAGTTTGTATTTCAGCAGACAAGCCCTATTCTTCATTTTTAGGGCAAGATCGAGAGCCTAGAAACTTTGTATCTAAGATGATTATTCTTCATTGTCCTAGAGCCATACTCTATGAAAAAATAAATGCTCGTGTGGATCAAATGATGGACTCAAATTTAGAAGAGGAAGCAAAAGCGTTAATTCCTTATCAATCGAATTCAGCGCTTAGAACCGTTGGATACAAAGAGCTTTTCCCCTATTTCAACGGTGCCTATGATTTGGAGCATGCTGTTAATGAAATTAAAAAGAATACGCGTAGGTATGCGAAGAGACAAATCACTTGGTTTAAGAAGTACGACAATGCGCTTTGCTTTCCTGCAAATACATCCATTGACGAAATTTACAACCTACTTCAAGACGATTAGTATTACTGGTTAAGATATTCTGAAACATTATTCTGTATCCTATTTTCAATGTCATTTAGATCAGACTTTTCAAAAACCTTACCTGTTATCTTTTCAAAGAGTTCAATGTAACGATCAGAAATTGAGTCAATACGATCTGAATCCATTTCGGGAACTTGTTGACCCTCTAACCCTTGAAAACCTTCACTAATCAACCATTGCCTAACAAATTCTTTAGAGAGTTGCTTTTGTGGTAATCCTGCTTCTTGCCTTTCAGCATATCCTTCTTCGTAAAAATAGCGAGAGGAGTCTGGTGTATGAATTTCGTCGATCAAAACAATTTTCCCATCATGGGTTTTTCCAAACTCATACTTGGTATCAACTAAAATCAATCCTTGTTTTTTGGCAATTTCAGTACCTCTTTGAAAGAGTGCACGAGTGTATTTTTCCAATTGCAAATAATCTGTTTCATTTACGATCCCTTGCGAAATGATCTCATCTTTTGAAATATCCTCATCATGCCCCTCCTCTGCTTTAGTAGCTGGAGTGATGATTGGTATGTCAAAACGATCATTTTCTTTCATACCCTCTTTCATGGGTACACCACAAAGAATTCTACCTCCAGATTTGTAGGTACGAGCTGAATGACCAGAGAGATACCCTCGGATGACCATTTCCACCTTAAAAGGACTACACAATTCCCCTATGGCAACATTGGGATCGGGAGTTGCTTGAAGCCAATTGGGAACTAGGTCGGAGGTAGCCTCCATCATTTGTGTTGCGATTTGGTTCAAAATTTGTCCTTTAAAGGGAATGCCCTTGGGAAGCACCACATCAAAAGCGGATAAACGATCCGTTGCCACCATTACCAAAAGATTGTTTTTAAGTCGATAAACCTCCCTTACTTTTCCTACATATTTTGATTCCAGCCCTTCCAATTGAAGGTTGGTTTTCATAATCGTTTTATTTGGCATCAATTGTCGTGTTCAATGGTTTTGTATGCATCAATTATCTTCTTTACGAGGGGATGACGGATCACATCCTTATCGTCTAGGTAGATGATCTCTATTCCTTGGGTGCTTTTTAAAATTAAAAGAGACTCTTTCAATCCAGAAATCATTCGCCTTGGAAGATCGATTTGCCCGGGATCTCCGGTCAAAAGAAATTTTGCATTTTTCCCCATTCGAGTTAAAAACATTTTCATTTGAGCGTGAGTTGTATTTTGCGCTTCATCTAAAATTACAAAGGCATTATCCAACGTTCGACCCCTCATAAAAGCTAGTGGAGCGATTTGTATCGTACCCTTTTCAATGTAAGCTTGCAATTTTTCATTGGGTATCATATCTCGAAGAGCATCGTACAATGGTTGCATGTAAGGGTCAAGTTTCTCATTTAAATCTCCAGGTAAAAACCCGAGATTTTCTCCAGCTTCTACAGCAGGACGAGTAAGAATAATCCGTTTGACTTGTTTTTCCTTCAATGCTTTGACTGCAAGAGCAACGCCAGTGTAGGTTTTCCCAGTTCCTGCTGGACCTACCGCAAAGACCATGTCATTTTTATGCATGGATTCGACAAGTCGCTTTTGATTTAAGGTTTTTGCTTTTATTATTTTTCCTCCTACTCCATGGAGAATTTGGGTTTCTGTTCCACCGTTAAGATCAGAATTGTTCTCAGTACCTGCCATGACTATCCGATCAATAATTTCATCATTTAAAATATTGAATTTACCAAAATGAGCGATGAGCATGGCCACACGTTTGTTGAATTCAGTGAGGAGTGCATCCTCTCCGTAGGCTTTTAAGGTATTCCCTCGCGCAACAATTTTGATTTTTGGGAAATAGGTACGCAATTTTGCAATATTCGTGTTTTGATCCCCAAAAAATTCTTGTGGATTCACTTCTGTCAGGTCAATTTTTATTTCATTCAAAGGCTACTCAGTTAAAATGAATTATTTTTGCTCAATACAATATGTGTTGCGTATAAAAATAGAATATTTTTACGTAATTCATTAGAGAAAAAGAACTTTATGGTCCTAGTAACTTTAACGACAGATTTTGGACATAAAGATTATTCAATATCGGTAATTAAAGCTGCACTTTTGAATCAAATCTCTGATGTTAAAATTATTGACATCACCCATGAAATTAGTCCTTACAACCCGTCAGAAACTGCTTATGTTTTAAAAAATGCTTACCAAGCCTTTCCAAAAGGCAGTATTCATATTGTTGGGGTAGAATCAGAATTTACTCCTGAAAATGTTCATTTGGCCATGAAACTTGAAGGACATTATTTCATAGGAGCTGATAATGGAATTTTTTCTCTGATCAAAGATGAAATCATACCTGAAAAGGTGGTTGCCATTAATATCCACAAAGCGGTAACTAGTTCGTTTCCCGTTCTGGATGTCTTTGTACAGGTTGCTGCTCATATTGCCAGAAAAGGGACCCTTGAAGTAATTGGGAGCCCTTCTACTAATATCAGAGAATTGACCAATATTAAACCCGTAATAAGTCAAGACGGAAATCAAATAATGGGCAGTGTAATTTACGTGGACAACTACGGCAATGTGATTACCAACATAACACAAAAACTTTTTAAAGAAATTGGAAAATCAAGAAATTTTACCATCAATGCACGTACGGTTAAATTTAGAGAAATTTTCAGCAGTTACAGCCAGGCCATTGATTTTAGTCTTCCTAAAGAAAAGCGAGAGGAAGACGGCAAGAAACTTGCACTATTCAATACTGCAGGTCATTTAGAACTCGCTGTTTACAAAAGTAATCCGAACACTGTTGGTAGTGCCAGTTCACTTTTTGGATTGAACTATCGAGATCTAGTTAGCATTCAATTCGAATAACATGTGGAGCATAGCCAAAAGAGAATTACATTTTTACTTTAGTCAATTATCAGGTTATTTGGTAGTCGGTGGGTATTTGCTTGTGACAGCTTTGACACTTTGGTTTTTTAATACTCCTTACAATCTATTGAACACAGAGTTAGGTAGCTTTGATCCTTTCTTTGAATTTACTCCCCTCCTATTCCTTTTTTTACTGCCTGCAATAAGTATGCGATCTTTCTCTGAAGAATTTTCTTTAGGCACTTTTGAATTGCTCCTGACCAAACCCCTAAAACCGGCTCAAATTTTTGGAGGTAAATTAATCGGGGTTGGATTAATTTTATCTATTGCCCTACTTCCTACAATTCTTCACGCTGTTGCTTTGGAAAGTTTATTTCAAGACGGATCAGAACTGGATTGGGGAAAGGTTATGAGTTCTTATTTTGCACTCATTCTTCTGGCATGCTTGTTTTTGGTAACCAGTATTTGTGCTTCCTTGCTGTTTCAAAGTCAAGTAGCTTCATTTTTGGTTGCACTTCTGACTTGTTTTATGCATTTGTATTTCTGGTCCTTTTTAGCAGATTTGACTTACAATATGACACTGTTTAAATTCATTAATAATATTGGAGCTCGGGTGCATTACAACAATCTAAGTCGAGGAATAATTGCACTTGGTGATCTCATCTATTTTCTTGGCTTTATCTTAACCTTTTTTAGTTTAGGTGTTCAACTTATTAAGTTTAAAAAAAGTTAAATGCAAGTCCTCAAAAAACCGCTTATTGCATTTACGGTAACACTAATTTTATTAGTGTTAAGCAATAGATTCACTTTACGAAAGGATCTGACTGCTGACAAAAGACATAGCCTTTCTGAAACAACAATTACGTTATTAAAGAATTTAGAATCACCTATTCGTATTGATGTTTTTCTTTCAGGTGATTTGCCTGGATTGTATCGAGATTTCAGCGAAGAATTAGATGTTTTCTTAGGCCAGCTTCAATTTTACAGTAATCAACTCATCATTCAATATCACGATCCCTTCGAGATTGGAACTAATGAACAAGTAATCCAGGAAATGCAACGCTATGGAATGACTCCTGAAATTGTTATTGAAAATAAAGACGGACAAAGAAGTGAAACTATTGTTTTTCCTTGGATGATTGTAAATCATGCTGAAGTTTCAGAACGCATTTCACTATTAGAAAAACAGCTTGGAGATACTGACCGAGATAAAATCACTCGATCTATTCAACAAATGGAATACCTAGTCATAGATGGCATCCAAAAAACGATACTTGTTGAAAAACCAAATCTGGCTGTTTTAACCTCACATCAAACTTCAGAGAACATCAAATTAGCGGATCTCTTACAATCGTTAAAATCATATTACAATTTGGGGGCTTTTAATTTAAAAAACAAAGAGGTCACCCCCTTGCAAAGTCTAGAGAATCTAAAACGTTTTGATGCACTTATGATAAGTAATCCAAACGAGGCCTTTTCCCAAGAAGAAAAATATATTTTAGATCAATATGCGCTTCAAGGTGGGGGCATTCTATGGCTGGTCAATGGGATTGGCATTGATCGTGATAGTCTTTTTAACAATTCTGGAACAACTTTTGGATTTCCCTTAGAACTCAATTTAGATGACTATTTTTTTAACCAAGGGATTCGTTTAAACAAAGCATTGGTTCAAGATCTGTATTGCGCACCCCTTGTTTTGGCAATGGGAGATCAAAATGATACTCAATTTATTCCATATCCTTGGCCTTATTACCCACTCCCTAGGCCAAAATCTAATTTAATAGGTCAAGCTGTGGGCCCCGTTTTGGTTCAGTTTGGAAGCCCTTTAGATTCAATTGAAAGCAATTTGAATAAAGAGATCCTCTTGGAAACTTCAGCTTTTACCAAAACATCGGGTGTTCCTACCCTATTGTCTCTAGCTCAAGCCAGTCAAAAAATAAAACCCAATGAATTCAATGAACCTTCAAAAATATTGGGAATGCTTCTTTACGGTACACAGAAGTCTCTTTTTACTAATAAAATTAAACCGTTTGAATACTCCAATCACCAAGAGAAAGGTGAACTTAAGACCATTGTTTTTGGAGACGGTAATATGGGAGAAAATCAAATAGATAAAGGAGCTCCACTACAATTGGGATTTGATAAATGGACCAATAATTTTTACAAAAACAAACAATTCCTTATGAATTCTATTCATTATTTGAGTGGAAATCAGCAAGGTCTTATGATGCGTCAAAAAGAATGGGAGTTCAGTTACCTCGATCCACAAAAAATTGAATCAAAAGGAATGCTCTGGAAAATTATTATGCTCCTCAGTCCCATCCTCATAACCCTAAGTTTTGGCTGGATGAATCAGCGAAGAAGAAGTAAACATTTAAGCCGCTGAATGTTGATAAGTTTGTTTTAAGAATCAAAGCATTTCAAATATATTTGAGAATAAGTTGTTTGCCTTTTGATTAAGGCAAAAGCGTATCCCAAAATGAAGATTTTTATCTTCTTAAAAATTAATTAATACCGTATTACAGATGAAATTTATTGTTTCCAGTGCCGCACTTCTCAAAGAGCTTCAAATGCTTGGTGGAGTCATAAACAGTACAAACACTCTCCCGATTTTAGATAATTTTTTATTTGAAATTAACGGAAACACATTAACCCTCTCTGCTTCAGATTTGGAGACTACTTTCTCTACACGTGTGGCTATTGAATCGGAAGGTAATAGTTCGCTGGCTTTGCCTGCGCGCTTATTACTAGATACGCTTAAAACTTTTCCAGAGCAACCCCTGACCTTTATTAAAACAGACAAAAATACCGTAGAGATTAGTGCAAATAATGGTAAGTATGCGGTTGCTTATGTTGCTGGAGAAGAATTCCCTAAGGCAGCTCAACTAATGGATTCTAAAACGACAACCGTTTCGTCCAGCTTACTGCATACTGCAATCAATAGCACTTTGTTTGCCAGTGGTAATGATGATTTAAGACCAGTGATGAGCGGTGTTTTTTTCCAGTTCTCAAATTCTGGATTGACATTTGTGGCAACCGATGCTCATAAGCTGGTTAAATACACTAGGAATGATGCTAATTCTGAGATTACCTCAGAATTTATCATGCCGAAAAAACCACTGCAATTACTCAAAGGTATTCTTCAAGGTGTTGCAGATGAACTTACTATCCAATACAATGAAACCAATGCACAATTTGCCTTTGGAGATTCCGTACTCACTTGTCGATTAATCGACGGCAAGTATCCAAATTATGAGGCGGTGATTCCAAAAGAAAACCCAAATCAAATGCAGGTAAATCGCATTAATTTTCTGAACTCTGTTAGACGAGTTAGTATTTTCGCAAACAAAACAACACATCAGATACGACTAAAAATAGCTGGTGCTGCTCTTCAAATTTCTGCTGAAGATTTTGATTACAGTAATAGCGCTGAAGAACGATTAGATTGCGATTACCAAGGCGATGATATGCAAATTGGATTTAACTCAAGATTTTTAATTGAAATGCTTAACAATATGGAATGTGACGAAGTTAAGCTATCCATGTCTTTGCCCAATAGAGCAGGAATTCTTACACCTATGGATCATACCGTTGAGGGTGAGGATGTTACCCTACTCGTAATGCCAGTAATGTTAAATGATTAAAGTCTTCTTTAACTAAAAATTACACTGCTTTCACCGATTCGGAAAGCCTTTTGTAGGTTCCGTTTTCAAGTTTTTCACGAATTCCAGCAAACGCATCCAAAGTAATTTGAACATCTTCAAGTGTGTGTGTGGCCGTAGGTATCAAGCGAAGCAATATCAACCCTTTCGGAATTACAGGATAAACAACAATGGAACAAAAAATTCCATAGTTTTCTCGTAAATCTTTTACTAAAGCCATGGCTTCAGGAATGCTTCCCTTAAGATAAACAGGGGTGACACAGCTTTGAGTAGTACCAATATCAAATCCCTTTTCTTTCAGACCATTCTGTAAAGCATTTACATTTTCCCATAATTTAGCTTTCAGTTCGGGTCGATTTCGAAGCATGTCCAGACGTTTCAACGCTCCTTTTACTAACTGCATTTGCAGAGACTTGGCAAACATCTGCGAGCGCATATTGTACTTTAAATAATCAATAATCTCTTTATCAGCTGCTACAAAGGCACCTGTAGAGGCCATTGACTTGGCAAAAGTAGCGAAGTAAACATCTATTTCATCTTGAACTCCTTGTTCATCACCTGCTCCTTTTCCATTTTCACCTAAGGTTCCAAAACCATGGGCATCGTCTACTAAAAAACGGAAATTGTATTTTTTCTTGAGTGCTGCTATTTCTTTTAGCTTTCCTTGTTCTCCGCGCATACCAAATACACCTTCAGAAATGACCAGTATTCCTCCTCCGGTTTGTTCTGCTACTTTTGTGGCGCGCTGTAAGTTTTTTTCTAAACTCTCTACATCATTGTGCTTGTAGGTAAAACGTTTTCCTAAATGCAATCTTACACCATCTACGATACAGGCATGAGCATCAACATCGTAGACAATTACGTCATCTTTCCCTACCAAAGTATCAACAGTAGAGAGAATACCCTGGTAACCAAAATTTAAAAGATAGGCGGATTCTTTGTCTACAAAAGTGGCGAGCTCGTTTTCTAATTGTTCATGAAGTTCTGTATGACCAGACATCATGCGTGCACCCATAGGATATGCAGAACCAAATTCTGCGGCAGCCTCAGCATCAACCTTTCGTATTTCAGGTAAATTAGCCAAACCGAGGTAATCGTTCACACTCCAAGTAATGACTTCCTTGCCTTTAAACTTCATACGATTAGAAATTGGGCCTTCGAGTTTTGGAAAAACAAAATATCCTTCAGCTTGCGAGGCCCACTTTCCTAAGGGGCCTTTATTTTCGTGTATTCTTTGAAATAAATCTCTCATTTATTTGAAGATTGATCATTTATGTATTCAATATTTCGATGTGATTCGTTCTCTGGATCAAAAAATCCTTGTTCCGACATCCAGTCTTCACTGTAAATTTTACTCATGTAGCGTGATCCGTGATCAGGGAAAATGACCACAACATGACTTTCTTTGCTAAAATAGTTTTCCTGAGCAAGTTGATGTACCGCTTGCATTGCAGCGCCAGAGGTGTAGCCTACAAACATCCCTTCGGACTTGGTGATACTTCGTGCTCGGTGGGCACTTTCCTCATCAGTTACCTTTTCAAATCGATCGATCAGATCAAAGTGGGTAGCCGTAGGAATTAAATTCTTCCCTAAGCCTTCAATTCGATACGGGTAAATTTCATTAGGATCTAGCTCTTGAGTTTCGTGATATTTCTTAAGCACTGAGCCGTAAGCATCTACACCTACAATTTGAATTTCTGGATTCTGTTCTTTTAAATATTTAGCGCATCCTGAAATGGTCCCTCCCGTTCCGCTACTGGCTACAAGGTGAGTAATTTTTCCTTGGGTTTGCTTCCAAATCTCCGGTCCTGTAGTGCGGTAATGAGCATCTACATTCAAATCATTAAAGTATTGGTTGATGTAAACGGAACCGTTAATTTCTGAATGCAGTCTTTTTGCTACTTCATAATAAGATCTAGGATCATCAGTAGGAACATTTGCAGGACAAACATGAACCTGTGCTCCCATAGCGCTAAGCATATTGATTTTATCTTTAGAGGATTTTGAACTAACTGCTAAAATGCAGTTGTATCCTTTGATCATAGAAACCATGGCTAAACTAAAACCCGTATTACCAGATGTAGTTTCTATTATGGTATCCCCTGACCTTAATATTCCTCTCCGTTCTGCTTCTTCGATGATATGAATGGCGATTCTATCTTTGTTAGAATGCCCTGGATTGAAAGCTTCAAACTTTGCATAAAACTCACCGTCAAAGCCCAACACACTGTTTTTTAATTTAACAAGAGGGGTGTTGCCTATCAGCTCAAGAATATTTTGATAGGTATTCAACGAATGATCCATATTTTGTTTCTAATAAGGTGATGCAAATTTAATAAAAAAAATCAGTCTAGCTTTCCCTCAAGTTGTAAGATAAAAGTGTATTGTTTGGCAATATCCTTCAACGCATTGAATCGACCCGATGCCCCACTGTGTCCTGCTTCCATATTGGTGTCTAAAAATAAAACGTTAGTATCTGTTTTAACATCACGCAATTTAGCTACCCACTTGGCTGGTTCCCAGTATTGAACCTGAGAATCGTGGTATCCAGCTGTAACCAACATGTTAGGATATTTTTGTGCTTCGACATTATCATATGGCGAATACGAAAGCATGTAGTCATAATAGGATTCATCATTAGGATTTCCCCATTCATCATATTCACTGGTGGTAAGCGGAATACTTTCATCCAACATAGTAGTTACAACATCAACAAAAGGAACGGCTGCGATCACACTTCGATAGAGTTCTGGAGCCTGGTTTACTACCACTCCCATTAACAGACCCCCGGCTGAACCTCCCGCAGCATGAAGATGGGCTGCACTTGTCATTTTTGAATCTATCAAAAATTGAGATGCATCGATAAAGTCATTAAAAGTGTTTTTCTTTTTGAAAAGTTTTCCATTTTCATACCATTGTCGTCCTAAATACTCTCCACCTCTAATGTGGGTAATGGCAAAAACAAAACCCCTATCAAGTAAACTCAAACGACTACTCGAAAATCCAGGATCCACAGTTGACCCATAAGAACCATAAGCATATTGATAAAGAGGTGTTTTTTCGTTGAGTTTAGTGTCTTTGTGGTGGATTAAAGAAATGGGGATTTTTTCTCCATCTCGAGCTGTTGCCCAAATGCGTTTTTCAACATAATGCTCAGGGCTAAAATTTTGATCCATCACTTCTTGTTGCTTTAAAAGTATTGTTTCTTGAGTTTCCATATCAAACTCATAAACACTACTCGGCGTCCGAAGAGAAGTAAAACCATAACGAAGTTTAGAAGTTTCAAAACTTGGATTGTAGGCACCATAAAGACTGTATGTTTCTCCTTCTACGGGCAGAAAATAATCGGCTGTTCCATCCCACCGTTGAATTCTCATTGAGGTCAAACCGTTTTTACGTTCAGTAATGACAAAATGATCTTTAAAAATTTCAAAATCCTCGAGTAAGACATCTTTACGGTGCGGCAATAAATCCTCCCATTGCTCAATGCCAGGGTTGGAAATAGGTGCTTTTGAGATTTTGTAATTTTTTGCATCATTACTATTATGCAATATGTAAAAATTGTCTTCAAACTGAGCAGCACTGTACTCCAAGCCACGAGTTCTAGGCTGAATTACTTGAAATTTCCCTAGCGGATCTTTCGCATCTAAAAACTGCTGTTCGGTAGTAAGAGTGCTGTACGATGAAATCATTATGTAATCATTTGATTTCGATTCCCTTACCCACACTGAAAAGGTTTCATCTTGTTCGTGGAAAATCAGTTCGTCTTTACCGTTAGGCGTTTCAAGATCGTGTCTGAATATCCATTCTGATCTTAAAGTTTCTGTATTTTTTTTAGTGTAAAAAAAGTGCTGATTATCTAAAGACCAAGCCGAGGCACCACTTGTATTTAAAATATTTGTATCCAAAATTTGACCACTTAAGAGATCTTTGACATGCAATGTGTATTTACGCCTCGATTCGGTATCGACACCATACACCACTTTAGTATTATCTGGGCTTACATTGATCCCCACTAAGCGAAAATAGTCATGCCCTTCTGCCATTTGATTGCAATCAAATAAAATCTCTTCTGGGGCAGTCATCGAATCTTTTTTTCTGGTGTAAATAGGGTATTGTTTTCCCTTTTCATATCGTGTGATGTACCAGTAATCATTGTGAAAATAGGGAACCGAATTGTCCTCTTCTTTGATTCTGCTTTTAAGCTCTTCAAAAAGGTCCTCCCGAAACGATTCAGTGTCCTGAGTCATTTTTTTGAAATAATCATTTTCACGTTCCAGATAATCAATCACCTCTGGATTTTCACGTTCCCGCATCCAGTAATAAGGATCGATTCTAATATCGTCATGTTTTTTTAGTTGGAAAGGAGTTTTTTCAGCATCAGGAGGCTGAAGAGTGGTGTCAAAATTCATAGGTACGTTTTTTTTGCATGCTGAAAATGAGGTTACAAAAATCAGCATTAACATCAATTTAGTTTGCTTCATTTTAGTTCAATTTGGTTAAAGTTGTCAATACATATTCATGTTGTTTATTTGAGTAGTCTCTGTGAGTTACCATTCTTAATTTACCTTTACCCAATCCAATAAAATGAATGCCCTTTGCTTTCATTTTATGAATAAACTCGGTTTCATCGTTTTCGGGTACTAATGAAAAAATTACAATATTGGTTTCCACAGGCGAAACTCTATCCACGAGATTTGATGATTTAAGAGCTTCGGCCAATTCACGAGCTTTTTTATGATCCTCGTTTAAATCTTTGCGATGATTTTCAAGGGCATAACTTGCTGCTGCTGCCAAATAACCTGCTTGTCGCATTCCTCCCCCTAGTACTTTACGAATTTTAAGGGCTTTCTCAATAGTATTTTTGGAACCCACCAAAACAGAACCTACTGGGCAACCCAAACCTTTACTGAAGCATAAAGAAATGGTGTCAAAAATACGTCCATAATCTTGAGGGGCCTCTTGGGTTACTTCTAAGGCGTTCCACAACCTTGCTCCATCTAAGTGAAGTGCTAGTTGATGCTTTTTGCAAAGGGTTTTGATCTTTATTATTTCATCAAAGTCATAAATTGCTCCCCCACCCTTGTTTGTTGTGTTTTCTAAGCTTACTAGACTCGTCTTAGGACTGTGGTAAAAATCAGGTGGATTGATTGCTTCCGCAATTAAATCTGCTGAAATTCTACCCCGATCTCCCTCCAAAAGACGGCACGAAACACCAGAATTAAAGCTTACCCCACCCCCTTCGTAGTGATACACATGTGAATAGTGATCACAAATCAGTTGATCTCCTGGTTGGGTGTGTAGTTTAATTGCTGTTTGATTGGTCATGGTCCCTGAAGGAAAAAACAATGCCGCTTCTTTTCCAAAAAGATGAGCTACTTGTTCTTCTAGGGCATTCACAGAGGGGTCTTCTTTAAACACATCATCACCAACAGAAGCGGAAAACATGGCGTCAAGCATTCCTTTGGAAGGTTGGGTAACGGTATCACTGATTAAATTGACTTGCATATTCTGATTATTCATCACAGGAAAAAGAACCAATTGGAGAACCGTCTGGTAGCCTTTTGGAAACTGGCGGTACAAAATCTTCAGGATTGTCAAAATAACGGTCAATTTGACTGCGATAAACCTCTCCAAATCCATATTCAGTTTGCCCTGCAAGCCATTGATCTAGAGCTACCAATTCTTCATGAATGAGTGCTTTTACTATTGAATTGGCTTCTGGATGTTGCCCCAGATGCATCATTTGTTTTAACAAATTCGCTTTGACTAAATCATTAAGTTGCTGATCATGACTGTCTCTAAAGCGCATTTTGAAGTGTGATTTTACAAGGCTGTTCAGCGTTTCTTTAAGTCCTAACTGATTGGAATCAAAACCGTATTGAGTAACCAATCGATTGGCACGTTCAGGATGAAGAATCATTGAAAGCAAAGCATTACTCAAGCTGTGTGCAACGCCCAAATAATCAAAGGCAACCCCACTTTGAGAAAGAAAATTTTCTCTAGTTCTAGGATTTGAAAAGGATCGAGGGGGCAATAGCTTCCTTAAGTGTGCAGGTATTTTCAATGCATTAGGGTTTAAAACATTTGAAAATGCTTTTAGTGCATTTCTTTGACTGGTGGCTTCCACAGTACTGGTTTGATAAGAAATAGGTCCTTTTACCGCATAGTCATAGTTAACACCTCCAATAAGTTTAACTACAGCTTCAACTTGATAACGATGCAATAAATACATTGGAACCATGCGATCTTCAAGCGTACTGTAAGGCTCTCCATCTCTTAGATGATCTAGCGAAAGATTGTTTAGCGCAACTTCCCTAATTTTCATAAGCTTATCCAATTCTTGATAAGCAGACGCACCATTGTCCCATAGGTGTGCCTTAGGATGAGCGCCTCCAATGGGTCTTGCATCTCGATCACTGATAAATCGGTGTCCTACTTTTGCACTATTTTCAAGAATTTCATTTAAGGCCTTTTTTTCATTTGTTTCTTTTGGGAAATCACTGTAAGAGTAGGCAACACTTACTTTATCCCAAGACCCAATTCCTGTTTCATAGGCCTTTGAATAATCAATTTTACCTTGATTTAAATTTAAAAAGGGATGTGGATAGTCCATAACCGAAGTCCTGTCCTTAGCGCTTGCAGCAAAGTTGTGAGAAAATCCAAGTGTGTGTCCTATTTCATGAGCTGAGAGTTGTCGTATTCGAGCCAATGCCAATTCTAAAGCCCGTTCACTTTTGTTATTAGCTGTTGCAAAAGGAGCCTCTGTCAATCCTAAAGCAATCATAAAATCTTGTCGGATTCGAAGGCTTCCCAAACTTACGTGACCTTTGATGATCTCTCCTGTTCGTGGATCCGACACGCTGGATCCATAACTCCAACCCCTTGTAGAACGATGTACCCACTGAATTACGTTAAAACGAACATCAAGAGGATCAGCATCATCGGGCAGGATCTTTACTTGAAAAGCATTTTTAAATCCAATACTTTCAAAAGCTTGATTCCACCATTGACCACCCTCAACCAGAGCAGAACGAACCGGTTCTGGCGTACCGTTATCGAGATAGTAGATGATCGGTTCTACAGCCTCACTAACCGCAGCTTTAGGATCTTTTTTTTCTAAACGATGACGGTAAATAACCTGCTTTTTAGTAGAGATACTCACCGGCGTGGTGTAATCGTAGTAGGTTATTGCATTGGCTCCTGATCGAGGGTCAAATGCTCTAGGCCTGTAGTTTGAATCCGGTAACTCCACAAAGGAATGATGTTGAAAAACGGTTACCGCGTCTGGTGTAGGCGTAACGGAACGGAGCATATTTCCTTTGGCTTCACCCGTAAAAGTTAACAGCATATCAAATTCAATGTTTTTTGGAAAAGCTTTTGTCCGATCTAAATTAACTGCTGAACGTGTTTGATCGATCTTAAAACTTCCTTGTTTTAATTGCTTAAGTCGTTTGGCTACCCCGTGTGCATCTTCCAATAAAAAGGGAGTTAGATCAATTAAAAGACCGTCGGTTAAGGTCTCGACTATGGGAAAGCCGAACAAAACCGATTTGGCAAATGCTTCTTTGATGGATCGTTGTTCTAGGGGGTTGTCTGAGGTAGATCGGTAACGCAAATTAGGCTGAATGAGTAATAGTTTATTTCCTGATCTAGAAAAATAAACCACTCTTTCGCTGCCCAATTGTCCACGATCCAGTCCTATGTCGTTATTGCCAATTCCTTGACTCAAGCTATTCACATAGAGAAACTCTTTTTCTGTTTGACTAACCTTTAAATAAATTTTATCTTTTTCTGAGTTGTAATAAAAGTCAAAAAAACCTTTAAAGGGATCAGATTTTTCTAGGATACTGTGCGAGGTGGGTTCGTTGCTTTGATCTGTTTGAGCCTGAGCTTGCAAACTAATCATAAAGAGCATAAGGCTCAATACCAGACGATAAGGTTTATTCATAATGGTCTAAATTATTAGAGCTAAAACTAGTAAAAACTATTGAGATGTTATTTTTTCTTTATTCAAATTTAGGAAATGTAAGTCAAGGGTAAAATTTAAAGCCAAAAATCAAACAATTGATAAAAAATACAGCCCCCTTTTTTTAAAAAATTACTAAAACTATAAATATAGTAAAGAGTTCAGTATTTTTTTTTTGATTCAAAAGGTCATGTTCAAAAGCATTATTCTTCTATTTTTGTGAAAACGCTTTCGAGTATGATTACAAACGAACAATACAAAGATTTAATGGAACGCCTGGGTGCCTTAAGGCGGTATCTTTGACATTGAAGCCAAGGAAGTTGAAATCCAAAATCAAGAAGAACAAACCTTAGCGCCAGACTTTTGGAGCGATCCTAAAAAAGCTGAATTGCATATGAAGCAAATGCGAAGTCTAAAAAAATGGGTGACTGATTACCACTATTTAAAACAAGGTTTAGAAGACTTAGAGGTCTTAATGGAATTTGAAAAAAGCGGTGATGCTGATTCGGAGGAAGTTGATACCCATTTTCAAAACCTACTAGCCCGTATGGAAGATGTCGAATTTCGCAACATGCTTTCTGAGGAAGGAGATGACCTCAGTGCGGTATTACAAATTACAGCCGGTGCAGGAGGAACAGAAAGTTGTGACTGGGCTGCCATGCTTATGCGTATGTATTTGATGTGGGGAGAAAAACAAGGATTTAAACTCAAAGAACTCAACCATCAAGCTGGAGATGTAGCAGGAATTAAAACTGTGACTCTTGAAATTGAAGGAAATTTTGCCTTTGGGTGGCTGAAAGGTGAAAACGGTGTTCATCGTTTGGTACGGATTTCTCCATTTGATAGCAATGCCAAAAGGCACACTTCATTTGCTTCGGTTTACGTGTATCCGCTAGTGGATGAGAGCATTGAAATCGACATCAATCCAGCAGACTTTACCTGGGAAACCATGAGGGCCAGTGGCGCAGGTGGACAAAATGTTAATAAAGTTGAAACTGCTGTTAGACTTCGTCACCATCCTACGGGGATCATTATCGAAAATTCCGAAACCCGTTCCCAATTGGAAAACAAGAATAAAGCAATGCAGCTACTCCGATCCCAATTGTATGAACTTGAATTACAGAAAAAACTAGCAGCGCGTGATGAAATTGAAGCGTCTAAAAAGAAAATTGAATGGGGCTCTCAAATTAGAAATTACGTAATGCATCCCTACAAGCTTGTAAAAGATGTTCGCTCTCAACATGAAATGTCAGATGTTGACGGTGTGATGAATGGTCAAATTGATCCATTTCTTAAAGCTTATTTAATGTCGGTAGGACAACAAACAAATGAAAAGGAGCTATGAAAAAAGTAAAAAATATCATTTTTGATCTGGGAGGAGTCTTGGTGGATTGGAATCCAGAATATGTTTATTTAGATGTCTTTAATGGTGATCGGAAAAAAATGCAGTGGTTTTTTGATGAAGTTTGCACTTTTGATTGGAATGAAAATCAAGATGCAGGATATCCTTTAGTTCAAGCAACAAATGATCGGATTAAACTATTTCCCGAATACGAAGAATGGATTCGAATGTACTACGGTCGATGGGAAGAAATGCTAGGAGGACCTATTGAAGATACCGTAGTAATTCTTAAAAAACTTACCGACAATCCCAATTATCGTGTAGTCGCTTTGACTAATTGGAGTGCCGAGACTTTTCCAATTGCATTAAAGCGATTTGAATTTCTCCATTGGTTTGAAGGGATTGTAGTCTCAGGAACTGAAAGAACAAGAAAACCTTTTCCTGAAATCTATCAAACTACTCTAGCGCGATTTGAAATAGAAGCTGCGTCTTCGCTTTTTATTGATGACAACAAGCGAAACATAAATGCGGCAGCAGAATTAGGGATTCAGACCATTCATTTTCAAAATCCAATCCAACTGGAGACTAATTTATCTGATTTTGGAATCCAAATCTAATCTCTTTGAAACCATTGATTTTAAATATCCATCCTGTAGGTAAAGAAGATCTTAAAAGTTTACACACTGTATCTGTACAAACTTTTAAGGAAACTTTCGAAGACCAAAATACACAGGAGGATATGTCTCAATATGTAAATGAACAACTCAGTCTTGATCAGCTCTCTAAAGAACTTTCAGATCCCAACACCTCCTTTTATCTCGCGTTTTGTGGAAATGAATTGGTAGGCTATTTAAAACTGAATTTTGAAGAAGCTCAAAAGGAAACGGTCCTTGAGGGTAAAGCTTTTGAAATACAGCGAATCTACATTCTTAAAGCCCATCAAAATAAAGGTATTGGTAGTCAACTTTTTGAAAAAGCAGTAGAAATTGGAAAAGCAAAAGCCTACAGTCAATTGTGGCTAGGTGTTTGGGAATTCAACCACAAGGCCCTTGAGTTTTACAAAAAAAAAGGATTGAAACCCTTCGACTCTCATGTTTTTCTGTTGGGAACCGACAAACAAACCGATATTTTAATGCAATTTGAATTTTAATTAAAAAGGAGTAGCATCATCCTCATCCAGCGTTCCAAACACATCATTCGGGTTGTCCGGCAGGCTGCTGTTTGGAATGTCCGTTTCATTTGGATTCATTTTGGATTGGAATTCAAAAGGAGAATCAAAGGTATCTAGATCTTCAAATTTTCCAAGATGTCCAATGAATTTTAATCGAATATTATCCAGTCCACCATTTCTATGTTTGGCAACAATAAATTCCGCTTGGCCTTCTGAGGGAGTTCGTTCTTCATCATCCCATTCGTCAATATTGTAATATTCAGGACGATAAATAAAGGATACAATATCCGCATCCTGCTCAATGGCACCAGACTCTCTAAGATCGGATAACATCGGACGTTTAGTTCCTCCTCTTGTTTCTACGGCTCTTGAAAGCTGAGACAAGGCAATTACAGGGATATCTAACTCTTTAGCTAAAGCCTTTAAGTTTCTTGAAATTGTAGATATTTCTTGTTCTCTATTTCCTGTTTTATTAGAAGTGCCTGCTGTCATCAATTGCAGATAATCCACAACAATTAATTTAATTCCGTGCTGAGATGACAATCGTCGTGCTTTCGCTCTTAAATCAAAAATGGACAATGAAGGGGTATCATCAATAAATAAGGGGGCTTTTTCCAAATCAGTTACTTTGACATTGAGTTGTTGCCATTCATGATCCGCTAATTTACCCGTACGCAATTTTTCAGAAGATAAGCCCGTTTCAGAAGAAATCAAGCGAGTTATCAATTGAATTGAAGACATTTCTAGAGAGAAAAAAGCAACTGGTATTTGCTTGGTTACCGCAATATTTCTTGCCATAGACAAGGTCAGTGCTGTTTTACCCATACCAGGACGTGCTGCAATAATGATCAAATCACTGGGTTGCCACCCTGAGGTCAATTTATCAAGCTTTTCGAATCCAGTACTAACTCCACTTAGGCCGTCCCTCTTTGAAATTTCTTCAATTTTCTTTTTTGCTTCAAGTACTAAGTTCTGAGCTGTTTCTGAGGATTTTTTAATGTTTCCCTGAGTAACATCGTACAATTTTGATTCTGCCTCATCTAAAAGGTCAAAAACATCCGTAGATTCTTTGTAAGCACTTTCAATGATTTCATTGGAGATTTTAATTAGGCTCCGTTGAATAAACTTTTGAAGAATAATACGGGCATGAAATTCAATATGTGCTGAAGAAGCTACACGTTGAGAAAGCTGTACCAAATAAAATTCTCCTCCTACACTCTCTAGTTTCCCTTTTTTTCGAAGTTCAGAGGAAACGGTGAGAAGGTCAATCGGTTGAGAATCTTGGAAAAGCTGGAAAATTGCTTCAAAAATAATTTGATGCGCTACTTTGTAGAAGGCTTCGGGTTGAATCAAATCAATGACTTCATCCACTCCTTTTTTATCAATTAGCATTGCCCCTAGTACGGCTTCTTCAAGTTCTAGAGCCTGAGGGGGAATCTTACCCTGCTGAAGATTAATTACTACCGGGTTTTGTGCTTTTGATAAATCTTTTGGCCGCTTGTTTTCCATGGGTCTAAATTACACGCTTTGGATAAATACGCAAGTGTGATAAGCGTTAGAAACTAGCCTAAATTTAAAGAATCAACTGTTTATAAGTTCCGGTAAAATGTTAACAACCAAAAAAACCTTTATCCTTGATAATTTCCCATTGCGATAAACTTTTCTCGACGTTGTTCAATTCTTTTTTCAAGATCCAATTTGTTTAATTTTATCACGGTGCTAAGAAGTTCTTTTCGCACAGATTCAAAAGTAGCTTCACGGTCATAATGCGCACCTCCTAAGGGCTCTTCAATGATTTTATCGATCAGTTTTAATTTGAGCATGTCTTTTGAGGTCAATTTTAATGCCTCAGCAGCGGTTTCTTTGTGTTCCCAACTGCGCCACAGAATAGACGAACAAGATTCGGGAGAAATTACGGAGTACCAAGTATTCTCCAACATAAATATTTTATCCCCAACTCCAATTCCTAAGGCTCCACCAGAGGCACCTTCACCAATAATTACTACAATAATAGGAACAGAAATGGACATCATCTCAAAAATGTTTCGAGCAATGGCTTCCCCTTGTCCTCTTTCTTCAGCTTCTAAACCTGGAAAAGCTCCCGGTGTGTCAATAAAGGTAACGATTGGAATCCCAAACTTATCTGCAGACTTCATGAGTCTTAAAGCTTTTCTGTAGCCTTCTGGATTTGCCATACCAAAATTACGGTATTGTCTGGTTTTGGTATTGTATCCTTTTTGAGTTCCGATAAACATAAAAGACTGGTCCTCAATTTTACCAAGGCCACCCACCATGGCTTTGTCATCTAAGACATTTCGATCACCGTGGAGTTCAAGAAAGGAATCGCCGCAAAGGGCCTTAATGTAGTCTAATGTAAAAGGTCTTGAAGGGTGTCTTGACAATTGAACCCGTTGCCAAGCACTTAGATTACCGTAAATTTCTTTCTTGGTCTCTTTTAGTTTTTTTTGAATCTGTTCGCAAGTTTCCGTAACATCTATGTCACTTTCATCTCCAATAAGTTTACACTTATCTAATTGATCATTAAGTTCCTTGATCGGCAGTTCAAATTCTAAATACTCCATAAATTAAAATCTTGAGACAAATGTAAAAATTCTTTGGAATTGACTTCCAACTATGCCCTTTGTTTTTGACGTTTAAAAATACCATTTAACAAAATAGCCCCAAGGATAATAGTAAAGCCAACATAAAAACGAATGCTCATCAACTCTTCTTCTCCCCAAACGGCTAGAGAAAGTAAAATTCCATAAACGGGCTCAAGATTGATGATCAACATGATTGTAAATGGAGATAAATGCTGCATAACTTTGATGGACACATTAAAAGCGTATGAGGTACAAACCCATGCAATTAATAGAATCCAAAGCCAATCCCACTGATTCAATTCAAAAGCAGTAAGGGTGTATTGCCCAGAAAATAGCACGAAAACCAATCCTACAACAGCCCCCACGATCAATTCGTAAAAAGAAAGGGTAATAGCACGACCTTTTTTGACCATTTGGGCGTTTAAGATTGTAAAAACAGAAGAGAGAAAAGCAGAGACTAGCGCCACACTTATGCCATAAAGATGTTCAAATTCTGCCTGAAAGATCATCCCTACCCCAAGCGCAATGAGTCCCCCAAACAGCAACTCATATCCTAAAACTTTTCGTCTATTGATCAACGGTTCGATCATGGCTGTTATGAATGCACCCGTTGCCATCATGCTCAAAGTTAACGATACTCCTGCTACTTTGATCGCATGAAAAAAAGTCACCCAATGAATCCCAATAATGATTCCCCCTAAAATAACTTTACCCCACAAATCTTTTTCTAACTTAAAAAAAGAACGATGAAAAAGCGCAAAATAAATAGCAAGACCTAAGCTTGCAAGAACCATTCTGTAGATTACTAGAGGTATCGCATCTAAGGAACAAAGCGCACCCATGACAGATGAAAATCCAAAAATGAATACAATAAAATGGAAATGAATTAAGCTTTTAGTTCTAACGTCTTGCATGTCGAAGTAAAAAGAACGCTAAAATTCCAAAAATCGCAAGAGGCAACCAAGCAGCAAGAAATGGAGGAAAAGTTGATTTGCTTACCATGACCCCAAAGATCTTGTCAAAAAAGATAAAAAGAAAACCTAAAGTGATTCCAAAAGCAAGATTTACGCCCATCCCTCCTCTTCGCTTAAAGGAAGCTACTGCTACTGCTATTAGAGTTAAAATAAAGGCAGAAACTGGAATACTCCAGCGTTTATGACGAACCAGTAAATGATTATTAATCAAAATAGAGCCTCGCTCTCTTTCCTCTTCTATGAATTGATTTAACTCATTGTATGTTAAGGTCTCAGCGATGTAATTAACAGGGGCTAAATCGTTGATTTCAAAGTCAAAAATTGTGTCTTTTCTAGAAATTTTTTCATAGCGCTCTTGATCCCCCACAAAAGTACGCTTACTGAAATTAGATAAACGAAATGATGAATCTCTTTCAATCCAACGAATCCGTTCTGCATGGATTTTAAACTTCAAACGGTTCCCTTCAAAATGCTCTAGAGTAAAGTTAGTTGCTCTTTTTCGAACAGGATCGTAATTATTGACGTAGATAAATTCATTGTCATTAATCTGTTGATACACCTGATCTGTGTTTCTGGCTTCTTTTTTTACAATGTATTTATATCGAAAATCGTTAAATCCTAAATTTGATTTAGGAACAATGTACATTCCTGTAAAAAAAGCAAAAATGGCGATAAAACTAGCCGCTAATAAAAAGGGTTTGAGGTAGCGAAAAAAAGAAATACCTGAACTTAAGATGGCAATTACTTCAGTATTATTTGCTAGTTTGGAGGTAAACCAAATGACCGATAAAAACAAGAAAATGGGAAAAAGTAAATTGGCGAAATACCATGTGAAGTCAATGTAATACTCCATGATGGTAAGCAAGGGAACTTCTTTTTCCTTGAGTTTGTCAATTTTTTCAGCAAGATCTACCATAATCCCGATAGGGATAAAAAGCAATATCATAACTAAAAAAGTACTGATGTACCGTTTGATGATATAAAAATCAATCAACTTCATACTACAATCTTGGTTCCATTTGACGTACCATTTGTGATTTCCAATTTGAAAACGTACCGGCTAAGATATGTTTTCTAGCTTCACGAATCAACCAGAGATAAAAACTCAGATTGTGAATTGTTGCTATTTGCTTTCCTAACATTTCGTTCACGCTAAACAGATGTCGTAAATATGCTTTGCTGTACTCAAGATCTACAAAGCAATAGCCATTGGAATCGATGGGTGAAAAATCATTTTCCCATTTTTTATTTTTAATATTTATTGTTCCTTCAGCGGTAAAAAGCATTCCGTTTCGAGCATTTCTCGAAGGCAAAACACAGTCAAACATATCCACCCCTAAGGCAATATTTTCTAGTAGGTTAATGGGTGTTCCAACACCCATCAAGTAGCGTGGTTTATCTTCAGGTAATACTGAGCAAACTTCATCTGTCATGGCATACATTTCATCGGCAGGTTCTCCTACAGACAGTCCTCCAATAGCATTTGCAGGAGCATTCATTGAAGCGATAAAATGAGCCGATTCTTTTCGGAGATCAGAATAAACACTTCCTTGCACTATGGGGAACAAAGTTTGCTCATAATCATAAAGCAGCGGTAGCTCTTGATCTGCTTTAAAACAACGTTCCAACCAACGGTGTGTTCTTCGCATTGATGTTTTTGCATAATTGTAGTCACAAGGATACGGGGTGCATTCATCAAAAGCCATAATGATATCTGCACCAATAGCTCTCTGGATTTCTATTGCGCGTTCAGGAGTAAAAAAATGATAGGATCCATCAATATGAGATTTAAATTTTACTCCTTCCTCTTTGATTTTTCTGTTTGCTGAAAGTGAATAGACTTGATATCCGCCTGAGTCGGTTAAAATAGGTTTATCCCAACCCATAAACGAATGCAAACCACCTGCCTGCTGCAAAATATCAGTTCCAGGGCGTAAATACAGATGATAGGTATTGCCTAAAATAATGTCTGGATTGATGTCATTTTTTAATTCACGTTGATGAACACCCTTTACGGTAGCAGCAGTACCTACCGGCATGAAGATAGGGGTCTCAATTGTACCGTGATCTGTGGTTATTGTACCTGCACGTGCTTTTGTCTTTTGGTCAGTAGTGTGAAGCTGGAATTTCATTGGGCGTAAAGATACTATTCTACAAGGATTTTTAAATGGGTTTTTAATTGTTAATTATCTTCCTGATTTACCCTTTGATAAGGATGTTAGAAAGGTTACTTTTACCGAAAATTTTTATCAATGACTAACAACGCCTCTTTAAAAGATATCACTACGCAAGTTCGTCGCGATATTTTGAGAATGGTCCACAAAGTAAACTCAGGTCATCCTGGAGGTTCTTTAGGATGTGCTGAATTTTTTGTGTCCCTTTATTTTGAAATTATGGAGCACGATACATCCTTTTCTATGGACGGTAAAAACGAAGATCTTTTCTTTTTATCGAACGGACACATCTCCCCCGTTTTTTACAGCACACTCGCCAGACGCGGTTATTTTCCTGTAGAAGAACTCAATACTTTTAGACTTATTGACTCTAGACTTCAGGGGCACCCTACAACGCATGAAGGACTTCCAGGAATTCGGATTGCATCCGGTTCTTTAGGACAAGGACTTTCTGTAGCCATAGGTGCAGCACTCTCGAAAAAACTTAACAATGACCCCAAAACCGTTTATGCGTTGATGGGTGACGGTGAACTTCAAGAGGGACAAAATTGGGAAGCATTGATGTTTGCCGCAGCAAAAGGAGTTGATAACCTAATTGCCACTGTTGATCTTAACGGAAAACAGATTGATGGCAGCACCAATGAAGTTCTTCATTTAGGAAGTGTTAAAGAGAAATTTGAAGCCTTTGGATGGGTTGTTTTAGAACTTGATGAAGGCAACTCATTAGAAAAAATTATTTCTGCCTTAAAGGAGGCTAAAAGCAAATTAGGAAAATCGAAACCAGTGGCCATTTTAATGAAAACAGAAATGGGTAACGGAGTGAGTTTTATGATGCATACCCATGCATGGCACGGAAAAGCACCCAATGACGATCAATTGGAAACTGCCTTATCAGAAAATAAAGAAACATTAGGCGACTACTAAAAAAATAAGATGACAAAGTATATCAATCAAGGAAGTAATGACACCCGTTCAGGTTTTGGTGACGGTTTAACAGAACTAGGAAGAACACGCCCAGAAGTAGTTGCGCTATGTGCAGACCTTATCGGCTCCCTTAAAATGCAAACTTTTATTGACGAGAATCCAGAACGCTTCTTTCAAGTAGGAATTGCCGAAGCCAATATGATGGGAATTGCTGCAGGATTAACCATCGGTGGTAAAATCCCCTTTACTGGAACCTTCGCAAACTTTTCAACAGGAAGGGTTTACGATCAAATTCGTCAATCCATTGCCTATTCAGGGAAAAATGTCAAAATATGTGCTTCGCATGCAGGAGTTACTTTAGGGGAAGACGGAGCAACTCATCAAATTCTAGAAGATATTGGACTGATGAAAATGCTACCCGGAATGACCGTTATAAACCCCTGTGACTACAACCAAACTAAGGCTGCAACAATTGCAATTGCTGACCATGAAGGCCCTGTTTATTTAAGGTTTGGTAGACCTAAAGTAGCGAACTTTACAACATCAGCTCTTGGTTTTGAAATCGGTAAAGGTATTTTATTACAAGCAGGTACGGATGTAACCCTCGTTGCAACAGGTCACCTAGTTTGGGAAGCCTTGGAAGCGGCAAAAGTTTTAGCAACTGAAGGCATTAGCGCAGAGGTTATTAACATACACACCATCAAGCCTTTGGATGATGAAATCATTTTAAACTCGGTAAACAAAACTGGGTGTATTGTAACGGCTGAAGAGCACAACTATCTTGGAGGTATGGGAGAAAGTATTGCGGGAATGCTCTCAAGAAAAAACCCCACCCCCCTAGAGTTTGTTGCGACTCAAGACAGTTTTGGTGAATCGGGAACTCCAGCACAACTGATGGAAAAGTACGGTTTGGATAAAAATGCTATTGTTAGTAAAGCCAAAAAAGTAATTCAAAGAAAGTAGTTCCTTTTAAAATTGCAAAGGATCGGGATAGCTTCTCTATTTTACTTCTTTTAATTTGAGTATTTAAGGAGTAAGTAGACCGTTAGTCAGCATCTAAATAATCCGCTAAACCGTCTCCATCGGTATCATCTGGTATCCCATCGCCGTCTTGATCGTATTCGTCTGCAGATAAAATACCATCTCCGTCATGATCCGATTTATTAATTCTGTACAAATCAATTTTGAAGATCAATGGAGAATAGGCAGGGATCGCTCCCGTGCTGCTGCTAAAATACCCAAGTCCTGATGGAAAAAATAAAATCCCTCGTCCGTATCCAAAAAAGTTGATTGTATTGTCATCATTGACTGTAAAATCGCCTGACTTAAGCTTAGGGGTTCCTTCTTTAAAACCTCTTACTACCTCAGAAAGATCAAACCATATTGGTGTTTTAGAAGAATCAAAAACTTGCCCATTTAACAACTGCCCTTCATAAGATAAATAGGTTGAGTCAACCGACGCAGGATGCTGTCCGGTACCTTCTCGTGCTATTAGATAATAAAGACTATGATCAATAAAAGACCCATCCGAAGTTCTTACCCGAATTACTTCTTTCTTAACTTGATTAATTAAAGGTGTTTTTGAAGCATTCTCACCGCTAATGGTATCCATTACAATCTCGTCATTAAAATCTGGATCTGAGAAATCATCATAATTATAAAAATGGCTTGACAAAAAGTCTTCTAAGATTTGGTCATCGGCAATAGACTGTTCTTGAACATCTCTGATAGGTTCAACCGTGTCTTCTTTTTTACAAGAAGAGACTAATAACAGGCATACTAATATGGGGAATAAAATATTTTTCAAGATCAATTCTTTTAGGCGTTGCAAGATACAATTTTCTTTATTTTTGTGTGAACTCTTAACTAAGTTTTAAACATGCGTGTTGATCAATATTTATGGTGTGTGCGAATTTTCAAGTCGAGAAGTATGGCTACAAATGCCTGCAAAAAAGGCCAGGTAATGATTCTGGACAAAGCAGTCAAACCCTCTAGAGAAGTTTTGCCTTTAGACCTTGTAAAGGTTCGTAAAGATCAAATCTGGCGCAATTTGGAAGTAATAGCACTCCCAAATAGTAGAGTGGGCGCTAAACTTGTAGGGCTTTATTGCGTTGAGAAAATTTCCTCTGAAGACCTTGAGCGAAATCAATTGCAACAATTAGTAGGACACGCAAAACGCGACCAGGGAACTGGAAGACCCACAAAAAAAGAGAGAAGAGAGTTAGATAACCTCTCTGAAGATAATGCACGTGAAGACGAAATTTAATAAGTAAATTTAAACCATGACAATACTCGGAGATAAAATTAAAACCGAAGAGCAAATGCACTCAAGTATCAAAAGAATTGCTTTTCAAATCTATGAAAACAATATGGACGAGAAGGATTTGGTTGTTGTAGGGATTGCTCCTCGAGGTAGTGAACTTGCAAAAGAATTGGGCAAATCTATTGAAAGCTTAAGTGGTATTAAGATTCGCTACGGCACTTTAAAAATAAATAAAAATAATCCTACAGAAAACCTAGCTTGTGATCTTCCCCTTTCAGAACTTGAAAACAAGTCCATTGTTGTTGTAGACGATGTTTTAAATACAGGAAGTACATTAATCTATGCAGTACGACACTTCCTTAAGATACCGGTAAAACAAATTAAAACGGCTGTAATGGTAAACAGAAACCATAAAAAATTTCCAATCAAGGCTGATTTTAAAGGCATTTCACTCTCCACCTCAACAAACGAGCACGTAAGTGTGATACTCAAAGGTGCTGATAGTGGAATTTATTTACGCTAATTTTTTTCTGATTTCAGAAACAATAGCATCTATTGATTTTTCATCTGTCGAAATTTCATAGTGTGCCTTTTGATAATAATTATTTCTTTCAAATAAATGCTTTCCAATAAATTCTTTTACGGCATCAAGAGATTTAAGGTGTGCAATTAAGGGTCGTTTCGATTTTTCATCAAACAAACGATGACTTAAGGTATTTATGCTGGCTTTAAGATAAAAAGCGGTATCGTCTTTTCTACTTGCAATAAAGTCCATGGTGTCGTAATAACAGGGTGTGCCTCCACCAAGGGAAATTATCATCGGTTTAGATTTGTTCATAAGTTGTTCGAAACATTTTCTTTCCTGAGCTCTGAAGTACAATTCTCCTTTTGTTTTAAATATTTCAGGAATTGTCATGCCTTCTGATTGTTCAATGTAGTCATCTAAATCAATAAAATCTACATCAAAAGCCTGTCCCAGCTTCAGACCCACAGCACTCTTTCCGCTGCCCATGTACCCTAAGAGGATAATTTTGTGTGAAATCATTTTTTTGTTTAGAGCTTGTAAATTTATGGTAAATCAAGAGGATAAATACATATTTGATAATTATATTTGCAGCCTCAAAAGATTCGGTAGCTCAGTTGGTAGAGCATCTCCCTTTTAAGGAGAGGGTCCTGGGTTCGAGCCCCAGCCGAATCACTTTTGACTTGGTAGCTCAGTTGGTAGAGCATCTCCCTTTTAAGGAGAGGGTCCTGGGTTCGAGCCCCAGCCAAGTCACTTCTTTTGCGCACGTGGCGGAATTGGTAGACGCGCTAGCTTGAGGGGCTAGTGGGAGTTTTCCCGTGGAAGTTCGAGTCTTCTCGTGCGCACTTTCCATTGTTTTAATATATTTTGCTATATTTGTTTAAGCTTTTAATATGTAAATAGGACAGATGAAAAGGATAAGAAGCACTTTTAGTATAAAAAACTTAGAAAATCTCTCAGGGATTAAAGCCCATACGCTACGTATTTGGGAAAAACGATACAATTTATTAGAACCTGAACGAACAGATACCAACATAAGAAGGTACAGTTTAGACAGTTTGAAACGTCTTTTAAACGTTACTCTTCTTTACAATCACGGTTTTAAAATCTCCAAAATTGCAAGCCTTAACGAAGATGAAATACCAGAATTGATTCGAAGTATTGCTTTGAAGTCAAATTCTGAGCAAGTTGCTATCAATGCTTTTAAGCTTGCTATGATTAATTTTGATTACGATCTTTTCGACACAAATTACAGCGAGATACTTCAACATCACGATTTTCAATATGTATTTTTAAATGTCTTTATGCCTCTAATGCGAGAATTAGGCATCCTTTGGCAAACTGGCGCCATATCTCCTGCCCATGAACATTTCATAACTAATCTAATTAAACAAAAGATTCATCTTCAGACTGAAACACTCCAAAGGAAAAAGCCACGGCGTACGGATCACCCTTTGTTTGTTCTCTTTTTGCCAGAAAACGAAATTCATGAATTAGGCGTTCTGTATTTAAACTACCTCATACTTAGCAGCGGTTACCGTACTGTATTCCTTGGCCAATCACTTCAAACTTCAAGTTTAGAAACACTTTACAGCTACAATTCTAAATTTTATTTTGTATCGTACTTAACTGTTGAGCCCAACAAAGAAGAAATTATGCCCTTCTTACAAGGTTTTTACAATGACTTGTTAGCTGACAGGGACTCTAAATTACTATTATTTGGTCCCCAGCAAATTGAAATCGATACCGATAAGCTCCCAGGACAAATCGAATTATTTCGTTCAGTAGAGTCTTTCATGGCTAAATATCTTGAGGAAATAGTTTTTGTTTAATTTTTCACCTCTAAATTCATACGTTTTTGTAAATTTATTCATCTGTTTAACTATTATTTAGTACGATGAAAAAGCTGTTTGATCAAATAAGTGAAGACTGTAGTAGGCTTGTTACAAAAACCTACAGTACTTCGTTTTCTATGGCAACAAAAATGTTGCATTCCTCAATAAGAAACCATATCTACAATATCTATGGCTTTGTTCGCTTTGCGGATGAAATCGTAGACAGTTTCCATAATTATCCAAAGGAATCACTTTTAGATCGCTTTGAAGAGGATCTCTATTTGAGCTTGGATCAAAAAATTAGTCTTAATCCGATTTTAAACGCTTTTCAAGAAACAGTTAATACCCATGAGATTGATATCGAATTGATCCGTGCCTTTATGAAGAGTATGCGATGGGATTTAGACAAAAAGATTTACGATACTCAAGAAGACTATCAATCCTACATTTATGGTTCTGCAGATGTCGTGGGCTTAATGTGCTTAAAAGTCTTTGTTAAAGGAAATGAAAAGGAATACAACGAATTAAAACCCGCTGCTATGGCTTTGGGTTCCGCTTTTCAAAAGGTTAATTTTCTCAGGGATCTTAAAGATGATTATCAAGAACTTAATAGAACCTATTTCCCAAGTGTCAATTTTAATCATTTTGATGAAGCATCAAAGTCGAGTATCATCGAGGAAATTGAATCTGATTTTGAACATGCACTTAGCGGTATTTTCAAGCTTCCTGTTGAAGCTCAGTTTGGAGTTTACACTGCATACAAGTACTACAGTAAACTATTAAAAAAATTAAAGGAAACACCCTCAATAAATATTCAAAATACACGGATTAGAGTTCCTAACTATCAGAAAATGAGTGTGTTTGCAGGTAGTTATCTAAAATACAGGTTTAACCTTCTTTAAAGCCATCAACAATGACTATTTTATGGATTCTTAGTCTGATTGCAACGTTTTGCTTTATGGAATTCATGGCATGGTTTTCCCACAAATACATCATGCATGGTTTTCTCTGGTCTTTACACAAAGACCATCATATCAAACACCACAAATCTTGGTTTGAGCGCAATGATTTGTTTTTTATTTTTTATGCTTTAGTAAGCTCCGGTTTTGTTGTTTTATGGGGAGAGCTAAATTTCTGGCCCGGGCTTCCGATAGCAATTGGAATTTTTCTCTACGGAATGACCTATTTTTTGGTACATGACATATTTATCCATCAGCGTTTTAAAATTTTCAAGAAGGCAAATAGTAAATATGCAAAAGGTATTCGTCGTGCACACAAAATTCACCATAAAAACATCCACAAAGAAAAAGGGGAGTGTTTTGGAATGCTTTGGGTTCCTCCTAAATATTTTAAATAATTAAAGCTTTAACCAATTGTTTACAAAATCACAATTGCGGTTGGACTTATTTAGGTAAACATAGGTACTTTCTATTTTTTCTTTCATCCAGTCTTGAATGGCTTTCAACTGTTTTTCTTTAAGAGCCAATGCTTTGATCCTAACATAGTCCGTTGAATAATCAGCTTTATGTTCGTCAAAACGGTTACTTACCTTCAGAATTTTATACTTTTTCAAGCCCGAGCGGTCTTCTTCAATTAAAGGTGAAGAAATTTCTTGATCCTCTAAAACTCGGATCTGACTAAACAAAACGGGGTCAAGGTTTGTCAATTCAAAACGGGTATCTCCTGTTTGAGGATTAATCAAAACCCCTCCGTTGTATTTAGTTTCTTTTTCACTGGAAAAAGCCAAGGCAGCGTCTTTAAATGTTATTTCATTATCAATAATTCTTTTGCGAATGGTGTCCAATTTACTTTTTGCTTCTGCGAGTTGAGCAGGTTCGATTTTAGGAGTCAACAAAATGTGTCGTACATCTACCTCTTGACCACGAATTTTATCTACCATCAAAATATGCCAACCAAAATCAGTTTTAAAAGGTTCTGATATTTCGCCTTCTTCAAGACTAAAAGCTTCGTCTCTAAATTCCTTAACCATCTGAGGTCGCTTTCGATTCAAAGTATATTTTCCTCCCGACGCACGAGAACCTGGATCTTGTGAATACAAAATTGCCTTTGACCCAAAACTCGAACCACGTTCCAAGACATCTTCTCTAAACGATTTTAATTGGTTAATAATTCGATCTTTCTCAGCCTCACTTACCTCAGGCTCGATTACAATTTGTGAAATTTCCAACTCGGTCCCAAAAATCGGTAGATCAATCTCAGGTATGGACTCAAAAAATACTCGAACTTCTTCTGGCGTTACTTCAACATTTTCAACAATTTTTGCTTGCATCATCGAAGACAACTTCTGGATTTTATTTATTTCAAAAATGTCTTGACGAAAAGAAGACTCATCTTCTTTATTGTAAAATTCCAATACCTTTTCAACACTTCCCAATTCACGGATAAAATTATCCATGATCTGATCAACAGTCGCATAAATTTCTTCTACACTGATTTCAAGACTATCCTGTATGGCATGATGCGCATACAATTTGTCCTCCATAAGCTTACCAAGCAATTGGCAATTGGAAACTCCTTTAATATCGATGCCCTGTGATTCCATTTCAATAATGGTCTTATCAATATCAGAATCTAAGATCACATAGTCACCCACTACCGCGGAAACACCATCGATTTTAATTCTACTGGCCAACTGATCCTGAGCCTGGAGTGATACTGTAGCAGTAATCAGGAAAAATAAAAAACTAATAGTTTTCATAAGTTTTTGATTTAATAGCATCTTGAATAATGTCTTTTTCAAATTGTTTAGTGAACTTCAGTTTACGTTGATTTCGTATTATGTTTTTAATTGTTGACTCTAAAATAATTCTTGGCGGGGTCTCTCCCTTTTTTAGAATTTCATCAATGTAGAGCAAATATACTCCCAATGAATCTTCAACTCTAAAAAATTGTGATTTTTTTAAATATTTATCTGAGTTTTCTTGATTCAAAAAACCAACTTCAGAAGTCAAGTCTCTTTGATTAAGCCATACTTGGTCTGATAATAAGTAATTGTTGTATTGAAAAGAGAGAGAATCTAAAAATTCCCTATCGTCTTGATTAAAACGCTGGAAGCTACGTTGAATTTCATTTTGATCTACATTGTCAGGCGGCAGCTGAATAAAACGGGTTTTGTACAAAGGTGCGTTTAGCTTAAAAACTCCTTTATTGGCAAATAAAAAAGAATCAATCTCTTGAGTGGAGACAAGCGTGTCTAATGTCGTATTTACCACAGACTGAATGTAGGCATTCGAATAAAGTTCGATTCGGTACTGATCAATTAAATCCTCCAAACCTTGCAACTCATCATCAGTAAGATTTCTTGTAGCCGATTGAACTAAAAGCTGATTTTTAGCCCATGCATCTACATAATTTCTTGTTCTAAAAATGCTGTCAGATGAATTTTTAAAATCCTTTAAATCGTTTTCGATATCAGAGACATAAAGATAGTGATCTCCAACACGTGCAACTACTTTCTCGTTTTCTGGATTCCATTCGGAGCACGATTGTAAAACAATCACCAAAATGAAAATGGGAACAATCAGTCGAACAGCAACGAAAAAAGACTTAAATATTGTGTTCTTATCAACAAATTTTGATTTTATTTTTAATAAGTCTTGTATTGTGCTGGTTTTTAACATTTTAAATTGTTTAAAAAAGTTTTAATAACTCGTTAATAATTTTTAAATTGCAGTAAAATTTCAAGCTTTGTTTTATCGTTTGTTTTTTTTAACCCTTATCTCCTTCTGTTTTACAACTGTAAGAGCCACCCCCTCCCCTTCTTTTAAAAGTCATGTCCTCGTTCAAAATTCTCCTAAAGCTGCTTATTATGAGCAACAACTCCATTTAATTGGCTTTGAAGGCGCTGGTATTATTGAAGTTTACTCGATAATAGGGAATAAAATTAAGGAAATAAAAACGCAAGAGCTCAAAAATTTTAAAACCTATTTGAGACTTGAATCCGGAAACATGTACATTCTTAGAGTTACGATTTCTGGAAAAATACACACTCTTAAAATCATTGCTTCTTAGAGCACCAAACAAATCACTATCCTGGACTGTAGTTTGGCGCTTCCTTGGTTACCCTGATATTATGTGGATGACTTTCCCTCATACCGGCTGAGGTTATGGTTACAAATTTTGCTTGTGTTTTTAAGGATTCAATATCTGGAGCTCCGCAATATCCCATGCCTGCGCGTAAACCTCCAATAAATTGATGAATACTTTCATCGACATCCCCTTTGTAGGCAACTCTACCCACAATTCCTTCGGGAACCAATTTCTTCAAATCGTCTTCAACATCTTGAAAATACCGATCCTTACTTCCTTTTTTCATGGCCTCCACCGATCCCATTCCTCGGTAGGTTTTGTACTTTCTACCTTCATAGATAACGGTTTCACCCGGAGATTCTTTTGTCCCAGCAAGTAGGGAACCTAACATAACTGAATCTGCTCCAGCAGCAATTGCTTTGGGTATGTCGCCCGTAAAACGGATACCACCATCTGCTATGATTGGCACTCCTGTTCCTTTAAGTGCGTTACTTACTTCAACTATTGCGGAAAGCTGAGGGTATCCAACTCCAGCAATTACTCGTGTTGTACAGATGGAACCGGGACCAATTCCTACTTTTACCGCATCCGCACCTAAGTCCACAAGGTATTTTGCAGCATCGGCAGTAGCAATATTCCCAACGGTTACATCTAGCTCACTGAACTTGTCTTTAACTTTCCTAAGGACTTCTGCTACCCCTTTGCTATGACCGTGAGCTGTATCAATAACAACCGCATCAACTCCTGCTCCGTGCAGCGCAGTAACCCGCTCTAATACATCGGCAGTCACTCCTACTGCTGCAGCGACTCTCAATCGACCAAATTCATCTTTGTTGGAATTGGGCTTGGTGGTGTGTTTGGTAATATCTCTAAAGGTGATCAATCCTACAAGTAAATTGTCTTGAGAAACAACAGGAAGCTTTTCTATTTTGTGCTTCTGAAGAATTTGCTCTGCATCTTTTAACGAAGTTCCTTCATTAACCGTTATTAAATTGGTTTTAGTCATGACTTCCTTTATGGGGCGTGAGTTGTTTTTCTCAAAGCGCAAATCACGATTGGTTACAATACCAATTAGTTTTTTATCAGCATCTACGATAGGAATTCCTCCAATTTTGTACTGCTGCATGTTTTGTTTTGCATCAGAAACTTGAGCTGTTTCTGGAAGTGTTACAGGATCAATGATCATTCCAGATTCAGAACGCTTTACCGTCCTGACTTTGTCGGCTTGCTCTTCAATAGTCATGTTTTTATGCAATACACCAATTCCTCCTTCTCTTGCCATGGCAATAGCCATACTACTCTCCGTTACGGTGTCCATTGCTGCCGAAATGATTGGAATATTCAGAGGAATATTTCTGCTGAAACGAGTTTTAATAGAAACCTCACGGGGTAAGGTTTGAGAAAAGGCAGGCACCAATAATACATCATCGTATGTGAGTCCTTGTCCGATAAATTTGTTGGAAGTCATAAGCAACTAATATGTAATTAATTGCATGCAAATATAGTAATTTTAAAAGTGCTGTAAGATGCTTTTCCAAAATAAACTCTTTTGGGTCCATTATTTAAGATTGAATCCCTAAGTAAAAAAAGAAAGTTCAAATGTTAAAAAAATACTTTGTGGGAGAAATTGAAAGCACTTTCAAATGCAAGCACATCAAAACCTTCAGGCAATTCATTTTGAGCAGTAAGAAAAGAAATCAATTTTTCCATTGGAATATTTCCTACCAATTCGTCGTGTGCCATCGGACATCCTCCTCGGCCTTTAATTGTTCCGTCAAATCGCCTGCAACCTGCCAAATAGGCTGTATTTATTTTGGAATACCATTGATCTGGATGGGTGTGAAAATGAGCGCCAAATTCAAGTTCTGGGTAGGCCAAAATCAGTTCTTTAAAAAGAAGATCGATATCCTCAGTCTTTGCTGTTCCCACTGTGTCAGAAAGGGAAATTATTTTGATCCCGAAAGCAGCTAAGTCCGCAACCCAAGCCTTTATGATTTTTGTACTCCAAGGATCACCATAGGGATTCCCAAAACCCATTGAAAGATAAACAACAAGTTCTTTTTGATGGGATGAAGCTAAATCCTTTATCTGCTTTAAAATCACTAATGATTCACGAATTGTTTTACCTGTATTACGAACTAGAAAATTTTCAGAAACAGACTCAGGATATCCTAAATATTGAATTTTCTCATGTTTGACTGCTTCTGTAGCGCCTCTCAAATTGGCTACAATGGTCAATAATTTGGTTGAAGATTGACTACAGTCAAGCTGCTGAATAACCTTGGCTGAATCAGCCATTTGAGGAATCGCTTTGGTACTAACAAAACTCCCACAATCTAAAGTGTCATATCCTACCTTCAAAAGCATCTGGTAATAAGCAATCTTGACATCAGTGGAAATGGGTTTTGGATACCCTTGAAGGGCATCTCGAGGACATTCTATTAACTTAATGGGCTCCATGCATCATAATAATAGGATAAAGTTAAGGGTAAAACAGCACCAAAGCAATCAAAGTTAAAACAACAGCTTGAAAACGACTCCAAACTAAACTTTTTCTCTCAAAAACAAATTTCCTACCCAGTTGTCCAGCAAAAACTGCAATCATACTGAAAATCACTAACGCTTGCAGAAAAAACAATGCGCCAAGGATTAAAAATTGAATTCCATAGGACCAGTTTTCATGGAATAAAAAACCAGGAAAAAAACTAATGAAAAACAAACTCACTTTAGGATTGGTAAGGTTCATGATGAGTCCCGTAAGGTAAAAGGGTTGTTTTTTGTTTTCTTTCGGATCTATTGCCTCACTATCAATAGTTTTTCTACTAGAATTCCACAATCGAAAGGCTAAAAACAGAAGATAACTCCCACCTAAAAATTCCAAAACTCTTTGGCTTTCAGGATATTGTACGAGCAAATTTCCTATTCCCAAAATAACAAGAAGGGTATGTACCCATAAACCTGAAGTAAGACCCAAACTTACCAAAAGTCCTTTTCTCCAACCCTTTGTCATACTGGTACTGAAAACAAATAAAAGATCAGGCCCTGGAAACAAGGTCAATGCAACAGACGATATCGTGAATAACAAGAGTGTATTTAGATCCAATAGTCCTAATTAATAGATATATTTGCACTCAAGATAATGCATTTGATTATGATAGAAAGAATTGAACAAGAACTTTATCCTTTAAGAGATAAGTTAAAAAATCACAAAGTTTATTACAGTGTCCATTCCATAGAAGATATCCGTCTTTTTATGGAGCAACACATTTTTGCAGTATGGGACTTTATGTCACTACTTAAACAACTTCAAAATTTGTTAAGTTGCAACCAAGTACCGTGGAGGCCTTCAGGACATCCTGCAGCTTCAAGACTAATCAACGAAATTGTTTGGGGTGAAGAGTCCGACATCAATCGAAAAGGGGAACCCATGAGTCATTTTGAAATGTATCTCGAAGCCATGGAATCCCTTGGTGCAAATCCTGAAGAGATGTATCGAATAATAGAGCAGCTCCGTTCTGGAAAAAATATTGAATTCATACTTGAAAACAACTCAATACCCCAGCACATAAAAGAGTTTATGAGCTTCACTTTTGAAGTGGTTAAAACAAACCAACCCCACATTATTGCAGCTGTATTTACTTTTGGAAGAGAAGACCTAATTCCTGATATGTTTATTGAAATCATCAAGAATCTTAAAAAATCAAACAAAGAAAACCTTGAAGATTTGATCTATTATTTTGAACGTCACATTGAAGTAGATGCAGATGAGCATGGGCCCTTAGCCCTGGAGATGATTCAACAACTTTGCGGGAACGATGCTTCAAAGTGGGATGAAGCACTTGATTATTCCAAAAAAGCCCTTGAACTCCGCATTGGACTTTGGGATGGCATACTCAATGAAATACAAAAGCAAAATAAACTTAACTTCGTAGCATAGGAAAATTTATTTAATACAATAATCGTAAAATGAAAACACTCTTATTTGCCCTAATCACGCTTCCTTGCATTCTTCTTGCACAAAATTCTAAGGAGGTTACTCACTACGCCGAAACCATCACTGCCAAAGAGCTTAAAGAAAACCTCTATGTCTATGCCTCTGATTATTTTCAAGGGAGAGAAACCGGTACCATCGGTCAAAAACGTGCCATTGACTTTCTACAAAACTTTTATTCAAGTCATGACATAGTTCAGGCAAAAGGTACCGAAAACTATGCCCAGCCTATGGTATTAAACATCAAAGGCAAAGAGGTACAATCTGAAAATATTGCAGCCTACATCAAAGGTTCTGTTTTTCCTAACGAATACATAGTCATCTCTTCTCACTTGGATCATATCGGCATTAAGGATGGTAAAATTAATAACGGTGCAGACGACGACGGCTCAGGCACTGTTGCATTACTAGAAATTGCTGAAGCCTTCAAAATGGCATCAGAAGCAGGTCAGGGTCCAAAACGATCTCTCATTTTTCTCCACGTTACTGGAGAAGAAAAAGGTTTGTTAGGCTCAAAATATTACACCGAAAATCCGTTGTACCCTCTCAAAGAAACAATGGCGAACTTAAACATAGACATGATTGGAAGAACCGACCCCAAAAGAGAGGATAAGGACCCTAATTACATTTATTTGATCGGAGCCGATCGATTGAGTCAGGACTTACACGATATTTCCGAAGAAGTTAACAACAAATACACCCAATTCAAGATTGACTACAAATTCAACGAAGAAAACGATCCCAATCGGTTTTACTTTAGAAGCGATCATTACAATTTTGCAAAAAATAACATCCCTGTCATATTTTATTTTAGCGGAACTCATGAAGATTATCACAAACCTGGAGATACTCCAGACAAAATCATGTATGATCTTTTGGCAAAACGAGCAAAGCTTGTCTTCTACACCGCTTGGGAATTGGCAAACCGTTCAACTAAAATTAAACTAAATAAATAATGAAGCATAAATTTCTGATTACACTCATCATCCTGTTTACTGGGTTTGTTGGTGTGGCACAAACTGAAGATACCAAAAAAGAGAGCAAAGATTCAATCAAAGTAAAACGACTTTCAATTGGATTCAAATTGGGGATTCCCAATCTAGCTTCTGGTTCTGCTGAGCTTGTACTTCCCGTTTTAAACAATCATTTTGCTCCTTATGTTGACTACAGTCGTATTCCACTGAATTTTGATTTTATTGAAACAAACATTGCCTACACAGAGTTTGGTGTTAACTTTTACTTCAATAAAAAAGGAAATGGATTTTTTATTGGTGTGGGAAAAGGGTCCCTATCTACGGACATTACCTTTACCAATCTTGAGTTCTCAAACGCACTTCAAACCATCATAGGATCAGGAAATACAGAATTGAATTTGGACACGACCAACTTTAAGATTGGACTCAAAACAGGAGGAACAATTTTCTTCAGATTTGAGTTGGGTTATGGTGTTGGTACCATTCCAGATTTGTTGCGTTTCACTGCCACAGCAAATGGAATCACAGAGATATTTACTGAGGAAATTCCACCTATTCCAGGACTCGGAAGCGAAGGAATACTAATTGGTAATATTGGTTTTGGGTTTTCGTTCTAAACCTTTTAAAACAATCAAACATTTAAAATAAATTTGATTTCATTTCCCAATTCTTAACCCATTCAAATGCGAAATTTTTATTTTTCTGCTCTTTTATTTTTTGGTTTGCTGGGTTCTTATGCTCAGCAAAACGTTGTTCTTAGTGGTTATGTTACCGATGTTGAAACCAACGAAACCCTCATTGGTGTCAATATTATTTTACCCGAATTAAATCTGGGCACAACCACAAATGAATACGGGTTTTACTCCATTAACCTTCCCCAAGGGCAACAGCAATTATTGATCAGTTATTTAGGGTTTGAAAATTACTTAAAGGAATTGACCCTAACTCAAGACCTTACTTTAAATGTAAAACTGAATCCTGAAGCAGAACTTTTGGATGAGGTAATTGTTAGTGACAATGTAGAACAGCTCAATCTAAAAAGCCCGCAGATGAGTGTCAACTCCTTAGCGATTAGCACGATTAAAAAAATGCCAGCAGTTTTGGGTGAAGTTGATATTATTAAATCAATAACGCTATTGCCTGGAGTCACTAATGGTGGCGAGGGAGCCTCTGGATTTAATGTAAGAGGTGGTGCTGCCGATCAAAACTTAATCTTGCTTGACGAAGCCATCATTTTTAATTCTTCTCATTTATTTGGATTTTTCTCCGTTTTTAATCCCGATGCTATTAAAGACATTAAGCTGTACAAAGGAGGAATTCCCGCAAACTACGGAGGAAGGGCTTCCTCAGTTTTAAATATTTATCAAAAAGACGGTAATAGCAATAATTTTAACGCACAAGGAGGCGTGGGTTTAATTTCCAGCCGGTTACTCCTAGAAGGACCTTTAAAAAAAGAAAAAGGATCATTTCTGGTCGGTGGTAGAAGTAGTTATGCCCACTTGTTCCTCCCTCTAGTAGAAAGTGTTGAGGACAACAAAGCCTATTTTTATGACTTGAACACAAAACTTAGTTACACCCTAGACGATAAAAACAACCTGTTCTTATCAGGTTACTTTGGAAGAGATGTTTTTGACATTGCCAATTTGTTTAACAATGCCTACGGAAATTCGGTTGCTAATTTTAGATGGAATCATTTGTTTTCCAACAAACTTTTTTCAAATTTATCGTTGATCTACTCGGATTACGACTACCGTCTTGATTTTAGTTTTGCTGATTTTGAATGGAATTCCAGTATTGTAAATTTCAATTTCAAATACGACTTCAAGCATTATTTAAATGAAAAAATAAAATTAGAATATGGTGTTAACAGTATCTATTACAAATTCGATCCCGGTTTGATTGAACCCACAAAAGAGGATTCGCAAGTTCAAACCAATAAACTAACAGATAAATATGCCTTGGAAAGTGCACTTTACACTGGGGTCAACTACCAATTAAGTCCCAAAACCAGTTTCCAATTTGGTGCAAGGCTTAGCAATTTCATCCGTTTGGGGCAGAAGTTAAATACCTATGCCAATGACACTCCTCTTTTGTACAATTCAGCTTTAAAGCTTTACCAAGGAGCTTCTCCTATTGGAGAAACGAACTTTAAAAGAGGTACGGTACTGAAGAACTTTTTCAACTTTGAACCTCGTGTAGCTCTAGCTTATCAGAACAAGCCTAGTCAATCTTTTAAATTGAGCTACAATCGTATGGTACAGTACCTGCACTTAATTTCTAACACCAACTCCCCTACTCCTATTGATATTTGGGCACCTAGCGGAACCTTTATCGATCCTCAGTTATTGGATCAATTTGCGGTGGGTTATTTCAAAACATTCAACTCAAATCGCTTTAACTTAGAACTGGAAGTTTTTCACAAAACCATTCAAAATCGTTTAGACTACATTGATGGTGCCGAGCTGATCGCAAATAATGCTATTGAACAAGTATTACTCAACGGTGAAGCAAGAGCCAAGGGACTGGAATTTCTCTTTAGAAAAAACGAGGGAAAACTTACGGGCTGGATGGCTTACACCCTATCTAGATCTGAACAGAGAACTCCCGGAAGAACTCCAGAAGAAGTAGGAATCAATAACGGAAATTGGTATTTTACACCCTATGACAAAACTCATGACATTTCGATTACGACCAATTATGATTTCAATAAAAAGTGGGACTTCAGCGCCAATTTTTTGTTTCAAACAGGCCAACCCATTACCTACCCGGAAGCACAATACCGCTTTTTGAATTTTTCTATTCCGAATTTCGAAACAAGAAACAGCAGCAGACTTCCTAATTATCATCGCCTTGATTTGTCTGCCGTTTACACTCCAAACAGAAAAAATAAAGCATTTTCAGGACAATGGGTTTTTAGTGTTTTTAATGCCTACAACAGAAAAAATGCAGCTTCTATTCGTTTTCAAGAAAACAGTACAACAGGCCAAAACGAGGCCATTCGCTTATCTATTTTTGGGATCATCCCTTCCGTAACCTACAACTTTAAGTTTTAAACCATGTTTAGAATCTCTTTCCTTCTCGTTCTAATTGTTACCCTCTTCGCTTCTTGTGAAGAAGTGATCGATGTTGATTTAAACTATTCCTCCGAACGTTTGGTCATCGAAGGTCAATTAAACTGGATCAAAGAAACACAGCAAACCGAACAACGTGTTATTCTATCCAAAACTACACCCTATTTTGAAAATCTTAGAATCCCTGCAAATGGAGCTGAAGTTCAAGTAAAAGACGAACAAAACAACACTTATCAATTTATGGAACAAGGAAACAGCGGAACTTACTTCCCACTGGACACCCTTCCCTTTAAATTAGGAAGTGAATTAACCCTTGAAATTCGCTTTGAAGATCAAGAGTATCGCGGTAGTGAAGTTTTAAATTCTGTTGCAGCCATCTATGAAATAAAGCAGGATAGTATTTCTTTTTTCGGGAATACATCAACTCAACTCGAAGCCTACAGCATCGATCCGGAAGATGAGGTCAACTTCAGCTTTTTTGAATTTGTGGGGGAGCGACTAAACGAACCAGAATACAATGTGTTTCGAGATGACTTTTCCAACGGCTCAGAATATTACGGTGTATTATTGAACGGTGATCTTGAAAAAGGAGACAGTATTCGTTTCCGACAGTACAGTCTAAGTAAAATAGCTTATCAATATTGGTACCTTCTTTTCATTCAAAACACCCAGCAGGGAGGTCCCTTCCAAACCAATCCTGCAAACCTAAATGGAAATATGACAAACTTAACTAAGCCTGAAAACAGTCCGCTAGGATATTTTCGAGTTTCGGAAGTCTCCGAAGTTCATTACGTGGTTAAATAAAAATCTTTTCTAAAAAGAATAAGACAAGCCAAGGCTTAGAACCGTAGCTCTAGTATCAATAACTCCTGCATCAATATTGTTTTTTGTCAACAAACGGGCTTCATTTTCAGAAACGCCTCTTTCTATTCTAGCATCAATACCCAGCTTTCCCAGATGAACCCGTGCACCTAAATGTACACCTAGAGTAGAATCACCTTTCAAAGACTCGATGGAGTAATCATTGTTGTCCTTACTCAATTCATAACGATAGGTTGGTCCTGCAAAAGCGCTTACAATGGGCAGCAGTTTAAACCCTAAGGATACAGGGGCTTCCAGTCTTGATTTTCCTACGGTTAGTGCATCAAAAGATGTTTCAAACTTTGAAAAATGTATTTCTGGACGGACGTAAAGCATCGCCAGTTCAACATGTCCAAAAAACCCAATATTGAAACCGCTTACGGCTCCTTTGGCGTCCTCTAAGCTAGACAACTCTGTCTTTAAGTTCGCAATCTCGCCAGTGGAATTTAAATTCAACCCCGCCTTAATGCCGTATTTCAATCCCTGTGCCTCAACCGTTGTTAACGCTAATGAGACCAGAAGGAGAATGAGGTAATTTTTCATAAAATTTGTTTCGATGGGTAAATGTATCATTTTTAAAAGTGAATTAAAGCAAATAAACCGGATTGTATTAATTGGAACGGAGAATGTCTAAGATTATTTTCTCTTGTCAATCAAATTTGAATTTATTTATCTCTGAAAAACTGTTTAAAGGAAATTAATTAAAGCTGATAAACGGCCCGAATAGTTACAAATCTAGGTTGAATAAAAGTAGTAGAATTAAAAACTGAAATACTGTTTGCACTATTCCGTATTTGGGAACTGACATTCAACAAATTAGACGCTTTAATCTCGTATTCCCATTTGGTATCTTTATCTTTTCTGTAAGCAACAGAGGCGTTCCATATTTGAAAAGACTGTGAAGCTTCACCCGATTGCTCTTGTACGGTGTAACTGTAATTTGATTTGACCGTTATTTTTTCAACTATGTAGGCATCAAACTCTATTGAAGGAGCTTTTGTTATGAATTTAGTTTCTCGTAGGCCCTGATTGTTGTTTGTAATGCTGTAACGGTATCGAATACTCACATTGGGTGCAACACGAAAATTCGTACGAACTCCGGGGGTGTACGTTTGCGTAAAACGCTCATTTACAGATTGTCTTTGTTGAATAAACTGATTGTTCTTACTGTAATTAAAACTTGTGTTCAAACTCGTCCTTACTTTACCAAACGTTCTTTGAATACGTCCAAAAAGGTTGAAATTCTCATCTGCAAAATTGGAATTAAAATAGGTGCTTGTTCGGATTACATTTTCAAAATTGGTCAGACCTCTAATCTGATCGATATTACTGGTGTAGGCTGCACGAGCAAATACATTTGTGTAATTAAATAAGTTGAAACTGCTGTACAATAAACTCAGATTATGAGAAAGAGCGTTTTGCAAGTCGGGTTCTCCAAATTGCAAACTGTTGTAGCTGTTAAAAACCAAACCACGAGCCAGTCGTGTTACATCAGTAAATTGGTTGCGCATATTGTAATTAAACGTAAGCGATTCTCCTTTTTTGAGCTGAATTCGAGTCTCAAAGTCAGGTAATATTTTGATGAAATTATTTTCGATACTTAAACCAAATTGTGTGTTTTCATTGCCATAAGCATGGATAGAAAACCCTGGAGTAATCGTAAACTTTCCCGTTCTAAAACGATAATGAACTCCTAGATAAAGATCACTAAAATCATAATCTACATCATTGGTAACCAGGCCCTCATTAAATGTGGGTAGGGGTACAAATTCAGATCCGTTTTCAAGAAATTGAAAGATACTGGAGTTAAATTGCTGCTGACTTAAGAGAGTTCCAAGTGTAAAATTTATGTTGCTCTTTGACCCTATCAGATAATAATAATCCAGTTTTGCGTCCAATTGATTGGACATGATTTTTCTATTTTGAGCAAGGTCATACGTACCCAAACTTGAGTCAAGACCAAGGGCATTGGCCGTTGAATCAAACGGATCTAGTGCATCGGGATCGTTTTCTAAAACTGCATTGTAAAATGGATCTTCATTTTTAGTCACGCTTTGGGCTTCAAAAGCAAAAATGTTTTTTTCATTTAAAGTGTAGTAGTAGCTTAAATTTTGATTGATGTTGTAGGGAGTAACTTCATCAAATTGTGTGGTAACTCCTAACACTGAAGACGTATTGTTTTTAAACTGAGAATCGTCAGAAACCCGTGCCAAAACATCGTAATCAATTTGATTATTAAAATTGGGTTTGTAGGAAACACTAAGCTTGACTAATCCTTGTGAAGACCGCTCCGTATTGGATTGCTCAGTAGCTTCATCTGGAATCCCTAAACCTGCATTGGTGTATCGTATGGAGCTTTTTTCATTGGAAAGTATTTGACTGTTGTTGTAGATTAAAAAACCACTCAAATCAAGACTCTGTTTGGGAGAATAACTAAAATTAGCTGAAGCGAGTTTACTTTCAATTTTAAGTGCATTCCTCTGATTGGTCAAAAAATTCAAGCTGTTGTCCCCTAAATCTATGCTGGTTCCACTCCTACTGCTGGGTCTTCTAAAACCTCCGCCAAAACCTCTGATATCTCTTCTAGTTAAGGCTACTTCACCAATGTTATTTAAATCACTGATGACATTAATACTGTATTTAGGATTGTAATAAAATAGTTTCGGTTGGAGCAAATACAAATTGTCATCGGGAGAATCTCCGAATCCGCCCGTTACATTTCCAAACCAAAAACTTTCTTTTCCCTGCTTGAGTTTAATGTTTATTGCAAAATTGTCTTGGTTATTTCTGACACCACTAAGCTGACCTACTTCTGCATAATTTCTCAATACTTGTATTTTATCCACTGCATTAGAAGGAATATTTTTAGTTCCCACTTTGGTATCCCCGTCAAAGAAATCTTTTCCGTTTACCATGAGTTTATTAACCACCTTCCCTTCTACTTCAATCTGTCCGTTTTCATTGATCTCGACGCCAGGCAATTTATCAATAATGTCTTCTAATTTTCGCTCCGATCCGTTTTTAAAAGAATCTGCATTGTAGATTAAAGTATCCCCTCGCACCACTACTGGCATTTTTACAACAACCTCGTCCAAAACAATATCAGCTCTAAGGACGTAGTCGCGAATAACGTCAACGTCTTTTGTTTGAAGTGTATCATTTATGGTAATCAACCCGATGGAACTCACTTGAATTTTGTATCCAGCGTCCCCTTTAAGCTTAAGTTTGTATTTGCCTTTTTCATCGGTAAGCCCATAACTTTCTAAACCATTGGTTGCTTTATTGATTGCAACAACACTAGCAGATTGTAAAGGAATTTCCAAACTGTCCGTTACTACGCCTTCTAGTTTTAACTGACTGTGAACTACCAAACAAAAAAACAACAGAATGGAAGTGAATTTAAAATTCATATGAAAGTGATTGGTTCTTTTGATTAAATTGGGACTAACCTCTCCTTCTTCCACGATTGTTTCTCATTTCTAACATTTTGGTTTGGATTGTTTCACTGTAGGCGGATTTTGTAATTTCTTTCCCTTTTTCAGGAGTTTTAATTTCTACTATTTCACTGGGATTAATGACCACTTGAGAACATAACATGGTAGTATTTCCTGCACTAACCTCCAGGATCAATCCCGGCAAACCCCAATATTCAGCAGGTCCTTGACCCAAAGGAATTTGGAGGGTGTACCACGCTTCGACAGCTGTAAGTTTTACTTCAGGATTTTCTCCTTCAGGACTTAAGTCACCCCAAGAAAAATCGTACCAAGCCAGTTCTTTAGAAGGAATCACTGCTGTAGCTTTAAAACAAAGATAATCTCCAATTTGTTTGGACTCTGAGCCCATTTTCCATTCAATTTTCTGTAACTCATCCTTGACCAAAAAACGCTTTCCATAAAACTCCTGTGCTTGAATGAGTTTATTTTCTTTGACGTTTTTGTATTGTCTTCCACGTGCAAAATTACTTCCCCAAGAATCTGTTGCGCCAGAAATAGCATCAATTTTTTCCTCTTCATAAAAGATGGACTCGTTTTTATTAAAAGCAAGTACATAGGTCTTTTCAAGTCGATTCTTAAGTCGGTTTTTAATTTCTTTTTTCTGAGCTTCACTCATACGAGCACCCCAAGCGCCTAGTTCCATTTTAGATTTTGAAAAATAATAGGCTTTACCCTGAAATTCCTGAGTGGCGGTGTCTTTTTCATCACCGATATTTCCAATTAAAAGGAATAAAACTAATGTAATTTGATAGAGATAGGAAAACATAGTTTAATTTTTGTTTGATAAAAATACAAAAATATTAAACAATATTGAGTTTAGATTTGTAATAAATGTAGTTATTGTTAGAATAGAGATTAACTACAATTCTTTATCGATTCAATAATAAATACCGTGCTCAATAAATATTATCGCAAATCAAATGAAAAATAAAGAGACAAAAAAAGGGACAACTTCACATTGTCCCTAAACATTTTTGGGTGGAAGATCGGTCTCGAACCGACGACCTCCTGAACCACAATCAGGCGCTCTAACCAACTGAGCTACAACCACCATTTGTTGGGCAGCAAATATAAAAGATTTTTCATGAAATCTATCAATATTTTGCTTTGCTTTATTGGATCTACTGATAAATAAAGACTACTCTACTAGGAACAAAAAAGGTTTTTCTAAAACCTAAACCACAATTCCAAAAAAAAGAACCGATCAGAACCATCAAAAAACGATCAAATATATTTTTACTATATTTATTAATATGAAATTTTTAGAAAAATATTATCCGGTACTCCTAGCCTTCCTGAGCTTTCTTTATTCCATTTACCTGTGGTTTTCTGGACAACAGCTTGAAGGGCTTTATGTTGGACTATGGCCAGTAACTATTTTAGGTTTTGCCATTGCAATAAGACAAAGAAGAAACGACGACCTAAACTCCAAGGAATGAATAACAAAATAATGTTTATTGTCGGTAGTGTTATTTTCGTGATTTATGTTTACTTCCTTCTCAGTATTATCAGAAAACAACATAAAATTCAACGTGCAGAAAATACGAAATCGTATGACGCAAATGATTTGGATGGAATTGGAAACCAAGGGAGATTTCCCACAAAAGAATAGTTTTATTTCTTCAACGACTGCTCATCTGCTGGATAAGAAACACCCACTTGTTTCCTAATTTCATCCATCAGAATAGCCATGTCTAGGCTTTCTTCCCATCTCCATTTGGGCGATTCTAATTTACCCGATCTCAAACAAGCATTCGCCTCTTCAATTTCATAAGTGTATCCCATACCGTTAAAAGGGAACGATTTTTTAATTTCTTTACTGGCCTTTACCAAGTTAACATTACTTGTGGCATGCCACTTTGAATCCATGTAAATTTCACCCGTTTCACCACACAAACTTGCGCGCATGTCTTCATCGTGAACAAAACTTGAATACAGCAAGGCTTGCGCATTATCATAAGATAAAATAAAGCTAAGTTGTTCATCCACTCCTTCAGCAGAAAGTATGGCACTGGCTTTTACATCCTTTGGTTTGCCTAAAAAATGATAGGCCAAAAACAAAGGATAAATTCCAATATCGAGTAAACTACCCCCACCTTTTTCAGGATTAAATAGTCTAGAGGCTTTACCCCGATCCAGACCGTTAAAACTAAATGTAGCATTGATGTAACGCAATTCGCCAATTTGTCCTTTATGGATCCACTCTCTTACCTGTTCAAAAGCAGGGTTAAAACGCGTCCAAAGGGCTTCCATTAAAAATGTATTGGACTTTTTAGCTGCACCCATAATCTGCTTGACTTCACTGGAATGCATACCTAGGGGTTTCTCACAGACCACCGCTTTGCCTTTTTCAAGCGCCTTTACAGATAGAGAAGCATGCAAAGGATGCAGAGAAGCTACATAAACGATGTCTATTTGATTGTCCTCTAGCAGTGCATCGTAATTGGAATAGTAATTATTGGCCTTAAATTTTTCAGCAAATTGTTGGGCGCGAGTTTCATCTGAAGAGGCAACCGCTTGAAGCTTACAATTAGCAACCAAAGCTAGATCAGCAGCAAACTTATGAGCAATGTTTCCCAAGCCAATGATTCCCCATCGTATTGTTTTCATGTAAACGTTTTTATCGAACCAGATCGAACAGGTTGGAGGTTGACAACAAGTTTCTTGAAGTAAAGCCTTCACCAGCATCGGTGCCGATCAAACGTCCAAAATTTCTAGCTCGATACTTTACACTATCAATAAAGTTTTTACTTGAAATGGGGGTTTCAGCTTCTTTCGATTCAGGATCAAAAAACTGGGTTTCATATGCTTTAACGGCATCCATTTTAGTTTGTAAGTGGTCTGATATGTCAACTACTATGTCCGGTTCAAGATCCATCCACTGAATGTATTCCAAAATCACTTTCGGTCTCCAAGGCTGTTGAATATTTCCTTCGTTATCTCGTGTTTCTATTTTTTCTAAACCACTCAAAAAACAAGAATCGTTTACCAATAAATTAGCCTTAGCATGATCGATATGTCTGTCGTGTTTCGCATTACACAAAACAATTTGAGGACGGTAAGCACGTATTTTAGCAATCAGTTTGAGTTGATGGGCTTCATCATTTTGAAAAAAACCATCCCTAAAACCCATATTTTCACGCTGCTTGACTTTTAAAATCGCTGCTGCTTTTTGAGCTTCTTCCTTTCTGGACGTAGCGGTTCCGCGTGTCCCTAACTCTCCTTTGGTTAAGTCTATGATAGCCACAGATTTACCTTGGCTAATAGAAAGTGAAATACTTCCAGAGCAGCCCAATTCCACATCGTCAGGGTGGGCTCCAAAAGCTAAAATATCCACGGTTTGCATTAGCGTATTTTTGAAATGGATTGAAGTAAATCGCTCTTCAGATCTTCAATAGCTTCTATTCCGGAAGAAAAGCGCACCAACTGTTCAGTAATACCCTGTGCTTGACGCTCAGACTCGCTCAATAAAGCATGAGAAGTTAGTCTTGGACTCAAAGCAGTGCTTTCAATTCCAGCCAAGCTCATGGTTGGTTTAATTAAGCTAAGGCCTAGTAAAAATTGTTTTGTGTCAATTCCTTGGGCCAAATTAAAAGACAGCATCCCTCCAAATCCATGCATTTGACGCTTTGCTATTTGATGTCCTACATGATTCTCCAAACCGGGGTAATAAACATGTTCAATCCAGTCTTGCTCCTGCAGAAAATTAGATAATAAATGAGCATTTTCATTTTGTGCTTGCACTCGAACATAAAGCGTTTTGATGCTTCTTTCGAGTAACCACACGGTGTAATCACTTAAACTCCCTCCCAAATTTTTAGCCGATTCAAAAACTTGAGCAATAATGGATTCACTTGCCACCACGACACCTGCACAAATATCACTGTGTCCTCCCAAATATTTGGTCGCACTGTGAATCACAAAATCGATACCGTGCGCTATTGGATTTTGATTGACTGGACTTGCAAAAGTATTGTCTATCATTGTCCAAAGGGAGCTGCTTTTGGCCAATTCACTGATGGCTTTTAAATCAATTATTTTCAGTGTAGGATTGCTCGGGGTTTCAACATAAATACCTTTGGTTTGTGGCGTAATTTCAGCTTCAAAGTCACTTGCATCTAGTCCTTTAGCAAAACTGTATTGAATCCCGTATTTCTCAAATTCTGTTTTGATAAAATTACGTGTCCCACCATAAATGTCATCTTGGAAAATCACATGATCGCCCGACTTGAGGTGCGAAAGAAGCGCAGTACTAATAGCAGCCATTCCAGAACCAAAAATCAAAGCTGATTCAGCTCCCTCTAAGGCAGCAATTTTTTCGCACAACCCTCGTTGATTGGGAGTGTTAAAATAGCGTGGATATTGCTTGATATCAACATCGTTAAAAGCATAAGAGGTTGAAGCAAACAAAGGAGAAATGGCTCCACCGTGTTGCGTATCTTTTAACTCTCCCGCATGAACACACAGTGTTCTTAAATCAGAAGCTTTATTCCTCATTAGATTCGATCCATGATATTACACTCGGGTCGTCCGGTTGTGTTCTCGGAGATACAACACGTGCTAGTCTTCCGTCAGGGTTAATTAAATATTTTTGAAAATTCCAAGATACACTTGAACTCACTATGCCGTTTTTGGCTTCTTGAGTCAAAAACTCATAAACGGGATGCATGTTTTTTCCTTTGACTGATATTTTACTCATCATCGGGAAGGTTACCCCATAATTCCTTTCGCAAAAAACAGCGATTTCTTCATCCGAACCCGGCTCTTGTCTCAAAAAATTATTCGCTGGAAAACCAATAATTACAAAGTCTTCTTTGCCATACTTATCGTAAAGGGCTTGTAGTTTTTTGTACTGTGGGGTAAGGCCGCATTTTGAAGCGGTATTTACCACCATTATTTTTTTTCCTTTTAAAGAGCTAAAATCAAAATCCTCTCCTTCAATATTTTTAACTGTAAATTGAAAGATGGTGTCGTCATTTGTATTTTGAGAGTTTGCAACCTGAGATGTTATCATAAATACCAATAATGTTAGTGTTAATTTCATTTGTTTTTTTTTTCAAAGGTCGCTGTTTTTTTTGAAATGCAAAAAACGGATCAAATTCAAACCACTTCAGCACTCAATCCCTCGTCTAATAGGGCGGTACAGCGTGGAATCAAATCTTCCAAAGAACCTGTCTTAACGGAGCATTTTCCCGTAAAATGGACCAAATAAGCACATTGTTCGGCTTGCATAAAGGTGTGGTCACAAATTTTAATCAAGCATCGAATCACGTGGTCAAAAGTATTTACGTCATCATTGTACAAAATGATCTGATGCTCCTGATCGGGTTGAACGAGAATTTGTTCTACTCCCTCGGGTGCTTCTTCTGGTTTTGTTGCCGTTATTTTGTGAATTTTAACGCACACCATGTTTCTCTTTCTTTGGATGCTATCAAAGTTAAGTTTTCCTTTTGACAACTACTTTCCATGAGTTTGATGTCTCCATAATAAAACCCCGACAAAAACAAAGTACCCTCTGGCTTAAGTGCCTTACAATAGCTTGGAATGTGTTCTGTCAATACGTTTCTATTGATATTGGCAAATATGAAATCGTAAATCGGTTGCTCCTCATCTAAAGTATCTCCTTGAATTGCATTGATGTTTTTACATAAATTGGCAGCAGCATTTTCAATTGTATTGTCAACACACCATGGGTCATAATCTATTGCATCTACTGTTGAAGCTCCTTTTTTTGAGGCAAGAATTCCCAATACACCCGTACCGCATCCCATATCAAGAACTCTTTTATTGTTTAACGATTCTTCCAAAACGAACTCCATCATCATGTGGGTTGTGGGATGATGTCCAGTACCAAAGCTCATTTTGGGGTTGACAATAAGCTCAAATTTTTTATGCTGCCCGTCGTGAAAATCTGCCCGGATCACACAGTCGTCTCCAATAAAAATGGGGTGGAATTCCGATTCCCAAATGGCATTCCAGTTTTTGGGTGCAATATTAGAAACAGCAACCTCAATTTGAACTTCTTTCCGTTTTAACAAAGCAATGGATTCAATAAAATTGTCCTGATGAAGTGAGGCAGGCACATACGCATTGAGTCCTTTTTCTGTACTCAAAAAGCTTTCAAAGGGTAGTTCTTGTAATTCGGCTAGTAAAATTTCCTCCCAAGGATTTTTTGGGCTAATCGAAAAACGATACTCTACATAAGCTAGCGCCATTAAAAAGCATTTACAATCGCCATAAAGTCATCTGCGTTTAATGAGGCTCCTCCAATAAGTCCACCGTCTACATCTTCCCCTGAAAAGATTTCTTGGGCATTGTTTGGCTTTACACTTCCTCCGTAAAGAATAACCACCTTTTCGGCTAAAGCAGCAGTGTAATGGGCTTGGATTTGTTCGCGAATAAAAGCGTGCATCTCTTGTGCCTGTTCGGGACTGGCGGTTTCGCCTGTTCCAATTGCCCATACGGGCTCGTAGGCTAAAATGATTTGACTCCAGGCCTCGTTCGGAAGGTGAAATAATGCAGAACTAAGCTGTTCTTTAACCAAATCAAAATGCTTATTTTCTTTGCGTTCATTCAGTTCTTCACCAAAACAAAAAATAATTTCCATTCCGGCTTTTAAGGCACTATCCACTTTTTCTTTTAGGCTTTCATTGGTTTCTCCATAAAGCGAACGGCGCTCTGAATGACCCAAAATAACCGTATTTACTTCTACCCCCTTTAACATGGACGAAGAGATTTCACCTGTATGTGCTCCTGAGCTTGCAGCGTTCATATTCTGTGCAGCTACTTGGATTGGTGAACCTTCAAGTTTCGCTACCGATTGACTCAGTTGGGTAAATGCAGGGGTGACATAAACTTTAACATCTTCACGGATCTGATGCTCCAATAAGTTATTTAATAATAATTCTGTTTCGGCAGTTGTGTTGTTCATTTTCCAATTTCCTGCTACAATCTGGTTTCTCATGTTTAAAGTGTTTTAATTCTTGGATCTAAATATTCGTAAATAAAATCGACCACAATATTAATGATAATAAAGAAGAAGGCAATGGTTAAAACGGCCCCCATTACAACCGGAATATCCAATTGATTTAAAGCCTCCACAATTTCTTTACCCAATCCTTTCCATCCGAAGATGTATTCCACAAAAATGGCTCCTGCTAAAAGCGAAGCAAACCATCCGGAAACTGCTGTTAGCACAGGATTGAATGCATTCTTGATCGCATGTTTAAATAATACTTGATATTGAGAAAGGCCTTTTGCATAGGCTGTTCGTATGTAGTCTTCAGATAAAACTTCTAATAAATTACTACGAAGTAATTGAATAATTACTGCCAATGGGCGAATCCCTAATACAAATGAAGGCAAAATCAGATTCTTCCATTGGATCCGATTTGCTTCCCCAAAATCGTCTAATTCAAACAGGCTTCCTGTCATGTTAAGCCCAGTAAAATCATGCAATACGTATCCAAAGAACCAGGAAAATAAAATCGCACTAAAAAAAGAAGGAACACTCATCCCCAGTGTACTAAAGAGTTGTAAAAATCGATCGAGCCAGTTGTCTTTATTTAGGGTTGCAATTACGCCTAAAAAAATTCCTAAAAAAATAGCAATTCCCATAGAAGAAAAGGCTAAAAGAGCTGTGTTTGGTAGTGTTTCTTTAATAATTTCAGAAATTGGTTTGCCTCGTTTTTGAAAGGACGTTCTGAAATATGGAGCCTTTAAAACACCAAGCTTTTTTGGGGTGTTGAACAAGACCCAACCTCCGTACACTGAAGGATCGTAATGACCAAATTGTAAAGAATCCTTTGAGTGAATCGAAACAGGGGATAAATCATTGAGATAATAAAAGTATTGCTCCGTCAAAGGAAGGTTAAATCCAAATTTAGATTTAATGACCTCCAGCTGAGCACTATTCTCATTTTGATCTAGCATCATCTGAGCAGGATCACCAGGCAATACAGTAAAAAGAAAAAAGACCAGACTAGCCACACCCCAAAGAGCTAAAAAGGCGGTCCCGAGCTTTAGACATAGGTAACGTATCATTTAAGAAGCTGCTTGCAAGTGGATCAACGCAAAAACGGCATAGTTTACCATGTCATGGTAGTTTGCATCAATTCCTTCACTGACTAGGGTCTTTCCATAGTTTTCTTCAATTTGCTTTACACGAAGTAGTTTTTGCAAAATCAAATCAGTCAAAGAACTAATTCGCATGTCACGCCAAGCTTCACCGTAATCGTGATTTTTTTTGACCATTAGATCAAAAATTATTTGAAGCTGAGCATCAAATAAAGAAAGTGCTTCTTCTACATCTAGATCAGGTTGTTCTGCGACACCTTTTTCAATCTGAATGAGTGCCATAATGCTGTAATTTACAATACCAATAAACTCAGACTCCTGACCTTCAGCGACTTTCTGTTCTTTATTTGTTTGTAAACTTCGGATGCGTTGGGACTTGATAAAGATCTGATCCGTAAGCGAGGGAAGTCTCAAAATACGCCATGCCGCTCCGTAATCTGCCATTTTTTTTTCAAATAGAGATCGGCATTGAGTTGTTATTGCTAAATACTGTTTTTTGGTCACTTCCATTTCACCTAAATTTGTCTAAATTTCGAGTTTTAATTTAATACTCAGTTCCCATTTAAAAAAAAGTTATCAAAAAGAATATCACATCCGCATCTATTAATATTAAAGGGAAATTAATAGACTTTGACGTACCCAAAGTTATGGGAATCCTTAATCTATCAACGGATTCGTTCTATGATGGAGGAAAATTCAGCAAAACAGATCAGGCATTGAAACAAGTTGAAAAAATGCTTTTGGAAGGAGCTTTTTTTATTGATCTTGGAGCTGCAAGTAGTAAACCGGGAAGCTCCCTTATTGCACCCAATGATGAAAAGAAAATACTCTTACCCGTTCTTGAAAAGCTTGTCGCAAATTTTCCTGAAGCTTATTTTTCTATCGATACCTACAACAGTAGCGTAGCAAATGCTACACTTGAAACGGGGGCAAGCATGATCAATGACATCTCTGCTGGAACACTAGATCCAGCAATTGTAGAGATTGTATCACAGCATCAAGTTCCTTATGTTGTAATGCACATGCAAGAAAACCCCAGTACAATGCAACAACAACCCACTTATGAAAACATCAGTGTGGAAATTAAATCGTTTCTAATTGAAAGAATCCTAGCTGCCCGAAACCAGGGTGTAAAAGATATTGTTGTAGATCCGGGGTTTGGATTTGGAAAAACTTTAAAGCAAAATTACCAACTGCTCAGTGAAATGCATGTTTTAAAAGATCTCAACTGTCCTATTCTTATGGGGGTATCGAGAAAATCAATGATCTACAACCAATTGGGCGGTACTCCTGAAACGGCTCTTAATGGAACTACGGCACTCCATGCTTGGGGATTGGAACGCGGAGCCTCAATTTTAAGAGTTCACGATGTGAAAGAGGCTAAAGAATGTATTGACTTATGGACTGCGCTTCAATAGTTTTTTTAAATTTACAAAAACACCACCTTGCAACTAGCTGATTTTATCGACTTTTCCTTTATTGATGTTGTGGACATTATCCTTGTCGCACTTCTTCTCTTCTATCTTTACAAGCTATTAAAGGGTACTGTTGCCATCAACATATTTATTGGAATTGTAATCATCTATCTGATTTGGAGATTGACAGATTTGCTCAATATGGATGTCTTGAGTAACCTCCTAGGAAAATTTATTAGTGTTGGTTTTTTTGCACTAATTGTTGTTTTTCAACAGGAAATAAGAAAATTTCTCCTTTTACTCGGTTCAACAAACTTTACTACTCGAAGAAATATGGTTCGTTATTTTCGGTTTTTAAATCAAGAAAAACGAGTGAGCACTCTGGATTTAGATGTCTTGGTAGATGCCTGTGAGGAGATGTCGAAAAGTAAAACGGGAGCCCTTATTGTGATTCAAAGAAACAATAGTCTCGAATTTACCTACAGCAGCAACAATCGTTCTGAGATAAAATTGGGGCCTTTAGTTTTACAGAGTATTTTTTTTAAAAACAGCCCCTTACACGACGGAGCTGTTGTGCTCAAGAATAACAATATTATTGCAACACGAGTGGTTTTACCACTTTCCGAAAAACCCAAACTACCTAACAAATATGGGCTTCGACACCGTGCAGGACTTGGCATTACTGAAAAAACAGATGCCCTCGTATTGGTTGTTTCTGAACAAACTGGGAAAATAGTTTACATCAAGGACAGTGAACTGTATCCGATTGATTCTTTTGCCGCTTTAAAAGAAACCTTATCTCAAGATCTAAGCGAGTGATTTAGGGAACTAACTCCTCGGCAAATTGCACTTCGTAAAGCTTGGCATAGTATCCGTTGGTTAGCTTAAGCAATTCAGTATGTGTCCCCTGCTCTACTATTTTTCCTTGATCCATGACAATAATCCGATCTGCATTTTTAACAGTTGCCAATCGATGCGCTATTACAATTGAAGTTTTTCCTTGGGTCAACGTATCTATTGCTTTCTGAATCACCTCTTCAGTGTAACTGTCCACAGAGGATGTAGCTTCATCCAAAACTAAAATTGCAGGTTGGGTTATGTAAGCTCTTAAAAAAGCAATCAACTGGCGCTGCCCAGAGGAAAGCATTACTCCTCTTTCCTTTACGTTGTAATCATAACCTTCAGGAAGAGACTCAATAAATTCGTGGACTCCAATTTTTTTAGCTGCGTTGGCAACATCTTCTCTACTAATTGAAGGGTCGTACAGCGTTATGTTGTTAAATAAACTGTCTGCAAATAAAAACACGTCCTGCAGCACTACGGCAACATGTTTGCGTAAGGCGTTCAGTTCAAAATCTTTAATGGAAATCGAATCAATAGTTATGTCACCAGATTCAAATTCATAAAACCTAGAGAGCAAATTGATGATGGTTGATTTACCTGCACCGGTGGCACCCACTATGGCAACCGTTTCACCAGGTTTTATGTCAAGGGAAATTCCATGTAAAACTTCCTCGCCCGGGATGTACGAAAAATGCAATTGATCAAAGGAAATGGCTCCTTTAAGAGCTTTAGGGCTTTTAATTCCACGATTTACTATGCTGCTTTCGGTTTCCAAAATTTTAAAAATACGATCTGCCGCTACCATACCCATCTGAAGGGTATTGAACTTATCCGCTATTTGTCTAAGAGGTCTAAACAGCATTTGTGACATTTGAATAAACAAAAAGATGGTTCCTAAAGAAATACTTCCCCCAGAAATAACATTAAACCCTCCATACCAGACCAATAAGCCAATGGTTACTGATGAGGAAATTTCAGCTACTGGAAAAAAGATGGAATTAAACCAAACGGTTTTTAACCATGCTTTTTTATGTTTTTCATTGATGGCAACAAACTGGTCGTATTCAATTTTTTCTCTGTGGGAAATTTGAACTATTTTCATTCCACTCAGACGCTCCTGAACAAAAGAATTTAAATTAGCTACCTGGAGACGTACCTCCTCAAAAGCTTTCTTCATTGATTTTTGGAACAATCTAGTAGCATAAAGAATGATGGGTAAAACGGAAAACACGATCAAAGTCAAGCGCCAATCTACATAAATCATAACCGCAATAATCAACACCATTTTGAGTAGATCTGCAATAATCATAAAAAGACCTTGAGAAAAAATGCTCGCAATGGTTTCAATATCGCTCACGGCTCTAGTCACCAATCTTCCCACAGCTGTTTTATCAAAATAACTCATCTTAAAAAAGATGATTTTTTCAAAAAGTTTTTGGCGTAAATCTTTAATGACTTTTTGACCTAGCCAATTTGCATAAAACACAAATAAAAATTGAAAAACAACCTCCAAAAGCAAGGTTACGAGCATCAAACCGACAAACAGAATTAAGCCTTCATAATTCTTGGGTCTTATGTAATCGTCCACTGTTACTTTTAGTAAATACGGGGTCAAAGTTGAAAAGACAGAGAGTAAAATAGCCGTAGTCAGAACAAAGTAATAGATCCCCTTAAAGGGTTTTACAAACACCATAAGTTTGGAAAACAAACTAAAATCAAAAACTTTACCGCTAACCTTAGTCATGCTCTAAATAAATTGAATTTGGATACTCAATATGGGTTAAAAAAAGTCCTTCTGCTGGAACAGAATAGCCTGCCAAAGAACGGTTTTTACTTTTAATAATTTGGTGAATCTCCTGGATATTTTTTTTTCCTAAACCAATCTCAATCAGAGTTCCAACGATAGCCCTAACCATGTTCCGTAAAAAACGATTTGCACTAATTGTAAAAATCAAGTGGTTGTCATGTTGCTCCCATCCTATCCTTGTGATGTCACATAAAAAGGTTTTAACATCGGTATTTGTTTTTGAAAAACACTCAAAATCTTCATAGTCCATCAAAATGGATGCTGCTTCATTCATCGCTTTTAAATTCAGGGGCTGGTACAAGCTGTAACGCAACCCTTGATCAAAAGGTGATTTGGAATTGGTAAGATGGTATTCATAAGTTCTACTGAGTGCATCAAATCGGGCATGTGCCTCTGGAGTTACAGCACGGATCTTTTGAATTGCAATGTCTTTGGGTAAAAATTGATTCAATCGAAAAATGAATTGGTTTTTATCATCCTCCAAAACTGCGGTATCAAAATGAGCAAACATTTGTCTAGCATGAACACCTGTATCAGTCCTTCCAGCTGCTGTTAAGGGAGTGGGTCGTTTTAAAAGGACATTTAAGGCCTCTTCCAATACTTCTTGAACACTTAAGGCATTGGGCTGACGTTGCCATCCGTGATAGGCTGTTCCTAGGTAAGAAAATTCAAGAAAATAGCGTTTGGAATTCATGCACCACAAAGATACTGGGAATTATTCTTTGCCACAATCCCTGTAAAGCATTTCAAAATTGCACACCATTATTTTCTAAAACGACACTTTCCAATAAGTGAAGTACCTCATTCAATTCTTTATCATTTGAAGAACGGAACAGGTCAATAGTTAAGCCTCCGTTTTTAACTTGAATTCGCTTGTTTTTGCCTTCTGCATAGTTCGCAATTGAAAAAGCCACAAGTAATACTGCAGTGATCAGATTCCAGAAATTGGAAGATTCATAAAGGAAAACAGAAATGGAAGCAACTAAAAATCCAATGGAAATACCCATGGAAATGAAATGAATCCACTTTTTATCCTTGACTACAATTTTATCAATTTCATCATAAAACAGCTATCTTTGAGTATGATCGTTTTCTAATTTAAAAGTCAAGTACTTTTCAAAAAAGTGAACTGTGCTGGTTGAGCGTTTATCCGAACTGGTCACGGTGTTTAAAGGTAGGTTGGTTGCGATAGGTTTCATCGGATTGCATACATTTGGTTTATTAAAGATACAAATTTGAAGAAAATCCTCTTACTCTCCGACACACATGGATTTATTGATGAAAAAATAAAGTCTTATGTCACCCAAGCAGACGAAGTTTGGCATGCAGGAGATATTGGTAAAACAAGTATTCTTGACGAACTTCAAGCTTTAAAGCCAGTACGAGCAGTTTATGGAAATATTGACAGTCATCAAATCCGACAACAAGCGCCAGAAGTTTTGTCTTTTACCACTGAAGGGGTTCAGGTTCTGATGATTCACATCGCTGGATATCCCGGTCGTTACAATAGTCGTGTAAAACAACTGATAGAGCTAGAGCAACCCAAACTTTTTGTATGCGGTCATTCACATATTTTAAAAGTAATGCAGGATAAAAAATACGGACATCTGCACATGAATCCAGGAGCTGCAGGCATTTCGGGATTTCACAAAATAAGAACCTTATTGCGCTTTACACTTCAAAAAGGAGAAATTAAAAATTTAGAGGCCATCGAATTGGGGCTACGAGGAGCATTATCGAATGCGGTCAACGGAGCGGACTAGGGCTTCATCTTTAAGGATATTTCTTCGGGCAAACCAAAGTAATACAATGCCTGAGAAGGATACAAAAATTACCATTTCATCAAAGCCAAAACCCTCTTCCAAATTTATTCCAGCCGCAAAAAGAAATCCCTGAGCTGCCAAAAGAAAAATAATAATATTAGTAAAGAGGCTTTGTAAAGGTCTGCGTTTGTAGAGAAAAATCGTGATTAAGATCAACACTGGAACTACTAAAAACCCATAATTCGATTGAAAATAAAGACCCAAAGAAGCAGTGGAATCCATATTCAATGAGAAGTAAAAACAAGCGCTACATAAAATTAGTACCAAGAAGAGATAGACGGTCTGGATTCTCTGGATCATGTTTTGTTTTTTGACAAAATTAAGTTTTTTTTAAAAGCACTTATTTTAAAATAAAAAATTTGTATTATTGCTCCTCTACAAAGCACTAAGACTCATATCAATATTACTTTGATCATTGAGTAATAATCAAAAACACTTCATGTACGAAATAGCAACTCTTAAAACAAAGAAATTACCAGAATTACAGGAAATCGCCAAAAAAATTGGGATCAAACGAATTGCAGGTTTAAAAAAATTAGACCTCATTTATCAGATTGTTGATTTTATCGCTTCCAAACCCGATGAAGAAACTAAAAGTGAACCTCCAAAGGAAAAGAAAATCAATCCTGTGGAGAAAAAAGCACCCATAAAAATTCTTCCAGTTCAAAAATCGAAACCCAAACCACAACAAAAAGATAACCCACAACACATGAATAACCCCAATCAAAAAAAACAGGGCCACCACCAAAACAACAATAAAAACGTGCCCTCTAAGAAGAATGATCATCAAAATAACGGTAAAAATCAAAACCGTCATGATCACAATCATAATAAAGACAACCGAAGTCGTTACCGCGAACCTGATTTTGAATTTGATGGAATCGTGGAAACTGAAGGCGTTTTGGAAATGATGTCCGAAGGATATGGATTTCTTCGCTCCTCAGATTACAATTACCTCTCTTCTCCAGACGATGTTTATGTTTCACAATCGCAAATCCGTTTGTTTGGACTCAAAACAGGAGACACCGTACTTGGATCTGTTCGCCCTCCAAAAGAAGGCGAAAAGTACTTCCCCCTTATTAAGGTGGATAAAATCAATGGATTGGACCCTAAAGTGGTTCGCGATCGTGTTTCTTTTGAACACCTGACTCCTTTATTTCCTCAGGAAAAATTCAACCTTGCGGACAAGCAGAGTACCATTTCCTCACGAATTATGGATTTGTTCTCACCCATTGGTAAAGGACAACGTGGGATGATCGTTTCCCAGCCTAAAACTGGTAAAACCATGCTCCTTAAGGACATTGCCAATGCCATTGCTGCAAACCATCCTGAAGTGTATCAATTGATCTTGTTAATTGACGAACGCCCAGAGGAAGTTACCGATATGCAACGCAATGTGGACGGAGAAGTTGTAGCCTCAACCTTTGACGAGCCTGCTGACCGACACGTTAAGGTTGCTAATATCGTTTTAGAGAAAGCAAAACGTTTGGTAGAATGCGGACATGATGTTGTAATTCTTTTGGACTCGATAACGCGTCTGGCAAGAGCTTACAATACCGTACAACCTGCCTCAGGTAAAATTTTAAGTGGGGGTGTAGATGCCAATGCTCTTCACAAACCCAAACGCTTTTTCGGAGCAGCACGAAATATCGAAAATGGAGGCTCACTCTCAATCATCGCAACAGCACTGACAGAGACCGGTTCCAAAATGGATGAAGTTATTTTTGAAGAATTTAAAGGAACAGGAAATATGGAACTCCAACTGGATCGCCGTATTGCCAATCGCAGAATTTTCCCAGCCATTGACCTGGTTTCCTCAAGCACACGAAGAGATGACTTATTATTGGACGAAAATACCATCAAACGTATGTGGATCATGCGCAAGTATTTGGCAGATATGAACCCTGTTGAAGCTATGGAATTCATCAACGATCGATTCCAAAGAACACAAAGCAACGAAGAGTTTTTAATCTCTATGAATTCTTAAAGTTTTAGTAACATATTGAAAAAAAAGGCTCCGGATTGGAGCCTTTTTTATTGGTAGTGATTTGGATGATAAGGTCTTCCTATTGAAGGCAAACAGATTTGGAGTTTGTTTCCTATTAAATGAATAAATAAAGACACAAAAAAAGGCACCCTATGGGATGCCTTAGATTTTAAATGTATTGTATGTACTTACAAAGAAGCAACATGGTTTGCAAGCTTCGATTTTAAGTTCGCAGCTTTGTTTGCATGAATGATGTTTTTCTTTGCTAGCTTATCGATCAAGGATACAACAGAAGGAAACATTTTAGCAGCCTCTTTCTTGTTTGTAATTTCTCTTAGCTTCTTGATTGCGTTACGAGCAGTTTTATGCTGAAAGCGGTTTAAAAGCCTTTTTTTGTTGTTTGATCGAATGCGTTTTAAAGCAGATTTGTGATTTGCCATATCTTAAAATTATGTTGTAGCCCGTAGGGGAGTCGAACCCCTCTTTCCAGGATGAAAACCTGGCGTCCTAACCGATAGACGAACGGGCCATATTTTTCGTGCGCAAATGTACACGTAAAAATGTTATTACACAATACTTATTGAAAAACAATTAATATGCTTTTGCAAAAAAAACACGTTGATTTGAAGGTTTCCCCGAAAACACGCAGGCGCCCGTTTCCTGAGCTGGTTCTAAAGGAATACACCGTATGGTTGCTTTGGTGGCTTTTTTGATGGCTTCTTCTGTCTCAGTTGTCCCGTCCCAATGGGCGGAAATAAAACCACCTTTATCCGCTAAAACAGTTTTAAACTGATCAAAATTATCCACTTCTGTTATGTGGTCTTCTCTAAAATCCAATGCCTTCTGAAACAAATCCTCTTGCATTGATTCCAATTGCGAACTGACAAAAGCTACAACTTCTTCTTGGGAGACAATGGTTTTTGTAAGCGTGTCTCTTCGAGCTATTTCCACGGTTTTATTTTCTAAATCTTTTGGGCCAATTGCAATTCGAAGTGGAACGCCTTTTAATTCGTATTCATTGAATTTGTAACCGGGCTTGAACTTGTCTCTATTGTCAAACTTAACTCGTATGTTTTGGCTTTCAAGGGCTTGTTTCATTTGGGATGCAACTTCAGCAATTTCATTTTGCTGTTCTTCTCCTTTGTAAATGGGTATTAAAACCACTTGAATGGGGGCTAAATTAGGGGGTAAAACCAATCCGTTATCATCACTATGGGTCATGATCAGTGCCCCAATCAATCGAGTTGACACTCCCCAGGAAGTTGCCCATACGTGTTCCAAACCTCCTTCTGAAGTAGCAAATTTGACATCAAAAGCTTTAGCAAAGTTCTGTCCTAGAAAATGTGAAGTCCCTGCTTGAAGTGCTTTACCGTCTTGCATTAAAGCTTCAATACAGTAGGTTTCTTCTGCTCCAGCAAAGCGTTCAGAAGCAGTTTTTGTTCCCTGTATTACGGGAATTGCCATGTAGTTTTCAACAAAGTCAGCATAAACTTGATTCATCAACCGGGTTTCTTCAAGTGCTTCGGCTTTAGTAGCGTGAGCTGTATGCCCTTCTTGCCATAAAAATTCAGCTGTACGAAGAAACAATCGCGTACGCATTTCCCAACGAACTACATTGGCCCATTGGTTGATTAAAATCGGAAGGTCACGATACGATTGAATCCATGTTTTGTACGTATTCCAAATTACTGCCTCACTGGTAGGGCGAACCACCAACTCCTCCTCCAACTTCGCATTCGGATCTACTTTGAGTTTTCCAGGTCGGTCTTCGTCATTTTTTAATCGGTAGTGAGTAACTACTGCACATTCCTTAGCAAAACCCTCGGCGTTTTTTTCTTCAGCTTCAAATAAACTTTTTGGAACAAAGAGTGGAAAATAGGCATTTTCATGTCCAGTTGCCTTGAACATTTTGTCCAATTCAGCTTGCATTTTTTCCCATATTGCGTACCCATAGGGTTTAATGATCATGCATCCGCGAACTGCTGAATTCTCAGCTAAATCAGCATTTACAACGATCTCATTGTACCATTTAGAATAATCTGTCTTTCGTGAGGTTAATTTACTACCCATAAATTTTTTGGCATAGATTTTGCCTATATTTGGTTATACAATTATTATGTGGTGCAAAGCTAAACTTTTTGAGCCACATCTCTAAAACGATTGATTATGAATGCACGAAGAAATTATCCGAAATTGACAAGTTTATTTATTGCTTTATCTGCTTCTTTGACCTTGCTGAGTTGTGGAAGTTTTCAAGGTGCATCTTATTTTTCCTCTGACGGAATCTACAACGCTAGAGGTGAGGTTCGAAATGTAAGTCCGCAGCAAACCGAATCAAATAACGGTTCCTACTATTCTAAATATTTTAGTGACGCTGCTCAGGGTACCCTCTCAGAAAATGAAATGATCTTTACTGATACTGAGAATTACACTACAGACGAAACTTATGCTGATGAGAGTTCTTATGTTGAATCTTCTCAGATTCCTTGGGGAGAAAAAACATCTCAAACAGAGGTTGTTATTATCGATAGAACACCAAATTATTTTTGGGGACTTTCTGGTTTTGCTTTTAGAGCATCTCCGTTTTGGAACAGTTACTACTTCAATGATCCTTTTCGCTTCGGTTATGGGATTTATGGTGCTCCCTTTGTAAATCCATACATTGACCCCTATTTCGGTGGTTATGCTGGATACTGGGGCTACGATCCCTTTTACAGCCCATACGGCTATCCTGGATTTCGCTTTGGGTATGGATGGAATCGTTGGAACCGACGGAACCGATGGAACCGCTGGAATCAATGGGACTATTATGGTTCAAACGGCTATGGAACCCATGGCATGCACAACTCAAGAAATGATTACCGAGCAACAGTTGCTCGAGTTAAATCTGGAAGAGGAGAAAAAAATTACGAAGGTTCAAGAACACGTTCTGAAAAAATCAGTGATCGAAATGCGAAGAGCAACAATAAAAATAACTCTTCCAACACGATCAATCGAGTTAATTATGGAAGAGGAATTAATTCTTTTGGAGGAACGTATTTAGCTACCACCAGAAATGGAAATGAACTCGGAACAAAGTCGGTTGATAAATCTAAAACAGCCCGACCCACTTACGGTTCTACTTCAGCATCCTCAAATGCAGAAGGAACAACAATTAGAGCCAATTCAGATCCTTCAAAAGGAGTTCAAGGCAATAATACTAGAGGAAGGTTTTCTCAATCTCGCTACAGTTTGGGTGCACGAAAAAATGTGGGCACTCGATCTCCAAGGGTTACAAATAGCCGTTCTACTCGTGTAAACAGATCTACTAATACTAACCGTAGAAGTTATTCACGACCTAGTACGCAAAAGAGAAATTACAGTTCTACCCGAAGTTCATCACCTTCTCGATCATACAATTCGCAACCCTCAAGGGCTACGAATTCAAGAAGCAATTACAACTCATCTTCAAATTACAGAAGTTCGGCACCTTCAAGGTCCTACAGCTCTGGAGGAGGATCAAGAGCTTCAGGATCTTCCGGAAGAGGATCATCAGGAGGTCGGAGAAATTAGCAACAAACCCTTAGCGACATCATTAACCACAAATTTACAATCACCATGCGTAACTTTTATTTACTTATTTCAGGATTATTAATAATGCAAAACGCTGTCTCACAGACAGTTAACGATGTTACTTATTTTTTAGGAAGTGAATTGAATGGTTCAGCACGTTACAACGGAATGGCAGGTGCATTTGGTGCTTTAGGGGGAGATTTAAGTGCAATTAGTATTAATCCTGCTGGCTCTTCCGTCTTTTTACACTCAGAATTTGGTGGAACACTTACCTACAATAGTAAATCCGTAGAGGGTTCGTATTTTAATACTTTGACTACTAAAGAAGACAACCATCTTAAATTTGATCAGATTGGTGCCGTTTTTGTTTTTAATAACAATAACCCTGAGAGTCCATGGACTAGAATAAGCACTGGCATAAACAGCCACCGAGTTTCAAAATTTGAGCAAAACTCTCGTGTCTTAGGTTCGAATACCAATGGAGTGGACAACTACTTTCTTTACTTTGCCGATGGCCTCCCTTTTAACAACCTTCCTTTGTACGAAGGAGAAACCATACCAGAAGTTTACCGAGTTTTGGGTGAAGAAAATGGATTTGCAGCCCAACAAGCTTTTTTAGGTTATCAAGCCTACATTATCAATCCGCGAACTTTTACTGATGACGAAACAGCTTATTATTCTAATGTAGAATACAGTTCGGTGGATCATGAACTAGACATACTTACCAAAGGGCTGCACAGAAAAACCAGTCTTAATTTTAGTGCTTTATTTAAAGAAATTCTTCATTTAGGAGTTAATTTGAATATTCATAAACTTGAATATCACTCAGATCAAAAGTTTTTTGAATCGGGACAAAACCCAAGTTCTCCCGTTTACAATATTGATTTTGAGAATGGAATTAGTAGCTATGGAGAAGGAGCCTCTGCTCAATTTGGAGCCATATTAAGATTAAAAAAAATAAGAATCGGGTTAACCTATGATTCCCCTCAATACATTGACATAGTAGATGAAACAAAGCAAACTATTTTTTCCAATTACATTGAACAAGGAAGCATCGTAAAAGAAAGAATTGATCCTAGAATAACTAACTATTACGATCCGTACAGCATCAAGATACCTTCTAAAACAACCCTGAGCTTCGCTTATGTTTTTGGAGGAAAAGGACTGGTTTCGTTAGACTACAGTTCTCAGAATGCAGCAAATACTGTCTTGACTCGTGAAGGAGGAAGTGGATATCTGGATGACCTGACTCGTGTATTGCCCAATACTTTTGGATCCATTCAAACCATTAAGGCAGGTGGTGAATACCGATTTAAAGACATAAGTTTAAGAGCTGGAATTTTAAATCGAACCAATGCACAAAAAAGTATCCGTACTTCTGACCAAGCGTTTACCTTCGGGTTAGGATTTGATTTTGGATCAAACACTCTTAATCTTTCATTTGTTCAACTTAATGAAAACAAACAATTTCAAATGTTTTCAGAAGGCTTAAAAGACCCTTACACTTTATCGAACTCAATAACGCAAATAAGTTTAAGTTACAATATCAAACTTTGATCAGAGAACAGCTCTTTTTTCCTTTTATAAATTCAGTATATTTGTAGCATTGTTAGAAGCTATGAAACTAGAAAAAATTATCTCAGACAGCATATCGGAAAATGGTAATGACCACTTCTCTTCCTCTGCAAAAACGCCACTAAAGCCAGATGCTTTTCTGAAATCTGATGAAGAGAAAATCAGCATCATTCAAAAACATTTTGAAGCCATTTTAGAAACTTTAGGAATGGATTTAACTGATGATAGCTTAAAAGGTACTCCGCTTCGAGTTGCAAAAATGTATGTAAGTGAAATTTTTGGTGGACTTCATCCCGATAAAAAACCCGTTGCCTCAACCTTCAAAAATTCATACAAGTATGGTGAAATGCTTGTGGAAAAAAACATAACGCTCTATTCTACTTGCGAACACCACCTACTCCCTATTGTAGGTAAAGCACATGTGGGTTACATTTCTAATGGTACTGTGGTCGGTTTATCTAAAATGAATCGCATTGTTCAGTATTACGCAACCAGGCCACAGGTTCAGGAACGCCTAACCCTTCAAATTGTTCAAGAACTTCAAGAGACCCTAGGTACGAAAGATGTCGCTTGCGTCATTGATGCTAAACACTTATGCGTAAACTCTAGAGGAATTAGCGACGTTGCAAGTAGTACCGTTACTAGTGAATTTGGAGGTGCATTTAATTCAGAAAACAAGAAAAGAGAATTTTTGGATTACATTCAATTAGATACTACATTCTGATGAAACACGCTTTGGTGGTTTACAATTCACTGAACGGAAAAAAAGAACCGTTCCAATCCCTACTAGCGGATCATGTAGGAATGTATGTATGTGGTCCCACGGTGTACAGCAACGTTCATTTAGGTAATTGCCGTACTTTCATTTCTTTCGATCTTATCTTCAGATACCTTCAACACTTGGGATACAAAGTGCGTTATGTCAGAAACATAACCGATGCGGGGCATTTGGAAAACGACGCTGATGAAGGAGAAGATCGAATTGCAAAAAAAGCGCGTTTAGAATCTATTGAGCCCATGGAAGTAGTGCAACGGTACACTGTTGATTTTAGAAATACCATGGCGCAATTTAACGCCCTTCCTCCGAGCATAGAACCCACAGCTACAGGTCATATTGTAGAACAAATAGAGTTGATAAAACAAATCCTTGAAGAAGGTTATGCTTACGAGACGAACGGCTCTGTTTATTTTGATGTGATTCGCTTCAACGAAGATATTCCTTATGGAAAATTGAGTGGAAGAAACATTGAAGATTTGGTCCATAATTCAAGAGCTTTAGACGGTCAATCTGACAAACGGAATCCACAAGATTTTGCACTGTGGAAAAAGGCAGAGCCAGAACACATAATGCGATGGCCCTCCCCATGGAGTGATGGTTTTCCAGGCTGGCACTTGGAGTGTACAGCCATGAGCACGAAATATTTGGGAACTCAATTTGACATTCACGGCGGGGGAATGGATTTAAAATTTCCTCATCACGAATGTGAAATAGCCCAAGCAGAATCAGTTTACAAAAAAGCACCTGTGAAGTATTGGATTCATGCAAACATGCTGACATTAAACGGTAAAAAAATGGCAAAATCAACAGGAAATAATATTCTTCCTAATGAGATGTTTAGCGGTCAAAACACCATTTTCAAAAAATCGTTTTCTCCCATGGTTGCTCGCTTTTTTATGCTCCAAGCGCATTACAGAAGTATTGTTGACTTGAGTGAAAATGCACTTGAAGCCTCAGAAAAAGGATTCCATCGTTTGGTAGAAGGAATTGAAAAACTAGAACAGTTGCCTCTTTGTGAAAATTCCACTGGATTGGATCTCAAGCAATGGACTCAAAGTTGTTATGCTGCAATGGATGATGACTTCAACAGCCCAGTGCTTATTGCACATCTTTTTGATGCAGTCAAATACATCAACTCGGTTTCTAATGGCATACAGCAAATCAATTCAAAAGACTTGAATACCCTTTCACATACAATGAAATCTTTCTTTTTCGATGTATTGGGCTTATTAACACCAGAAAAAGGGGATCGTAACGGAGAATCAAGTCAATTGGAAGGCACACTCGAGCTTCTCATGGAGCTTAGAAATAAGGCAAGAGCCAATAAAGACTTTAAAACTTCAGATTTGATTAGAGACAGCCTTGAAAGAATGAAAATTCAAATAAACGATACCGCAGAAGGAACTTCTTTCAAAATTAACTAATCGTAATTCTTTTGAAAAAAATTTTGATCTTCCCTCTTTTGTTACTGATCAAATTTTATCAAGTACTAATTTCACCTCTACTCCCACCTAGCTGTCGTTATCAACCCACCTGTTCACAATACAGCAAAGAAGCATTACTTAAATATGGATTATTCAAAGGGGGTTGGCTGGCCATCAAAAGAATATCGAAATGTCACCCTTGGGGAGGCTCTGGACACGACCCCATTCCTTAAATATTTATTTCGTTTTGACTGGTTTTTAATTACTTTTACGCTGACTTAAAAAACACCTTATGCTGCTAGCTAAAATTGATTGGGCTCCTAGTGAAACACTTTTTAAAATTGGAAGTTTTGGAGTGCACTATTACAGCCTTATGTTTGTCATTGCCTTTGGACTTGGTTACTATCTAATGAAAAAGATTTTTGAAAAGGAGAAAATTCCTTTGGAGTATTTAGAATCTTTATTTGTTTACATGGTCATTTCAATTTTATTGGGTGCGCGTTTAGGAGATGTCTTTTTTTACAGCTGGGATTACTATCAAGACCATTTCATAGAAATCTTACTCCCCATTAGAGAAACTTCAGACGGTTATTCTTTTACGGGTTTTCGTGGTTTGGCCAGTCATGGTGCTGTCATAGGGGCGCTTATTGGACTCTACTTTTACAAAAGAAAATTAAAGCAAAAATCGCTTCTCTGGCTTTTGGATCGCATTACAGTACCCGTCGCTTTAGGGGCTGCTTTTGTACGTCTTGGTAACTTTTTCAATTCAGAAATCGTTGGAAAATACACGGGAACCAATTTTGGTGTGGTTTTTCTAAACAATCGCGAAACCCTGCCCAGGCACCCCGCACAGCTTTATGAGGCAATTTGTTATTTGATTTTGTTCTTTTTGCTCAGAGCTGCTTTCAAAACCACAAAAAAAGACAAACCAGGCTACCTGATCGGATTCTTTTTCACAGGGATGTTTACCATCCGTTTTCTAATTGAATTCATCAAAGAAAGCCAAGGGGGTTTTGAAGAAATTATGCCTTTTTTCTCGACTGGACAATGGCTTAGTATTCCCCTTGTTCTTTTGGGATTATTCCTTGTTTTAAGAAAAAACAAAGCAACTACGGCATGATCAACCGTTTTTGTAGTATTGCATTATTCCTATGTTTAATTGTTTTTAATCAATGTCAACAAAGCAAAACGAATCCGGTTTACGAAAAGAAAATTAGTTTTAAAAAACAGGGTGATTTATCCATCCTAAATTCAAAGAACGACACGGTAGCCCGATTTGAAATTGAAATAGCTGACACCCCCTACAAACGAGAAACCGGCTTGATGTATCGTGACGAATTAGCCACTGATAAAGGAATGCTCTTTGTTTTTGAATCCAGTGCGATGAGGAACTTTCATATGAAAAACACTATCCTTCCATTAGATCTACTTTTCATAAATCAGTCCCTTGAAATTGAACACATCCATACCAATGCAGAACCTTTTAAAACCAAATCTATTTCATCCCAAGTTCCCGCTCAATATGTACTTGAAATTTACGGTGGACAAACTGATCGCTTAAAGCTTAAAAAAGGAATGAAAATTAATTTCAATCGATTATGAATCCAGAAAAATTAGAACAACTAAAATATCCTATTGGAAAATTTGATTTGGAGGCCGATCGGAGTCCAGAAGTTTTACAAAAAGCAATCATCAAAATTAAAAACTTCCCGCAAAAACTTAAGGAAACCACAGCTCCACTTCCCCCGGCAACATTACTTCATCGTTACCGACCTGAAGGATGGACAATCGCGCAAGTCATCCATCATTTAGCCGATAGCCATATGCATTCTTATTTGAGGTTCAAACATGCCCTTTTGGAGGATACTCCCTCCATAAAGGACTACCAAGAAGTAACATGGGCTAATTTGCCCGATGCTTCAAGTGTAGAAATTGATTACAGTTTGGATCTCATTTCGGCACTACACCACCGCTGGGTTTTATTTTTAGAAAACCTCAATGAAAAAGACTTTAAGCGTTCGTATTTCCACCCTGAACGGAACAAACATTATCCTTTAGATGCCACCCTTCTTATTTATGCATGGCATGGTGACCACCATTTGGCGCATATTCATAACGCAATTAGAAAAGGATATTAAATAAAAAAGTCAAATCATTCGATTTGACTTTTTTAACAGTTATTAAAGTTGATCTACTTTATTTTTTTTCTTCAACCAATGCCTTTTTCTTTTGCGTGTCAAACATTACTGGAGTTGCAATGAAAACAGAAGAGTAAGTTCCCACAATTACACCTACAATCAATGCAAACATAAATCCTCTAATGGACTCTCCTCCAAAAATAAAGATTGCTAGAAGTACAATTAAAGTGGTTAGTGAAGTATTTAAGGTTCTGCTCAAAGTACTGTTGAGGGCAGCGTTAACGGTCGTATTAAATTCCCATTTAGTATGCTCGTTTACGTATTCACGGATACGGTCGAATACAACTACCGTATCATTAAGTGAATAACCAATTACGGTAAGTATGGCAGCAATAAATGCTTGATTTATTTCCATGCTGAAAGGCATGAATGTGTAAGTGATAGAAAAGATTCCTAAAACAACAAGAACATCATGGAAAACTGCAGCTACGGCACCCAATGAAAATTGCCATTTTTGAAAACGCAATAAGATGTAAAGAAATACAACAATGAGTGATCCAATTACGGCCAAGAAGGAATTGTTTTTAATATCGTCTGCAATGGTTGGTCCTACTTTAATTGAAGACATGATACCAATTGTTTTTTCAGAACTTCCTTTAACAAAATCTTCGTAACTGATTCCGTCAGGCAAATAAGGCTGTAATGCAGTGTACAATTTTTCGTGAATCTCTTCATCTACGGCTACTCCTTCTACATCTACTTTGTATTTCGTAGTAATTTTAAGCTGATTTTCTTCTCCAAAAGTTTTGACTTCAGCACTTCCAAATTCCGTATTAAGCACACTGCTAATTTCAGTAGGATTTACTGCATTTTCAAAGCGTACAGTGTAAGAACGTCCACCAACAAAATCTACCCCTTGATTCAGTCCTTGAAAACTTAGAGAAGCGAGACTGATCAATATTAGTATTGAAGAGACGACATAGGCAATTTTACGACGTTGCAAAAATGATATGCTCACGTCAGACAAAAGACCTTTCGTCGCTTTTGTAGAGAATGAAACTTTTTTGCCTTTATCATTTCGGGAATCAACAAGAATTCTTGTAATGAAAATCGCTGTAAAAAGCGAAGTTCCAATTCCAATAAGAAGTGTAGTGGCAAAACCTTTAATGGGTCCTGTTCCGAAAATAAAGAGAATCAATGCGGTCAATCCTGTGGTAATGTTAGCGTCTAAAATAGAGGATAGCGCGTTGTTAAATCCGTCTGCAATAGCTTTTCGGATACCCTTTCCTTTTCTTAATTCTTCACGGACTCGCTCAAAAATAAGAACGTTTGCATCTACTGAGATTCCAATGGTTAATACTATCCCAGCAATACCAGGCAAGGTAAGAACTGCGCCTAGACCTGCTAGAATACCAAAGATCAAAAGGATGTTTAATAATAATGCAATGTCTGCAAATAATCCTGAACTTCCGTAATAAAAAACCATCCAAACTAGAACGAATAATAAAGCAATAACAAAAGAATAAATACCTGACTCAATTGCTTCTTTACCAAGTGAAGGCCCCACAATTTCAGACTGAATAATTTCAGCTGAAGCAGGGAGTTTACCCGCTCGTAATACATTGGCTAAGTCAATAGCTTCGTTGAGAGAAAAATCACCAGTAATTTCTGAACGTCCTCCAGATATTGCTCCACTTGAAACTCCAGGTGCAGAATAGACAATATCATCCAAAACAATAGCAATGTTACTGGCTTCTTTGTACGCTTTACCCGTCATATTTTCCCATACACGAGATCCTCTGGAATCCATTTGCATAGAAACAGCAGGATTTCCAAGTTGATCAAAAGTTTGGATCGCATCTACAACAACACCCCCACTGAGAGGAGCTCTGTTGTCTCTATTCGATTTTAATGCAAAAAGCTCGACTACATCACTATCAGCATCTGCTTTACCCAATGCGAAGCGAACATAGCGGTATTCTGTGGGCAACAATCTTCGTACATCAGGTTGATTGAGATATCCTAAAATTTCTTCACCATCACGAGCTGCAAATTGAGCTAACACGGGTCCGCCTTGAAAGCCTTGACCTACGATTTTATCTAAAATTAAATTTTGAGTTGGAGTCGCAATTGAATCAGTAGAAGCAACATCTGCAAGAAGATCATCAATTTCTGAAGCAGCGTCTTTCTCTTCTAAGTCATTTGAGCGAGTCTCTGTTTTTTGACTGCTGACCAACTCGTTTGCCTGAATAATAAAACCTATCAGGTCGTCATTTTTGTACGTTTCCCAAAATTCCAACTGTGCGGTACTTTGCAATAAATTCTTAACACGGTCAACATCTTTGGCTCCAGGTAATTCAACTAAAATTCTACCTGAGGTACCAAGGCGCTGGATATTAGGCTGCGTTACACCAAATTTATCAATTCGTTTTCTGAGTACTTCAAATGCAGAAACAATGGATTCGTCAATCTTACGGCGAACGACAGCTTGAGTTTCAGCTTCCGACATTTCAAAGTTTATCTCATCACTTAAGGTTCTATTTCCAAAAATATCTGGAGAAGCAAGTTTTTCACCACTCTTCACAGCATCAAAGGCCTTGAAAAAAGATTCAACATAAGGTTCATCAGTTGACTTTTGCAAAATATTGGCTTCATCAAGAGCTTTATTAAACACAGCATTTCGAGAATTTTCTGCGAGTCCTTTCAGAATGTCTCTGATGGAAATTTGAAGGATAACGTTAATTCCTCCTTTTAAATCCAAACCTTTGTTTAGTTCTTTTGCTTTGGCATCGTTGTAAGAAGTAAATCCGAATAATGGGTTATTACCAATAGAATCTAAATAAGATGAAATTTTGCGATCTCTTACCTCAAGGTAATCAGGGACCTCTTCAGAAATAGTTTGTACCGCATAGTTTTCAGCCTCAGCTTCAACGCTACTGCTAATGAATGTAAAAGAGAGTTGGTAAATACTTACTAAGGCAAATAAGATTCCAAAAACTCTTACTAGTGAATTATTTTGCATTTCAATAAAATTTAAGCTCAATTAAGGCGTGCAAATATAGGATTAAAGCTAGGATTTGACAACTCTTAAATAGAATATTGCCATCCCCTAAAGATTACGTCTTACAGAACGTCCTTGAGGGCAGCGTTCATAGCACGAACCTTTGTTGCACTTTCGCTCAACTGTTCTTTTTCGACTTCGTTTAAGTTAACATCTACAATGGACTCTACCCCATTAGAACCAATGATACAGGGTACTCCAATACAAATATCATCCAATCCATATTCACCCTCTAACAAAACTGAACATGGAATCATTCGTTTCTGATCATTCAAAATACTATCTACTAAAAAAGCTACAGAAGCTCCAGGAGCGTACCAAGCAGATGTTCCCAATAGTTTAGTCAAAGTAGCCCCACCAACCATAGTATCCGCAGCTACTTTATCCAAGGTAGCAGCATCTAAGTATTGTGAGACTGGTGCACCGTTGTAACTTGCCAAACGAGTAAGTGGAATCATGGTTGTGTCTCCATGGCCTCCAATCACCATTCCTTGAATGTCATTAGCTGGCTTTTCCAAAGCCTGAGATAAATACGTTTTAAAACGTGAACTATCTAGAGCCCCACCCATTCCAATAATTCTATTCTTAGGAAGACCTGTTGACTGCAAAGCAAGGTAAGTCATGGTATCCATCGGATTTGAAACCACAACGATAATGGTTTCGGGTGAATGCTCCAAAATATTTGAAGATACAGACTGAACAATTCCTGCATTAATTCCAATTAATTCTTCACGAGTCATTCCTGGTTTTCGTGGAACTCCAGAGGTTATTACCACTACATCGCTTCCAGCAGTTGCTGAATAATCGTTTGTTACTCCTTTTAAACTAGTGTTAAATCCAAGAGTGGTTGCCGTTTGGGAAAGGTCAAGAGCTTTTCCTTCTGCTACCCCTTCTTTGATATCCAAGAGTACTACTTTACTAGCAATTCGTTTTTGGGCAATATATTCTGCACAAGAGGCTCCAACATTTCCAGCCCCAACAATAGTTACTTTCATTAATTTATTTTTATTATTTAAAATTTTAAACTGATTACTAAAATTCTTTAAACATCAATATTTGCATAAATCGCATTCTTTTCAATGAATTCTCTTCGAGGAGGAACTTCGTCTCCCATAAGCATTGAGAAAATACGATCTGCCTCACCCCCATTATCGATGGTAACTCTTCGTAAGGTTCGCTCTTCTGGGTTCATAGTAGTATCCCAAAGTTGTTCTGCATTCATCTCTCCAAGTCCTTTGTAACGTTGCACTGACGACCCAGAACCAAACTCTTGCATTAAACGATCACGTTGATCATCATCCCAAGCATAGATCTTTTTTTGCCCCTTTTTCACCAAATACAAAGGCGGAGTTGCAATGTAGATGTATCCTGCTTCAATCAATTCTTTCATGTAACGGAAGAAAAAGGTCAAAATCAGCGTGGAAATATGACTCCCATCGACATCTGCATCACACATGATGACAATTTTATGATAGCGAAGCTTTTCAAGGTTTAAAGCTTTACTGTCTTCTTCAGTTCCGATAGTAACTCCAAGGGCGGTGTAAATATTTCGAATTTCTTCGTTTTCAAATACTTTATGCTGCATTGCCTTTTCGACATTCAAAATTTTCCCTCTCAAGGGTAAAATGGCTTGAAAGTTTCGATCTCGTCCTTGCTTGGCTGTTCCTCCTGCAGAATCTCCCTCTACGAGAAAAACTTCGCAAACAGCTGGATCTTGTTCGGAACAATCGGAAAGTTTTCCTGGAAGCCCTCCTCCACTCATAACCGTTTTACGCTGAACCATCTCACGTGCTTTTCGAGCAGCGTGTCGTGCTTGTGCAGCTAAAATTACCTTTTGAACAATGGTTTTGGCATCATTAGGGTTTTCTTCCAAGTAATTCTCTAACATCTCTGAAACCGCCTGAGAAACTGCAGAGGTAACTTCTCTGTTTCCTAATTTAGTTTTAGTTTGCCCTTCAAATTGGGGTTCTCCTACCTTAACGGATATGATGGCAGTAAGTCCTTCACGGAAGTCATCACCCGCTATTTCGAATTTTAATTTATCTAGTAGCCCTGAGCTGTCAGCGTATTTTTTTAGTGTTGAGGTCAATCCTCTTCGAAAACCTGAGAGGTGGGTTCCTCCTTCGTGAGTATTAATATTATTTACATAAGAATGGAGGTTTTCAGAAAATGAAGTATTGTAAATCATGGCTACCTCAACAGGAATTCCATTTTTTTCTCCTTCCATGGAAATAACATCACCAATAATTGCCTCCCTAGTTTCGTCTAAAAATCGAATAAATTCTTTCAATCCTTCTTCAGACAAGAATGTTTCGGAAATGAAATTTCCATTTTCGTCTTTATGACGTCGATCTTCTATCGATATTTTAATTCCTTTATTCAGATAAGCCAGCTCACGCATTCTGAGCGATAGTGTATCATAATTGTATTCTAAAGTTTGGGTAAAAATTTGTGCATCAGGCTTGAAAGTAACTACGGTTCCTTTTTTATCAGCGGTACCAATCTCTTTTACGGGACTTAATGCCTTTCCTCTTTCATATTGCTGTTCCCAGATTTTTCCATCACGGTAAACGGTTGCCGTTAAACTTTCTGACAATGCATTAACACAAGACACTCCAACACCATGTAATCCTCCAGAAACTTTGTAAGAATCTTTATCAAATTTTCCTCCTGCACCAATTTTGGTCATTACCACTTCAAGGGCGGAAACACCTTCTTTTTTATGGATATCGACGGGAATCCCACGACCGTTATCATGAGTAGTAATTGAATTGTCTTCATTGATAATCACCGCAATTTCATCGCAATGACCGGCAAGTGCTTCATCTATGGAGTTATCAACAACCTCGTAAACCAAATGATGCAGTCCTCTAGGTCCTACATCCCCAATGTACATCGAGGGTCGCATACGAACATGCTCCATTCCCTCAAGGGCTTGAATGCTGTCAGCGGAATAATTTTTGTTCTGATTTTCTTCGCTCATAATTGTTAAAGTTAGTGCCTGCATGACGCCGACTAGCAAATATAATTATTAGGGGTGGCAAATTGGTTCTTAAGCCTTGTCGATATTGCGAAGTTATCAACAAAAAGTGTAAAAAATAAACCTCTCAAAAGCGAATAAAATTACAATGCTAACTATTCGTCGTAACCCTGTTCATGAACTCTTGCCACTGCTCTTCCACTTGGATCGTTTTGATTTTGAAAAGCAGCGTCCCAAGCCAAGGCTACCGGTGTACTACAGGCAACAGACGGCACAGAAGGGACACTGAGCGCAGCGGCCTCACTAGGGAAGTGAGACTCAAAAATTGTACGGTAATAAAACTCTTCCTTATTTTGGGGTGTTTGTACTGGAAAACGGTAGTGAGCGTTTGCCATTTGTTCGTCTGAAATCTCATTGGAGACCAACTCCTTTAAAGTGTCTATCCAGCCATACCCTACCCCATCAGAGAATTGTTCCTTTTGTCGCCATGCTACACTTTCTGGAAGATACGACTCAAAGGCTTTACGAAGTACCCATTTTTCCATTCGTTCCCCTGTAATCATTTTGTCCTTAGGGTTTAAACGCATAGCTACTTCTATAAATTCTTTATCTAGGAAGGGTACTCGTCCCTCAATACCCCATGCGGCTAATGATTTATTAGCACGAAGACAATCGTACTGATGCAGTTTTTCCAGTTTTCTCACCGTTTCTTCATGAAATTCCTTTTCATTTGGTGCTTTATGAAAATATAAATAGCCCCCAAAAAGTTCATCTGCTCCTTCACCTGAAAGAACCATTTTGATTCCCAAAGCCTTGATTGCCCGTGCCATCAAATACATAGGTGTAGAGGCTCTGATTGTTGTAATGTCATAGGTTTCTAAATGATAAATAACTTCTCGAATAGCATCCAATCCTTCTTGAATTGTAAATTTAATTTCATGATGTACCGTTCCAATGTGTTTAGCAACTTCTTGGGCTGCTGCCAGATCAGGAGAGCCCTCAAGGCCTACAGAAAAGGAATGCAATTGAGGCCACCAAGCCGCTTGCTTATCATCAGATTCAACTCTGTGAGCAGCATATTTTTTGGCAAGTGCTGAGGTAATGGAAGAATCCAAACCACCAGAAAGCAGTACGCCATAAGGAACGTCACTCATCAATTGACGATGCACTGCATCAGACAGAGCGTCATGAAGATCTTCAATCGAGGTTGGATTATCTTTTACATTGTCAAAATCATTCCAGTTTGGTTTGTACCAAGTGGTAGGCTCTGAATCATTACTATGTAAATAGTGTCCTGGAGGAAATAATTCAATTTTGGAGCAAATTCCTTCTAGCGCTTTTAATTCGGATGCTACATAAAAAGTACCATCTCCATCCCACCCCATGTACAATGGGATAATCCCCATATGATCGCGTGCAATAAAAAATTCATTTTTCGATTCATCAAAAATTGCAAAGGCAAAAATTCCGTTTAATTTTTCAACAAACGCAGGCCCCTCTTTCTCATACAAGGCCAAGATTACTTCACAATCTGATTGGGTTTTGAATCCATAAGAGGTTTCGTAAGGTGCTCTTAATTCGCGATGATTGTAAATTTCTCCATTAGCAGCTAAGACTAAATTACCCTTTGGACTAATCAAAGGCTGTTTGCCCGAGGTAGGATCTACGATGGCTAATCGTTCATGAACCAAAATGGCTTGATCCGAACTGTAAATGCCACTCCAATCTGGTCCTCTATGACGCAGATTTTTGGACATTTCTATGAGTTGTGGTCTAATTTTTTCTGAGGATTGCTTTAAATCAAAAGCACAAACGATACCGCACATAATATTTTTTTAACAAAAATATGAATTCAAGTAAAAATATCCACCTTAAAATGATAATCAGCTAATATTTTTAATTAAAAAAATAAAATTTGATAAGATTTTAAAATTTAAAAGTGAATCTTTAAGGTGCGGCTAAAATTTTAAAGTAAAAGACTAGTTGAATCTATTACTGTACACAATGTTACCATCAAGAAATGTTGCCACGATACGAGATTTTAAAATCCGCTTTTCACTAACTCTCATAATATCTCGATCCAGAATGATAAAGTCAGCTACTTTACCTACCTCAATGGATCCTTTCTCTTTGTCTTCAAAGTTAGCATAGGCTCCCCAAATGGTCATTCCTTTCAATGCCTCTGAAGGAGATAATTTATTTTTGGGCAAATAGCCTTCTTCCGGAAATTCATTGCTATCCTTTCTAGCAATCGCTGCGTAAAAGGTTTTAAACGGATTTACTTCTTCTACAGGGAAATCAGTTCCTAAGGCAATTCTACCTGATCGCTCTAGTAATGTCTTATTAGCATATGCCCCTAATAGACGATCCTCACCCAACCGATCTTCCGCCCAATACATATCGCTTGTAGCATGGGTAGGCTGAACAGAGGGAATAATTTTACGATTAAAAAGTTTGAGATCAGCAGTATCAATGATCTGTGCATGTTCAACGCGCCATCTTGGATCTTCAGAGAAAACCAAGGCTTTTTGATAAGCCTCAAGGACCACCTTATTTGCAGCATCTCCAATAGCATGCGTATTCATCTGAAACGGAGAAGCTGCTAATTTGTAAGCAAGATTTTCAAGAGAGTCTTTAGATGTTATGAAAGCTCCAACATGATTGTCTAAATCACTGTAGGATTCTTTTAAAGCAGCACCTCTAGAGCCCAATGCTCCGTCAGCATATATTTTAAATGACCGAACATTAAGCTTATCTGTTTTGTAAGGACCGTTTTTAAGAAAATAGTCCATATCCTCAACTGAGTTAGCTATCATAGCATAAACGCGCATGCTTAGTAAACCTTTTTTTTGTAGGCTATCAATTAGGAATATGTCTTCTTTGTTAACGCCTGCGACGGACACGGTTGTAAGACCATTGGCAAAGCCAATTTGTTCCGCATCTTGAAGCGCTTTTATTTTTTCCTCTGTTGTTGGTTGTGGCAATATTTTAGTTACTAATTTCATAGGAGCATCAATAAGAACTCCTGTAAGCTGACCATTCTTTTTAACAATCTCTCCTCCTTCAACAAAAGTATCGTTTGTAATTCCAGCTAAGTCTAAAGCCTTTTGATTTACCAATAAAGCATGACCGTCTATGCGTCTAAGGGCCACTGGAATATCTGGAAATAAACTGTCTAACTGCTCTTTGTTAGGCAATTCCTTGTTGCTCCAATCATTTTGGTCCCATCCGCGCCCTGTAATTGCTTGAAGTTCCTTGTTTGAGGAAAAACGATTGACACGATTTAAAACATCCTCAAAACTTTTTGTCCCCACTAAATCAACTTTTTGTAAACTCAGTCCAAGACTCAAGAAATGACAGTGAGAGTCTATGAAACTAGGATAGACAGGAAGGCTTTGAAGATCAAGAACTTTTTTAGCAGAATATTTTTTTAATAGTTCTTCTCCTCCTACATCAAGAAACTTTCCTTCGTTTACAACAAAAGCAGAAGCTTTCTCACCCATTGATCCCATGGTGTAAACAGTTGCATTATGCACAATAAAATCTACTTTCGTTTGACAGGATGACAATAGGACTCCAACAAGGAGCAAAACGTAAAGATGAAATCTATTAATTCTCATAAAAATTTAATGAATTGGATAAACTTTTAAAACTTGGCTAAGGTAATCAAAATCAATGGTTTCATTCAAATTTGTTTTCCACCAATTAAATTTATTAGGTTTAGTACTGAAAATCAAACTTATACGTAACTCCTCCCAAGAGAATTAGAGTAGGTTCTTGAAAAAATCCCCATTGACCATGTACATCACTATTTGAGAATCTACCTTTAATAAAAGCATCAAATTGGTCGTTCAACTTTACCGTAAGATGTGCGGTAGTTCTAAAAAACAAGGGCAATGTAATTTTATTTGGATAAACACTCTCTGTCGCATTGTCCAATAAAATAATGTGTTCCTGCGCATATCGATCGCCCCAAACCCCACCATTCAATGAGAGTGTAATTAGATTTTTAAATCGAAATTGGCTTTTCCAATTCATCTGAAGAGAAGGTGTATTCCAAAGCGTTTGATCGTTTAACGAATTAAAATAGCGATAAACCGTTTCAAAATGCACAAAATTGTTCTTTGCCAAATCTATTCTAATCTGTGCCTTAACTCCATACAAATCCAAATGGGCATATTCGTTTTGAAATGCATTTGAAAGCCTGTAAGGCTCCTGATCATTAATAAGATTTAAAGGCAGGCGTTCAAAATATTGAAAGTTCTCGATTTGGTCATAAAGTAGTCCAAAATCAAAGTTTAATACCGAGGAAAGACTTGATCTTATTCCTAATGCAGCATTGTATTTTTGAAATTGGGGCTTCAAATTTGTCATGGGTGCCAAATAGGGATTTTCAAGTGCAGATTCTCTGTAACTGTTTAAGGATATTCCGCCATTTGCAGTCAAATAGGGTGTAACAACGCTTCCCTTTTTTTGGTAAAAAACCTCAAGCTCTGGGTAATAATTAAGCTTGGAGGATAAGCTTTCGTCTCCTTCTAGGTAGGCTATTCCAGCTCCTATTTTTAGTTTTAAATCACTTTTTGAATACAGCCATTGCACACCAACTTTACCTATTCCTTGAGTAAATTCATTTGGTTGTTCAATAAAAAAGGGCTTCTTAAAAGTAGTGTTTAAGCCTCTTGCAACTGTTGATGCCTGAATTTTTCCTCCCGCTAAAGGAATGGAAAAATTTGCTTCAATCGCCAACTGTTGCTCTGAGGTAGAAAAATTATCAGAGGTGACATTTGCCTGAAAAGCTAGACTGCGCAATGTGGTATCAAACCAATCCCAAAAAGTTCTGAATTTAAATGAGTTTCTCTTAATTTCAGGATCAATATTGTTTATTAAAAAGGTATCCCAGTTACGATCATACAAACCAAAATAATTATTTTTTTGAATCGCAAACTGGAGTTGTGTATTGGCATTGTAGTTTGTACTCCTTAGATTGTGATGCGCTCCAAACTGGCTAAATGCTTGAGTGCTTTTCAATAGTGAATTACCAATATTACTTCCAAATCCGTCACGATAAATGTTCAAACCGAATCGTTGAGTTCGATCTAGTTCAATGACACTAGAAATATTTAAATACAATTGACTCAAGGAACCAAATCCACCACTAAAAAAAGTATTGTATGGAGTTGTTGATGAACGACGTTTCAACTTCAATGGAGTCGCTTTATTCGGTTCGAAAGTAGAAACTACATCAACGGGCTTAATTTTAAATATCAAAGCCTTGGCCTCTGTTTTTAGACTATCGGGTACCTTTGGTGCTTCGCTAATTTTAAAAGCATCGGACAAGCTAGGAGTGTAGGACTTTATTACCAAAACTTCTTGGACTTGAAGCCCCTCTTCTTCCTGAGCTAAGACCATTCCTCCTATTAGCACAAGGAAAAGGAATCCGTAAAAGCGATTAAATGTTTTCATTCGGACTCGTCTTTTCGTCTGTTTTATATTTTTCCAAAAGCCTCTGGGCTTCTTCAATTTGGTCGGTGTAGGACTCAAAATTTTCAATTACTGATTCTAAAACAAAAATGGCTTGAAAACTATCATCCAATTCAAAATAATTTTTTGCCAGAAGCAATAGTGCTTTCACATTCCAAATTCCTGAAGCGCTACCCAACTGAGCTATTTTCTCAATTAAGGCATTCGAGGCTTCAAATTGATTTTCTTGATGCAGCTTAAATGCTCTAAAATAATACGCCTCTGCAACACTATTGGATTGTGGAGCAGACTCTAGTTTTTGGTAAGTTTCAGCTGCAGTTAAAGAATCTTGTATTGCTAAAGCTGATTTTGCTTTTAGGGTCAATGCATCCCATTTTAAACTAGACTCAAGATTAGGAAGCTTAAGAACACGTTCCGTTAAAACAAGAGTTTTTAAATAATCTTGTTTTAAATAGTTGGCTTGCATTAAATTAAAAAGGGCAAAGCGTTTATTCTCTTTAAATGAGGCAATGGAGTCTAATTTTTCCAAATAAGGTATTGCCTGATCCAGATGGGACTCCTTTTTCAATAAACTAATTACTCGGACAAGGGCTTTTTCACTGTAATCTGTTACTGTTCCCTGTGTAAGTTCTTTGTAAGCATGGAGTGCTTTTTCTAGGTCTTGTTTTTCATAATAGAGTTCTGCCAAATAATAAGTAGTAGTTAAAAAATAGGTACCCTGAGGATAATTTTCTAAATATTCGGTAAGCAATCGTTCTGCTGCACTCGTATTTCCTTCCAAAAATCGTTTTTCAGCTGCCACAAAAGCGGTTTTTTCAAGTTCAACATCTGAAAAAGTTGTTAGGTTTTGAGATCGCAGCCATTGGGTAAAAGCGCCCACATTACCTTGATCAACAGCTATTTCTCTTAGCGTTCGTACAGCTTGTTGAGCCACAGCGTAACGTTTGTACTTAACAACAACTCCTTCTAAAACAGTACGGGCCTGTTCATATCTTTCCATATTGTACAGAATCAGACCTTTATTCAGTGCTGATTGAGCCAAATAAGGACTGGTATTAAATTCGGATAACAAACGGTCGTAAGTTTTAATTGCCTGATCAAAAGAACCTGCTCTACTGTAAGCTGAAGCAAGTTCAAAAAGAGCATCATCTAAAAGTGGATCACGGGGATATGTATTTTGAAGATTTAGTAAGGTTTCAATTTTTTTAGGGTTTCGATCTACAAAACCATAACTCATTGCTTTTTGAAATTTGGGATAAGCCCCTTCTCTTTCATTCAGTGCAATTGCCTTATTGTAAGATTCCATAGCAGGCCAATATTGTTTCATTGCAAATGAACAATCACCCATTCGAAGAAAAGTATCTCTTTGATAAGAGGTGTCAAAAGCACTATTGCTCGAATCGAAGTTCTGAAATGATTCCAAAGCAAATGGATATTCTCCCAATTTAAAATAGGCATAGCCCATATCGTAGTCAACTCTTTTGTGACCCTCAACCGATTTAAAATCAGGATGTTTTTTAAATGATTTGTAATGGTCTAAAGCACTATTGAACTGGTTTCTTTCATATTCTGAACGACCAAGCCAATAATAAGCATAAGCTTTTATAAAATCATTTTCATTGATTTTCAAAACCCTTTTAAACAGATCGCTTGATTGGATGTATTGTCCATTATTAAATTCTAATATGGCCTGAAGAAGAAGAACTCTTTCAAGGGTCTCTTTATCCTTGTAACCACTCTTCCCATCCAAGATTTCGATTGCTGCCAAATAGTTACCCTCCTTGGTGTATGAGCTTACCAAGAGTTCTCCGATCAATTCAATTTGTTCATGCTTAGGGTACGCATCTAAAAATTCAACTAATACCTGAGGGGGTGTTTTGTAAGGATTGCCTATTTCATAGCTCAACTTAGCATAATTAAAAAAGGCATCTTCTTTTACTTCTTGATCAAAATTCATTTCAGACGCACTTTTAAATGCATTTTGAGCAGCAGCCTTCTGATTCAAACGTAAATAACAATCGGCTAGATAATAATAGGCGTTTTGGGCCAAAGCATTCTGGGCTCTTATGATTTTATTAAACTGAGCTAATGCTTTATCGTATGAAGCTGTTTTGTAGTATGCAAAGCCCAACTGATAGTAGTCGGTATTATTCCAACGTCCCTTTTTTCCTTTGTAATTCTCTAAATAAGGGATTGCCGCTGCATATTCATTTAAATTAAAATGACTTTCTCCAATAATCTTAGAGGCTTCAGAAATCACTGCGGGTGAATCGTCATCGAGAACCTTTTTGGCTAAAGTAATGGCCTGTTTAAATCGACCAAGACGAAAGTTCATATCGGCTTGAAAGTAATTTAGATTTTCTTTCTGGTCAGGATTTGAAATATCACTAAATTCAGAAACCGCAGTGTCAAAATCATCTAACTGATAAGCGATATGACCTAAGTAATAATGAGCATCTGATTCAAACTCTTCATCATTTTTAACTTTTTCCAAATAAGGCTTTGCTTGTTTAAAGCGTTTAGCGGAAAATAAAGTATATCCTTTATTAAAGTTGTAAAGAGGAAGTTCCATTTTTGGGATCTGATTTTCCGATACTTTAGAAAACCACTTCAATGCATAACGATATTTTTCATTGTTAAAATAGTAGTTGGCAACATCAAAATCAATTGTGGCAGATTCTTTAGTATTAGGATATTCACTTTTAAACTGCATTAACATTTTTTCGGCAGCAGAAAAATTAAGACGTAAAGCATTGGAAAGTAAATTAAACTGATTTTGCTGTTTTTTTTCTATGGATGAATAAGAATCATCTGCGAAAACACTCGCCTGCCATGATGCTGGATGATATCCTAATCCAAAATATCGACTTGGAAGGTCATCAGAATATTGAGAATGATAAAGTTGTCCTAGGAGAATCACTGGAAATAACAACAGCACAATAAAACTGTGGGTACTATTTTTTGAGGGGAAAATCATCCCTATAAAGATACTTGATTCAACATGCTTTTTAAACGTGAAAATTGGTTGAAACGTATATATTTATCAACAAAATATTTTCTAATTCTACAAAAAACATACCTTTAACTAAAATCCAATTAAACATGCAAAATACTGTGGTTTCACTGCAAAATGCTACAATTCAAAATGAAAATAAAGTGGTATTAACCAACATCAATTTTAGAGTAAATGCAGGTGATTTTGTGTTTTTAATTGGTAAAACGGGAGCAGGTAAAAGCAGTTTACTCAAATTGCTGTACGGAGATCTCCCTCTGAGTAGTGGAGAGGGTACAATCGTGGGTTACAATTTGGATAAATTAAAAGACCGAGATATCCCCCCGCTTAGAAGAAAATTAGGGGTTGTTTTTCAAGACTTTAAACTTCTCCCCGATCGAACTATTTTCGACAATCTTGCCTTTGTTTTAAAAGCGACAGGATGGGATAATAAACAAAAAATTGAGGCCAGGGTAACGGAAGTTCTTAAAATGGTAAATGTAGCTCCAGAATTTCACAAATTTCCCTTTGAACTTTCTGGTGGTGAGCAACAACGGGTCGCCATAGCTCGTTCCTTATTAAATCATCCTGAACTTATCATTGCTGACGAACCCACAGGAAATCTTGATCCCGAAACAAGTCAAGAAATTATGCAGTTATTTAAAGAGCTTCACAAAGGTGGGATTAGCATAATAATGGCTACTCACGACTACAACATGATTGTAAAATTTCCAGGTAAAATTTTTCAATGCAATGAAGGAAAACTACAAGAAGTAATCGCTAAGAAAGAGGGTTAAGCCTTTTGGCGTTTTCTTTCATTTTCATCTAAAAACACTTTTCGTAAGCGCAATGATGATGGAGTGACTTCAACATATTCGTCTTTTTGAATGTATTCTAAAGCCTCTTCCAATGAAAATTTAATCGGAGGGGCTAATTTCACCTTATCGTCTGATCCTGATGCTCTGACATTGGAAAGCTTTTTTGTTTTGGTAACATTAACCACCAAATCATCCTGTCTTGAATTTTCACCAATCACTTGGCCCGTGTAGATCTCTTCATTGGGGGCCACAAAGAATTTTCCTCGTTCTTGAAGTTTATCTAAAGAATAAGGAATCGCCGAACCCTTTTCCATTGAAATTAGAGAACCGTTAATTCGACCAGCTATTTCTCCTTTGTAAACATTGTATTCAACAAAACGATGATTCATTATTGCCTCACCGGCTGTGGCAGTAAGGAGTTGATTTCTCAAGCCAATAATTCCACGGGATGGAATTTTAAATTCGCACACCATTCGACTACCCTTTGGGTTCATACTCAACATTTCTCCTTTGCGTTGGGTTACCATTTCAATGGCCCTTCCTGAAACATCCTCGGGCAGATCAATAGTCAGCTCTTCGATAGGTTCCATTTTTTTACCGTCAATTTCCCTGATAATCACCTGAGGTTGACCAATTTGCAATTCATAACCTTCCCTACGCATCGTCTCTATCAAAACAGAAAGATGGAGTACTCCCCTACCATAAACGATAAACTTATCTGCACTATCCGTATTTTCAAGTCGCATGGCTAGATTTTTTTCTAGCTCACGTTCCAAACGCTCTCTGATGTGACGCGAGGTTACAAACTTTCCTTCTTTACCAAAGAAAGGAGAATCATTAATCGTAAACAACATGCTCATTGTGGGTTCATCTATTGCTATGGTTGGCAAAGCTTCAGGTGCTTCAAAATCTGCTACCGTATCGCCAATCTCAAAGCCATCTAAGCCAATAACGGCACATAGATCACCAGCATCCACACGATCTACTTTTTTTCTTCCTAGACCGTCGAAGAGATGTAATTCTTTTATTTTAGATGGGGTCGTTGTACCGTCTCTTTTTATCAAATTGACTTTCATTGAAGATTCTAAATGACCTCGCTGAAGCCTTCCTATGGCAATTCTTCCAGTAAAGGAAGAAAAGTCTAAAGAGGTAATCAGTAATTGAGTATTTCCTTCCTTAATCTCGGGACTGGGAACATGTTCTAAGACCATATCGAGAAGAGGCTCGATAGAATCTTTAGGAGTTTTCCAATCTTCAGCCATCCAATTGTTCTTAGCAGAACCATAAACGGTTGGAAAATCCAGTTGCCATTCTTCCGCTCCCAATTCAAACATTAAATCAAAGACTGCCTCATGAACTTCTTCTGGAGTACAGTTTTCTTTATCAACCTTATTTACAACAACAATAGGTTTTAGCTTAAGATCAAGTGCTTTTTTTAAAACAAATCGGGTTTGTGGCATAGGTCCCTCAAAGGCATCTACAAGTAATAAAACACCATCAGCCATATTTAGTACACGCTCTACTTCTCCTCCAAAATCTGCGTGTCCAGGCGTATCAATAATATTAATTTTCACCCCTTTGTAAGAAACGGCAACGTTTTTGGAAAGTATTGTAATTCCTCTTTCTCTTTCCAAATCGTTGTTATCTAGTATTAAATCTCCTGTACTCTCATTGGATCGGAATAAATCGCAGTGGTGAAGAATCTTATCAACTAAAGTTGTTTTACCGTGATCTACGTGTGCAATAATGGCAATATTCTTAATAGAATTCATAGCGTTTTTTAAGCGCTGCAAATATATTATTAATTCTATCGAGAGACCCTAAGGAAATCAATAAATAATTGAGTTTCAAAGAATAGAAATAAAAACATCCCTTGTTTTAAAGAATAAACAAGGGCATTCGGAAAGGCTTTGGCTTAATATTTGTAATTTTACAACCTGATTAAGTTCATTGAAACTCATGGGGTCGACTGGTTTTGACAGCAGGACGCATGAAAAGGTAAGCAAGTCGAGCGCTGAATTACAGCTCGTAAATCTCATTTTTCACATTTTTAAATGGCGAAAATAACTACGCTCTAGCTGCATAATTAACCGAATCATAGTACGTTAATGCCAAGTTCCGACTAGGTCGGAAAGCTGGATGTCTCTGGATAGCCCTTGTTGACGGCGATCTACTTTGAGGCACCATAAAAGTCAACATCGAAATACAAATGCATCGTTTGTGTTTTTCAATAAAGATGCTAAGATGTTTATGGACAGTTCTCGGTCAGTAAACATTCGAAAATTAATCGAAAACTAAACTTGTAGAAAGCTTTTTAATCGCTTGTTTGGACGCGGGTTCGAATCCCGCCGACTCCACTATTTAGCCCTGAAATCCTAGTGTTTTCAGGGCTTTTTTATTTCAGTTGCCTGTAGAGTTGCCTTTTCTCTGTTTTTGCAATCATCAATCTAATATCCCAAATTTAGCGGTTTAATTTTTGAGTATCTTTAAGTATTCGAATAAAAATCTAATTCAATTTACATGATGTATATACTAACCAGGCATAGATAGCCTTAATCCCTGCTATGCTCTAAACTTAACCAAAATGAACTTAGCTAAAGATTACGCAAGCTTCCTCCAGCAATTACAATGGAACTACTTTGTCACATGTAGAACTCCATATAAGATCCACGCCATGACAGTGAGAAACTGGATCACTAAACTCCTCAAGGCATCTAATAAGGTAGAACAGGCATTCTATGTATCAGAAAGAGACAAGGGAGATTACAACAACCTACATGTTCATATGCTTATTGGCACTAATACAGACATGACCTATAAAGAAGTTAAGTATGGAATGGGGAATGTTTCTGTAGGAGACTATCAACCAATCTATGATAACGAAGAGGTATGCAAATATGTCTCTAAGCATATAGGTAAAGATGTGGACTATGACATTGTATTTAAAAGCTAAAAGTTTCTAAACATTCTTTAACTCCTATACATGGGGAGGGGTTTTTAGAACCGTTTTTTCTTTAGACACTAGTTCTTGTATCTAGTATATAACCCCTAACCTCAGCATTTAAGACCCTACATACATTGCACCTCAAATACCCTGTCTAATGTGTTAACAAACAGCATATTAGGAATTTATTAATGCGTGGTTGTCCTTAGGTGTTGATTGGTATAGGGGGGTATAATCCAACGACCCTGTTAACCTGTTACAGAATTACACTTAAAGAACTACAAATCCCTGAACTTACTGAAGATGATATGTCTATTACTGGATAGTTATAGTTCCTACCATTCCTCCGTGTAAAGAACACTGATAATAGAAGGTTCCTGTTGAAGATGGTGTCCAACTAATTGTTGCACTATCAGAGCCATTATTTGTGACTCCACTTACTGTGTTACCTGTTCCAGTTCCAGCAGTAGTTTTGATGTAAAATGGGTGACCAGATGCATTAACATCAAAACTTATAGTGTCCCCTACATTAAAAGTTACATCAGGGTCATTACCAGAAATACTACCGTTTCTATCATTTCCAACTAAATTATAATCGGAACTGCTTGGAGCAGTAACATCTATAGTAAACGATGCAGTTGTTGAAGTTGAAGCAGCTGCAGCTACTGAAATAACTCCGGATACAGTTGCAGAGGCAGTTGCATCACTAGTTGGCGCAAACATTGCAAGTATTGAATAATTATAAGTCCCTGAAGCGGCACTTGTAGGAGTACCTGAAACTACCACAGCACCTGAG